>JAKAJO010000116.1 GCA_021813745.1 Acidobacteriota bacterium
GAGGCGGGAGCGGAGGACGCGCATTCCCTTCTCGCGATTCTTGATCTGCGATTTTTCATCCTGGCAACTGACGACGGTGTTGGTGGGGATGTGGGTGATGCGGACGGCGGAGTAGGTGGTGTTGACGGACTGGCCGCCGGGACCGGAGGAGCAGAAGGTGTCGATGCGCAGGTCCTTGGCTTCGATTTTGATGTCGACGTCTTCGGCCTCAGGCAGCACGGCGACGGTGATGGCGGAGGTGTGGACGCGGCCCTGCGTTTCGGTGGCGGGTACGCGCTGGACGCGGTGGACGCCAGACTCCCACTTGAGCTGGGAGTAGACGCGGTCGCCTTCAATGATGGCGATGACTTCCTTGTAACCGCCGACGCCGGACTCGGAGAGCGACATGACTTCGACCTTCCAGCGATGCTGCTCGGCGAAGCGGGTGTACATGCGGAAGACTTCAGCGGCAAAGAGCGAGGCCTCGTCGCCGCCGGTGCCGGCGCGGATTTCAAGGATGACGTTCTTCTCGTCGTTGGGGTCTTTGGGCAGCAGGAGGAGCTTGAGCTCTTCTTCGAGCGCGGGCTCGCGCGGGGTGAGCGTGGCGATCTCTTCCTCGGCCATGGCGCGCAGGTCGGGGTCTGAGCCTGCGAGCAGCTCGCGGGCGTCGGCGAGGCCCTGACGGACCTGCTTGAGCTCGCGGAATTTTTCGACGGGCTCTTCGATCTCACGCAGGGCCCTGCCGATCTTCTGGTATTTTTCGTGGTCGTTGAGGACCTCGGGCAGGGCGAACTGGGCCTGCAATTCGGTGTAGCGCTGCTCCATTTGTTCCAGACGATCCAACATGCGGTGCCCCTCCGGGATTTCAGGGTTTGGAGTAGAGATGGGTAGAAAAAGGGCGCAGAACAGTGTGTGCGGCGGGCGCCGCTAGAGGAGGGCCGAGATGGGGCGGCGGATGGTCATGCTGCTGTCACTATTCTAGCGCGAGTGGCCGGTGCGAAGGGCACAGGAGATGCAGAGGGCTGGGGCGAGGGTATCGCGGATTGCAGTAAGATGAAGAGGCGCTGTCGTATTGGTCAACGGAGGACCAGGCGCTTGCGAGGCTCATCCTGGAGTGCCGATTGAGGGCGATGCCCTGCGACCGTTCCAGAGCAGCGGCTTCGGCAGGTGCACTTTCCCTGACCTCGATAAATGGGAGACGGGAATCGATCCCGGCATGAACAACGAAGAACTCATCTTAGTCACGGGAGCGACCGGCTTCCTGGGCATGCAACTGGTGCGCGAGCTACTGGGGCAGCGACCCGAGGCCAGGCTGGCGCTTCTGATCCGTGACCGTGCGGGGCAATCCGGGCAGGAACGGGCGGATGCGTTCATTCCATTGGCGGAGCGGTCGCGGGTGCAGGTTTTTTCCGGCGATGTGAGCCGACCTGCGTGCGGATTGGATGCAGGGACGTATCAGCGTTTGCAGGCTGAGGCAACGCGCGTGGTTCACTGCGCTGCGACAGTGCGCTTTGACCACTCGCTTGAGGAGGCCCGGCAGATCAACGTCGAAGGCACCCGCAAGATTCTTGATTTTGCTGCCGGATCGCGTCAGCTTCGATGCTTTGCGTATGTTGGGACCGCCTATGTGGCGGGCGAGCGGTCAGGCCTGGTGCGCGAAGATGAGCTTTCTGTGGGCCAGACCTATCGCAATACGTACGAACAGACCAAAGCCGAGTCGGAAGCCCTGGTGCGTTCGCGTCTCGGTTCGATTCCGGGCGTGATTCTGCGGCCAAGCATTATTGTGGGCGACTCTGAAACCGGAGCGACCTCCAGCTTCAAGATGATGTACTGGCCGCTCAAGATTTATGCGCGGCGTCTCTGGCGTACGGTTCCTGGTTTTCCTGATGCGGTGTTGGATATTGTCCCGGTGGATTATGTGGCGAAAGCCGTGGCAGGGGTTCTGTTCAACGAGGCTGCGCTGGGCTCGACGCTGCATCTGTGTGCCGGGCCGCGGGGCAGCGCGACGATCGATGAGATTGCCCGTCAAGCGATGCGCTACTTCAATGGGCCCGAGCCGCGTTATGTTGATCCGCGATTTTTCTTCGCTGTGGTGCGGCCTCTGTTATTTGCGTCGTTGTGGGGGCGGAAGCGTCGTGTGCTGCGCGACGGCCGGGCGTACCGGGACTACTTCACCATGCGCATGCAGTTCGACACGAGCAACGCCGAGCGTTTTTTGGGGCCTGTCGGGGTCAATCCTCCGCCCGTACTGGACTACCTTGACCGGCTTTTCCATTACTGCGTGGCCAGCGACTGGGGCCGCAAGCCATTGTCCGCATCATGAGTATTCTTCTTCGATACCGGCTCGCGCGTGACCGTAGCGTCACGGTAGCCAACCTGATTGATGAACTGGTTCGACGGAAGGGGAATTGCGAAGTCTCCGTCGATGACTCTGGCTGCTTTCATCTGACCGACCTTCACGCTGAGATCTGCCAGATGGATGCGTTTCTCCGCGAGTCGATCTCGCTGCGCCCAGGCGAACCGGTTGCGATCTACCGGACGAACGACCGTCGATGTTTTCACTGGTTTCTCGCCATCATCCGTGCCGGAGGCATTGCAGTCCCGCTCAATCCACAGCTTTCTCTGGCCGAGGTGCGCCGGATTCTCTCCGACAGCGGCACTGAGATTTTGATCACGGATAAAGCACAGTTTGAGCGCAGCATTCAGGATCGCGATGCTCTGAATGTGCGCGTCTGGATACAGGCTGACGACGAGCCAGAAACGCTCGAAGGATTCCGCCGAGTCGCTGCAACGCAGGCTATCTTTCCGCCGACTTCCATTGATCCGGCAGCGACCATCGCCATTTTTCACACGTCGGGTACGAGCGGATTTCCAAAGGGGGCAGCGCTTTCGAGCAATGCCCTGCTGGGCGGGCGGGCGTCCACAGTGCTGTCAGGGGTGTTTCTTGGGCCGCGCGATCTTGCGCTGGTTGCGCTGCCATGGTCGCACATCATGGCGGTGAGTATTGCACTGTACGGCCTGATGGCGGGGATTCGCGGATGTTTTCTCGATCGCTTTCAAGTTGATGCGGCGCTGGACCTGGTGGAGCGATTTCGGATCACCGCGTTTATCGGGGTGCCTGCGATGTTTGCACGGCTGGTGAACGCCAATCCGGATGCAAGCCGCCTGGCCAGCGTTCGGGTGTGGCTATCGGCGAGCGATCATCTTCCTTCGGAGGTTCGGCAGCGATTACGGCGATTTGGCGCGTTGTATCGGCTTCCCGGCGGGCGGCGCATTCCGCCTGTTCTTTTGAATGGCTATGGCATGGTGGAGCTGGGCGGTCTGGCGATGATGGGTGTTGAGCTGCCCTTTCTGCCTGGGAGTGGCGATCTATGCGTTCCGGTGCCGCCGTTTCGCATTCGCGTTGTCGACGAAGAAGGTCGCGTGGTGCCGGCGGGCTCGACGGGTGAATGCCAGATTCGCCGCAGTGGCCTGGATCCGCACTATTGGAGGGACGAGGGTGGAGCGCAGCGCCTGGTGACGAGCGACGGCTGGCTGCGGACCGGCGATCTGGCCAAGCGCAATCGCCTGGGGCTTATTCGCCTGGTGGGACGTGCCAAGGATGTGATCAAGACGGGTGGGTATTCAGTTTACGTGCGCGAGCTGGAAGAAACCATCCTGAGACATCCCGCAGTGGCTCGAGCGGTCGCGTTTGGTTTGCCTCACAACGAAAAGGGCGAAGTGCCTGTGGCCGCGGTGGAGCTGCATCCCGGCACTGCATTGAACGAGGCCGACCTTGTGGGCTGGTGCCGCGGCAATCTGGCTGCCTATAAATCGCCGCGGCGCATCTGGATTGTGGACCCAGGCGAGCTGCCGCAGAACCATACCGGAAAGTATTTGCGCCGCGTCCTTCAGGAACGATTTGCATCGTTGACGGATTGAGTGTGGCGGATTCTTTGCGCGTCGGCGGATTCGCTCCAGACCTCGGTTTCAGGCCATGGCCGCAAGAGCTTCCCGTGAGGCAGATGTCACCATTTCGCGGATCGAATCGATGACCAGATCGGGCTCATCGAGATGAATCCAGTGTGCGCTATCCATTGCGATGACTTGTCGGACGTTGTTTCCGATCTGTGCGAGGCATTGGTCAGACAAGGGTGTCGATTTTCCCGGAGTGAGGACGAGAACGGGGATGTCTCGGATGGGTTCGGCGCGATGCATCTCGGAGACGGTGTCTGGCACGGCCGCGACATGATGCTGCATGCCGCTGTAGTAGCCCGGTCGCGACCAGTGTGCTGCGACGATGGGCCAGACCTCCCTGGGCATCTTCCCTACCTCTTCCGTCACTCGCTTCAGAACGTGACGGCCTCCGGTGCCTCCGGCACTTGCCAGATGCCCCGAGAGCCTTCCGGAACGGCATAGCAATGAAGTGACGGCGAGGCGCGCGAGGCCAAAGCGCGCGATGGGGATTGCATAGGCGGAGAGCTTTTTGCCCCGCTCAATCATGCTCAGCTTTTCCGGATTGAGAGGAGGCCACTCCTCGCAGCGCATGGGGTCAACCAGCACGACGCCTGAGACGCATTCCGGATACAAGGTTGCGAATCGGCGCATGACCAAGCCGCCGAAAGAGTGCCCCACGAGGATGTAAGGCGGCTTGATACCCGCCGATTCCAGCATCGCGTGCAATTCCACGGAGATGTTTCCGGGCGTACGCACGCTGCGGCAAGGGCTGCTCCAGCCGAGACCGCTGCGATCATAGGACGCCGTTGCTGTAAAGCGGGCAACTTCTTCCTGGATGTGATGCCAGTTGAGATTGGTGGCGGCGATGCCTGCCTCGAAGAGCACGGCAGGTCCGCCAGAGCCTTTTTCGACGACGTAGATCTGCTGTCCGCTGCCAATCTTGACCCAGCGACCGTCACCGGTGTATCGCCGACGGTCGAGCCGGTCGCCGAGACATTGATAAAGAAATCCCGTGGCAAGGATCGCTGCGATAAGAGACAAGAACCAGAGTGAAAAAATCATGGACGATCCTCGAATTGGCTGATTTGCTCGGGCTGAAAGTCGTTCATACTCAGATGAGCTTTGGCGCTGCCCCGCTTGATGATCAAAAGAGCTGATCCGGTGCGGCCTCGAATTTTTGCTTCAACCTGCGTGGCAGACCAGACCCCGTTGGACTTTCGCAGGCCGTAATAGGTGAATTCTTTCACCATGCCACCCTGTCTCATCACCTTCTCTGCATAGACGGGGTAGTTGATGGTGTGGTCAAGCCAAGTCAGCACGTCGACGTAGCCGGACCGACCCGAAGGCCCCGGGGTGCTTTTCAGGACATCGCACTGGTGACCGCTGAAGACGGCGCTCTTAAGAATGATTTGCCCCGGCCAGAAATATTGTGAATCGAGAAGATCTTCAAAGCTGAACGTGGCGTTTAACAGGCTCTCACCCCATCTGTCGGCGGGCAGGAGAGTTGGCGCTGCCTGGTGCGGCCGGAAGATCTGAATGCTATCCCGACCGTCAGGCCGCGTTTCCAGCAGGATACGAAAGCGCCCGCTTTGTGAAGCGGTTCCGGAAGGGCCTTTGGGCGGGACGATTTCAACCAAGGAGTGCATTGCGCCGCGAAACCACAGGCCTTTGACGGCAATTGAATAGATCGTCCGATTGCCGCTTTCATCGACGCGGACGAGTTGTCCGGTGGCTCGATAGTCGGAAGCCTTGATCTGATTCCGCAGCGATACAAGCGCTGCGGGTGTGTCAAGGGCGTGGGCGGCACCCGCCGCCAGCAACACGAAAATCGACAACGCGCCGGCCAGCCTCATGACGCGATCCTTCCGTCGTGAATACGGATGTGGCGCGGCGCGGCGCAGGCGATTTCGTCTTCATGCGTGACCACGATCAGCGTCATCCCATGCTTCTTCTGTATCCCGGTCAGGATCTCCATAATGCGTGCGGAGTTCTTGCTGTCGAGATTTCCCGTGGGCTCGTCGGCGAGGAGGATCTCGGGCTCGTTGGCCAAGGCCCGTGCGATGGCAACGCGCTGCCGCTCTCCGGCAGAGAGCTTGTTAGGATGCTGGTTCATTCGATGTTCCATCCCCATCTCTCGCAGCAGGGCTTCGGCGCGTTGCCCGCGATTCGCGGTGTGGTGTGTCGATGCGAGCATGGGAGCCTGCACGTTTTCGATGGCGCGCAAAGTGGGGAGGAGATAGAAGGCCTGGAAAATGAAGCCGACATGATTGCTGCGATAGGTATCCAGATCGATGAAAGAGCCGAGCGGGGCGCCCCGGAAGAAGATGCTTCCACTGCTCGGACTATCAAGGCCTCCGAGCAAATGAAGGAGGGTTGACTTGCCGCTGCCACTGTGGCCGCTGATGGCAACATATTCGCCGGCTTCGATTGAAAGGTCGACCCCCCGGAGCGCCTCGATTCGCCCTTCTTCGTAGCTCTTGTACAGGTTGCGTACTTCAAGAATTGGGCCACTCATGTCGCGATTCCTCCACCGGGAGACGGCGCGACAAGCCGCACTGGTAAAGGTCCGCATGCAATGTTCCCCGCAGAGCGACCCCGAAGCGCCCTCAGGCGTGTACGGCGGGCATCATGCAGACTTAATAGACTTGACGACTGTTGAAATGACATGGGTTGGGAGTTCGTCGAAACCGGGTCGCGTGCTGAGGAATCCACTTGAGTTTATTGGTCAGAATCGCTGGTGTCTATCGAAAACTTCTGGCTCCGAAGCGCGCGCGGAGCCCATTACGCCTAACAAAAGACCTTTCCATCCATCTATTTGACCGCTTTTCCCGGTGGACGTCACACCCTGAAAGCTGACTCACTGTGAGCGAAATTGACGGGCGCCACTGAGCGAAGCTGCAAAACCTGTTCAATGATGTCTGCTGCCATGGCGGGACCATCCAGTTTGCGGAGGATTTGTTGCAGTTCCAGGGCAGAATCGCGATATCGACGATCTTGCAGAACAAGCCGGATGGCTTCGCGCAGCCGGGCGGCGGTGAGGCGACGGCGTGAAACAGCCACGCCGGCTCGGCGCGCTTTGAGCCGGGCGGCGACTCCTGGTTGATCGTTGCCGAGGGGAATGGCGACCAGCGGGACTCCCTCAGACAGGGACTCCAATACCGTATTGATTCCTGCGTGTGTAATGACGAGGGTTGCTCTTTTCAAGATCTCCAATTGAGGTGCATAGCGCACTACAAGGGGCGCGCCGGCTAATGGGCCCAGCTGGGCAGGATCGAGTCCGCCTCCCAGCGAAATGAGCAGTTGTGCATCGAGATCCGCGGAGGCCTCGGCGATCTTGCGAAAAATGGTCGCCGAGCCGTTCTGAAGGGTGCCGAGCGAAGCGTAAATGAGGGGCCGGCCATCGAGGCGGTCCCAGGGAAAGTCAATTGCCGGACGCTGCTGAGCGTTTACGAATGGCCCTGTGTAATGCAGTCCCTTGGGTTTCTCGCCGCGGATTGGGAACTCCAGCGCTTCCGGTAACTGGGTGATTTGCGCCAGTGGCGAGAGGGCATCCTCGGACTTCTGGAAAGGCTTCAGGCCCCAGGCCTGCCGCTGCCGATTCACATCTGTAAAGATTGGGGAGCCCAAACGGAGGAGAGCCTGGATCGCGAAGCGGTTTCGCAGGCGCGAGACCGGCCCAATCCCCACCGACCAACCCAGCCAGAAGGGTGGAAAGCGGTCGTCGTCCAGGAGGGGAGGAAGCAGCGCAATCGAAATCCAAGGCAGGCCCAGGTAGTCCGCGACGCTTCCTGCGAAGTCGGCTTCGTCGACCAGCAAGGCATCCACGCCGGCCTCCCGCGCAGCTCGTGGACCATCGCGCAGAACCATGCGGGCAGAAGCCCTGACTCGCTGCAGGGTGAACCTGAGTGCGGCCAGCCCATTGAGCCCGGCCAATCTCTCATCGAGTGCTCTGAGAGAGCCGAGTGGAAAGTCCTGCATGCCAATCCGATGAAACCGAATCCCTGCGGCCCGCACGCGTTCCTCAACGTCTGCGATCCCGAAGAGCGTGACTTCATGCCCTCTCAATTCCAGGCTGCGCGCGAGGGCGGTCATTGGATTGATGTGCCCGGTGGCCGGGAAGCAAAATGCTCCGAATCTGGTCATAGTTGTGTTTGATGTTGCATTGCGTTCACGTCAGAAGCGAAGGGCATCAGGAGTCAGTGACCAGGGTGAAATTCTTGCGTAAGGGTGTCTAGTTGCCAGCGAACATTCATCCAGCCCCCATTTGGCATGAACACGATGGGCCGCGCCAGAAGCTCCTGCATCCGTCGTAGATCGAGCAAAGACCGCTTATTCACATCGGAGTGCGTCGACGGGGGAAAGCTGCCCGGCGCGCCATGCAGGCAGCGCTCCGGCAACGAGCCCGGCGAGGATTGCAATCCCAAGTGCTTTGATGAGCAGCGGCCATTGCAAAGTTGCAGCAAAGAAGCTTGCTGTTTGGGGCAACGCTGCAAGAACGCGCAGGGCGCACCATCCGAGCCCGATGCCCAGAAAGCCGCCGCTCAGGCCGAGTAATGCGGCCTCTGCCTCGATATGGGCCAGCACCTGCCATCGCTTCCATCCGAGTGCGCGCAGGATGCCAATCTCTCGTGTGCGCTCGAAGACAGACATGACCATGGTGTTGGCGATGCCGAGGATGCCGATGAGGAGAGCGAGCAAAGAGGTGCCCCATGCGGAGGCCTGGGCCAGCTTCACAAACTGATTGTCGCTGGCACGCTCGGCCGCAGGAACTGCGCGGACACCCGGCAAGGCCTTCTGGATCGCAACCTGGGCAGATTTCACATAGTGTTCCGGTGTCTCGCCGGCAGGTACGGGGCGCAAGCGAATGTCGATGGTCGAGACCTTTCCGCCCATGCCGCTGAGCTGCTGCAACTGGTCGAGCGGCATCACCACTGCGGTTGCTTCCAGGGTTGAAGCGGCGTGGTAGATGGCGGTCACATTGAAGAGGGTGCCCTGCAGCTCAAGCGTATCGCCGGGCTTTTTGTTCAGATCCTGCGCGAGCAGATCGCCGAGCATGACTTCTCGCTGCCCATTGCGGAATCGGCGCCCGGCCAGGATATTCAGAGAATCGAATTCAAATGCATTTGCGTCCCAGCCGTAGACCAGTGCATTCATGTCCGGTGTTACGTCCATCAGATTGAAGATGGTGGGAGATACCTGCTCGACCACGGGGATGGACTTGATCTTTTCTGCGGCGGACTGATCCAGGGTGGTGTTCAGGAAGCTTCCCTGGATGACCGAGATGTCAGTGCCGGTGCTGGAGTAGATACGGAACCACTGCTGCTCGAATGCAGTGGAAAACCCGACCAGGCCGACGAAAGCGCCCACCGCCATTCCAATCCCGGAGAGTGAGAGGAATGTCCTGAGGCGCCGACGACGCAGGTTCTTCAGCACATATCCCATGAAGGTTAACGACGTGGCCATAGGTTTGGGCGACTTTCTTTGGTCTTCGCTTGGAATTGGGGCAATGTTGAATTGCCGCAGCGACGCTCGAGGCTCCTATCCAGAATATTGGGTCAGGTGAGTGCTTTCCAAATCGAAGTTGCCGAATCTTGGGTCAGGCAGCAGAGCTTTTGGCCGGAGATGTGGCATTTGGAGCTTTGCGCGCGTCATCCGGCAACGGATTGAGTGAAGCATGCGGGGGAACTCCGGTTCTTCGTTGGAGCGGATCATTCTTGGGCCATGATGTTGGATTCCTCAACGACTTATGGAAGCAAAAGCCACTGAGCATCTTTCTCTATCTATTCGCCTTTTCTAGGGTGCGCGATTTCATTGTCTCTTTGGACTCATCCGCGGTTTCTTCCCTGAGATTGACATGCCAATCCATCGCACCTGTGGGTGGGAGTGTGTCACGGCCGAGACCAGCGCGCCGGCGCTAAGCCGGCTCAGAAGCACTCGATGTGGTCGCAGGGGTTCATGAGCGGGAGCTGCAGGCTGGACTGGTGGTCGGGGTCAGACAGGATGGTGATGGTGGCCGGTTTGTAGTCCTCGGGTTTGGCGGTCATGATGTTGGGCACGAAGGTCTGCGGGTTGCGGTCGTAGAGCGGGAACCAGGTGGACTGGATTTCGACCAGGACGGTGTGGCCGGCCTTGAAGACGTGATCGACGTCGTGGAGGCTGTAGCGGTACTCGTGGACGGAGTTGGCGCGCAGGGGCATGGGGTTGTCGAAACCGGAGAGATAGCGGCCGCGGAAGATTTCAGCGTTGGTCATGAGCTGGTAGCCGCGCATCTTGGGGTCGGGGTCGTCGTCGGGGTACTGGTCGATGAGCTTGACGACCATGTCGTTGTCAGTGCCGGTAGTGGCAGCGTAAATGTCGGCGACGACTTCGCCGGTGACGACGAGGTCTTTCTTGAGCACGGGCAGCTTGAAGAGGGCGACATCGGGACGGCTGGTGACGAAGCGCTGATCTTCGGCGAGCCAGTTGTACCACTGCGAGCCTTGTGAGTAGGTGGGCTGGATGGGGCGGTGGCGGTAGGGCACGGGGTTGGCGGGGTCGCTGACGTAGGTGGTCTTGCCCTGCGTGGTGGGGCCGCTCCAACTGAGCTGGCCGCCGGGGAGCAGGTAGAGGCTGTTGGTTTCAGCCTTGAGTGGGGGAAACTCGGAGTAATGCTGCCAGGTGTTGGAGCCGGTCTGGAAGCTGGCGGTGTTTTGGAGGTCGAAGCCGGACTCGCCTTTCAGGTAATGGCCGAAGAATTTCGCTTCAATGTCCGCACGGAACTCCTTGCCGATGGGCGCGCCGAAGTTAAGGTCGCCGAGGTGGCGCGAGGAGGCGGCCCAGTAGCCGTGCCGCCAGGGGCCAAGGGTGAGGAAGTTGTCGTGCTTGGTGTTGTGAGGCTCAAGTTTGGCGTACTCCTCCTGCGGGCCGTACATGTCTTCCTGGTCGTAATAGCCGCCCACAGTGAGGGTAGGGACGGCGATGGTGTTGAGGTGATTTTCGACGCCGCGTGAGGACCACTCGCTGTCGTAGGCGGGGTGTTCGAGGAAAAGCTTCCAGGTGGGCAGCATTTTGGAGCCGGAACGCTTCACGTCTTCCGCAAAGGAGCCGCGCTGGAGGAAGAAGTCGTAGCCATCGACGGGCTTGCCGTCTTTGTCTTTGCCGTAGCTGACCTCGGCGTTCTCTTTGCTGGACTCCATCATGAGCACGTAGTCGTAGCCGTAGGACTGGCGGAAGGCGCCATTGTGGAAGAAGTCGTCGCCCTTCCAGACGTCGATCATGGGGGCCTGGGGCGAGACGGCTTTGACGGCGGGGTGGGGGTCGATGCCGGCCATCATGGCGAGGAAGCCGGGATAGCTGGTGCCGACGACGCCAGCGCGGCCGTTGTTGCCGGGGACGTTCTGGATGAGCCAGGCGACGGTGTCGGAGGCGTCGGTGCTTTCGTCGATGGCTTTGGGGGCTGGACTGCCAGATTGGCCGCCGGCGCTATGGTCTGCGAGCGGGCGCATCATGACGAATTCGCCTTCACTCTTGAAGCGGCCCCGGATGTCTTCGCAGACGTAGATGTAGCCGTCGCGGGCGAGCTCTGGGCGGCCGGCGAAGAAGGACCCGCGCGTTGTGCCGTCGCAGCCGTAGGGCGTGCGCTGCATGAGGATGGGTAGAGGTGTGGCGATGTCCGCCGGCTTGAGGATGACGGCGTGGAGCTTGACGCCGTCGCGCATGGGAATCATGACCTCGGCGCGCTGGTAGTCGTGAAAGACGTGGTGAACGGGCTCGCCGGTGCGGTGGTAGATGGCGTCGGGCTCCATGGAGACGACGACTGTGGAGCCGCGGCCGTCGGCGTCGAGGGTGAAGGTGAAGGTGACCTTGGGATCAGGGACCGTGAACTCGGTGGCGGAGACGGGGTCGAGCTGCGTTGGGATGCGGCGCTCGGACTCGAGGGTAAGCTTGCCATCCTGCACATAGAAGCTGAGGGGCGTGTCTGGATCCGCGGTGTTGGTGTACTCGCCGCTGAGAGCCTGCAATTGGGCCGTGCTCACCTGCACGGGGCCGACCGATACGGAAGCGGCCTTCGCAGCCGGGGCTTTCTGGCTTAGAAGCGCGATAGGCAGGGTAAGACAGAGGGTGACAAGCGCAGCGCGGAAACGATGCAAGGCGTGGACCTCCGGAAAGATTAATGCAAATGGCCGTGGTGCGCATGGGGCATGTCGGCGGCCATTTCTTCGATGGGGACGACGCAGCCCTCGAGCTCGCCGCAGCCGATGTGCTCGAACTGGATGGTGGTGTGGCTGATGTGGAAGTGGTCGTGGAGGACGTGGTTGAGCTTGACGAGGATGCAGGCGCTTTCAGAGGGGGGAATGTCGGCGATAGTGACGTGGCAGGAGAGGGCGCGGGACTGCGAGCCGAGGCTCCAGATGTGGAGGTCATGGACATTGATGACGCCTTCGACCGCTTCCATGGAGGAGCGAATCTGGGGCAGGGAGAGGCCGCGCGGCGTGCCTTCGAGGAGGATGTTGAGAGTTTCGCGGACAATGCCGATGCTGGACCAGAGGATGAGTGCCGCGATGCCGAGCGAGAGGATGGGGTCAATCCAGTTCTGTCCGGTAAAGAGAATACCCGCGCCACCGGCGATGACGGCGGCGGTGGAGAGCGTGTCTCCGGCCATGTGGAGGAAGGCAGAACGCATGTTGACGTCGCGTGCGACGCCCCAGAGCAGCGCGGCGATGACGCCGTTCATCAGGACGCCTGCGGCGGCGGTGATCATCATGATGCGGGGATGGACGGCGACGGGCGCACTGAGGCGGTGGATGGCTTCAAGAGCGATCCAGAGGGAGATGACAATGAGGGTGGCGGCGTTAACGAAGGCGGCGAGAACGCCGGCGCGCTGATAGCCGAAGGTGCGGGTGTTGTCGGCCGGGCGGGTCTGAAAGTAGACGGCGGCAAAGCTGAGGAGGAGCGCGAGGAAGTCCGATACGTTGTGGCCGGCCTCAGAGAGTAGGGCGAGCGAGTGTGCGCGCAGACCGGCTACGAAGGTGACGACGACGTAGGCCAGCGTGACCACCAGGGAAATGCGGAGAACGGATTGTGTCCGGTTTGCGCCGGGGCCGGCGGGCGCGGCATGGACGTGCATAAGGGCAGTGTAAATGGGCCAAAGGTGGCGTGCCATCAGCGTTTTGATCCGGGAAACAATGCGTGCGCCCTGTGCCCGGAAAGGGCTAGCGGACGCGCGGCCAGCGGCGGCGGGGCTCGGTGACGGCAGGACCGACGGGGAGTTCGGGGAGGGTGTTGCGCAGGCCGGACCATTGTTCAGCAACTAGGATGCTGTTGTGGGGGTTGCCGGGCTGGTAGCGGACGGTGCAGGGGAAGCCGGCGCGCAGATCGGCGGGGTTCAGTGTGTCAAGCATGGCGGTGACGTCCTGTGAGCACTGGTAGTCGACGCCACTAATGCGGTAGCTGTAGATGAGCAGAGTGCGCGTGACGCCGTCATCGGCAGTCATTTCGGTGATGTCGAGGAACATGCCATCGACGAGGCGGCCGGAGCGGGCAAGGAATTGGCGGCGGGTCTGCTCGATTTCGTCAGCTGTGGGGCGGCGACGCGTGACGAGCCAAATGCCGGCACCCGTGAGCGTGGCGAGCAGGACCACTCCGGTGGCGGTCTCCCATGTGCGTGGATTGGTGAGGATCATCGCAGTGCGGAGCTCTGCCCCCCGGCAAAACTCTGTCAGCTTTGAGCATATCGCAGCGGGTGTGGGTTGCCGGTGCAAGGCGCGAGACGGTGATTTTCAGCCGAGCAGGTGTTTGGCGATGGTCATGAGCTGCATGTTGGATGTGCCCTCGTAGATCTTTCCCACCTTGGCGTCGCGGTAGTACTTCTCCGCGGGGTAATCGCGGACAAAGCCGTTGCCGCCGAAGATTTCAACGCATTGGCTGGCGACGCGCTCGGCGACCTGCGAGGCGAAGAGCTTGGTCATGGCGGCTTCTTTGACGTAGGGCTGTCGGGCGTCTTTGAGGCGGGCGGCGTTGTAGACGAGGAGCTTTGCGGCTTCAATGTCGGTGGCCATTTGGGCGAGGGAAAATTGCACGGCCTGAAACTCGGCGATGGTTTTGCCGAACTGACGGCGTTCCTTTGCGTAGCGAGCAGCGTGGCCCCAGGCACCTTCGGCAAGGCCCAGCATCTGGGCGCCAATGCCGATGCGGCCTTCGTTCAGCGTCTCGATGGCGATCTTGTAGCCTTTGCCGGGTTCGCCGAGGAGGTTTTCGGCGGGGAGTTCGCAGTTGTCGAGGAGGAGCTCGCAGGTGCTGCTGGCGCGTATGCCGAGCTTGTCTTCCTTGCGGCCGACGGTAAAGCCGGGCGTGCCCTTTTCGACGAGGAAGGCCGTGATGCCGCGATAGCCGGCGGTGGGGTCAAGGGTGGCAAAGACGATGAAGAGGCCGGCCTCGCGGGCGTTGGAGATCCAGAGCTTGCGGCCATTGAGGCGGTATCCGGCGCTGGTGGTCTCGGCGCGGGTCTGAAGCGCGAAGGCATCGGAGCCGGAGCCGGCTTCACTGAGGGCGTAGGCGCCGGGCGTGTCGGTGGCGAGGCGGGGCAGCCATTGGCGCTTCTGGACATCGGTGGCCCAGCGGCGGATGGCGTTGACGACAAGGGTGTTGTGGACATCGACGAGGACGGCGACGCCGGGGTCGACGGTGCTGATGGCCTGGATGGCGAGGACGGCGTCAAAGAAGCTGCCGGCGGCACCGCCGTGTTCCTCGGGAACCTCGACACCCATGAGGCCGAGTTCGAAGAGATGACGGAGGATGGTGGGGTCGAACTGTTGCGCGTCGTCCATGGTGCGAACGAGGGGCGCGATGGTCTTCTGGGCGAAATCAAGAACGGTGGAGTAAAAGAGCTGCTCTTCCTCTGAGAGAAGGGTGAGCGGCGAGCAGGTGGGGGTCGAGATGGGCAAGCTGGCTTCTCCTTGGCGCACCGGGCAGTGTAGCAGACGGACGATTGCAGGGGCGCGGCAAGCAAAAGGGGCAGACGCCTTGCGGCATCTGCCCCGGGTGTGAAGAGACTTTTCCGGCTAGTCGATCACGAAGGTGAAGGTGGTTTTACCGGAGATGGACTTAGTGACCGTGTCCACGCCCGAGACGGTCATGGTGTAGGTGCCCTTGGCTGGGTTGGATGGGGCTGCGATTCCGCCTCCGCCGCAGGCGGAGATGGCGAAGCCGGCAACCATGAGGGCCAGGACGAGAGCAAGGTTACGCAGATTACGCGATTTGCGGCCGAGGTAGCCGATGAGCAGGAGACCGGCGAGTGCAAGGCCTTCCGGAATCGGGCTGGGTTTTTTGTTTTGCGAGGTGTTGATTCCGGCTGCTCCGCTCATGCGATGCCACTTGCCGTGCTGGGAATAGAAGCCGTAGCCGTAACCGTAGGGGTAGCCACCTGTGCTTGCGCAGTCGGCCGCGTTGGTATCGAGACTCAGGGTGACGCTGCCGGGGCTGGCGCCGTTGATCTGGACCGAGCCATCTCCGTTGCTGAGGGATGAGGAGAACTGGTAGCAGAGGTTAGCGAGGGCGCTGTTGTTGCTGGAGGAGAAGCTGACGTCGACGGTGCCCTTGTAGCCGCCGGCAGGCGTGACTGTGATGGTTTCAGTGCCCGAGGTGCCCTGGCTGACGGTGAGCGAGGTGGGTGAAGCTGCGAGAGTGATGCCAGGTGTGGTGGTGCCGCCGGTGCCTCCGACGCTTAGCTGAATGACGCCGACCGAAGCTGCGTGCATGGTGTCACCCGCGTACTGGGCGAGGATCTGGTGAATGCCGGAGGTGCTGAAATTGGCGGTGTAGGTCAGCGTGCCGCCTGAGGACAAGGCTTGCGCCGCGACGGTGGTTCCGCCGTTGCTGGTGCCACCGTCAATCTGGAGGGTGACGTTACCGGTCGGCGTGGTGCCGCCGGTGGTGGACGCTACGGTGATGGTGACGGTGTCAGCGGTGCTGACGTTGGGCGTTGTGGTGGCGGCGGTAAGGGTGGTGGTCGTAGTGATCAGCGTGGAAGCGCTGGTCGTCCAAGCGTTGGCCAGGTTGTTGAGGTCAACAGAGCCGAGACCGGTGACGAGATCGTAGCCCGTGCCAGCGGAGTAGCCGATGGGGCCGCTGGGGCAGACGATGCCGCCGGCGAGGCAGTTGTTGTTGCCGGTGGTGATGTCGTGGAAACCTGTGGCATAGGTGCCGCTGTTGGAAGCCAGTGAGTAGAGGGCGGTATTCAGCAAGCCCTGTCCTGTGGAGTATCCCGCCTTCTCATTGAGGATGGCGACCATACCGGCGAAGATGGGCGCGGCGAAGCTGGTGCCACCGGCGACGGTGAGGTAGCCTGTGGCGCTGTCGCGGAAGCCCTGGTTGCAGCTATTCTGCTGGGCCGGATTGGTGCTGCCGGTCGGGGGTGTGTACCAGTCTGAGGAATCGCTGGTGCAGTAGAGGTAGCCGGGCAGGTTGGGCGAGGAATAGAGAGAGACGTCCGGGACGTCGCGCTTGTTGTCCTGGGGAATGCCGGGGACGCCGGTCTGCCAGGTGGGCTTGGAGGTGTAAAGGGTGCTGACACCGCCGCCGGAAGAACTGAGGCAGCCGATGGGGTTGTTATTCGCGTCAGTGCAACCGCTGGTGGTGTCGTCATTCCAGGCGTTTTCCGGAATGTACTGGGTGGCGGAGACGACCAGGTCTGTGGAGCCGCTGGCGGCGGTCCAGTAGGTACCCACTTGGTCGTCCGCGGTCGGAATTGACGATCCGCCGACACCCGTGACGTACTCGCTACTGGCGGGGTAGTTGACGGAGAGAGATGTCTGTTGCGCGGTGGACAGGCTGGTGATGCCATAGCAGGAGGTAGAGCCCTGGTCACCGGAGGATGCGATGAAGGTCTGGCCCTGGCTGGCAGCCTGGGAGGCAATGGATTCGAGCTGCGTGACCTGGGTGGAGGTCAGACCGAGCTCGCAGGCGCCGTAGCTGAGGGTCATGATATTGGCGATACGCTGGTCGACGGCGTACTGCGCGGAGTCGAAGACGCCGTAGTTGGTGTTGCTGCCGGTGTAGACGAAGAAGACGGTGGCGCCATAGGCCGTGGCGCCTGACCATTCGAGGTCGAGGTCGGATTCGCCTTCATCTCCCGGGGAAAAAGCCGGCGTGCCGGAGCCAGGGACGAGAACCTGGACGGGGTCATTGACGGTGAGGCCGGAGGCCGTCCAGAAGTTGTGGAGGTCCGAGAGGGAGATCTCGGACTGGCCGAGAACGGCGATGGACTGGCCCGTGCCGGTAAATCCGCCACCGGTGAGGGGCTTCATGTCGTAAGTCGTTTGAATGTCGCCAGGGCTGAAGAAGACGTGGCCTGTGGTTCCGGAGGTAAAGCTGGGTGCCGCGGCGAGGGCATTGCGCTTGATGACGTGTGCCTGGGGCCGGAAGGTGTCAAGATTTCCGACGTTGAGGACGATGCCGGAAAGGGCGGCCGGAATGCTGAGGCTCGTTGAGGGCGCAAAATTCTTGACGCCGCCGGGGTTGTTGTAGAAGTGCATCTGGGTTTGGAAGGCCTGCTCGACCTGCCCGACGGTGCCGGAGAAGTGGATCATGTTGTGGCTGCGGGAGACGGAGTCGATGGAGAAGCCCTGATCCTGGAGCCAGGCTTCGACCTTGTCGAGGTCAGCCTGGGCCATGCCAAATCGGGCAGCATACTCATCTGGGGTCAGCCACTTGTGATAGAGGGGCGAGGTGGGAGTTTGCTGGGCGGCAAGAAGGGCCTGCAAATCCGCTTCCTGTTGCGGGCTGCGCTTGAAGAAGATGCTCATTCCATGCAAGGGATAGTTGGCGGGCATTCGGCCGGCATCAAGCGCCGGGATGGCCATCGGTCGCAGGGAGCCTTTGAGGGGCGTCATCTGGGCACTGGAGATCTCCGATTGGATGCGGATGGCGGGAGCCTGTGCCTGGAGCGAGCCGGGAGTGCCCGCGACGGCGGCCACCAGCAGGCTGACTCCGAGCCACATTTGCGAGGGGATTGCGAGCCTAGTCTTCATATTGATCCTTATCAAGCGTTCCGTTGCGGGTCAAAACATGCTAGCACGGGCAAGGAGCTGCCGTGCCTGTTGCAGGGGGCGATTGTCTGGCGCAGCGCGCGAGGGAAAGCCAGGGGGATGGGTGAGTCATGCCACGTGCCGGGAGTGAAATTGAGGTGACCTCCAGACGAAAAAGAGGATACCAACCCTTGAAGATTAGACACGAATTCCGGGCAGGAGTTGTCTGGCGAGGATCAATTTTGATGAGGCGGAAACGGCTGGAAATGAAGGCCGGTTGCGGGAAGGGGATTAGAGCTCAGTCTGGCTGCGGACGAGGGTAAGGGGAGTGGCAGGAGTGGAGCGAGGCAGGAGCCCGGGGGTGCGCCAGGCGACTGCGAGCTTTTCCCGTTCCAGTAGCTTGTGGATCTGGGAGCGAGCGTGGTCGGCCCAAGGGCCGCTCTTGTCCAGGCGAGAGTAGGCCTGCCAGTGGCGGAGGGCGGCGCGGCGCTCGCCTTTGCGTTCGAAGGCCAGGGCGAGGTTGTAGTGCGCGTCGGCGTAACGGGGCGCGAGGGCGACGGCCTGCTGATATGCGGCGATGGATTCGTCGAGGCGGCCGAGCTCATCGAGCACGTTGCCAAGGTCGAAGAAGGCGAGGACGTAGGTTGGGTCGGCGACGGTGGCCTTGCGATAGAGCTCTTCGGCGCGGGCGTATTCGCGCAGATGGAAGTGGAGAGTTCCGAGGTTGATGTAGGCCGGGGCATAGGCGGGGGATTGGGCGAGGATTTCGCGATAGAGGGCGATGGCGCGGTGCTTTTCGCCGGATTCTTCGGCCTGCACGGCGGCAAAGAAGAGGTCATGCGGGCTTCTGCCGGGGATTTGGCGGTGGTTGGCGAGGGCGAGCTGGGCTGCGGGCGGCTGATCCAGGCGCTCGAAGTCGAAGAGGAGCTGGCGGCGGATGGGGTCAACCATGGCACCCTGGCAGCGGAAGGCAAGGCGAGAGCCGGTACGGACGACGCTGGCTTCAGCGAGCGGATTGCTCATGCCGGCGACGGCCTTCATGGCGAGAATGGAATGGCGGATGGATGCGGCGGGGACGTCATCATCGCGCAGGAGGCGAAGGGTTCGGAGCTGGCGAAGATCCTGGAAGGAATAGGTTTGCTGTGCGCCGATGAGGCCGGCTCTTTCCCAACCCTGAAGCTGGCGGGAGCTGATTTGCAGGATTCGCAAGACATCCTGGCGGCTATAGCTGGTCACTCTTCCATGCTCCCCTGGTTTGTCCGGACCCTTTCGGGTCAAAGGACGTGGCTCCTGGAACCATTCTGAGGAACCGCGCTTGCTGCGATTATGCCAAGGATACTCGTGGATAAGCAGGTACGTAATCGGGAGCAAGTAAAAAGTCGGTGGATAAATGGTGCTTGATTTGGTTCATTTAGGAGCTGCGAAGCCAGAATCAAACCAGAGTAATCGGTGGAAAAGGGAACCCGGCTGATTGGGGCCTACGGCGGGAGCACTTTCATGATATCAATTTCTTTGCGGCACTCTACCTGTCGGGGAATCGATGGGCCTTGAAAGCGGCCGACAGATCAAATCCGTGAGGGCGTTTTGGATCGAGCTGAATTTTGCATCCGCCTGTTGGGGCGGCAGCAGATCATATCAGTGAACGGAGACGTAGAGGCGCTGCTTGGCATTGCGACGAGCCGGTTTCTTGCGGGCGACGTGACGCTGAAAGAGCGGATTCACACGCAGGATGCGGACGTAGCCGCGCGCCTTTTTGATGCGGAAAAAGAAGGGACGAGCGCGACAGACGATGCGGTGTGGGAGAGTCTGCGAGTCCGTCATGCCGACGGCCGGATTCGGTGCGTGCGGGCGATGGCGCGCCGGGTGCGGGATGGGGACGGAGTGGACCTGCTTCTGCTGACGCTGGAGGATGCACGTCATCCTGGAACAGGATGGCCGGAGGACGCGGTACCCGCGCCGCTGCGTGTGCTGCTGGAAAGCAGCGAAGACCCTGTCTACTTTAAGGACCGGCACCATGTGCTGTCCGCCATCAATGAGAAGGTGAAGCTCGGACTGGAACACCTTGAGCTTGGACACCGCGATGTGCTGGGTCTGACGGACTACGACATCTTCCCCGAGGAGCATGCCGACACTTTCTATGCGGCTGAAAAGGAAGTGCTGGCAGGCAAGCCGATGGCGCACGTGCAGTATCGCTGCATTCTGCGCAACGGCGCGGAGGTTTGGCTGGACCATCGGACGTTTCCGGTGAAAGACAAAACGGGCGCGGTGGTAAGTCTGCTGGGAAGGACGCGAACCCTTACGGACGCTGCGCAGGCGGAGGTGGCCCAGCGGGAGAGCGCGGAGCTGCTGCGTGAGGCGCAACGGATTGCTGGCATTGGAAGCTACGTATTTGACGTGTCGAGCGGGCGATGGACCGCATCGGAGGCGCTGGACGAGGTTCTGGGGACTGACTCCGAATATCCGCACACCGTGGAGGGCTGGCTGGCTCTGATTCATCCTGAGGACCGAACGGAGCTTGCGGAGTACCTTCACGCGTTGATTGCAGGGCACGCAGTACGATTCGATCGTCACTACCGGATTGTCCGTCCGCGGGACGGTGCGACGCGATGGGTGCAGGGACGCGGTGAACTGGAACGGGATGAGCAGGGCCATGTCCTGCGGATGCGCGGAACCATTCAGGACGTAACGGAGCACAGGCTGGCAGACACGAAGGTGCGTGAAAGCCGGGAGATGCTGCGGCTATTTATTGAGCATGCGCCCGCTGCGCTGGCGATGTTTGACCGGGAGATGCGGTACCTGGCCTGCAGCCGGCGATGGCTGGAGATGTTCGAGATTAACCCGGTGAATCTCGCGGGCCGCACGCACTATGAGGTTCTACCCAACATCCCGGAGGAGTGGCGGCAAGCGCATCAACGGGCTCTGGCGGGCGAGGTGATGCCAATGCGCGCGGACCGGCTGGTGCTGCCGGATGCGAGAGTGCTGTTGATCCGCCGGGAAGTTCATCCGTGGTGGACGGGTACCGGCGAAGTGGGCGGCGTGATCCTGTTTGCCGAGGACATTACGCAGCAGAAGCTGGCGGAAGAGCGGCTGCAACTGGCGGCAAGCGTTTTTACGCATGCTGCAGAAGGCATTCTGATTACGGATGCGGAGGGAACGATCCTGGATGTGAACGATGCATTCACGCAGATTACCGGATATGAGCGCGAGGAGGTTGTCGGGAAGAATCCGCGGCTTCTGCGTTCGATGCGGCACGGACGCGAGTTCTACGAGGAGATGTGGCGACACCTGCTTCAGCATGGGAAATGGACAGGCGAGATCTGGAATAAGAGCAAAAGCGGGCGGCTTTACGCGGAGATGCTGACGATCAGCGCGGTGCCGGATGAGACAGGCAAGACGCAGCAGTATGTTGCGCTGTTTTCCGATTTGACGTCGACGAAGGAGCAGGAGTGGAAGCTGGAACGGATGGCTCACTACGACCTGCTGACGGGGCTACCCAATCGGGTGCTGCTGGCCCAGCGCCAGCGGCAGGCGATGGAAGAGGCCGCGGGAAGCGGGCGAGTCACGGCATTGATCTGCCTCGACCTGGACGACTTCAAAGGAGTGAACGAGCGCTTTGGCCACAATGTGGGAGATCAGTTCCTGATGGCAGCGGCGAACCGGCTGAAGGGCGCTCTGAGGCCGGGTGACACTCTGGCGAGGCCAAGCGGGGACGAGTTTTTTGTGGTGCTGCCCAATCTGCAGAGTTCGCAGGATGTTTTGCCGATCCTGGCGATGCTGCAAGGGGTGGTGCGGGAGCCTTTTGAGGTTGGCCCGCACAAGTTGAAGCTCTCGGCGAGCGCAGGCGTGGCGTGCTATCCCCAGCCGGTCGATGTGGATGGCGATCAGCTTCTGCGGCAGGCGAGCCAGGCGATGTATCACGCCAAACTGGAGGGCAAGGACCGCTACCACTTCTTCGATCCCAGGCAAGATGAAAATGTTCGCGGGCACCATGAAGATGTGGAGCGCATTCATACGGCACTGCTGGGCGGGGAATTGGAGCTTCACTACCAGCCGCGAGTCAACATGCGCACGGGCAAGCTGGAGGGAGCCGAGGCGCTGATCCGATGGCAGCATCCCGAGGCGGGATTGCTGCAGCCAGCGCAATTTCTGCCGGTGATTGAGGGTAGCCCGCTGGAGATTGAGGTTGGCGAATGGGTGATGGAAACCGCGATGCGTCAACTTGACGCATGGCATCGCGCGGGGCTGGACCTGGCAGTGAGCGTCAACGTCTCTGCCCAGCAACTGCAAAGTGGAAAGTGCGATGCGGTTTTGCGGAAGCTGCTGGCGGCCCACCCCACAGTCCCTGCGAACAAGCTGGAGCTGGAGATTCTGGAAAACGGCGCTCTGACGGAGATGGCGGCGGCCGTGGAACAGATTGAAACGTGCCGGAAGATGGGTGTGACGTTTGCTCTGGATGACTTTGGGACAGGCTATTCTTCGCTTTCCTATCTGCGAAGGCTGCCGATTGAGGTGTTGAAGATTGATCGGACATTTGTGCGGGACATGCTGGATGATCCAGAAGACTTGACGCTGCTGGAAGGGGTGCTGGGGCTTGCATCGGCATTTCGGCGCTTGGCTGTGGCCGAAGGCGTGGAGAGCGTGGAGCATGGCCTCATGCTGTTGCGGCTGGGCTGTGAGCAAGGACAGGGTTACGGAATTGCGCGACCGATGCCTGCCGATGAGATGACTGCATGGGCCAGGGCATGGCGGCCGCACCCAAAGTGGGTGCAAGCGCGATCGCTGTCCGCGGCAGACTGGCCGCTTCTGCATGCGATTGTGGAACATCGGGCCTGGGTGGCAGGGGTTGGGGAGTTTGTGATGGATGGGCGGAAGTCTCCGCCGGCTTTAGCGCCAGAGGAGTGCCAGCTTGGCCGCTGGCTCGCGAATCCCAAGCAGGCCGATGGCGGTGGTACGTGGGACCTGTCCGTTGTGGAGCGTTTGCACACGCGCGTGCATGGGATGGCAGTCAAGGTGGTGGAACTGAAGGAAAGCGGCAGACAGCAGGCCGCGCAGACGGAACTGGATAATCTGCAGGCCCTGCGGGATCAGATGCTTGCAGCACTGGAGCGGCTGGTGGAGTAAACCTGAACGGGCGCTTGCAAGGCCTGTCGTCGCGGAGCACCGCGGGCAAGGTGGCGAGCGCCGCGTTACTGCTCGCAGCAAGGACCGGTGGCGCATCCACCGTTAAGACCGCAGGCACCCATGCCGCAGGCGCCCGAAGCGCAGCCTTGGAAGGCTTCCGCGCTGGAGGACGCGCTGCCGCCTTTCGAGATGGCGCCAGCACCGCCGCTGATGAGGCGATGGACAGCGCCGCCGCAGCGCGGGCAGGCCGCAATGGGGGCTTCGGACATTTTCTGGCGCTGGTCGAAGTGGTGGCCGCAGTTGTTGCAGTGGTATTCGTATGCTGGCATGACGATCTTCCCTGATCCGGAGGCGCCAAGGAGCGCATCCGGTTTCTGACTTTCATTTTACAAAGAATGCGTCTGCCGAGTCAGGGCGTGCAGTGATGCGCGCGCCTGCAGAGGGCACAGTGCGGAATGTAGAATCCGTCCTGATACGTGTGTGTCGCGCGAGCGCGGCGTGGAGATGGATTTGCGATGAAGACCCTGTTGATGACGGAGTACAAGAAGCTGACGTTGACGGAGCAGGAAGCGCCGAAGGCCGGGCCCGGCGAAGTGCTGATTCGCGTGGAGGCATGCGGCATCTGCGGCAGCGACGTGCATGGCTATGACGGCTCGACCGGGCGGCGTCTTCCGCCGATCGTGATGGGGCACGAGGCGGCGGGCGTGGTGGCTGCGGTGGGCGCGGGCGTGACGAAGTTTGCGGTGGGCGAGCGGGTGACGTTTGACTCGACGGTCTACTGCGGAGAGTGCGACTACTGCAGGCGCGGCGAGGTGAACCTGTGCGACCGGCGCGAGGTGGTGGGCGTTTCGACTCCCGATTTTCGCCGGGCAGGCGCTTTTGCGGAGTACATTGCGGTGCCGGAGAGGATTGTCTACCGGTTGCCGGATGCGATGGCGTTTCCTGAGGCGGCGATGCTGGAGGCTGTTTCCGTGGCGCTGCACGGCGTGGCGGTGAGCGGCGAGGTGAAGGGCAAAACGGCGCTGGTGATTGGCGCGGGCATGATTGGCCTGTTGACGATGCAGGCGGCGCGGGCCGCGGGATGCGCGCGGATGCTCATCAGCGACATTGACGAGACGCGGCTGAAGCTGGCGCGCGAACTGGGCGCGGATGCGGCGCTGCTACTGGCTGGCGATCAGCTTGTGGCCGAGGTGCAACGGCAGACGGGCGGCGCGGGCGTGGACCTGGTGCTGGAAGCAGTGGGACGCAATGAGACGGTGCAGGCCGCGATTGACGCGGTGCGCAAGGGTGGCACGGTGACGCTGATTGGGAACATCACGCCGCAGGTGACGCTGCCGCTGCAGAAGGTGGTGTCGCGGCAAATCCGGCTGCAGGGCAGTGCGGCTTCGTCGGGCGAGTATCCGCAGGCGATGGAGCTGGTGGCGAGCGGGCGCATCCAGGTGAAGCCGCTCATCAGCGCGGTGGCTCCGCTGGAAGATGGGCCGCGGTGGTTTGAGCGGCTCTATGGGCACGAGCCCAACCTGATGAAAGTGGTGCTGGCGCCGGGCGGCGCGACGAAGAGCGAGGCACGCGCATGAGCGAAAATCTCTTTGATCTGACGGGGCAGGTGGCCCTGGTGACAGGCACAAGCCGCGGGCTGGGGCAGTACTTTGCGCGGGCGCTGGCGCAGGCAGGCGCGGACCTGGTGTTGACGAGCCGGAAGCGCGAGACGCTGCGTGATTTCGAAAAGGAGATCACGGCGATGGGGCGGCGCGCGGTGTGTCTCGATCTCGATGTACGGGATTACGAGAGCATTCAGCAGATGGCGCGCGAGGCGGAGGCGGCCTTCGGGCAGATTCATATCCTGGTGAACAACGCGGGATGCAATGTGCGTAAGCCGGCGCTGGACGTGACCTGGGACGACTGGAACCTGGTGGTGGACACGAATCTGCGCGGCAGCTTCTTTGTGGCGCAGGCGGTGGCGCGCGGAATGATCGCGAAAAGCTACGGGCGCATCATTAATATTGGCTCGGTGACGAGCGTCTTTGGCTATGCGGGGCTTGCGCCGTATGGAGCGACGCGCGGGGGGATTCGCCAGATGACGATGAGCCTGGCCGATGACTGGGGCAAGCACGGCGTAACGGTGAATTGCCTGGCGCCGGGGTGGTTCCGCACGGAGCAGAACCGCGTGATGTATGAAGACGAGGGCTGGGTCGAGTATCTCGTCGAGCGCATTCCGGTGAAGCGGCCGGGGCAGCCTCATGATTTGGACGGGGCGGTGGTGTTTCTGGCGTCGGAGGCGAGCCGCTACGTGACGGGGCAGACGCTGCTGGTGGATGGCGGCATCTCGACGGGCGCAATGCGGGCGACGACGCGCGCGACGGTGGCGAAAAAGTAGCTGCGACCGGCTCAGCTCACGGGCAGGGTGTGCGCGGGCATGGGGATGGTCTTGATTTCGCCGAGCAGGAAGATGTAGGCAGCGATGCCGAGGATGAGGTATCCGGCGGCGACCCCAAAGGCAGCGGCGAAGGACTGGCGGCCGTTGACGAGGAAGCCGGTGATGATGGGCGCGGCGATGCCGGAGATCTGATTCGACAGATTGAGGATGCCGCCGACGGAGCCGACGGAGTCGCCGGGCGCGATGAGCGAAGGCACGGACCAGCCGACAGGCGCGGCCGCCGAGAGGCCGCCAATGGACACACTGAGCCAGAACAGCGCATGGGCGGGCGTGTGTGCGTGCGCCGCGCCAAGCAGACCGAGGCCCATCGCTGTGCCCCCGATGAGGATGGTGGTGCGAACCCGGTTTGCATTCCAGCCGCGGTGGATGAGGCCGTCAACGAGGAGACCGCCGACAAGGAGATCACCAAAGGTGGCGATCAGCCAGGGTACGCCGGTGTAGAGGAAGGACGCGGCGAGATTGATGTGGAGCGCGCGGGAGAGATAGACCGGCATCCAGGTGAGCAGCAGATAAAAGACGTAGTTATAGGAGCCGAAGCCGATGGCAAGGCCGAGGACCTTGGGCTGACGCAACAGGTAGCCGAGCGAGACGCGGCGACCATCGATGTGAGCGGCGCCGGCCTGGAGGTCAGAGAACTTGTGCGCGGGATCGCGATAAATCGTGCAGAAGGCAATGAAGTAGAGGAAGCTGAGGAGGCCGGTGGCTGCGAAGCTGAGGCGCCAGCCCACGCGCAGCAGCAGGAGCCCGATGATCGGCACACCGATGGCGGAAGAAAATTTGGCGGCTGCATCAAAGAAGCTGGTGGCGAGGCTGCGCAACTGTGGCGGAAACCAGTAGCCGATGGCCTTGGCATTGGACGGGAAAGTGGGGGCTTCACCCACGCCGAGCAGGAAACGCGCGCCGAAAAAGGCGGAGATGTTGCGGCTGAGCGCGGCGGCAAAGGAGGCGATGCTCCAGATGAGCGTGCTGACGCAGCCGACGGCGCGCACGCCGAAGCGGTCGAGGAGCACACCGGAGGGGAGCTGCAACATCGCGTAGGTCCAGTTGTAGGCGCCGAGGAGAAAGCCGAAGGTAATGTCGTTGATGCCGAAGTCGGCGCGCAGGGCATCGTGAGAGACGGTAAGGTTGACGCGGTCGAAGTAGTTGACGAGGACGCCGACGGCGAGCAGGACGGCAATGGTCCAGCGGTTCCGTTGCTTGACTTCACTCATCCGTGATTCCGGTCCTGCACGGTGTTTTCTCCTGATGCACCAGCATACAAGGTGGAGGGCTGGGTGGGTGAAGTGGGTGGAGGAGCAGGTTGGCTGTTGGTGGACTTTGGGCTGCGGACTGTCTGCTGATGGCATGCGATATGGCTGACGGTGAGATCTCCCTCCGGCCAACGGACTCATTCGATCATTTGCCGAAGATGACAATGACGCCCCGGACGAGCCTGGCACGACGCGCTCGCTTCTTTCGGGCTGTGGAGGCCTTCTTAACGAGCCGCGACTGATCGAGCGATGGGTTCAGCATTTACCGCCGAACTCGGATTTCTGTTCAATGCGCCAGCTCGTCGGTCGCCGAATGGGGTACGGATTGTCGTCGAATCATGGGGATTGTCTAACGACGCAAGGCTCGCGGATGCGCTCGATTCGGGATATGGCGAGCCATCCATGCGAGCAGTCTATCGTGTTCAATCTGGCACCATTCCATTCATTGGGCTCACTGTTCCCGGCGAGGCGCGGAAACTGTGTCAATCCAGCATCGGATTTGGAATTCTGAACCCCTCTGCATCGGAGAAGAAGCGATTCCTGCCTGCCGTCTTCCACCAACACGGATACGAGGACATTGCGGTTCACGGTTGTGTCGGCGCAATGTTCAGCCGGAATGACTGGTATCGTACGCGGGGCTTCGATGAACGATGGTACAAACCAGAACTTGCGCGAGCTGGCCTTTCAGTATGCAACGGGGTGCTTCCAGGGATCTGCGATACGTCAGTTGCGGGATGGATTGGACATGATTTGCTCGCAGTTCGGTTCAGGATGTGGTACTTCAGCCACAGAGCCGGCCGCTTGTGCGGACCGGATTCACGGCCAAGGGGTTCTGAGGCCACATTCCGGGAGGGGATACAGGGTGCTATAGGTACTCAAATCATTACGAATGCGGGACGGGGACGACGGCGGAAGTATCCCAGGGATGATCGAGTTGCACCTTCAGGATGGTGTCGTTTTCCTCGATGACATCGGCGGGGACGTCGATCGTCAGATGTTCCTTGTTCTGCCGGAACTGGAGCATCTTGCCGCCCAGCAGAGAGACGCTGGTGATGCGTGCCGGAAGCGCAGGCAGCGAGAACTGCTGGCCTTTGGGCGGCGTCAGCAGATGAATGTAGACGAGATTGCCATTGTGCGTGGAGACGCCGTAATCGGAGGGCAGCCACGGTCCGCCGCGCGTGCCGTAGATGCTTTCTCCGTTGGCTTGCAGCCAGCGGCCGATCTCGCGTACGCGCTCCGCCTGCGCGGGGGCGACTTGTCCATCAGGTCCGGGGCCAACATTGAGCAGCAAGTTCCCGTCGCGGCCTGCAGCACCCACCAGCAGATGGATGAGTTGCTTGAGGGGCTTCACTCTCGCATTGGGCTGATAGCCCCATGCGCCTTCGGTGATGGTGGTGCAGAGTTCCCAGGGATAGCGATTTTCAAAGTCGCCGAGGGCTGCGTCGCCTTCGCGTGAGCGAAAATCTGCCGGGGCATCGGTGCGGTCGTTGAGGACGATCTGGGGTTGCAACTGGCGGAGATGATCGACGGTCTGCACGTCCTGCCAGTCGAAGGAGCCGGTGTAGGGCTGGTTCTTCGGGCGCCCGTGCCAGCCCTGCGAGCCCCACTCGAGTCCACCGAAGCCAAGCCATTCGTCGCCGCCGCCATCGAACCAGAGGATGTCGAGTTTGCCGTAGTGCGAGGCGAGTTCGTCGATTTGTCGATGATATTGTGCGCGGAGCTCGTTGGCGCTCTGGCGATAGATGCCGGGGAAGAAGAAGCCGGGGAAGCGCCAGTCAAGGGGCGAGTAGTAAAGGCCCACACGGAGGCCCGCGTTGCGCACGGCGCGGACGTACTCGGCGACAAAGTCACGATGCGCGGCGGACTTCATGGCGGTGAAGGTGCTGTCGGGGTCGTCGAAGAGGGCGAAGCCATCATGATGGCGCGCGGTGAGGACCACGTATTTCATGCCGCCGTCTTTGGCGAGCTGCGCCCAGGCATTGGCATCGAAGTGCTGCGGGTTGAATTGATCAGCGAGCTTGGCGTAGGTGTCGACGGGGATCTGTTCGTTCCACTGGACCCATTCGCCGCGGCCGGGGATGGCGTAGACGCCCCAATGGATGAACATGCCGAAGCGCGCCTCGCGCCACCAGGCGATGCGTTGCGCTGCGTTGGCATCGGTGACGAGCGGGGCCCACTGCGCACAGGCGAGAGAGGTGGCCGCGAGAAAAAGGAAGAGGGTGCTAAGGATCTTTTGGGCGCGACGCGAGGACATCTTGCCTCCTGAGGGCGATAGGGGCCGAGGTCAGGATACTTCGAGCATGCGGTCGAGGGCGATGCGGGCCCAGTGTTTCACGCTTTTGCGGACCTGGATGCGGTTGACCACGCGGCCTTCGACGAGGTTTTCAAGCGCCCAGGCGAGGTGGTGCGGGCTGATGCGGTACATGGTGGTGCAGAGGCAGCCGGTGTCGTCGAGGGTGAGGATGCGCTTGCCCTGCGCGGCGAAGCGTTGGGCGAGGCGGTTGACGAGGTGAATCTCCGTGCCGATGGCGAAGGTGGAGCCGGCGGGCGCGTCTTCGACAATCTGGATGAGGCGCTCGGTGGAGCCGAGGGCGTCGGCTTTCTGGCAGACCTCCCAGCGGCACTCGGGGTGGACGATGACCTGGATGCCGGGGTATTTGGCGCGGACGTGATCGACGTGGCTGGGGAGGAAGCGCTGGTGGACGGCGCAATGGCCTTTCCAGAGGACGACGCGACTGGCGGCGAGGTGCTCCGCGGTTTGGCCGCCCTGGAGTGTCCACGGATCCCAGATGGGCATTTCGGTGAGCGGGATGCCCATGGCATAGCCGGTGTTGCGGCCAAGGTGCTGGTCGGGCAGGAAGAGGATGCGTTTGGCTCGCGCGAAGGCCCAGCGGAACGCCGCTGCGGCGTTGGACGAGGTGCAGACGAGGCCGCCGCGCTCGCCGCAGAAGGCCTTGATGGCGGCGCTGGAGTTCATGTAAGTGAGCGGGATGGTGTCGGCGGCGAGGCCTAGGCGCTCGAGGTTTTCCCAGCAGTCTTCGACCTGGGATATCTCAGCCATATCGGCCATGGAGCAGCCGGCGTTGAGGTCGGGGAGGATGACCTGCTGTGAGTCGCGGGCGAGGATGTCGGCACTCTCTGCCATGAAGTGGACGCCGCAGAAGACGATGAATTCGGCGTCGGTTTCAGCAGCGACTTTGGAGAGCTTGTAGCTGTCGCCGGTGAAGTCGGCGAAGCGGATGACCTCGTCGCGCTGGTAGTGGTGGCCGAGGAGGATGGTGCTTTTTCCCAGCCTGGCGCGGGCTGCGGCAATGCGGGCGTCCATGGAATGGTCGGGGAGGGTGAGGTAGTGCTCAAGACTGCAGGATTCAGCAGTCGCGGAAGAGGCTGGTGCCTCAGCTTCGAGAGTCTGGTTCACAATACTCCGCCTTCAGCCCGTTGCACCCGTTGCGCGGATGGCGGGCGGGGATGTTGAAAGCCAGAGCCGCTGGGCGGCTCGTTGCCTGCAGCGGGAGCGAACAGATTCCCACGGGGTTGTTGCAGGCTCATGTTTTAGGAAGCGAGGTGCGCGAGCGCGGCGGCAAAGGAGCCGAGCGGGCGCAGGCCGCAGTCCTTTCATCGAAGTGTAACAAGAGCGCGGGTGAGGATCAAATGCCACCAAGGTGCGAGAGGCAGTAACAAGCGGAGAATTGTGAGGGCGATGCGCGGACAGGTATGATGAGGGTTTATGGGAGCTCCCCTGACCATTGAGACGGCCAATTTAGGCATGGCTGACTCGCTGATTCTGATGGTGCTGGCGCTGGTGGTGTTTGGGCCGCGGCGGCTGCCGCAGATTGGGCGTCAGATCGGCAAGCTAATGTATGAGTTTCGCAAGGCCTCAAACGACTTCAAGTATCAGATGGAAGAGGAGCTTCGGCAGGCCGAAGACGCGGAACGGCGCAAGAAGGAAGAAGCCGAGCGAGCGAGGCTGCTGAATGCTCCGGCAGAGGCGGTGAGCGCGGAACCGGCCGTTGTGGCGCCGGTGGTGAATGCGATTGAGCAGAGCGGAGCAAGCGTAGCCGCGCCCAAGGTGGATGTGGGTTCCGCGTCGGCGGTGGAGACTACTCCGAGGATTCAGCCTCCTTCAACGGGCGAGCCAGTGATGGCATCGCGGCAGGGAACGCGCGCTATCGAGCAAGTTGCGGAAAGCGAAATGGCTGCACCGGCCGCAAGCACCGCCACGGAGGCAGCACAACAAAATGGTTGAACCCGCACAGGCAATCAGTAAGGCGCGGGAGGCGGTGAGCGAGCGCGCAGAACTGCCGGGCATGAGCCTGATGGAGCACCTGGATGAGCTGCGCCGTCGGATTGTGCATTCGGCAGCCTATCTGGCGGTGGGCTTTTTTGTCTGCTGGTTTTTCCGCGACCGGATTGTGGCTTTTCTGCAGGCGCCGTTGAGCAAGATCGGCAAGTCACTGGTGTTCACACATCCGATGGATGCGTTGAACCTGGACTTGCAGGCATCCTTGCTGGCGGGTGCGATTCTGGCCTCGCCGTTCATCCTGTTTCAGGTGTGGCTTTTCATCGCGCCCGGTCTCTACAAAAGCGAGCGGCGGTTTGTGGTGCCGTTCATGGGGGCGACAGTGGGACTGTTCCTGACGGGCGCAAGCTTTGGCTACTTTTTTGTGCTGCCGGCGGCGATCAGGATACTGGTTGTGGACTTTGGGCACAACTTTACGCCGATGGTCACGATTGAGGACTATACCAGCTTTTTCCTCTCCGTCATCCTTGGGCTGGGTATCAGCTTCGAGCTGCCGATCCTGATTTTCTTTCTGGCGCTGCTAGGTGTAGTGAGCCCGAAGTTTTTGTGGAAGAACATCCGCTATGCGATCCTGGCGGTCTTTCTGGTGGCGGCGATCATCACGCCCAGCCCCGACCCGTGGACGATGTGCATTTATGCGATTCCGATGCTGGTGCTGTACCTGATTGGAATCGGCGTGGCGTGGTGGGTCCATCCATCGCGGCGCAAGGCGAAGGAGACCGCGTCGTGAGCGTTTGGATGAGCAGGGTGGGACGAAGCGCGCTGCGCGCTGTGGCGGCACTGATCATCGCTGCTCCGATGGCGGCGACTGCCCAGGCGCACTTTGACGGGAAGAAGGCGTACGAATACGCGCGGGAATTTGTGGCGATCGGGCCGCGCTGGCCGACGGGGCCGGGTCATGCGAAGGCGGAGGAGTTTCTGCGCCGCCACTTTGCACACGACCAGCTGGAAATGGATTCGTTCACGGCGGATACGTCGATTGGGCCGGTGGCGATGCGGAACTACATTGTTCGCTATCCGGGCAAGAAGGATGGTGCGATTGTGCTGGGGTCGCACTACGAGACGAACTACCCGTTGCGGAAGATCAACTTTGTGGGCGCCAACGATGGAGCGGCAACGGTGGGCCTGCTGATGGCGATTGGCGACGACCTGCGTACCAAAGTTGCGGGCGGCCGGAAGCTCGATGGGTATTCCGTGTGGCTGGTCTTTTTTGATGGCGAGGAATCGTTCCAGACGCAATGGTCAAACTCCGATGCGCTTTTTGGATCGCGGCACCTGGCCGCGAAGTGGGGCAGGGACGGAACCCTGGGTCACATCAAGGCGTTCATTCTGGCAGACATGATTGGCGACAAGGACCTGGACATTCAGCGGGAGGCGCAGTCAACAGACTGGCTGGTGGCGCTGGTGCGGCGCGCGGCACAGAAATACGGATATGAGCGGTACTTCTTCCAGCAGGAAGAGACGGTGGAGGATGACCATGTCCCGTTTGTGCAACGCGGGGTGCCGTCGATTGACGTGATTGACCTGGACTATGGGCCGAACGACAGTTATCACCATACGGTGCAGGACACGCTGGACAAGGTGAGTGCGCACAGCCTGACGATCGATGGGGATGTGTTCCTTGAAACCATTCGCCTGATCGATGCGCGGGGCTGATGCGCGGGGTTGATGCGGTGATTCCCTTTGCAGAGCGCCTAAGGCAGTGCGCAGCTGCGTGAGTGCTATTCTCAGAATTAGAAGTGCCGGTGCCCCTGCTGAAGCGCAATTCGAAGAGGATTTCTGAGCCCAAGGCATGGCTTTGCGCCATGGTGTTGGCGCTGGCCATGGCAAGTCTCCTGTTGGCGGGCGGCTGCTCGCGGTTCCACAAAGAAACGCAGCATGAAATGGTGTATGTGTGGACGCGGCAGATGTATTTGCGCGACCGCGTGGCTGCTGTGTCAAACCGAGTGGCCCAGGTGACGAACGGGCAGGCGCTGGAGGTGCTGGAGCACGGGCGGCGGTTCCTGAAGGTGCGGACGGCGAAGGGTGAGATCGGGTGGATTCCTGAGCGCGCAGTGATTGACGGCACAGTCTACCAGGGGTTCATGGACCTTGCGACACAACACCGTGATAGCGCGGTGGTGGCCAGTGGAACGCTGCGCGACGAGATGTATCTGCACGTGAAGCCGGGACGCGAGACGGACCGGTATTATCTGCTGCCAGAGAATGCAAAAGTGCAAATGCTGGAGCGTGCCTCGGTGCCGAAGGCCGCGGAGGCCAAGCCCGTGGTGAACCACGTTACTGGTTCAAAGGACGAAGCGGAGACACCGCCAGTTGTGATGGAAGACTGGTGGCTGGTGCGCGACAAGGAAGGGCATACGGGCTGGCTGCTGAGCCGCAGTGTGGATGTTGATGTGCCGGACGATGTGGCGCAGTATGCGGAAGGCCAGAATATTGTAGGCGCGTACGTGATTGCCAAAGTGCATGACGAGGCGGCGACGACTCCGGACCATGAGGTCGCGGAATATGTGACCGCTCTGGCACCGCCGGAATCCGGGTTGCCCTACGACTTTAATCAGATCCGTGTCTTCACGTGGAGCGTGAAGCATCACCGTTATGAGACGGCCTTTCGCCTGCGACCCATTCGCGGCTATCTGCCGGTGACGATCGGCTCCGAACCGGGACCGAATGGGACGACGGAGCCAGTCTTCAGCTTCCTGATTGCGGGCAATGAAGATGTGGCGATTGACCCAAACACGGGGATTGCGCGGCCCGCTTCGCCGCGGACGATCCGATATGCGCTGCGCGACACGCTGGTGCGGCGAATCGGACCGGACACGGCGCCGATTCCGTTGATGCACGAGGCCAAGGATCAGACGAAAAAGCGCGGACGGAAGTAAAGAGGACCGAAAAGAACGCTTTCAGCAAAGAGCGGTCCGCTGTGGGCCGCTCTTTGCTGCTTGGTTTCAGAAGTGACTACCACTGCACGCCGGGGTAGAGGCTGGGCATGCGGTCGACGTGGAATTGGTAGGCTCCGGGTGTCTTCCCCTGCCAGATGACACTGGTGGCCTGCGGATTGAGCTCCTGGATGATGGCGCCACCCTGCGGCGCGCAGAAATTCACCTCAAGATCATTGTTGCCAAGCGTCTCGGCATTTCCGCCAAAGAAGCTGAAATAGGTATCGGGCGGGATGTAGTGGGTGATCATCGTCGCCGTCATGTTGCTTTCGTTGATCTCGAGTACCGGCATGGTGGAGTAACAGGTGGACGAAGAGGGTGCGGCCGGGGAACACATGACTTGACCTGTAGGCGGCGGGAAGGTGCGATCGTTCCCGTTGTCCATCATTCCGATGCGGAAGACGCCCGTTGTGTTCTGTGTGAAGAAGTTCATGCCGTGCTGAGCATAGAACCAGTTGGCCGGATTGCCACCGCCACCAGAGTCGAGGGCATCAATGAGGTTAAAGTCACCCTGATAGCCGAGATGCCAGAGGATTTTGCCGGAGCCGGTGCCATCGAGGTAATCGATTTTGATGATCCAGTTCTGGTGGCGCATGGAGAGCAGCAGGTTGTGGTCGTCGCTCGAATAGAGCATGTCATTCGAGTGGGTCCAGTCGCAGCTCGTAGTGCCGCAATTCATGGGATGGCGATTGACGTCCAGGTGATCGAAGGTATTCCAGACCCACACTGGGTTGAGGTTCTGATCGACGTCGACGAGCGCATCGCCGATGACGGGTTCGGTGACCACCTGTCCATTGACGTCGACGGACTCAGTCTTGGTATCCGTGGCAAGAAGGACCCAGTGGCCGTTCGGTAAGGCGAGAACGTTGTGGTGGAAGCTGCCGAGCTGGTAGACGTTTCCGCTGGCGTCGCGCAGGCCGGAGGAGGCGAGCTTCTGATTGAGCTGGGTCATGTTGAGGCTGCGAATGGTACTGCCTAACAGGTCAATTTCGCGGATCTCGTTGATGACGCCGGGCTGTGCGCCTGCGGTTTCGTTGGATGAGAGATAGGAGATGAGCGTAAGAAAGTGGCCGTTGGGCAGGAGTTGGATTCCCTGAAGCAGGTCGGCCTGACTTCCCTGGAAAGTGTATGTCCAGATCACATTGCCCTGGAGATCGGTGGCGACGGCTTCGGCATCCTGATGAGGAAAGAGCGTGTTCCACATTTCAATGCCGGGCTGTGGTGTTCCGCCGGAGGGCGTGGTGATCTGGAATGAAGCCGTGGTGGGCGGTGTGCCGGTGGTGCAGGTGAAGTCAGCGTCGTTGAAGGTGGCGCCGTTGTCGAGGGCGATCTGGCCGCGGAGGTGGTAGGTGGTGTTGCCGCGCATGCCAGCCACTTCCATGGTGACCTGGCCACCAGTATTGGAGGGGGTCGATTGCTGCCAGGTATTGAAGCCGTAGTTGGTGGTGGTGCCGAACTCTACGGAGACCTTGCCCGGTGCGGGCAGGTAGGTGGTGTAGACCGCGACAAGGGGATGACCGGTGAGCGGCGGGCAGAGCGTGGTGCCAGGCAGGATGATGGCCACGACGGCCGTGGCGTTGTCCTGGAGCGGGTCGGAGGCGAGCGCCGCCGTGACCTGGATGTTTTCGACCTGGGAGACGTTGGCCGGGGCGGTGTAGTTGCCCGTGGCGGTGACAACGCCAACCGTGGAGTTGCCGCCTGGGACGTTGTTGACGAACCACGCAATGGCGCCGCCGGTGCTGGAGGTGGCCGTGAACTGGAAGGATTGGCCAGGCGCGAGGGCGATGTACGTCGGCGAGATGGTGATGGTGCCGTTTTGCGTGGCTGTCGGCGGCGGTCCGCCCGGAGGAGGAATGACCACGATGGGCAACGGACCCTGCACCCAGAAGCCGCAACCGGCAGCGAGAACGAGACTGAAAAGCCCGATGAGCGATGTGAGCCGCAGGAGGTGACTGCGCCTCGCATAATGTGGTACGAGGGATGTGATTGCGGGAAACGAACGGACAGAGCTTCCAGAAGGAGTCATCGGGCACTTTCAAGGCCGGTTGCCATACACCAAGCAATCAAAGGAACATTGCGAGCTATCGCGAGGGTAACAAACGTAGGATGCGCTGCGGGAGCAGGGTGCTGCCTTGGCAGGGGCTGGGAACTGTTGGGCTGGATGAAAGATCCTGCCGGGGCTGGCGACGGGATGGACTGAGTGGGCGCGTGGGCAGGCTCAGGACTCCCGGCGGCGAAGCGCGTGCTCGACGACACGCAGCATCTCATTCTCTGGAGCGGGCTTACCGGTCCAGATCTCGAATTGGCGCGCGCCCTGCTGTACGAACATCTCGACGCCGGTGATGACGGGGATGCCGCGAGAGCGGGCGAGGGCGAGCAGCGGCGTCTCGATGGGGTTGTAGACCATGTCGAAGACGAGGCTGGCGTTGAGTTCACTCGGCGCTATGGGCATGGTCTGCTTGTTTCCCTTCATGCCGCAGGGGGTGGAGTTGATGAGCACGTCGAAGTGCTGCTTGGCGAAGGCCTCGTGTTTGAGCGACTTGGCCTTGGCCTGGCGGGCGAGGGCGACGGCGGTTTCGTGCGTGCGGTTGATGACGTAGACCTCCGCTCCTTGCTCGACGAGGCCGAAGACGGCTGCACGGGCCGCGCCACCGGCACCGAGCACGGCGACGCGTGCGCCGCGGAGGCGGAGACGCTTCTCCAGCGGGCGGATCACCCCAGCCACGTCCGTATTGAATCCATAGAGCTTGCCGTCCGCTCCGGTGCGGAGCGTGTTGCAGGCGCCGATGCGGGCGGTGAGGGGATCCATGTTGGCCAGGTGCGGCAGGACCTCCTGCTTGAGCGGCATGGTGACGGCGACGCCGGCCAGGGGCAGCTCGCGGATGACAGTTAGAAGGTCATCCAGAGACTTGGCCTTGAGCGGAAGCAGGACGGCGTTGACGACCTCGCGGCGGAAGGCGGCATTGTGCATGAGCGGCGATAGCGAGTGGGCGATGGGATTGCCCGCTACGCCGAAGATGCGTGTGGCCTGGTCGAGCTGGTCGATGCGATAGACCTCGCGGAGGGTGTGTGCGTCGACCTGGCCCGGCGCGGTTTCCGTCTCCTCAGAAAAAGACGCGAAGGTGAACGAGCCCCCGGCGCGCGGGCCGAGGACACGGCTGAGGACGCCTTCTTCGCCCATGGCGATGCCGACGATGTGGGAGGAGAGCGAGCGGTCCTCGATGAGGCGCAGCATGGCGAGGTTGTCAGCCAGCGACCGGGCAGTGGAGACGACTTTGACGAAGTCAGGCTTAAAGGCTTCGATGCGATCGGCGGCCTGCTCCAGGCTGCGGGTGCGGGTGAAGTCGTGGTAGCTGATGAGCAGCGCCGCGCCGGTGTGGCGCAGATGGGTGATTTGAGCGGCCTTGGCGGACTCGGCGGATTCGATTTCTAGGTCGACGATCTGGCAACCGGCCTGGGCAGCCTTGGTGAGGACTTCAAACTGAGCGACGAGCGCGCCCGTGAAGCCACCGCCGTTGGCCTTGCGGCGGCAGGTGGCGATGGCGGTGACTTCGCGGTGGGAGGCGAGGAACTCCTTGATTTTAGGAAGCGCAAGCAGGGGCTTGGGCAGGGCGTCAAGGCGGAACTCAAAGAAAGTAGAGTCTTTAAGAGCAGTGTTTGCGCGCTCCATGAGCTCGGCCGGAGAGGACGCCTGGAGGGCAATGCACATCTTGCCTGGGCGCAGACGGGCGCCGGCGGGCGGCGGTGGAGGGGCGACAGTGGCGGAAGCGTGCGGCATCACTCAATTGACGCATATTAGACGGGTTACGGCAGCGATGCAACAGAGAAGGTGCGATTGGGTCTGCATTTTTCTGGAATGCCTGCAAATGGCGTGGATGTGGCAAGCTGGAAGTTGGAGGGGGTGGAAGCGATGGCTGTGGAGGCAGTTACAGCGGTGACGGGAGCGACGCATGCATGGGAGATGAACGGGGCGAAGAGCGCTGAGGCGTTGACGGCGTGGGTGAGCGCGCGTCTGGAGGCCCATGAGGCGGCGTTGGCAGCCCTGCTGGCGGTGGAGGGCGCGCGGACGCCGGAGAACTCGCTGCGCTTGTATGACATTGCGATTGAGCAACTTAGCTTGGCCGGCGCACAGGCGGGTGTACTGAACTCCGTGGCGGCGGAAAAGGCTGTGCGGGACCAGGCCCAGAATGAGGCGCAGCGGGTGGCGATGGCAGGGAGCGCGCTGAGTCTGAACCGCGGGGTGTACGACGCGCTGAAGGCGGTCGACCTGAAGGGCGTGAGCGCGGCGACGAAGCACTATGTGGAACGGACCCTCCTGAGCTACCGGCTGGCTGGCGTGGACAAGGACGATGCCACGCGGGCCAAGCTGCAGGAGTTGCATGAAAAGGCGACGCGGCTGTCGCTCGAATTCAGCCGGAATATCCAGGAGGGCGGGAAGACGATTGAGGCGACAGCGGAGGAGCTGGAGGGATTGCCGGGCGACTATCTGGCACGCCACCCGGCGAATGCCGAAGGGCGCGTGACGATTTCGACCGACCAGCCGGACATGCAGCCGGTGATGACTTTTGCTGCGTCGGCGGCGCTGCGGGAGCGGATGTTTCTGGCGTACAACACGCGGGCGTATCCGGTGAACCAGCAGATTCTGCTGGACCTGCTGGCGACTCGGCAGGAGATTGCGACGATTCTGGGCTTCAGGAGCTGGGCGGACCTGGCGACGGCGGACCAGATGATGGGCTCGGCGGCGAACGTGCGGGCATTTCTGGCCAAGCTGGACGAGGCCAGCCGCGAAGGCGCCGCGCGAGAGCACGCGATGATCCTGGAGTTTGCCCGGGAGCGGCAGCCGGGGCTGGAGGAGATCGACATCACCAGCCGTGGGTACTGGTATGAGCAGTTCCGGCGGGCGCGGTATGACTTCGACTCGCAGTCGGTGCGGCCGTATTTCCCCTATGCGCAGGTGGAGGCCGGAGTGCTGGAGACGGCGGCGCGGCTCTTCAAGGTGGAGTTCCGGCGGTCGGATGCGGTGGCGTGGGACCCGGCGGTGACAGTGTATGAGGTGCTGGAGGATGGGCGGCTGGTCGGGCGCTTCTATCTGGACATGCACCCGCGCGAGGGCAAGGACAAGTGGTTCTCGGCGGCGCCGGTGGTGACGGGCGTGCGTGGGCGGTATCTGCCAGAGGCGGCGCTGATCTGTAATTTTCCGGGCGGCGAGCCGGGCGATCCGGGGCTGATGCAGTACTCGGATGTGGTGACGTATTTCCACGAGTTCGGCCACCTGATGCACGCGATTCTGGGCGGGCAGACGGAGTGGGCGGGGCTGTCGGGCTTTGCCACGGAGGGCGATTTTATCGAGGTGCCCTCGCAGATGCTGGAGGAGTTCTTCCGCGACGAGAAGCTACTGCAGGGCTTTGCGAAGCACTACGAAACGGGCGAAGTGCTCTCCTCCGAAACCATCAGGAAAATGAAGGGAGCCGGCGCGTTTGGGCGCGCGGACTGGGTGCGGTCGCAGTTGTATTACACGACGCTGTCGCTCGATCTGCACGACGAAGACCCGGCGGGGCTGGACCTGGACGCGACGACGAAGCGGCTTTACCAGAGCCTGCAACCGTGGACGTGGCTGGACGGGAACCGGATGTATGCGAGCTTCGGGCACCTGACGGGCTACTCGTCGAACTACTACACGTATGCGTTTGACAAGGTGATTGCGCTGGATTTCTTTGCGCAGTTTGACGCGGCGGACCTGCTGGGGTGCGATGCGGGCGCGCGGTATCGCAAGGCGGTGCTGGAGCAGGGCGGGTCAAAGCCGGGACGGGAGATGGTGCGCGACTTTCTGGGGCGCGACGAGGAGTTTGCGGCGTTCACGCGCTGGCTGAATGAGGAGTTTGAGGGGGAGCTGGTGGGAGCGGCGTCATAGCCCCTTCGCGAGGATGTGCCTGAGCGCAGGCTGAAGAGGAGCCTGCGCGAGACACGCCGATGCAGCTTGTCTCGCGCTCGGTTTCGAGCCTAGTTCGACTTTGGCGGAAAGTTCTTGAACATCTTGGCGATGTCTTCGTGCAGGTGCTTGCGGTTGGCGTCGGCGTTATTGGAGAGTTCGCCGCGTGAGACACCGCGCCAAAGCAGGGACTTGGACGATGCGTCAAACATGTCGATGACCACGTGAGCCTTGCGGACATCCGTTGTGGTGGTTGTTGTATCTCCGAAGCCACCGCCGGGACCCCAGCCCCAGCCGCCCCAGCCCCAACCCATACCCCAGCCGCCACCCATGCCGTTGTAGAAGGTCTCGGCTTCCTGCTCGTTATGAATGTTGTCGGTGGCCATGATCGTGACCTGGCCGCCCGAGGGTACCTCTTTCCAGCCATCTTTCTGCAAGAAGCTGTTGACGGAGTTCTTAATTCGATCGGCGTTGAACTGGTTGGAGACCTTGACGGTGCCCCAGGAGTAGGTGTGGTAGCTGGTGAAGTTCGCCTTATGGTTAAAGTCGGTTTTGATGGAGTCTGCCCGAAGATTCGCCGGGACCAGTGAAAGCGCCGCGCACACAAGAGCGGCCGCAAGCATACGTTGCTTCATACGTTGAGATTCCTCCAATTTTTCTTCTTTCTTCTTCACGTACAAAGAGGAGGATGCGAAATCGCGAAGAAAGGTAGCCTTTGGTCCTTCCGGGTGAGCGGATGGCGTGTCGGGTCGGATAGGATGGAGGCGCTGGGGGTCGGCATGGAATTTCGCGAGAAATGGGCGCTGGTAACCGGCGCGAGTGCGGGGATTGGCACGGCATTGGCGCGCGAACTGGCGCGGCGCGGTGCGAAGCTGATGATCACGGGGCGCAGAGTTGAGCGGCTCGACGCACTGGCCTCGGAGTTAAGGACGCAGGGGACGGAGGTGCGTGTGGTGACGGCGGACCTGAACGATCCCGCTGCGCCACAGCAGATCTACGATGCGACGGTTGGCGCGGGATTTCCGGTGGAGATTCTGGTGAATAATGCAGGGCTGGGCCAATACGGAGCGTTCCATGCGAGTCCCGCGGAGCAGGAGCTGAGTCAGATTCGGGTGAATTGCGAGGCGGTGGTGCGGTTGTCGCGACTGTTTGTGCCGCACATGGTGGAGAGGCGGCGCGGATGGGTGATGGTGGTGGCGTCGACGGCGAGCTTTCAGCCGGTGCCGTACTTGACGACGTATGCGGCGACGAAGGTTTTTGACCGCTTTTTTGCGCAAGGGCTGGCGGCGGAGGTGTCGCGGTTTGGCGTGAAGGTGACGGCGTTGTGCCCGGGCCCGACGGAGAGTGAGTTTTTTGATGTGGCGCGGGCAGGGGCATTCAAGAGGCGAGTCCAGAGTGCGGAAGATGTGGCGCGGCAAGGCGTAGAAGGGATGATGCGGGGGAGACGGACGGTGATTCCCTATGCGGGCGGAAGGCTGTCGGCGCTGCTGGTGCGGGCACTGCCGGTCTCGCTGATCATGCACGTGGTGGAGCGGGCAGCGCGGCCGCGGGGAACCGCGTAGGGCTCAGTTGCCGAATTGGCAGACTGGTGGTGAGAATGTTGCGGGAGAAAAGCGTAGAGATGAATGGGGCCTTGCGGTGGAAGTGGAAGAGCGTGGTGTTGCTCCTTTGCATGGCGACGTGTGCTGTGGCGGGATGGGCAAAAACAAAAGGGATTCCAAAGCATGGGCCGGCAGTGGTGTTGTTTGACGGCAAGGACCTGAGCGGGTTCGATACGTTTCTGCCAAGCACGGGCCTGAACTCGGACCCGAAGCATGTCTTCACGGTTGAGAACGGCGTGGTGCATGTGTCGGGTACCGAGATGGGGTACTTCATCACGAAGCAGGAGTACAAGAATTACTATCTGCGGGCGGAGTTCAAGTGGGGTGAGGGGACGTTTGCGCCGCGCGCGGGGCAGGCGCGGGATAGCGGAATTCTGTATAACGTGCAGGGGCCAAACAAGGTGTGGCCGCGTTCGGTGGAGTTCCAGATCAACGAGGGTTGCACGGGGGACTTCTGGATGACGGACGGCGCGGCTCTGACGGGCAAGGATGGCGTGCGCGTGACCGGACCGGCGGGAAGCGCAATGAAGATTGACCGCTTCAACAAAGGGCCCTGGAAAAATGTGGTGGGGTACCGAGATCCGGTGAATGAGTTGGAAAAGCCGCACGGCGAGTGGAACGTCGTGGAACTTGTCAACCGCGACGGACACGTTTGGCAATACGTAAACGGGAGACTGGCAAACGAAGGAACGGACGCGTTTCCTGACAGCGGCAGGATTCTGTTTCAGTCAGAAGGCGCAGAGGTGTACTTCCGCAATATCAAGCTGTACCCGCTGAAGTAACGAGGGCAGCTAGAAGAAGCTTGCAAAAGAAACTGGGGGCCGCAATGAGAGTTACAGCGTCAATGGCGCGGGCGCTGGCGCTGGCGGCGGGGATGAGCTCCGGCACGTGTGCATCAGCTCAGGGAGCGTAGGAGCAATTTGTGACCGAGCAGATGGACAAGGACGGCGATCTGGGCATTTTCACCGTATCCGTCCGGGCAAGCACACGGTTGCGGCATTGGCAGTTAGCTGACAGGTTGTAAGGTCAGTTTGCGAGTGGCAGCGTAGGCTTTCGGGGTGAGTTCGGGCAGTGTCTGGATGGAGCGATTAGC
>JAKAJO010000106.1 GCA_021813745.1 Acidobacteriota bacterium
GAAGCGACGCCGCGATGGATGCGTTCTCGTTTTACGCGGGCGGGCAGTTTCCAACAACCGCGCAGCGCATGAAGGTGTTTGAGCATTCGGCACCTGCGCTGCTGCGCAAGGCGCTGGACCGGCTGGCGCTGAACGCAGAAGAGCGCAAGCGCATTCGCCACGTGATTGTGACGTGCTGCACTGGCTTTTATGCGCCGGGCATGGACTTCGACATTCTGGATTATCTTGGCCTTCCGGCTTCAACCGAACGCACGATGATGGGATTCATGGGCTGCTATGCGGCCATGAATGCGCTGAAAGTGGCGCGCCACGTGGTGCGGTCGGAGCCGGAAGCCCACGTGCTGGTGGTCAACCTTGAACTCTGCACGCTGCACTTTCAGCCGACGCAGGATTTGAGCGAGGTGATTTCTTTCTCGCTGTTTGCCGATGGATGCGCGGCGAGCCTGGTGACGAGCGAGCCGGGCGGGCTTGCGCTGGAGAGCTTTCATGCAATGCAGATTGAAGACTCGCGCGATCTGATCACGTGGCGCGTGGGCGACCTTGGCTTCGACATGTCTCTCTCAACCCACGTACCGGCAAGGATTGCGAAGGCAATGCGTGAGCACGGCACGGCGGTTGCCCAGGGCAGAGATGTGCGTCATTGGGCCGTGCATCCCGGAGGGCGGTCGATTCTGGACGCCGTGGAGGATGGATTGGGATTGGCTCCTGATGCGCTCAGTACTTCGCGCGGGGTGCTGGCGTCGTTCGGCAACATGTCGTCGGCGACTGTGATGTTTGTGCTGGAGCGGATGATGCGCGAGGCACGCACAGGCGAGGCCGGATGCGCGATGTCATTTGGGCCTGGTCTGACTGCGGAGATTCTACGATTCCATGTGGCCTGACGCAGCGGCACTTGCACAACGCGCTCAACTTTCTGAACTGATGGATGAGCCGTGCAGCTATGCCGAGTTTCGCGCCTGTTTGCGCGACCTGACACAGGTGAACCGTTTGGTGCTGTCGTATCGGCCCACGCTGCACTGGCTTCAGCAGGTTGCGACGGGTGTGCAACGGCCGTTGCATATTGTGGACGTGGGCAGCGGCGCCGGAGACATGCTGCGAAGCATTGAGGCGTGGGCACGCCGCAAGCGGGTGGATGTGCGCCTGACCGGAATCGATCTGAATCCGCATGCGGCGCAGGTGGCGCGCGAGTTCACAACGAGAGGCAGCGCCATCCAGTGGGTGACCGGCGAAGCGTTTGATTTTGCTCCGGAAGAGGGCATAGACATTGTGATCAGTTCCCTCTTTACGCATCATCTGACGAATGCGGAGATAGTGCGGTTTCTTGGCTGGATGGAGCGAACGGCGAAGGTTGGCTGGTTCATCAACGACCTGAAGCGCACGCGGGGATCCTATATCGGATTCACGCTGTTGTCGCGCGCGATGCGCTGGCACCGCTTCGTTCAGCACGATGGACCGGTGTCGATTCTGCGCAGCTTCAGGGAGGTTGACTGGAGGCGCTATGCGCGGGATGCAGGGCTCGATGCGGACGCGGCCCAGATTCGCGATGCGTGGCCGGGACGGCTCTGTGTGGGAAGGGTGAAGGCATGAGCGAAAGCTTTCCAGAAGTGCTGATCGTCGGCGGCGGTCCAGCAGGATCGGCGCTCGGCATCGCGCTTGCGCGGCGGGGTCGCGAGGTCGTGCTGTTGGAGCAAAGCGCTGCAGCTCACCACAAAGTCTGTGGAGAATTTTTGAGTTACGAAGCAGTCGGGTATCTCGAGTCGCTTGGTCTGCCGCCACGCGCACTGGGTGCGGTTGCGATTCATGGTGTCCGCCTGCATGCGCGCACGACGATCGCAGCATGCGCACTGCCGTTTTCAGCACTCTCGCTCACGCGGTTTGCGCTGGATGAGGCCCTACTCACTTTGGCGCTGCGCGAAGGAGTGGAGGTCCATCGCGGCTGGCGTGTGGAGTCGCTGACACAAACGCAATATGGCTGGCAGGCCCGCGCGACCGGCGGCGAAGAGCACAGCGCGCGTGCGGTGTTCCTTGCAACCGGAAAGCACGACTTGAGCAGCTATCGAAGACCGCGTGGAACGCAGAACAATCTGGTTGGATTCAAGATGTACTTTCGCCTGACCGTCGCGCAGAGGCAGGCTCTGGATGGCTGGGTGGAACTCTTTCTCTTCCCCGGCGGTTATGCGGGTTTGCAGATGGTCGAAGGTGAGCAGACGAATCTTTGCCTGCTGGTGACGCGAGAGTGGCTGGCGCGCTGCGGAGGGGCATGGGCTGCGCTGCTGGCGCATATGCGTGGAGCTTCGCAGCCATTGGCGGAGCGGCTGGATGGCGCGACGCCGTTGCTGGCAAAGCCGCTTGCGGTCTCCTCAATACCGTATGGAATGCTGCCAGGCAACGCCGCGGACGGCTTATGGCGGCTTGGCGATCAGGCCGCGGTGATTCCATCGTTCGCGGGCGATGGCATGGCCATGGCGCTGCACGGTGCGCTGCTGTCGGCAGAGATGTATGAGCGCGGCGCAGACGCTGCGGAGTTTGCGCAGGCGATGCGCGCGCAATATTGCACGCAGGTGCAGCTGGCGACTGCAATCTCGCGCATCATGGTGTCCGCACCGGCTGCAGCGCAGGCCGCGCGCCTCTGGCCTGGTCTGATGGGCCGCATCGCTGCGCGGACCCGCATTCCTTTAGCTGCGCGGAAGACCGCCGTGCCGGAAATGCGGCACAATGGAGCAGGACAGGTATAGGGATGAGACGCACTCGCATCGCACGATGGATTTCGACACTGAGCCTCTGTGTGGCTTTTGCCGGGGAAGTATCACTGCATGCGCAGGCTGCGAGCATGGCCGGGACATGGCAGGAACCAAGCGGGGCTGTATTGCGGGTGGGCCCGTGCGGCAGCCAGATGTGCATCTGGATTGTCGCGCTGAGCCGTCATGCGGATGCGCCAACGGACATTCACAACCCCGATTCAAGTCTGCGAGGACGCGCCTTGTGTGGGCTGGAAATTGGGAGCGGATTTATGCTCCACGACGCGACACATGCAACGGATGGCACGTTGTACGATCCGAAGACGGGCAAGACGTACCACGGCATGTTGACGGCCGATGGCGACCGGCTCGACTTGCGAGGCTACATCGGTGTGCCACTCTTTGGGCGCTCGCAGACATGGACGCGGCCAAGCGCACCTGTGAAAGGTTGTGCAATTACGCCTGGTGATTGAGGAAGGCGGCGCGAATGCACCCGCTATGCATTCGGTATAATCGCCGCAACTGATTACAGAGCGAGATCCTTGCCAGCAACTAGCCGAACGTTTTCGAAAGACAGAAAGCGGCATTTATCGACCGAGGGCTTTGGCTTCTCGTCGCAGGAGCTGCGCACCTTGCGCGCATTGAACACCCCGGCGCGCATTCAGAAGTTTATTGACGGGTTGACCTATCAGTACGCAGATACGGCCTGGTCGCCGCGGCGTGTGCTGCAAGTGCGCAAGGGGCATTGCATGGAGGGCGCACTGCTGGCTGCCGCGGCACTGCGTGTGAATGGACATCCACCGCTGCTGATGGATCTGGAGGCCGTGCGCGATGACGACCATGTGATTGCACTGTATCGTGAACGCGGCTTGTGGGGCGGGATTGCGAAATCCAACTTTGCCGGATTACGTTTTCGCGCGCCGGTATACCGCTCACTGCGCGAACTTGCACTGAGTTACTTTGAGCAGTATTTCAACCTACGGGGAGAACGCACCCTGCGCGCCTACTCGCAGGCTGTGAACCTGTCGATGCTGGACGGTCAGCAGTGGATGACGGCGGAGGAGAACGTCTGGTGCGTTCCGGAGGCGCTGATTGCAGCGAAACACTCCGCGCTCGCTCCCGACCATGTGATGCGGTCGCTGCCGCGCGTGGATCGCCGCAGTCTGGAAGCGGGGATGCACGGGCGGGTGAAGCACTGACGCGATTCCGGCGTCAGTGCTCTGAGGATTCCTTCGGGGTTGGCGAAACTGCGGGGCCTAAAGATCGGTGGATTGGCTTGCGACCAGCGCCTGCGCTTTGGCAATGAAGTCTGCCAGAGGCATCGAACCCTGATCGCCCTTGCCGCGAGTGCGCACGCTGACGGCGTTGGATGCGGCTTCCTTGTCACCGAAGACGAGGATGTAGGGCGTCTTCTGGTTGGCGAGGTCGCGGATCTTGGCATTCATCTTCTCATTGCGCGCGTCCACTTCCACGCGGAGGCCGGCTGCCTTGAGTGCGGCCTCGACCTTGTGGGCGTGCTCCAGGTGGCGCTCGCTGATGGGCACGAGGCCAATCTGCACGGGCGCGAGCCAGAGCGGAAAGGCTCCGGCGTAGTGCTCGATGAGGACGCCGAAGAATCGCTCGACCGATCCAAACAGCGCGCGGTGGACCATGACGGGCTGGTGGCGCTCGCCGTCTTCGCCCACATACTCGAGCTCAAAGCGCGCGGGCAGATTGAAGTCGAACTGCACGGTAGAAAGCTGCCAGAGGCGGCCAAGCACATCGACGAGCTTGACGTCGATCTTGGGGCCGTAGAAAGCGGCTTCGCCGGGGATGGTCTTATACGGAATGCCCTTCGCCTTGAGTACGTTGTCGAGCGACTTGATGGCGAGGTTCCAGTTCTCGTCGGAGCCGGCATAGTGGGCGCGGTCGTTCGGATCCCACGTGGAGAGCTCAACCTTGAACTCGGAGAAGCCGAAGGTCTTCAGCACGGCCTCGGCAAAGTCAATGCAGGCTGCGACTTCGCTCTCAATCTGCGAAGGCATGCAGAAGATGTGCGCATCGTCCTGCGTGAAGCCGCGCACGCGCAGCAGGCCGTGCATGGTGCCGGAGCGCTCATAGCGGTAGACGTTGCCGAGCTCGGCGTAGCGCGCCGGCAGGTCGCGATAGCTCTTGGGCGAGTTCTTGTAGATGAGAATGTGGAACGGACAGTTCATGGGCTTCATGCGATAGTTCGCATCGTCCAGTTCCATCGGCGTAAACATGTTGGAGGCGTAGAAGCCCTCGTGGCCGCTCGTTTGCCAGAGGTTCACGCGTGCGACGTGGGGCGTGTAGACAAGCTGATAGCCGCGACGCAGGCACTCTTCGCGCATCCAGTCTTCCATGATTTTGCGAATCATGGCGCCTTTGGGATGCCAGAAGATGAGGCCGGCCCCGGCGAGCTCCTGAATGCTGAAGAGGTCGAGCTGCTTGCCGAGGACGCGATGGTCGCGGCGCGCCGCTTCTTCGAGGCGCGCGAAATGGGCATCCATGTCTTTCTTCGAGAAAAATGCCGTGCCGTAGATGCGCTGGAGCTGCGGATTCTTCTCGTCGCCGAGCCAGTAGGCGCCGGCGAGGTTCGTGACCTTGACGGCCTTCACCCAGCCCGTGGAAGGCACGTGCGGGCCGCGGCAGAAGTCGACAAATTTTCCGTTGCGATAGAAGCTGACCTGCGAGCCGGGTTCGGTGAACTTCGTGACGAAGTGCGTCTTCATGAAGTCGCCGTCTTTCTCGAATTCGGTGAGAGCCTGCTCGCGCGGCTCGTACTCGCGCACGAATGGTTCGTCGCGGGCAACGACCTCGGCCATCTTCGCTTCAATGGCGGCCAGGTCTTCCGGCGTGAAGGGCTTCTCGCGATAGAAGTCGTAGAAGAAACCGGAATCGGTTGCCGGGCCGTGGCCGAGCTTGGTCTCAGGAAAGAGTTCGAGGACAGCAGTGGCCAGCACGTGCGCGGCAGAGTGACGCACCACCTTGAGCGCCTCGGGATCGCTCTCCTTGATCAATTCGAGCTTCGCGTCCTCGGTGACCGGCGCAGTGAGATCAACCAGCCGCGGCGCGGAGGTGTCCTCAGCCGCATACATGGCAGCCTCAGACGGCGCGTCGGTTGCGGTCTGGACGGCAGCCCCGGTGACGGGCGTGAGGCGTGCGACGACGCAAGCCGCGGCAAGGCGCGGCGAGATGGAGTTGGCAATCTCCAGCGGCGTGGTCCCGCGGGGCACTTCGCGGACGGAGCCGTCGGGCAGATGAATGGCGATCGTTTGCGTGCTCATGATGTGTTCAGCGCCTGCCCGGACGTCCTGCGGACGCGAGGCTGCGGCAACCTTCCAGAATATACCGGCGCGCGCGTAAAGACTGCGCCGGACTGGTGCTTGGGACATGCAAATCGAGGATTTTGCGTTGATTCGATGGTCTGGGTCTTGCCATAGGTAGCCAGGCAGGACTAGGCTGTTGACATGCGTCGATGTCGCTAACGCCGTTCTGGTGTCTGCCGCGATGCACTCGTGCGCCCGATTCGCGCACAGTTTTCCTTGCCTGCAAGCCAGGCCCTCACACCCAAAGACTCAACTGATAGCTGACTTCCCCATGCATGCCGGGGCAGAGACACAAGGAGAAGAAGATGGCGCGTATTGCCGCGAATGTGACGGAATTGATCGGACACACCCCCCTGGTGCGTTTGAATCGTGTGGCGGCCGGACTTCCGGCTACCGTGGTGGTGAAACTGGAGAGCCAGAATCCACTTTCCAGCGTGAAAGACCGCATTGGAAAGGCCATGATTGAGGATGCGGAGAAGTCAGGCAAGATTACACCGGGAAAGACGGTGCTGATTGAGCCGACTAGCGGCAACACGGGCATTGCACTGGCGTTTGTTGCGGCGGTGAAGGGCTACCGGATCATCCTGACGATGCCCGAGACGATGAGTTCGGAGCGGCGCGTACTGCTGCGCGCGCTGGGTGCAGAGATCGTGCTGACGCCGGGCCCCAGTGGCATGAAAGGCGCCATTGCGAAGGCCGAGGAACTGAAGGCCAAGACCCCGAACGGCTACATCTTGGGCCAGTTTGACAATCCGGCCAATCCGGCAATCCACTACGCGACCACAGGTCCTGAGATCTGGGAAGATACAGATGGCAAGGCGGACTTTTTGATCTCTGGTGTGGGCACGGGCGGCACGCTGACGGGCGTGGCCAAGTACATCAAGGAGCGCAAGCCCTCATTCAAGGCCGTGGCTGTGGAGCCCACGGACAGCGCAGTGCTCTCCGGCGGAAAGCCGGGGCCGCACAAGATTCAGGGGCTGGGTGCGGGCTTCATTCCCAAGATCCTGGATACACACCTGATTGACGAAGTGGTACAGGTGACGAATGACGAGTCGATTGCCATGGCGCGCCGGCTGCCGGTTGAAGAGGGTCTGTTTGTAGGTATCTCGTCAGGCGCTGCGGTGGTCGCGGCTCTGAAGGTGGCGGCACGGCCGGAAAATGCCGGTAAGCTGATTGTTGCCGTCCTTCCCAGCTTCGGCGAGCGCTATCTGTCGAGCGTACTGTTTGACGCGCTGCGGCAGGAAGCCCTTGCGCTTCCCGTGGAAGCTGTGACCGTCTAAGAGAACAGTTGCCGGTGCGACAAAGCGCTCGCACCGGCGCATATTCAAGGAAGCAAGAGCATGGCCCTCCTGGAACGGATCCGCGAAGATGTTGCTTCTGTGCTGGAGCGTGATCCGGCTGCACGTTCTTGGCTTGAGGTGCTGTTGTGCTATCCGGGGTTGTGGGCTGTCTGGTTGCATCGCGTAAGCCATCGGCTCTGGCAGTGGCATCTTCGGCTACCCGCTCGCATGCTGTCGCAGGTTGCTCGGTTCTTGACGGGCGTGGACATTCATCCGGGCGCGTTGCTTGGGCGGCGACTGTTCATCGATCACGCCACAGGCGTGGTGATCGGCGAAACGGCGATTGTGGGTAGCGATGTGACCATCTACCAGGGCGTGACGCTGGGGGGCACGGGCAAGGGGCATGGCAAACGGCACCCCACGGTGTGCGACCGCGTTTTTATCGGCAACAACGCAAATATCCTGGGCAATATCACGGTGGGAGAGAACTCGCGGGTGGGTGCGGGTTCTGTGGTGCTGACGGATGTGCCACCAAATTCGACGGTCGTGGGTGTGCCCGCCCACATTGTCTATCGCAATGGAGAGCGAGTACTGATTACCGATCCGCATGACATCAAGGATCCGCTTTCCGACGCTCTGATCGCCCTATCAGGGCGCGTGCAGGAGCTGGAGGAGCGTCTTGGCGCGGTAACGCGCAGGGGTGTGCCTTTTGCCGCGGAAGAGGCCGAGCGCAGCGCCTACCGGGAGGAGCTCCAGCAGTTGCGTGAGTACGTTTCGATGGGAGAAGGCATCTAAAGAGTAGGCTGCTCAATCCGGCTGGTGCTAGATTGGGTGCGACGCCATCTGGTGCCGGGGTTCTCCGCATTGCTGCGACCACTCTTCCGAATGCTGGCTGCATTGGCGCTTCCCTGCGCGGCCGCAACCATTCCCGGCGTCCAGCATGCGCCCGTGCCTGACGGGATGCGCTCGAACCAGTTCACAGTGCGTGTCAATGGCATCCCCGTGGATGTGGCGCATGCTGCGGCGAGCTACGACTACGTGAGCTTTAGCATGACCAAGCCAGCACAGGTGGAGATCACCGCCGCGGAGCCAGGTTTCTGGAGAGCCGGCGTGGATGTTGAGCCATGGCGGCTGGGGATTCGGCCTGAACGGGATGGCCAAACGATCCGGTTCACGCTGGCTGGTCCGGCCAAGCTCTCCATCTCACGCCCCTGGGACTTTCTGAATCACGCGAAGATGTTGTTTCTGTTTGCCACTGCGCCTCCTGCGCCCGCGCCCAACGGGACCCACGTGCATGTGTATGCGGCTGGCGTGTATCACGAGAGCCTAACCCCCAAGAGCGGCGAGACGCTTTATCTCGCTCCAGGTGCCTACTTCTTCGGCAGTCTGAACCTTTGGAATGTCCAGGACGTAAAGGTCCTGGGCCAGGGAACGATTGTGTATGACGGGCCGCAGGATCCCGACAACGACCAGGGCTGGATGCAGAAGCCGGACTGGCACTGCATTGGCTCGATGAACGCTCATAACGTTAAGGTCGACGGAGTAACCTGCATTGTGCGGTCACGCACATGGTCGATCCAGATGAAGGACTCGACCGGCTTTGTCTATGACGATTTGCGCGTGATTGGCGGCAATCCCGGCAATGCGAATCAGGACGGCATGGATTGGCTGGGCGGTGGAGATACGATTGTCCGAAACGCGTTCCTGCGCAGTTCCGACGATGTGTTTGCCATGCAGGGCAACTGGGACGGTTACTCGGAAGCAGATATGCTGCGGCCGGGCAAGGATGTGGCCAACATTCTGATTGAGAACAGTGAGCTTTCCACCAGCATCTCGAACGTGGTGCGAGCGGGTTGGCCGCAGAAGATTTACAACTCCCACAACTTCACGATGCGAAACTCCGACGTGCTGCACGCGGGAATCGGCGCCTGCGGACAGGACTTCGGGGTGCTTGGCATTTGGGGCGCGAATGGTGCCAGCGGCGAACACTCAGGATTTACGTTTGAAAACATCTTTCTCGATAACTGGTACTCTTTGGTGCAGATGGAGCAGGAAAAGCCGGCGCTGCATGATTTCACGTTTCGCAACATCTGGGCGCTGGACCAACCGCCTCTTGTCGCGTCGCACCTCATTGGCAATGTTTCGGCGGTTACTTTTGACAACGTCAAGCTGGGCCAGCATCGCGTGACAGGCAATGCTGAATTACCGCTTGAGAGTTGGAATGGTGCGCGACAAGCTGCACAGTATCCGGCTCCTCAGGGACCGTTCGCATCCTTTGCGTCGAATCCGCCTATTTTTGGACCTCACGAGACGATCCGGTTTGAAGCCCAGAAGTGGCCGCATGGTCAATACACCTGGCTTTTCGGGGATGGCACAATGGCGCGGGGCAGAAAGGTAAAGCACCAATTTCAGGACGCACTGGGAACCGAACTCGACGGGGCGAATGGAGCGGGCCGCTTTCGCGTGCTTCTCCATGTACAAGACGCGCAGGGCCATGAAGACTGGGCCGCGCAAGGACTGGTCGTTGTGGCCCAGTGGCATGCGGCAACGCACAATCTTCCGGCGCAGTTGCCGGGGCTGGCTTGGAGCCTTTTCCCAGGGACGTGGACGGAACTGCCCGACCTGCGTACGCAGCAGGCCGTCTTTCGCGGCATCGCCCCGAACCTGACCGCCGACTCGCATGGGTTTACACACTACGCTGTGTCATGGGATGGATACATCGAAATTCCTGCGGACGGAGGGTATACGTTTCACCTGCTGTCGCGGGATGGCGCCAGGCTTGTGATTGATGATATGGAAGTGGCACGGACTGGACCGCCCTTCGCGCAGGTGTGTGGCTCGCGCGGCAACGCCATGCGCTACGCTCGCGGATCCATCGGACTGCATGCGGGCAGGCATCGGCTGCATGTGGAGGGTCTCCACTCCGTCAGTCCAGGTACGCCATTGCTGCAATGGGAGGGTCCGGGCCTGGAACGAAGCGAAGTGCCAAGCGCCGCATTTTCGCACGATGCAAGTACCGTCATTGCACATTGAATCAACCTGCCGATCGCACGCGCAGCCATGACTAACGCGGCAGCATCGTTGTATCCCATCCGCCGCCGAGTGCGCGCACAAGACCGACGCTGGAAGCGAACTGGCGGGTGCGAAGATCAATGACTGCGCGCTGATTCTGAAGCAGCGCGGCCTCGGCAGTCAGAACTTCCAGATAACTTGTGACGCCACCCTTATAGCGCGAATTTGAAAGATCGAATGACTGCTGTGCTGCGGCAACCGCGCGGTCTTCCACAGTGGCTTCCTGTTCCAGAACTCGTAGATTGGAGAGCTGATCCTCCACATCCTGAAAGGCAAGCAGCACTGTGCTGCGATAGTTATCCGCCTGGGCCTCATAAAGATGACGCGCCTGGTCAGTCAGGGCGTGACGCTGCCCGGCATCAAAGAGCAATTCCGTAGCCTGTGCGCCGAGCGACCACAGGGAACTTGGGCCCTGAATCCAGGTTCCCCCGTGTGTGCTCTCAAAGCCTCCAGTGCCGCCAATGCTGATCGTGGGGTAGAAGGCGCTGATGGCGATGCCAATCTGGGCGTTGGCGGCATCGGTCAAGCGCTCTGCCGCAGCAATGTCTGGCCGCCTCTCAAGCAATTGGGAAGGCACTCCGGTGGGAACCTGCGGCATCGGCAGATCCAGGGGCGCGGGTGGAATGCTGAAAGAAGAAAGATCGTAGGCTGCGAGAGTGCCAATCGCGTGTTGGTACTGCGCGCGGGCTTCCGCCACGTCGACGAGCTGCGCGCGGACTGTTTCAAGCTGGGTCTGAGCCTGTGCAACATCCACCGCAGTGGCAACGCCCCCGTCCAGCAACTGCTGCGTGAGCCGTAACTGGCCCTCCAGATTGGTTACTGTGGATTGCAACAGGCTCGCCTGCGCGTCCAGACCACGCAGCTCAAAATACGCCGTGGCCATCTCAGCGTGCAGCGCCAGGTCCACCGCAGCCTGATCGGCCGCGCTTGCCTGTGCCGTGGCCCGCGCAGCTTCAACTGTGCGGCGCACGCGTCCAAAGAAGTCCGGCTCCCAACTGGCCTGCCCCGCCAGCACGATGTCGTTGTAATTCGTGGAGCTGCTGACATTTCCAAAGGGGCGGTTCGAGGAGAGCTTCTGGTGCGAAAAGGATGGTCCTGCCGAGAGCGTGGGATAGAAGAGCGAGCGAGCGGCCGCGATTTGATCGCGTGCGGCAAGATAGGTCTCCACGGCACCGCGCAGACTCGGATTCTGCGTCGTCACGCGCTCCTCCAGCTGATTCAATTGCGGATCGCGATAGATCTCCCACCAATTTCCACGCAGCATGCCGTCCGATGGCGAGGCGGGCTTCCAGCTCCCGCCCGTCGGATTCGCCGGAGGCACAACGGCTCTCGCCCCTAATTCGCTGTACGCGGCGGGTGCCTGGTACACGGGACGACTGTAGTTGGGGCCGACCGCCTTGCAACCGCTCATCCACGCAGTCGCCGACAGCGCCAGCCACAGGAATGTCCTTCCAGATCCGCATGCGTGGCGCGAGTGCGGATTCCTATGCGCGGAGCCCTCTTCCCTTCTCCGCATCGCTAGATGCCTCCCTCAGCCGGCGTATGGTCAGAATTCTCCGGTGTCACCGTTTCTCCTTCAATGAGCGAGTCCGGTGGGTCCTGAATTACCTTGTCCGCATCTGAGATGCCGCTGACGATTTGCACCGTCGCGCCGTCATCTTCACCGATGGTGACATGCACCAGGTGCGCCTTATTGCCGTCAACCAGCTTAGCCACCTGCAGCCCCTCGCGACGGAAGATCAGTGCCGAGACTGGCACGATATAAGATGGCGTACCTGCCGGCACCTTGAAGTGCATCTGCGCCAGGGCACCGGGCATCAGTTCGCCTTTGCGATTTTCCACGTCGACTTCCACCAGCAGCGTACGACTGGTGGGATCAATTGCGTTCGCAGTGCGCACCAGCTTGCCCTGATAAGTTTCACCGGGATGTTCCGGAAAGGTCAGGCTCACTGTCTCACCAACCCTTGCACTTTGCGAATACATTTGCGGAACGTTAGTGTAGACGCGCAAGGTTTGCAGAGCTTGCATATGAAATAGCTCGGTCGTCGCGCCCTGATCGATGAGCTGGCCAGTATCCACATTGCGCGCCGTCACCACGCCATCGAACGGCGCATAGACCCTCTCAAACGATTGCAGTTCCGTGAGGCGCTGGACATTGGCCTGAGCGGAGCGAACGGCGGCGGCCGTAGCGGCAGCCTGGCTCACAAACGTATCGGTATCCTGGCGGGAAACGGCGTTCTTCTCGACGAGCTTCGAATAGCGTTCCGCCTGAATCTTGGCAATTTGCGCATTGGCCTGAGCTGTCGCCAGGTCCGCGCGAGCCTGCTGCAGCTGCTGATCAATCTCTGGTGTGGAAATGACCGCCAGCAAGGCGCCCTTTTTCACGTGTGCACCGATGTCATAGTACCAATGAAGCAGATAGCCATTGGTCCGTGCGTAGATGGGCGAGTCAGTGTAGGCCGTCAGGTTCCCGGGCAGGACGAAGCTCGTCATAGTGCCACCCCGCTTTGCAGGTAGGGCAATTACGGTGGGCGGCGCAAGTTCATCCGTCGTGCGCGCCAGGACTTTGTCTGTGTGGATACGGCTTAGGATCCCGATGACAGCCAGCACAATCGCCAGGAGCGCAACAACAAAGACACCCACCAGAGCGGCGCGCGGAGAAATAGCGATGCCTTCCGGCGCATGCTCGTGGTGAGCGGCCGTCTGCTTTGGCCTGTCGCTTTGCTGATTCGGGGTGGATGGTTGATTCATACTCACTGCTCCAGTCAATCCGTTAAAGCCTTAGTCAAACTCGTCAAACGTTGCAGTCCCATGGGTTGTGGATTGCGTCTTGCCGCGGCGCACCAGCCATCCATGAACAAGTGAAAAGAATGCCGGCACGAAAAACAGCGTGGCCATCGTGGCCAGCAGCAATCCGCCGATGACGGCGCGGCCCAGGGGCGCATTCTGTTCGCCGCCATCGCCCAGTCCCAGTGCCATGGGGACCATGCCGATGATCATCGCCAGCGCAGTCATCAGGACTGGGCGCAGCCGGACAAAACCGGCATTCAATGCCGCCTGCCTTGCATCCCCCACCAGTTCATCCAACTGCTCGCGCGCGAAGCTCACCACCAGAATGGAGTTGGCCGTGGCCACGCCCATGCACATGATGGCACCCGTAAGTGCCGGAACACTGAGCCGTGTGCCGGTGAGAAACAGGAACCAGACGATGCCGGCGAGGGCCGCCGGCAAAGCGGAGATAATAAGGAACGGATCCAGCCAGGATTGAAAGTTGACGACGATCAGCAGGTAGACCAGTAGAATCGAAAAGGCAAGTCCACCGAGCAATCCAATATAGGACCGATTCATCGTCGCGCTTTCTCCACGGAGGGTGAAGTGCGATCCGCGCGGAAGATCTTTTTCATGCTCCGCCATAATCTTCTCCATTGCGCGCGTCACTGCGCCCAGATCCGTACCATTCACATTGGCGTAGAGGTCGAGCACGGGCTGAATGTCATAGTGGCTCACGGTGCCCAGCTCCGTGCCCGGCTCAATGCCCGCCACATTCCCCAGGACCTGCACCGGCGAACCCTGGCCCGGAGCATGCGTCGCGGGGGCCATGGACGGAGAGGCTTTCAAAACGTCAGGAGCATTGGGAGCAGCGCCTGGTGCCCCCGTGCCTGCCGTCTGGCTCATCTGAATCGCGGCATTGGGCACCGTAATGGGCATGTTGTTGAGTGCTGCCAGCGAATCCAAGTTGTACTGCGGCGCCATCACTGTGATGTTGTAGCTCACACCGTTGCTGGGATCGAGATAAAAGGTTGGCGCGGTCTGGAAGCTGCCACTCAACGTGACAAGAAGGCTCTGGATGACATTCGCTTGCGAAAGACCGATGTCCTGGGCGCGTGTGCGATCTACATTCACAGTGAAATTGGGCTGGTTGAACGGCTGTTGGATGCGCGCGTCGGCTACGCCCGGTACGTAGCGCATTTCATTCAGCACTCGCTCGGCAAGAGCCCGATTCCCATAGAGATTGGGGCCAACAATTTGCAGGTCGATCGGCGCCGCGAGTCCAAAGTTGAGGATTTGCGACACGATGTCCACGGGAAGCTCGTAGAAAGTTACCCCGGGATACTGCTGCGCAAGGATTTTACGCAGCTGATTCACGTATTGCTTGGTGGGATGGTGATCTTTGTTGAGCTGGACCTGAATGTCCGCATCGGCAGTCCCCACCGGGGCGGAATTCGAGTACGAAAGATTCAATCCCGAGTAGGGCAGGCCCACGTTGTCGACGATGGTCGCAATTTCGTCCGCAGGAATGAGTTGACGAATCGTGGCATCGACATGGTCACAGAGTGCTGCAGTCTCTTCAATGCGCATGCCGGTATGCGCGCGCACGTGCAGCTTGATTTGGCCCGAATCGACTGATGGAAAGAAGTCCTGACCCAGCCACGGCCCCAGAACGGCGATCGACAGGACCGCGAAGACGAAGAAGGCGATCAGAAAGATTCGAGCATGATCGACGCAGAGGGTCAGAAGGCCCAGATAGAAGCGGCGAAACTTCTCAAAACCGGACTCGAATATGATCTGAAATCGGACAAAGGGATTGTGGCTGACACGCTTGCGCGACAACTCGACATCGTCGTGCTCATGCAGCATATATTTCGCCATGGTAGGGACCAGCGTACGCGACAGGAAATAGCTGGCGAGCATGGCAAAAACCACGGCCTCCGCCATAGGGACGAATAGATAGCGCGCCACGCCGCTCAGAAAAAACATCGGGACAAAAACAATGCAGATTGACAGCGTGGAAACGAGCGCTGGAATCGCAATCTGAGCAGAGCCGTCGAGAATGGATTGCTCAAGTTCCTTGCCCGCTTCCAGGTTGCGATTGATGTTCTCGATGGCCACAGTCGCGTCGTCAACAAGAATGCCGACCGCCAGGGCCATCCCGCCGAGCGTCATGATATTGATCGTCTCGTGCAGCATGGCAAGGACGATGAGGGAGCAGAGAATCGACAGCGGAATCGAAATCGCAATGATGATCGTGGAACGCCAGCTTCCCAGGAAGACCAGAATCATGATTGCCGTCAGGCAAGCTGCGACGATCGCTTCGCGTACCACTCCATCGATGGCGCTGCGCACAAAGATGGACTGGTCAGAGAATGCATGAATCCGCAACTGCGGGGGGAGCTGCCCTTTGACGCGCTCGAGCTTGCTGCGAACGCCCGCGATGATGTCGAGCGTTGAGGCAGAACCGGTCTTGAGGATGTTCATCAGGATGGCGCGCCGTCCATCCACCCTCACAATATTTGTCTGCGGAGGATATCCATCGCGCACGTGCGCCACGTCGCGGATATAGATCACGGTGCCGTTCACGGCACGAATGGGCAGATTGTTCAACTGCTCAATGAGAGTAGGTGCGGAGTTTGTCTCAACGGTGTATTCAAATTTGTCGATCTTGATGGTGCCGGAAGGAACGATGAGATTCTGTGCGGAAACAGCGTTGACGACGTCGGCCGGAGAGAGACCTTTGGCCTGCAGCTTTTCCAGGTCTAGATCCACCATGATCTGGCGTTGCTTGCCGCCATAGGGGTAGGGTGTCTGTGCGCCCTCCACCGTGGCCAACTGGGTGCGAATCGCATTGGTGGCCAGGTCGTTGAGCTGCTGTTCATTCAGCCCTTCCCCATTCAGTCCGAGCTGAAGCACCGGGACACTGGCCGCGTTGTACTGAATCATGAAGGGCGGATTTGTTCCCGGAGGTAATGCTCGCAGCATCGTCTGATTGATGGAGTCAACCTGCGCCACTGCGGATGCGATGTTGACGTGCGGTTGAAAGAAGATCTTGATGACCGCCACACCGTTCAGAGACTGCGACTCAATGTGCTCGATGTCATTGACCGTGGTGGTCATGCCGCGTTCGCTGTTATAGACGATGCGCGTGGCCATCTCGCTTGCCGAGAGCCCGGTAAAATTCCACACCACCGAGACGACCGGAATATCGATATTCGGAAAAATGTCCGTCGGCATCGTGAGGATGCTGTAGACGCCGAGGATCATGATAAGCAAAGCGAAGACGACGAAAGTATAAGGCCGCCGCAACGCAAGCCTGACAATCCACATAGGGCCGGTACTCGCTCCCGAGCCGGTTAGCTCACCATCCTGGCTTCTTGCCGGTCTGCAATCGACTCCTGCGGCCGACAACGTCCTGGGGTGGAAAAGCTCCGCCTCAACGGGTTTCTGGGTTGTTGAATGTCGCCGACTGAGCTACATTCACTCTCCCATCCTGTTCGTATCCAACGACCTGCCACCTTCGAAAGCGAACTTCGCGTGCGAAGTGGCTCGGCCACCTGGGTTGGGAGTCGTCGCGATTCTGGTAACCACTCCAACTGAAGGCTGAAACTCTAATGGTAGTCGAAGAGACAAAGGTTGCGCGTCCGAGTCAGGACCGCTCCATGCCTGTTTCCAGCACTTGAGACGCAGCTACGCTTCTCTCCGTCGCATTTTCGAGAGTTTCTATTTCATTATGCGGCAATTGGAGCGTGCTCAAACCCACGATGTGGACACAGAAGCAGAAAGCTGATCAGTATGCTGCAAAAATCGACATCGCCACCACGGCTGCGCCGATGAGCAGGCTGGGCGGATCCTTCATCGCGAAGACCACAGGATCCTCATCGAGCTCTCCCCGAGCGGCCACCAACCAGACGCGCTGCAGCCAGTACAGCATCAGGGGCACAATCAGCCAGAGCCGGGCCGGGTGGCGGTACAGAATCGTGACGTCCGGCCGCGCGATGTACAGCATAAAGACCAATACCGCTGCGTAGGCGCTGGCAGTCCCAAAACTGCGAATCTGCTCAATATCGGCCACCAGATATCCTCTGCCGTGTGCCTCCGTAGCACCCCGTTCGCGCAGATTCTCCAGCTCACTGAATCTCTTCACCATGGCCAGCGAAAGAAAGAGAAAAGTTGACAACCCACCCAGCCAGGGAGAGATCACCGTTCCCGTCGCCGCTCCGCCAGCCAGCAAGCGAAGAGTGTAAAGCGATGACAGCAGAAGCACATCCACCACTGCCACCTTCTTTAACGAAAAGGAGTAGGCCGCCGTCAGGCAGACGTAGAGCCCGAGCCAGAGCGCAAAGTGCAGGGGCAAAAAAGAAAGCAATGCCAGAGATGCGACGACGAGAACAACCGCTGCCCCGAGTCCGTTGAGCACTGAAAGGTCCCCTGCCGCAAACGGACGCAACCTCTTGGAACGGTGCAGACGGTCACTTTCGATGTCCAACATATCATTGACGAGGTAATTGGCAGACGCCATCAAGCTGAAGCTGAAGAAGGCCGCAACTAACGCAGTCAGACCCCTCCCAGTAATGTTGTGGGTCATCAGGAACGGCATGGCTAACAGGATGTTCTTCGACCATTGATGAACCCGTAGGGCCTTCAGAAGGGTCTGCCACGGGGGGCGGCGGTCCTGAAAGACAGAGGCGACGCGGATGCCGCGCCTCCACAGCCCAATACGCAAACCCAGCGTTGGATTGGCGACCATGGCATTTTGTGCATGGGCAAGCAGCACCAGGTCCGCACGGGAGTTCCCTACGTAGTCAAATACGGCAAAATGTTGCTGAACCCGCTCAAGTTTTCTGCGTGCGGTCAGATTTGTTTCCCCGTTTGTCGCAAGCACTCCGTTGAACAGATTCAGATGCGTGGCGACGCGGTCCGCCAGTGTCTGCTCCGCGCCAGTCGTGAGATAGATTGCGCGGCCATTCTTGTGCGCCTGCTCCAGGAATTGAAGAAGCGGGGTGTTGTAGGGGAGATGGGCGGGATGCAGCGGAGCCTGATTGGCCACATGGATCTTCAGCGTCGCACGTCCGTGAGTGGCCCAGCGAAGAACGTCCCAGAGGGCGCGCGGACCTCGCCGGGCATATTGACAGAGGGAGTCAAGCAGGGTGTCGGACTTGACGAGCGTGCCATCGAGGTCCACGCAGAGGGGAATGGCGGATTGGGAGGATGGACCAGCGGCAACGCTTTCGGACAATGGTTCCTCGCAAGATCGCGACACAACGACGTTGGATTCGATCCCTGGCAACCGCCCAGCGCGGCACCGTCTGGCGCCAGGACGTCTCTCGGCAAATGAAAAAAGCGGCGTTTCCACGGATTATAAAGGGGCTTTTGATCTCCCTTCAGTGAAAAATTGGATGGCGCGCGGGAGTCCCGACCGGCCAACTTGCCGAGGGGTTAAACTTTTAGCAGCGTTTGAACGTCCCACTAGTACGGCGCGCTGTCAGAGCCTTCCGAAATGCGGGACTCAAAAGTCGCCGCTGGCTCGCCACCAAAACAAGACGGAATCCACACCATGCCCATGCTCGATACTACTGAGTCTCGTTTACCCGCATCCAATTCCGCCGGACCAGAACAGGGCCACAAGAAGACCGGCACTCGAATTGTGGTCTATGTCCTTTTGCTGGCTGCACTTGGATTCATCGTGTGGCGAATCCATCAGAACCAGATGCAGGCTACGGCCAAAAGCGCCAGCCAGATTGCAGCCCTGATGAACCGCCCCGCGCCAGTTCAGGTAACGTCCGTCGAACAAAGGCCAATGCCTGTCTTTCTTTCTGGCCTGGGCACCGTGACACCATATATGAGCGTCACGGTGAAGGCGCGGGTCGGTGGAGAGCTGCTTCCCGTCAAGTTTACGGAAGGTCAGGAAGTCCAGCAGGGGCAAACCATCATGGAGATTGACCCCAGCCCTTACAAAGCTGCCCTCGATCAGGCCAAGGGAAACCTGGCCCACGATCAGGCCCTGCTCAAGAATGCGCAGTCGGAGTACAAGCGCTATACGGCGCTGTATCAGGCCGGGGTGGTCTCCAAGGAAACGCTGGATGCCGACGAAGCCGCGATGGGTCAGTATGAAGGCGCAATTGCTGCCGACAAAGCCGCGGTGGACAATGCCCAGCTCCAGCTAAGCTGGTGCTTTATCCAGTCGCCGATCAACGGCAAAATCGGGCTGCGACTCGTCGATCCCGGGAATATTATCGCGGCCAACACGACCAACCTGGTGATTATCAATCAGCTTCGGCCGATCGCCGTGTACTTCACCCTGCCGGAGAACCAGCTGCCCCAGGTGCTGCAAAAGCTGCGGGCGGATGCTGAAATGCCAGTGGACGCTTACGACCGCAGTGACACGCACAAGATTGCCTCCGGGCGGCTTTTGGCGGCGGACAACCAGATTGACACGACGACTGGAACGGCTCGCCTCAAGGCTGTCTTCGATAACCAGGATGAGTCGCTCTTCCCCAATCAGTTCGTGAATATTCATCTGGTTCTGGAAAATCGCCCCAACGCAATCGTTGTGCCAACAGCAGCAATTCAGTCGGGCGTGCAGGGCACCTTTGTTTGGGTCATCGACACGGATGCCTCGGGCAAGTCCACCGCTCGAATTCAACCAGTTAAAGTAGGCCTGACGGAAGGACAACTAACCATTCTGGAGAGCGGCCCGGAAAAAGGTACCAATATTGTGGTGGATGGCGCGGAGCGGCTCCGCCCAGGGCAGGTGGTCACCGTGAGCACATCGCACTCGGATCGCACGGCCAACCCAGTGCAACCGAATGCGGCGATCGGGAATCCGGCTGCCATGCCTGCCAGCGGCGCACCGCACGCATCGAGGACAAAAGAGTGAGCCCTTCCCGTCCATTCATTCTGCGTCCCGTCGCCACCTCGCTTCTCATGGTGGCGATTCTGCTTGCCGGGGCGGTTGGCTTTCAGCAGTTGCCCGTCTCCGCGCTGCCTGAGGTGGACTACCCCATCATTCAGGTACTGACCTTCTATCCCGGTGCGGGTTCAGACGTGATGGCCTCTGCCGTCACCGCGCCGCTGGAGCGGCAGTTCGGCCAGATGCCGGGTCTCAAGCAGATGACCTCCGTGAGCTCGGGCGGCGGCTCAGTCATTACTCTCGAATTCAATCTGGAAGAGAACATTGATGTGGCAGAGCAGGAAGTGCAGGCCGCCATCAATGCGGCCAACTCCTTCCTGCCGACTGACCTGCCGAACCCACCGATCTACAGCAAGGTGAACCCTGCCGACGCGCCCATCATGACGCTGGCCCTCACCTCGAATACCCTGCCTCTCGACAAAATCGAAGATGCCGCAGATACCAACCTCGCCCAAAAGATCTCGCAGGTGCTGGGCGTAGGTCTCGTTTCGATTGCCGGCGGACAAAAGCCCTCTGTGCGCATCCAGGCCAATCCAGCCCAGCTTGCCGCCTACAATCTGAGCCTGGAAGATCTTCGGACAGCCCTGGCCGCCAGCAACGTGGACCAGGCCAAGGGCACCCTCAACGGCGCACGCCAGTCTTACACCATCGGCGCCAATGACCAGCTGCTTTCCAGCGCCGATTACAGACCTGTGATTGTTGCGTACCGCAACGGCGCCGCCGTGCGTGCCTCAGATGTGGCCACGATTGTGGACGCCGCGGAGAACTCGCAGCAGGCAGCGTGGATGGATCGTCAACCTGCCGTAATCGTCAACATCCAGCGCCAGCCAGGCGCCAACATCATCGCGGTTGTCGATCGCATCAAGAAGCTTCTGCCTCAGCTGCAGACCAGCCTGCCCGCAAGCGTGCAAGTGAAGGTACTCACCGATCGAACCGTCACGATTCGTGCGTCCGTCAAAGACGTCGAGTTTGAACTGATGCTTACCATCGCGCTGGTTGTGATGGTCATTTTCCTCTTTCTCCGAAACCTGGCGGCCACCATCATCCCCTCTGTCGCTGTGCCGCTGTCTATCGTCGGCACCTTCGGCGTGATGTATCTGCTGGGCTACTCGCTCAATAACCTGACCCTCATGGCGCTCACGATTTCCACCGGGTTCGTCGTAGACGATGCAATCGTGATGATTGAGAACATCTCCCGATATATCGAAGAAGGCATGAGCCCGATGCGGGCCGCCCTGATGGGCAGCGAACAGATTGGTTTCACGATCATGTCGCTGACCGTCTCACTCATCGCCGTGCTGATTCCGTTGCTCTTTATGAGCGATGTGGTCGGCCGACTCTTTCGCGAGTTCGCCATCACACTTGCCGTCACCATCCTGGTCTCCGCAGTGGTTTCGCTCACACTGACGCCGATGATGTGCTCGCGCATTCTGAGGGATAAAACCCACGCGCAGGAAAGCCGCTTCTACCAGTGGTCCGAAAGGGTCTTCAACTCCATCATTGCCGCCTACGGCCGAACGCTGCAAACGGTCCTGCGCTTTCGATTGCTCACTCTTCTAGTCACCATCTCGACCTTTGTCGCAACTGTTTTGCTGTTCATCATCATCCCCAAAGGCTTCTTTCCAGTGCAGGATACTGGCGTAATTCTGGGCATCAGCGAAGCTCCGCAGACAGTAAGCTTCGCCAGCATGGCCCGCCGCCAGCAGCAGTTGGTCGATGTCATTCTGCAGGATCCCGCCGTTGAGAGCGTCTCTTCCTTCATCGGTGTGGACGGGACAAATACGACCCTCAATTCCGGGCGCATCCAGATCAATCTCAAGCCGCTGGAGAATCGTGATATCTCAGCCACAGGCGTCATCCGCCGACTGCAGGGCAAACTGGATAAAGTGCAGGGAATCCAACTCTTTCTGCAGCCGCTGCAGGACCTCACCGTCGCAGATCGCGTAAGCCGCACCCAGTTCCAGTATTCGCTGGAGGATCCGAACCAGGCCGAGCTTGCCACCTACACCCGCAAGATGGTGGAGGAATTGCGAAAAGAACCCTCCGTTACAGATGTCGCAAGCGATCTGCAAGACCAGGGACTGGGCGCTGAACTCGTGATTGATCGCGACACTGCGGCGCGCCTCGGCATTGCCATGGCCGACATCGACAACACACTCTACGACGCTTTCGGCCAGCGCCAGATTTCTACCATCTTTACGCAGTTGAACCAGTACCACGTTGTGATGGAAGTAGCGCCAGGCTTTCAGACGGCTCCTTCCACCCTGAGTAATCTGTACGTCAAGTCTGCCAACGGAACGCAGGTCCCGTTGAGCATGTTGGCGCACTGGACGCAAACCAAGGCGCAGCTCTCGATCGGTCATCAGGGACAGTTCCCATCCACCATCGTCAGTTTCAACCTTGCCCCCGGCAAGGCTTTGGGTGACGCCGTGAAAGCTGTGAATCAGGTGGAGCAGCGCATTCAGTTGCCAACCGCCATCAATGCCAGTTTCCAGGGAACCGCAGCGGCCTTTCAGTCTTCGCTCGCCAACGAGCCCCTGTTGATTCTCGCCGCACTGGTGACGGTCTACATCGTGCTGGGAGTTCTTTACGAGAGCTACATTCACCCGATCACCATTATTTCGACCCTGCCCTCCGCGGGTGTCGGCGCCTTGCTGGCACTCCTGATTACGCACTCGGAGTTCAGCATCATTGCACTGATCGGCATTATTCTGCTCATCGGCATCGTGCAGAAGAACGCCATCATGATGATTGATTTCGCACTCGACGCGGAGAGGAATCAGCACAAACCGGCGGAAGAGGCGATTTTCCAGGCTTGCCTGCTGCGCTTCCGGCCCATTCTGATGACCACGATGGCGGCACTGCTTGGCGGCTTGCCACTGGCCCTCGGCGGCGGCGTTGGTGCGGAGTTGCGACGCCCCCTGGGCATTTCCATCGTCGGCGGTCTTATCTTTTCGCAATTGCTGACTCTTTACACAACGCCCGTGGTCTATCTTTACTTCGACAAACTGTCGCGCCGGCTGCATTTGAATATCCAGCAAACCAGCCTGCACGAAGAACCGGTCGCCGGCGACTGAGGAACTGCGTACCATGCATCTGTCCGCTCCTTTTATCCGCCGCCCGGTTGCGACCACGCTGCTGAGTCTCGCGCTCCTGCTTGCCGGATCCGTGGCGTACTCAATTCTGCCCGTCGCATCCTTGCCGGATGTCGATTTTCCGGTCATCGGCATCAGCGCAGGGCTTCCCGGCGCCAGTCCTGAAACCATGGCATCCGCGGTCGCCACGCCACTGGAGCGTCAGTTTGGCCGCATTGCGGGCGTCAACCAGATGACCTCAACCAGCGGCCTTGGCACCGCTTCGGTCATTCTGCAATTTGACCTGAACCGCAACATCGATGCCGCCGCGCGCGACGTACAAGCCTCCATCAACGCGGCGCGCAGCCAGCTTCCGTCTTATCTGCCGCAGAACCCCGGTTACCGCAAGGCCAATCCTGCGGATGCGCCCATCCTGATCCTCACCCTGACTTCCGACATCGTTCCCAAGCCGGAAATCTATGACATGGCTGACTCCATCCTGGCGCAGAAGATTGCGCAGATTGAGGGTGTGGGCCAGGTCTTTGTGGGCGGCACTTCGCAGCCCGCGGTGCGCGTGGAGCTGAACCCGATGCTGCTGGCCAACACCGGAATCGGACTGGAAGCAGTACGAACCGCCCTGGCCAATGCAAACGCCAACCGGCCCAAAGGTGCCTTCCAGGATGCGAGCCACCGCTGGAACATCGACGACAACGATCAGATCTTCAAGGCCAGCGAATACGCCCCCATCATCGTCGGCTATAACCTTCAAACCGGTGCGCCGGTGCGCGTCGGAGATGTAGGCACCGTCAGCAACAGCATTGCAGACATTCACACCGCCGGCGTGGTTGGAATCAACCCGCTCAAAGGGCCTACGACCAAGCTCAAGACGGCGGTCATGATTATCGTCTTCAAGATGCCGGGGGCAAACGTCATCTCGACGGTCGACGGCGTCTTGCGCGCCCTCCCGCAGTTGCAGGCCGAGATTCCGCCCACCATCAAGCTCGATGTCGTTGCAGATCGCACCATCAGCATTCGGCAAAGTGTCCGTGATGTCGAAATCTCACTCTTCATCAGCGTCCTTCTGGTGGTGCTGGTCGTATTCCTCTTCCTGCGGGAGGTATGGGCCACCATCATTCCGTCCGTGGCGGTTCCGCTCTCACTGGTCGGCACCTTCGGCGTCATGTACCTGCTGGGCTACACCGTGGACAACCTCTCGCTGATGGCCCTCACCATTTCCACCGGCTTCGTGGTGGACGACGCGATTGTCGTGATTGAGAACATCACCCGCTATATCGAAGAAGGGATGCAGCCCTTTGAAGCGGCGATGAAAGGCTCACGCGAGATTGGATTCACGGTCGTCTCCATGAGTACCTCACTCATCGCCGTCTTCATTCCGATTCTGCTTATGGGCGGGATCGTGGGCAAGCTCTTCCGCGAGTTTGCCGTTACGCTTTCGGTCGCCATCGCAGTTTCCCTGCTGGTATCGCTCACAACCACCCCGATGCTTTGCGCCAAGTTCTTGAAAGCGCGCGATGAATCCCGGCACGGAAAGATTTACCGCGCCAGTGAGCGCGCCTTCCTGTGGATGCACCATGAGTACGAGACCGGACTGCGCTGGGTCCTCCGCCACCAGTGGCTCATGCTGGGCGTTGTTTTTGCCACCGTGCTTCTCAATGGATACCTGTTCGTCATCGTTCCCAAAGGCTTCTTTCCGCAGCAGGATACGGGCCGCATCGGCGGCACCACCCGCGCTGCACAGGACATCAGCTTCGACGCCATGCGCGACAAACAGCGCGAGCTCGCCCAGATGGTTCTGGACGATCCCGCGGTCAATACGCTTGTCGCCTTTGCCGGCGGATCCGGCCCCGGCGGTGGCGCCCTCAATGTGGGGCGCATGTTCATTAACCTCAAGCCGCCCAGTGATCGCAAAGGCGTCACGTCAGACATGGTGGTAAACCGGCTGCGCAAGAAATTAACGAGTGTCCCGGGCGCAACCCTCTTCCTTCAGGTCCAACAGGAGATCCAGATTGGCGGGCGCGTCGCGGACGCACAGTATCAGTACACTCTCTCGGACGAAAATCTCGAGGAACTGAATCACTGGGCGCCTCGGCTTCTTGCGCGCATGCGCACCATGCCGGAGTTGCGTGACGCCTCGACAGACCAGCAGGATCAGGGCCTGGCTGCGAATCTCGTCATCAATCGGGATACGGCTTCGCGTTTGGGAGTCACGGCCAGCGCCATCGATCAGACACTCTATGACGCTTTCGGCCAGCGCGAAGTCTCCACCATGTACACCGGTCTCAATCAATACTTCGTCGTCATGGAAGTGGATCCGAAGTACCAGCTGAGTCCTGATTCCCTCAACGGAATTTACGTGAAGGCGGGCTCCACCGGTGCGACTACCGCACTGCCCAATACGGGTTCGGCAGGAAATCCCGCGGTTGCAGCGGCCGCTGCAACGGCCACTCCCGCGGCGCCAGCTTTCGCCACTGCACCGGTCGCCGCCGCGTCCGCCATCTTCCCGACCTCCGGAGGCGCACTCGTCGCTACCACCACAACCTCCGGTAGCGCGCCGGGGCTGAGCCCCACGATGGCCGGAACGCTTACAGGCATCGGTCCTGATCTGAATGCCGCGCCTGCGTCGGCTTCCTCTACAGCCGCCCCGGCTGCTGCCGCAGCGCCAGCGCCAGCAGCCGCCACGCCGTCTGCAACCGGCGCCATGGTTCCGCTTTCGGCCTTTGCGCAGTTCGCCAGCGAGCGCACACCTCTGGCCGTCAATCACCAGGGGCAATACCCCGCCGTCACCCTCACATTCAATCTCGCACCGAACGTCGCACTCGGGCAGGCGGTCACCGCCTTGGAGCGTGCGCAGAGTGAGATGGGTATGCCAAGCACGGTCCATGCATCCTTCCAAGGCACCGCACAGGCCTTTCAGGATTCACTCCGGAATGAACCCTATCTGATCCTGGCAGCACTCTTCGCCGTCTACATTGTCCTCGGCATCCTGTACGAGAGCCTGATCCACCCGTTGACCATTCTCTCCACATTGCCACCCGCGGGCGTTGGAGCCATTCTGGCCCTGCTCATCACCGGAACCGATCTAAGCATCATTGCCCTCATCGGCATCCTGCTGTTAATCGGCATCGTGAAGAAAAACGCCATCATGATGATTGACTTTGCGCTCCAGGCTGAGCGCGAGCAGGGACTGCCGCCTGTTGAAGCCATCTACCAGGCGTGCCTGCTGCGCTTCCGCCCCATCATGATGACCACCATGGCGGCACTCTTCGGCGGTCTCCCGCTGGCCATTGGCATGGGCTCCGGCTCCGAGCTGCGCCAGCCGCTTGGCATCACCATTGTCGGAGGGCTCATCGTCTCGCAGATGCTGACACTATTTACCACGCCGGTCGTCTATCTCTTCTTTGACCGCCTGCAATGGAAAGTTATGAAGCTGCATCGACTGGACTCAGAGCTCGAAGAGGCCACCGGCGACTAGGCTCCTTCCAGGCCCTCGCGACAAAAGGGGCCGAGCGCATTTTGCGCTCGGCCCCTTTACTCTTCTTGAAGGATTGCGTTTCCGTGACACTCTCTATCGGGTGTAGATCGGCTCTTCCACCTGAGCGCGCTCGACCATCTGTGCCGGATAGTAGGCATTCCGCGTGTACTGCTTTACCATGCGGTTTGTGTTGAAATAAGAGCCGTTGAAGGCCAGCGTCGTCCGCATCAGACGCGCCCACTTCTCCTTCGCATCCAGATACAGCGGCACAACCGCCTTCTCCAGTTTGGCGTAGAGAGCGTTGGCCTCTTGTTCGTCGTTGGCTCCGTCTTCAATCGCCCAACCCGTCACGCCTTCGATGCACCCTTCGATCCACCAACCATCCAAAATCGAAAGGCTCGGCACACCATTCAGCGCAGCCTTCATACCACTTGTTCCTGACGCCTCATAAGGCCGTCGCGGCGTATTGACCCATACATCCACACCAGCCGTCAGCAGCGCTCCCAGGTCCCAGGCATAATTCTCCAGATAGACAATCCGAAGCATATCGTTTGAGAGATTCCCCGCAGTCTCAATGACATGGCGAATCAGCGACTTTCCAGGGGAGTCTTGAGGGTGCGCTTTGCCTGCAAAGAGGATTTGCAGACCGCCTGCGCGCGTCGCAATTTCCAGCAGACGCTCCGGCTGTGTCAGCAGCAGGCTGGCGCGCTTGTAGGTGGCCGCACGGCGCGCAAAGCCGAGCGTAAGGACGTTGGGATTCAGGACCAGACCGGTGCGCGAGGCGACCTCACTCAACAAGGTCTCCTTGGCGCGCGCGTGCGCGTTGATAATTTCCGCATCGGGGAGGTCAATGGCATTGCGAAGGTAGAGGTTGTCACGCCGCCATGCCGGCAGATGCGTATCCAGCATTTGCTGGAAAGGCTCGCTGACCCAGGTCGGCGCGTGGACGCCATTCGTGATGGAGTCGACAGCGTACTCGGGAAACATATCGCGAGAGACCTTGCCGTGCTGCATTGCGACCCCATTGGCATAGCGCGAAAAACGTAACGCCAGCAGCGTCATGTTAAGCAGGCCATTCTCAAAGCAACCCAACCTCTCGATGCGGGCAGTCCGCTCTCCACCCAGGATCCGAATGGATTGCTCACTGGAAAAACGATCATGCCCTGCAGGCACCGGGGTGTGGGTGGTGAAAACGCATTTGCGGCGCACCTGTTCAATGTCCGCGTCGGTCACCGTACCCGGATGGCCACCGGCCAACTGGCTTTCAAGAAGCGCCTGCGTCAGCAGAGCAGCATGTCCTTCGTTCATGTGATAGACGTTTACACGCAATCCGAGCGCATTCGCCATCCGTGCGCCACCCATCCCGAGAACGATCTCCTGCTGTAGACGGTAGTTCGTGTCACCACCATACAAATAATCGGTCAATCCCCGATCCCAGCCGAAGTTTTCATCAAGGTCCGTGTCCAGCAGATAAATGGGCACAATGTGACCCGAACGACCCTGAAGATCGTAACGCCACGCCCGCACTGTCACGACGCGATCTTCCACCGACACCGTCACTCGTACCGCTTCCTCAGTGCAGAAGTCGGTCGGATTCCACGGCTGCACGTCTTCCGTCTGATCCCCGGTACCGTCCAGATGTTGCTGGAAGTACCCCTTGCGGTGAGCCAGCGTGAACGCAACGAGCGGCACCCCCAGGTCGGCTGCGGAGCGCAGCGTGTCGCCAGCCAGCACGCCCAGGCCACCAGAATAGGTTGGCATTGCCGGTTGGATGGCAATCTCCATGGAGAAGTATGCGACCACTCCAGAAGTTGGAAATGGCTCATATGAAAAGGGTTGGTTGGGAACAGGCTCCATCAGGCATTTCTCTCTGCCGCGTCTCTTGCCACGTGGCGAAAATGGGATCTACAGCATTGGGGAAAAGCTCACCGGGTGTCACTCTCCTCAGCCCGGTCTTCGTGCGGCTCAAGCCCAGCTTGATTTTAACAAGGAAGCAATGGATTCGAGGCCCAATTCCGGCTGTGGAACAAGCCGTCCGTATCTGCAAATCAGCACCAAAGTTGCATCAGCGGCAGGCTCACCGCCTGTACGCATTCGCTCCCGGCCACCTAAGTCTTCTGATCGACAATCTTTGCGAAAGAAATGCTCAGGAGACGCGGTGGGCCCCGCCGCTGGCATGGCAAATATGGATCTGCGGAACGATCCCGATCTCGCTCGTATAGCGAGCGGCCAGAGCTTCCGCAAATTCAGCCGCTTTCTCCGCCTCGACGAGATTGATGGTACAGCCGCCAAATCCGCCGCCCGTCAGCCGAGCTCCAATCAGGCCGGGCAGATCCTGCGCCAGCGCCACCATGGCATCAGCCTCCACACAACTCGCCTCAAAGTCCTGACTATAGCTTCGGTGGGCCTCCGCCATCAGGGTGCCCAGTTTCTTTAGATCGTGTTTCATCAGCGCCTCGGCCGCTGCCAGAGTGCGCGTATTCTCCGTAATCACATGTCGGGCACGCTTCAGCGCGTTGGGGCTCATCTCTCCGCCCCATTTCTCCAGATCGCTCACCGTCGCATCCCGCAGGAATCGCACTTCCGGGCGATGCTTTGCAATGACCGCACAGGCCTCTTCCACCTCGGCGCGGCGTGTTGTGTATTCTCCGCCCGCAACTGAATGCTTCACCATTGTGTTCGCGATCACCAACGCCACGCTATGCGGAATTGGGGCCAGCTTGTAACTCAGGTCGCGGCAATCCAGAAGGAGGGCGTGGTCCTCTGCACCGTTGGCCGAAATGAACTGATCCATGATGCCGCAGTTAGCGCCTACAAATTCGTTCTCGGCCCGCTGGCACAGGCGCGCCAGCACCGGCCCAGGATATGCGGCACCCACCAGGTGACTGACCGCAAGAGCTGTCGCAATCTCGACCGCCGCGGAACTTGAAAGCCCCGAAGCGACTGGCACGTCGCCCCACAGGCTCAAACTGAAGGCCGGAATGGTATGGCCTTCCCCGGCCAGGATAGCCAGAACGCCCATCGGGTAATCCGTCCATCGCTCTTCACGACGGCGCGGCAGCGCCGCTGCATCGTAGCTGTACTCCTCACCAAAGTTTTCGGAGTAGATCACGACCTTCCCATCAGATCGGGGAGAGATAGCTGCAAGTGTTGCGAACTCAATGGCCGCGGGCATCACAAAGCCTTCGGCGTAGTCCGTGTGTTCGCCAATCAGGTTGACGCGCCCGGGCGCAACAAAGATGGATGGCTCAGATTGAAAACGCTTCAAGTGCTTGGATTGCAACGCAGCAGGATCATGCATGACGGCTATCTCTCCACAAGTTCAAACTCAACTGCCATCGTCCAGGAGCAGAAAGATCCGGGAGCCAGGGTTCGGGACCACGGGCCGGTTTGTGCCAACGAATCCACGGGCGCCGTTGCCGGCTCAAGCGCCACACAGTTCTGCTTGGGTCCCACGCGATCAGGCCACCCACCATAACAAAGCCAAAGCCCCAGATACGGCGCCTTGGTCACATCGAAGCTCATTCGAATGCGCAGTCCGGCGGAAGGCCGGTGCAGCGTGCACCACCCCTCACTGGGCGACAGCGGACCCGCAAAGAGCTTGTCCCCAATGCCCGACGCGACAGGTTGGACGATGCGCAGATCCGTCGTCGAACCGTCCGCCAGCTGCGCCATCGGCCACTGCACCGTGGCACTCCCCTTGCCAAGTCTCCCTCCGCCCGAACCCTCAAGACGGAGATGGTTCACCGACGGCGGTAATTCAACCTGGTCGCCTGGAGCTACGTCAAAGAGAGGATGAGCGCACCAGGACCAGGGGATGGTCGCATCGCCACGATTTGTCACCGTATAGTCAAGTTGCAATCGCCATCCGCGCGCAGTCCTCGCAAGCTCGCTTTTGCGCACCATCTCAAGCGGAAGCGAAAAGCAGGTTGAGCGCAGCGTCACGGAGTTCACGCTCTCCTCAAGAATCTCCCAGGCAATTCGCCACAGGTCTCCGTGGTCGGGAACTTCGATCCGCGCCCCACCGGCCTCCAGAGCACACGCAGCCACCGAGGGCACACACTCATCCCAGCCGCTCGCATCGCTTTCATCAAACGGCATGATGCGCGTGCGTGTCTCCAGCGGGGCGAGGGGCATCTGGAGAACTTCCAGGTCTTTGATGCGGATCGAGGCAATCTTTCCGCCCAGGTGAGGGACCACCGTCACGCAACAATCCCCGTTGCGGATGAGAACGTTTTCTTTCTGGCTGCGCCCTTCACACACTTGCATCATCCGCCTTACGCCCCCTTAAGCGAGGCACAACTTGCCATCAGCTTTTCCCAGATTGCACCGATCCAGCCTTCATGCTCCGGCTTCATCAGCACTGAGCGAAGGCATGTCACCATGCTATCCTGACCGGCTCCAGTTCGTCCGTCGGACTCAAACCATTTTCGCGGCAATTGTACTAGGGCCAGGTGCAAATCGCGGAGTGCAGCGTTTGCAAAAATTGCATGAGCACGATCGGAGGACTCGGCCGCATCGCGGCCCGCGACCATCCAGACCACGATATCCAGTTCTGGCCGCCCTTCAATCATCGGGCAAAATTCTGCCTCTCCTCGAAGCCGGCTATCCAAAGCCAGAGCTGCGTTCCGCCCACACTGGAGGCCGCGCGCAAACTCCCCGCCCGGTACCATCGGCAGCATCCGTTGTGTCGCCCACAGTGCCACCGCCGCAGCTCCCGCACGCGAGCACTCAAGGCTGATCTCGCCCAGGTGCAACTCCTTTGAACTGAAGTAGGTATAGGGAGAGTCATGCTGATAGAAGCGTCCCACCGCCGGGTCGCGGAAGAGCACGCAGCCACACCCGTAAGGCTGCAGCCCGTGCTTGTGCGGATCGACGACAATTGAATCCGCCTTTGAGATGGCTTCGAAGGCTCTTCGCGCCGCTCCGTCCAAATGCGACTCAATCAGCTTGAAATATCCGCCGTAGGCCGCATCCACGTGAATCCGGAAGCCATACCTCGATTGAAGAGCAACAATTTCGTCCAGTGGATCAACGGCACCGATCGCCGTGGTGCCGAGCGTCGCCACCACGGTTCCGATATCCCCATTCCGCAGCTCGGACTCAAGTGCGTTCATGTCCATCCGTCCGCGGTCATCCGTGGCAATCGGCGTGTACCCCAGCCGGAGGACGCCCGAGATGCGCGCGTGGGTATAGTGCGCCTGCTCCGAGCCCACGATCCGCTTGCCTGGTGTGACCTGCCCGGCCACCCAAAGCGCCTCCAGGTTCGCGATGGTACCACTCGATGTCAGATGGCCCAGGTAGGACTCAACCCATCCAAACACCCGGGCAATCTCCGCCACAGCCTCCATCTCCATCGCGGAGCTGGCCCTGCCGCCATCCAACGCGTGGTTGTTCGGGTTGATGGCCATGGCCAGCGCGTAAGCGGCGCGCGCCACCGGATGCGGGGGCTTGAGCATCTGCCCGGCGTAGAGGGGGTGAAAGTAGGGGTAATTGTCGCCCAGCCGTTCGGCGACATCCTTAAGCACTTCAGCCATTCGGGCCGCGTCGTCTGCTCCAGCTGTCTCGGCCTGAAAATCGGGCAAATGGGAGAACTGCGCTGCCAGCACCTCCGTGGCGCGGGCTAGCAAGGCGGGAACAGGATCGGTCGGCATGGCAACCCTTCACCCTACCACAGATCCAGACTGCCTCGACTTTCTGGACTCTTGATTCTGGACGACTTCCACATGACCAGCGTGCAGACCCCGCAGCCAGCGCGGTAAATATTCATGGAGCAGGCACTTGCCACCGGTGCTACACTAGCACCAGCGTTAGAAACGAACCGGGCGTGAGCAGTAACTCGCCCAACCAAGCAAGATTCTGCCAGTGGTCGCTCCGATTCATCCAGCGCAATTCAATACCAGGAAATACGAGCAAAATGGAACAAGGTACTGTGAAGTGGTTCAATGACGCGAAGGGCTTCGGCTTTATCTCGCGCCAGAACGGCGAAGACGTGTTCGTGCACTACTCTGCAATCAACTCGAGTGGTTTCAAGAGCCTGCAGGAAGGTCAAGCCGTGCAGTTCAACGTGGTGAAGGGGCCCAAGGGCTGGCAGGCTGCGGACGTTCAGCCTCTGTAACCCAAAAGGCCAGATTCGGCAGAATCTAGCAGAAACATCGCAAGGGCCGGGAGCGATCCCGGCTCTTGTTGTATCTACTGTGCTCGCAGCTCCCCTGAACGCGAGCGCCTTACGCTTGATGCCTCAATTCCGGGTAGCGGGCAAAGATCAGCCTCTGGTCTGCTTCGCTGAGCTGGCTCAGACGAACGGGCCTGTCCTGCGGGCGTAGGCCCTTTTGATTCAACACATTCATCAGGCTCCACTCGCGTTGTAGCTTCTGGGGCTCCGTGGCGGGCAGATCATAGCGCGTGAAGTCGATGGCCATCCACGGTGTGGGCGTCTCCCAGTTCCGCAGGAGGGCCAGCCGAAACTCCTGATTCATAAACCACTTGATTTCAAGCTGCTTCTCTGATCCCGGCGCGCCGGTGCCTCGCTCATCAAAGCGGTAGTTGAGCCGGGAGTTGTCCGGATTGTGCCTGCGCCACTCCAGCCCAAACGCGCCCTCGGTGATCACCTGCGTATCGGGCCAGCGCTCACGCACCGCCTGCAGCCAATCGGTCAGGTCCTCATCGTGGCCGACCGAGATCTCCCATATCGCCGTGACCCACCCAAATCCATTCAGCGCATAGCCCCCGTCGAAATGGATGGCTGTTGTGTCGAGCATCTCCTTGCGGCCAGCGGTCACACCCAGATCCTGAACGGTCTCAATCGGGCCAACACCCATCCGGCTGTTGAATCCGCCCTCGAAGCCGTTGCGCCGCGCCGCCAGAAAGTCGCAGGTCCACCCGTCCAGGCAGACGCAGTCGATGATGTCGGCCCGCCCCTGTGCAGGCTTCAGATAGTGCTCGCGGCTGGGGTAGTAGGGATAGCAGATGCCCCCGTCGCCATCGCCGTTGTCAATGCCGTGCTGGCTCCAGATCTGCCCCTGGCACACATGAATCCCCTCATCCTGCGCCAGCAGCCGCTGGTTTTCGGCATCCATAAACCCGGCAATGAGGCACTGCGGGCGATAGCCCCCACCCACCATCTCGGAGACCGTACCGAGCGCTGTGTGAATCGTCTTGCGGATGTTTTCCCGCGTGTCATACATCGGCGCGAAGTAGCCGCCGGGGATGAAGGTGATCTCGTCGCCGTAGCGATCATGATAGCCGGCCAGCAGCTTGCGCGCTTCCTGGTACTCCTTGCGCGTGTCGTGCAGCGCCAGCCAACTGATGGCCCAGGTCATCTTTCCAGCCGGACAGCCGCGGGCAAAGGCCTCGCGCCGCGCCCGAATTGCGTCGGGCCGGTTGTCCGCCGATTCATCCTGCCCGATGGACCGGGTGGGCGTGACCTCAATCTGATTAACGCGAACGACAGAGATGTGAGTCAGGAAGCGCCCGCGCAACGGGAGAACGGCATTGCTCCATACGGTAGTGGGCGATACGATCGCCAGGGACGCCACTGTCCCAGCTGCTCCGCGCAAAAACTCGCGGCGCGACCATTCAGCAGTCTGCTGTCCTGGAATGTTTCCATTGCTCATGGGCAGGCCGCCTCATCAGCCTGTGTTTCTCAATCCCGCGGAGATGCCGCTGATCGTGGCCGCAATGGCGCGGTTCACCTCCGGCGTGTTTTCGCCGGCACGCTTGCGGCGCAGCATATCCACCTGAATCAGGTGCATCGGATCGACATACGGGTTGCGCAGCTTAATGGAACGCGCCAGCACCTGATTCTTTTCGAGCAGAGCCGCCTGTTCCGTAACCGCCAGCACCGCATTCACCGAGCGATAAAACTCCTCTTCGAACATCTCGTACACCCGCGCTCGCAACGCCTCATCTTCCACCAATGAGGAGTACAACCGCGCCGTGGCCAGATCGACCTTTCCCAGCGCCATCTCTACGTTGCGCACCAGGTCAATGAAGAGCGGGAACTCACGCGCCATCGTCTTCAGCAGCTCCAGGGAACCTGTCCGCTCCATGTACTCCGTGAGCGCGAAGCCGACGCCGAACCACGCGGGCACCAGCAGGCGCGACTGCGTCCAGCCAAAGACCCACGGAATCGCGCGCAGGTCTGCGATATTGGGTGATGCCTTGCGACGCGCAGGGCGCGAACCGATCTTGGCATTTTCAAGCTCGCCCACCGGCGTCGACTGCTCGAAGTACGTGGCCACCGATGGATTCTCGAGCACGTGCTTGCGATAGAACCCAAAGGAGAGCGCGGAAAGCTCATCCAGCGCCTGTTCCCACTCGGTCTTCAGCACGCCGGTAAAATGCCCCTGCGGGTCGCGCGCATTGGGTCGCGCCAATGCGTCCAGCGAGGCTGCAATCATCAACTCCAGATTGCGCTCAGCCAACACCTCGTCGGCGTACTTGAAGTTGAGCACCTCGCCCTGCTCCGTGATGCGAAGCTGACCTTCGAAGGCATCCATCGGTTGTGCAAAGATAGCGCGATGCGTCGGACCGCCGCCCCGGCCCACCGTTCCGCCGCGCCCGTGGAAGAGACGCAACTTCACGCCGCACTCACGTGCCACCACGTGCAGATCGCGATGCGCACGGAAGATCTCCCACGTGCTGGTCAGCATGCCGCCGTCTTTGTTGGAATCGGAGTATCCCAGCATCACTTCCTGCCAGTTGTCCCAGCTCTCCAGCAGCTTGCGATAATCAGGCCGCGTCCAAAGCTCGCGGCACACTGCGGGCGCGTTGCGCAGATCTTCAATCGACTCGAAGAGCGGCACCGGCATCAGGCCCGGATCGCGCCCGGAGCCTTCCACACGCACACCGCCCAGCCGCGCCAGCCGCACCACGGTCAGGACGTCCTCCACCGTGGCGGCGCCGGAGATGACGTAATGGCGAATTGTCTCCGGTGCGCAACCGTTTTTGATTTCGGCCACCACGCGGAGGGTTTCCAGCACGGATGCGGTCTCTGCGGACAATAAGCCAGCGATCTCGCACCCAATGGTGTCGGCAGCAACTTCCTTCCGAGCCGTGGCGTGCACGCGCGCATGCTGACGAATATCGAGGGTGTGCAAATGGAGGCCAAAGGCGCGGACCTGCAGAATCAAGGGGTCAATCAAGGTGCGCGCAATGCGGATGCCCCCATTCGCAGCGAGCGAGGCACGCAGCGTCTCCAGGTCCTCCACAAACTCTGCAACGGACGCGTAGGGCGGCAAAGCCTGTGTCAGCTTGTCCTGGCCCTGAGCCAGCGTGTAGGCCATCACGGGCAGCGGACCCGGCACCGGCGCAGGCCGCTCCAGCGTGCGCTGCACCCGCGCCTTGAGGCAAATCACGAAGCGGCGATAATACTCGAATTCATATTGCGCGCCGAAGACTTGCGCCTCAGGCGTGTGCACCTGCTGAATGTACGCGTCCAACTTCTCCATCAGTTCGGGGCTGACGGGCTTCTGCTGCGCGCTGGTGGTCAGCAGATCCATAATCGCGTTGAGACGCCGCTGGTAGTAAAGCAGCAGGTGACCACGGGCCAGTTGAATGGCGTCGCGCGTGACTTCAGGTGTGACAAAGGGATTGCCGTCGCGGTCGCCGCCAATCCACGAGCCGAAGCGCAGCACCTGCGGCAGCTCATGCGGCTCCACTTCCAGGCCATAGGAGGCGCGCAGTGCCTCGGCAATCTCGCGATACAGCGCCGGCAGCGTCGCGAAGATGGAGACGTCATAATAATCGAGCCCCATCTTGATCTCGTCGTAGACCGTAGGCCTCCGGGAGCGCACCTCATCTGTCTGCCACAGGCTCGTGATCTCCGCCAGCACCAGTTCTTCCAGCTGCGCCAGATCCTGTTCTGGCATCGGAATGCGATCGAGCGTGGTGAGGAATTCGCCGATGCGGCGACGCTTCGACATCACCGAACGGCGCGCCACCTCGGTGGGGTGCGCCGTGAAGACCGGCACAATCAGCACGCGCCGCAGCCATGCCATGGCCTCGTCTGCACTGATGCCCACACGCCGCATCTCCGCCAGCGTACCGGCCAGCGAACCGCGCTGACGTCCGGCCTCGCCGCTGAGCTGCAGCGCGATGCGCCGGCGCTTGCGGTGGTTGGTCTCCGCCAGGTTAATGAGCTCAAAGTAGAACGCAAACGCGCGCGACAGCAGAATCGCCCGGTCTACAGGCAGTGAGTGAACCAGGTCCAGAGCGCTGGCTCCATGCTGCGCCGCTTCTTCCGCACGGCCACGCGCCTCGGCGTCGCGCCGGCGAATCGTGCCCTGCCGCAGCGCCTCCACCTGCTGGTAGAACTCGTCGCCAACCTGCTCGCGCAAGACCGCGCCCAGCAGCGTTCCCAGCGAACGCACATCACGGCGCAGGGGAGCCTCTTTCAGCTCGCCGGACCGCGCCTCCAGTTCAGCCAGCCGCTGCGACCAGCTCTCGGGATTCCATAAAAGGGCCATCTTCTTTTGATTATGCCTGATAGGATGTGACGCCCGTCTCAGGATTGCGTCTTCATGCGCTTTCCAGCTGCAGCATCAACTCTTCCCACTCCGCCGTCAGCGCTGCTGCCTGCGCGCGCAGTTCCTCGGCCAGCGCGGTGAGCCGCTCGGTCTCCGCAGCGGAGACAAAGACGCCCAGCTGAGCCTCCGTATGCGCCAGCGCCGCTTCCACGCGCGGCACTTCCTCTTCGAGAAAAGCACAGCGATCTTCCATCTGCTTCTGCTTGATGGGATTCAGCCGCCGCTTCCGGGCCGTGTCGTCGGGCCCGCCCTCAATCACAATCGTCGCGCCGGATGGTCTCGTGTGCTGGACAGCTTGAGCAGGTTCTCGCATTTCTCCACGAGGCAGAGCAGATGCGGCCGCGGCTGCCACCAGCGCCAGCGACTCCTTTTTGCGCAGATAGTCCTCGTAGTTGCCCTCATACATCGTGACACTGCCGTTCTCCACCTCCAGCACCCGCGTCGCGAGCCGGTCGATGAAGTAGCGGTCATGCGATACAAAGATCACGGTTCCGCTAAACGCCGCCAGCGCATCCAGCAGAACATCCTTCGCGCGCATGTCGAGGTGATTCGTCGGTTCGTCCAGCAGCAGAAAATTCGACGGCGACACCAGAATCCGCGCCAGCGCAAAGCGATTCCGCTCCCCGCCAGACAGCACACCCAACCGCTTGAAGACATCGTCACCCGAGAACTGAAAACAGCCCAGCAAGGAGCGCAATTCACTCTCCGGAACCTTGAGCGCGGCACGACTGATGTCGTCCAGCATGCGCGCCTCTGCGTCCAGCACCTTGTACTGGTCCTGCGCGAAATACTCACTCACCACGTTGTGGCCCAGTTTGATCGCTCCCGCCGTGGGCTCCTCCACGCCAGTGAGCAGCTTGATGAGTGTTGACTTGCCCGCACCGTTCACGCCCACCAGTGCAATGCGGTCGCCACGCTCGATGGAGAAGCGCACATTTTTGAGAACCTGCTTTTCGCCGTAGCTCTTTGAGAGGTCTTCAGCTTCCACGACCATGCGGCCCGAGGGCGGCGGCTGGGGAAACTTGAAGTGGATCACCGGCTCCTCTTCGGGAATCTCGATGCGCTCGATTTTCTCGAGCTCCTTGATGCGCGACTGCACCTGCTTCGCCTTGGTCGCCTGGGCGCGGAAGCGGCTGATGAAGGCTTCGAGATGCTCAATCTGCTCGCGCTGATTGCGATACGCCGCTTCCAGCTGCGCGCGGCGATCTTCTTTCTGCGTCAGATATCGTGTGTAGTTGCCGGAGTAGATCGTAAGCCGCTTGTTCCAGATCTCGACCGTGCGATCCACCGTAACATCCAGAAAATACCGGTCATGCGAGATGAGGATGTAGCCGAAGGGATAGCTCTTCAGATAATCCTCAAGCCAGTTGCGCGTTTCCAGGTCCAGGTGGTTCGTCGGCTCGTCCAGCAGCAGCAGGTTTGGCTTGGCCAGCAGTAGTTTGGCCAGCGCGATGCGCATCTGCCATCCTCCGCTGAATTCATCGGTCTTGCGCGACCAGCTCTCTTTGCTGAAGCCGAGCCCTGTGAGCAGGCTGCCTACCTGCGCGTCGAGAGCGTAGCCATCCAGTGCGTGAAAACGCTCCTGCAACATGGAGTAACGCTCGGCCGCAGCTTCATACTCCGCGCTGGCGTGATCCAACTCGGCAAGCTGTGCAGCCAGGCTCTCGCTCTCTGTCTGCATACCGCGCAGTTCGTCGAAGACCGTCAGGCACTCTTCAAAAATCGTTCGCCCAGTAAGGCGCAGACCCTCCTGTGGCAGATAACCGATGGTCATGCCCCGGGTCTGCTGTAGCAGACCGTAGTCCAGCGGTTCGAGGCCGGCAAGTACCTTCATCAACGTCGTCTTGCCCGTGCCATTCGCACCCACCAGCGCGGTCTTCTCGTTGCTGCGGATGAGCCAGTTGGCCTCTGTGAAGAGGATGCGCGCACCAAAGCGCTTGCCAGCGTTTTGCAAAGAAAGCATGCCCTTCTATTTTCGCAGAGGTATCTGATCGTACAAAGGACGCCTGGCGCTCATAAGCACCGGGGGAACATGCGATGCCAGACGCGCGCTCCATCCCGTCGTTCGAGTATGATTCTTCAGGTGCGAAGCGCAAACGCTGCAGCACACGGGACGGAAGAATGACCAGCACGACGGGCGACACATCCGAAGCGAAACCTCAACTGCGCAAGACAATGGGCTTCTGGGACGTGCTGCTTTTCAACATTGCCGCGGTGCTGGGGCCGCGCTGGATTGCCGCAGCGGGGCACAACGGAACATCTTCCATCAGTCTCTGGATTCTTGCCGCGGTTTTCTTCTTTGTTCCCGGCGCACTTGTGATCAATGAGCTTTCTTCGCGCTTTCCCAATGAGGGCGGTCTCTATGTCTGGTCACGCGAGGCCTTCGGCGACTTCCATGGCTTCGTCGCTGGATGGACCTACTGGATCTACACGGTCTTTTATTTTCCAGGCCTGCTGCTCGCCAGCGCCTCCATGGCAGCCTACATCATGGGCGGGCGCGGCATTGCTCTTGCACAGGATCGCACTTTTCTTCTGTTCGTATCGCTGGCAATGCTGCTTGTGGCCGTTCTGCTCAACATCATCGGCCTCAACGTCGGGAAGTGGCTCCAGAACGCAGGCGGCGTGGGCACGTATGTGCCGCTGCTGATGCTGGCGGTCATCGCTGCAGTCTTTGTACTGCGCCATGGTTCCGCCACGCACTTCACGCTCGCCAATATGATGCCCGCGTGGAATTGGGACACAGTCAACTTCTGGTCGCAGATTGCCTTCGCGTTCACAGGACTTGAGCTTGTCTCCGCCATGAGCGAAGAGGTTCATCATCCGCAACGTACCCTGCCACGGGCGGTCTTCGGCGCGGGCGCTCTGATTGCACTCATGTACATCGTGGGCACCTTTGCCGTCCTTGCGCTCGTCCCTGCCACGGACATCGATCCGCAAAGTGGTGTCTTTCATGCCATCACTGTCGGCTCGGTCGCAATGCGCCTCGGCTTCCTTGGAGTTCTTGCAGCACTCCTCGTCACAGCGGGCAACGCCGGCGGTGTGGGGACTACGGTAGCCGGCGTGGCGCGCATACCGTTTGTCGTGGGCATCGACCGTTATCTGCCGGCGGCCTTTGGAAAGATTCATCCGCGATGGAAAACACCGTACATTTCCATCCTCGTGCAGGCCTGTGTTTCCGGCGGCATCCTGCTGGTGAGCCAGGTGAACGAGACAACGCGCGGCGCCTATCAGTTCCTGATTGATGCGGCCATCATTCTCTACTTCATTCCGTTCCTGTATATGTTTGCCGCCGTCATCAAGCTCGCTCGCCGCAAAGACCGCACAGAAAATCCGCATGCCGTGCTCGTTCCCGGAGGCGTAACCGGAGCGTGGATCGCGGGTGGCCTGGGAATTCTGGTGGTGCTGCTTGGCATCATCGTCTCGCTGATTCCACCCGGCGACTCGTCCGACAAGCTCGGCTTTGAGCTCAAGCTCGTCGGCGGTACTCTGGTTTCCATTTTGCTCGGGCTCTTTCTTTACTGGCGCGGCGCGCGTTCCAAGCAGATGGAGTCGAAAAGCCTGGAGTAGCCGCGCAAGGATTGCGGGACTCCGCTCAGTCTCCGACGATCAGAACATCCAGAAAGCGCGGCCCGTGCACCCCCTTGATGCGTGTCATCTCAATGTCCGCCGTTGCTGAAGGCCCGGAGACAAACGTCGTAGGCAGATGCGCCGTCGCATCCAGGCGCGCAAAGCACTCCGGCACGGTCTCGACAATCTGCGAGGCAAAAACGATGCAGAGGTGGTAATCGGGCACAAGCGAGAGCTTGCGCGGTCCCTGCGCCGCTGCGTTCTGCAAGACAATCGATCCGGTCTCGGCAATCGCCACCGTGCAACCGGTCAGCACGCCGTCCAACTGGTCGAGTTGATGGGCATCGAATGCGGCTGCCTTCTCAAACTCAAACCCGGTAGGCAGCCACACGCTCGGCAGATCATCTGGAATGCCAATTCGCTTCCGCCCGCGATGCCCGAGCAGGCCTGCGACTGCGGATGGGATGTCGTTGGAAGAGACACGCTGCACACCAGCGTCATACTCTTCGAGCCGATGCGCAAAGAGGGCGAGCAACTCTTCGCCGGGCTTCGTGGCCGTCTGCTGATAGTTGCGCGGAATCGCCTCATAGGTGCTGCGCCGATGCGCATCGTCGCGCTCCGCAGGCACACGCAGTGCCCCGCGAATCCTGCCGAGAATCGCAGAACGCGCGTCACTCGCCATCGTGATTCCCCTTTTCAGCCTTCCCTGGCCCGCTCGCGGCAGACTCCCTCTGTGCCCACCAGTCGCGGAAGGTTTGCTGCGGCAGCGCTTTCAGGTCGCGCGTTTGCGTCCAGCCGGAAAGCATGAATGGCAGATGCTCGATAAATCCGTTCTTTGAGACAAACATCTTCTGCGCCAGTTGGCCCATGTGCTGCGCCAGCGTAAATCGCCCAGCGCCGCCCATGGCAAATCCTGCGGCCTGCATGCCGATGTTCCATGCGCCCAGCTTGCCGCCCAGCGTGCTCTGGTCCTGCTCCACCACCTTGCCGCGAAGATGAATCAGCACCTCAGGGATATTGATCTTGACCGGGCATACTTCGTAGCAAGCGCCGCACAGCGACGACGCGTACGGCAGCGTGCGCCCCTGCTCCATGGAGTGCAATTGCGGCGTCAGGATTGCTCCAATCGGCCCCGGATAGACGGACTCATACGCGTGACCGCCCGTCTGGTGATAGACAGGACAGGCGTTGAGGCAGGCCGCGCAGCGAATACACTTCAGCGTTTGGCGCGCCTCGGCCTCGCGCAAAATCGGGCTGCGGCCATTGTCAAGCAGGATAACGTGAAACTCCTTTGGCCCGTCACCCTCGTGCACACCGGTCCAGATGGAGTTGTAGGGATTCATGCGCTCGCCCGTGGCTGAGCGCGGCAGCGTCTGGAGCATCACCTCCAGGTCGCGGAAACGCGGAATGACCTTCTCAATGCCCACCAGCGAGATCAGCACATCCGGCAGCGTCAGGCACATGCGCCCGTTGCCTTCCGACTCCACAATGCAGACTGCGCCGTTCTCCGCCACCAGAAAATTTGCGCCGGAAACCGCCACCTTGATGCGCAGGTACTTTTCGCGCAGGTAAGCTCGCGCGGCCGCGCACAGGTCCTCCGGCTTATCGCCGAGCTCAGGCAATTGCAACTCACGCTGAAAAATCTCGCGCACCTGCTGGCGATTCTTGTGCAGCGCCGGCACCACGAAGTGCGAAGGCTTGTCGTGCCCAAGCTGCACAATGAGCTCGGCCAGGTCCGTCTCATGCGGGCGAATGCCGTTGGCTTCGAGATGGCGATTGAGCCCAATCTCCTCCGAGGTCATCGTCTTGATCTTGATGACCTCTTTGGCCTGATGGCTCTGAATCAGCGCAAGGATGATGCGATTCGCCTCAGCCGCATCACGCGCCCAGTGCACCGTGCCGCCCGCGCGTGTGCAGTTGCGCTCAAATTCGATGAGATACTCGTCGAGATGCTCCAGCGCGTGCGCGCGAATGGCTGAGCCCGCCTCGCGCAACGCTTCCCAGTCCGGCAGCTCGCCCACCACGCGGTTGCGCTTGGCCTGAATGACGTCCGTCGCGTGGCGCACGTTTCTGCGAATCTGCGAGTCAGCCAGCAGCTCCTTCGCTGCCTCGGGAAAACTGCGATTCGACCAGTATGACTGCGGCGCGCTCATGCCTGCCCTCCGGTGGACGCCAGAATCTCCGCAATGTGCGCCGTACGCACCAGCGTGCGCTGACGATGCAGCGATCCATAGATGTGCATCAGGCAGGAGTTGTCCACCGCCGTGCAAACCTCGGCGCGCGTGTTCAACACCGTGCGTACTTTTTCCGCCAGCATCGCCGAGGAGACGTCCGCATTCTTGATCGAGAAAGTCCCGCCAAACCCGCAGCACTCCTGGGGATTCTCAATCGGCAGCAGTTCCAGCCCGCGCACCTTGTTCAGCAGCCGCACTGGAATATCGCCCAGGTGCAGGCTGCGTTGCGAGTGGCAGCTGGTATGGAGCGTCACCTTGTGCGGGAATGTCGCGCCCACATCCTCCACGCGCATTTTTTTCACCAGCAGCTCTGTAAACTCATACACCCGCGGCAGCAGCGCCGTGACATCCTCGGCCAGCTTCGTGTCGCCCGCCATTTCCGCAGCCTTGAGATAGTGGTCGCGCATCATCGATATACAGGAACTGGATGGCGCAACCACCAGTTCCGCGTCGCGATACACGTCCACAAAATGGCGGATGATGGGCACCGCCTCTTTCAGGTAGCCGGTATTCCAATGCATCTGGCCGCAACAGGTCTGCTCCTTGCGGAACTCGATCGTGTGCCCCAGTCGCTCCAGCACGCGCACCACCGCCTTGCCCGTTTCAGGAAACAAGGTGTCGTTATAGCAGGTGATAAAGAGCGATATGCGCAACAGGTTCTCCTTCCTACATCGCATCTGCCGCGCACTCACGGCGGGCCCAGGGCACTGCTCCTCTCATCATGTCAAAGAGAAAGAAGTGTGTCTAATGAAATCACGTTCCCCTGCCAAGCCGCTCAATGCACTTTGTCCGCTTCGCCCGCGAGGGCAAAGTCCTTTTCCGTCAAGCCTCCAGCATCATGCGTCACCAGTGCAAGGCGCACGCAGTTGTAGCGAATGTCGATGTCCGGATGATGTCCTGCCTTCTCCGCGAGCTCTCCCACACGGTTGACAAAGGCCAGCGCCTCTCGAAAATCTCGAAAGGCAAATTGGCGAACTAATTCGCCGTTCTCCACCTGCCACTCGGGCAACTCTGCAAGACGCGCACTCAGCCTGGGTCCGGTCAGAATGGACATGGCATCACCTCCCGACGCGCAGCAAGCCTGAAGCCAGGCTGCCTGCGCCATCTCGACCATTGTAGGGCGGATGGCGCAGACACGTATCCCGATGTGCTAAGGCGGAGTCGCCATCTCGACGGCCGTCTTCGCCGCGATCAGGCCAGCCGGAACCCACTCCGCGGCAGCGGCAAGGTTCGCACCCGCTTGCCTGTCGCCGCAAAGATGGCGTTGCAGATTGCAGGAATGGCAGGCGGCAGCGCCGGCTCACCCAGGCCTGTCGGCGAGTTGGGTGTGATGCGCCATGATACGTGAATCTCCGGCACCTGCCGAATGCGGGTCAAAGGATACTGCGGGAAGTTGCTCTGCATGATGTGTCCATCGGCCAGAGTGACTTCCAGCATGGTATGACTCATGCCCTCCACAATTGCGCCCTCCACCTGCGCACGCGCGCCTGAGGGATTGATAATCTGACGGCCCACGTCGGTCACTGCCCAGACACGATGCACGCGCACGCCGCCGTCCGCATCCACGCTCACCTCCGCCACCTGCGCGGAGTAGCCTAGATGGCAGGAGTAGGCTGCGATTCCCATACCTCTGCCTGAGCCGGACTTTCTGTTGCGCCAGCCACTCTCTTCCGCCACCTGCTTCAGAACCCCGGCGAGCCGCTCGGCATGAAAGCGATACTCTTCCGGGCCGCGCTGGGCCTGTTGCTCACTCTCGGGCAGCGGTACGGGTGTTGCTTCCAGCAGTTCCAACTGCACGTCGAGCGGGTCGCGCCCGGCCGCCGCAGCCACCTCATCCAGAAACGACTGGCCCACAAACGCAAGGGCATTCGCACCCGGTGCGCGCATCGGCCCTGTGCGGAGACACAACTGCATTGCCGTGTGGCCGATGAAGTAGTTCGGCACGCGTCCGGAAGGAAATTCTTCGGCACTGACACCTGCTGACGATGCGGCGTGCGCTCCTTCTCCAAATGTGATCATGTGCTGCCGCCACGCCACGATCTTGCCCTGGGCGTCGAGGCCAGCCTTGAAGCCGTGCCAGCCGGCGGGGCGATAGGCGTCATGTGTGAAATCATCTTCGCGCGACCAAAGGAGCTTTACCGGTGCCTTCACTTCGCGTGAGATCCAGGCAGCCTCAACCATGTAGTCGTTCATCAGCCTGCGGCCAAAGCCGCCGCCGGTGCGTGTCAAATGAACGGTGATCGCGCTTTCGGGAATCCCAAGTTCCTTGGCAACCATCCGGCGTCCCCCGCCAGGTGTCTGGCTCGTCGTCCAGATCTCGACCTTGCCGTCACTCACAGAAGCCGTTGTGTTCTGGGCTTCCATAGGAGCGTGGGTCAGAAATGGATAGGCGTACACAGCCTCCACCACTTTGGAGGCCGACTTGAGCGCACCATCCACATCGCCGTAGCTGCGTAGCGTGTGACCTGCCGGCTCCTTCAAAAGCTGCCCTGCCTTCTCGTCAAAGCCCTTGCTGCTCTGTTGGTCGGCGGTCGGCGAGCCTGCCGTGGTATCCCATTCCACTTTCAGCGCTTTGCGTGCCACCTGCGCCTGCCACCAGGTCTCTGCCACAATGGCAACGCCGGGCTCCAACCCTGGATCGGAATCGATAACCGCTCCGCCGCGGAAAGTTCCTTCCACCACCAGGACATGCTTCACGCCGGGCATTTTCTGAAGGGCTTCGGTATTCGCCTTCTTCACCTTGCCACCCAGCACTGGACACTTCTGGTAGACCGCATGCAGCATTCCCGGCACTTTTACATCGATGCCGAAGAGCGGCTTCCCAGTAAGCAGCGCGGGATTGTCAACACCTGATGTAAACGTCCCGATGATGTGATAGTCCTTGGGATCTTTCAGCTTCAACGTGGACTGATCCGGAAGCGGCAGCTTTGCAGCGTCATCCGCCAGCTCACCATAGCCCAGCGAGCGTCCACTCGCGGTATGAAGCACACGCCCCGCATGCGTCGAGCATTCACTTTCCTGCACGCCCCAGCGCTTCGCCGCAGCAGAAATCATGAGTTGCCGTCCCGCTGCACCCACGTGTCGCAAGGGCTCCCAGTTGATGGGGGTCGCCATTGAACCGCCTGCAAACTGGGGTCCGTACCACTCCTCATGCAGGTCAGCCTGCTGCACCTGCACCTGGCTCCACTCCACATCCAGCTCTTCGGCAATGAGCATGGGCAGCATAGTGCGCACACCCTGGCCAATCTCGGGATTCTTAGCTTCGATCACCACCTTGCCGTCGGGCATCACGCGAAGAAAGACGCGCGGCGAAAGACCCGCCGTGCCTCCATTGCCCTGCGCTGCGGCCAGCACGCCCGCCAAGGGCCGCTCATACAGGCCAAGCGCCATGCCACCGCCCACCAGGGCTGTCAGTTGAAGAAAATGTCGCCGGTTGATTCGCACTGGAATTCCCCTCCTCTTTGAACTAATCGCGCAAGGCAGGCATTTGCTGCCCAGAGGCGCGGTGAATGGCTTCGCGGATTCGCGGGTACGTTCCGCACCGGCAAAGGTTACCGTTCATAGCTGTGTCGATTTCCGCATCAGTCGGCTTGGGGGTGCGCCCCAGCAGAGCCACGGCGCTCATCATCTGCCCCGACTGGCAATAGCCGCACTGCGGGACATCCAGTTCATCCCATGCCTTCTGAACCGGATGCGAGCCGTCCGCCGAAAGGCCTTCCACCGTGGTGATGGATGAGCCCGTCACACTGGCGACAGGTGTAATGCAGGAACGGACAGCGTGCCCGTCCACCAGCACGGTGCACGCGCCGCATACTCCCACACCGCATCCATATTTGGTTCCTACCAGGTCAAGTTGCTCCCGGAGCGCCCACAACAGCGGCGTATCACCCGGTGCGTCCACTTGCACGGCTTTTTGATTGACTTTGAGCTTTACGGACACATCCCCTCCTTCACCGCTCGGGCATGATCACAGAGTGGTGGTGGCAACAGTCTGATCGGGCATTCTCACTATGGACTGTGATGGGCATCACATATTTGAGATCACGCTGAAAAAGACGCACAAATTGGAGTGGCATCCATCGATGCCCTAGACTGGAGTATTGGCTCGCTTTCTCCGTACCCCTGCGAGCCCTCCAAGGAGCGCATGCATTTTAACTTCGACTTTACCGCCGTCCAGACTCTCTGGACGCTGACACTGGCCGCGCACCTCGTCCTGTTAGTTGTGTTGCTGGGGCGCGATCGCGCCAGGCGTTTCCGCTGGTTTTTCATCGGCATTGCCCTGGTCACCCTGCGCTTGATCGCAAGCCGCCTTCTTTTTGGCCGCATGCCCCAACTGACTCTTGGCGAAATCTTTCTGGCGCTTGCGCTGGTTTCAGCCATCGTCGGCCTGCTCGTCATCGTCGAACTGTCCCGCGCCATCTTCCGCGGAGCCAGCCGTGGCGCTTGGGTCGTCACCTCCATCGCTGTTCTGGCGGCCTGTGCCCTGGTAATGGCGGCTTGGGGGCCCTGGCCCACCTGGGCATCGGTCGTTCCCAATTCGATCTACAACGCATTGAACCTGCTGCAACTGGTCACGCAAAAGGGCGGCATGCTGGTCGATCTTCTCTCCGTCGCGCTCGGGGTGCTCGCTGCTCTCCTTGGCCGTCGGTTTGGCGCAGGATGGCGTAGCCATGCCCAGCAGATTGTCATCGGGCTCTCCATGGCGTCGCTTGGCCAGCTCGCCACCCAAGGCATATGGCTCGCCATCACCAAAACAGCGCATCCTCATTCCATGGACGAATACGCGCACATGATGGGGCTGCGCGAGAAACTGCTCAACGCGAACAGTGCACTCTATGTTCTGGTCCTGATCGCTTGGATTGTCTGGCTATGGAGAGACGAGCCCGGCAGCGCCGCACCTGCTGCGGACCAGCCCAGCGAACCTGCGCCGGAAGCATAATCGACTGAGCCTTCAGAGCGTGAAGTCCACAAACCCTCGTTCCGGATCGGTCGAGGCCAAAGTCACCGTTACACGGTCACCCACATCGAGCGCCCGCACTCCCGGCTTCCCTGCATTCACCAGCATGCCGTCCACATGCGGGTCGAGAGTGCGCACAAACGTGCCGTAGTGATTCACGCCCGTTACAATTGCGCGAAAGTGTTCTCCGATTCGTGGCCTCAGCACAACCGCGGCAATCCGCTTTTGCATCTCGCGCTCCACCTTGCGCGCCGCATCCTCCATCAACGTGCAATGCTGTGAAATCGCATCCAGGTCACCCACGGAATATGGCGGCTCTGTGCCCGCAAGCCATGCCTTGAGAAGCCGCTGCGTCACCACATCGGAGAATCGCCTGTTGGGGGCCGTTGAATGAGTGTAGTCCTGGACGGCGAGACCAAAGTGGCCCGGCGAATCCTGGTTCGGACGAACCAGCACGTACTCGCCCGGCCCCATCAGCTTCACAACCGCAAGGGAGAGATCGGGAAAATGATCCGGATCCTTCCGCTTTTGCTCCAGCAGGAAATCATTCAGCGCCTTCGATTCGGGCTCTGCAGGCAGCGTCGCGCCCATGCCAGACGCCAACTCGACAATCCGATCCCAGCGCTTGGGCGTACGCACCACTCGGCGAATGGAGGCGACGCCAGCCTGTTCAAAGATCCGCGCGATCACCCCGTTGGCCGCAACCATGAACTCCTCAATCAGCGAAGTGGCCCGGTTCTTCTCAAGCCGCACAATTTCCACGGCCTCTTCGGCCAGCATCAACGGCCGGGTCTCGATCGTCTCCAGATCCAGGGCCCCATGCTGAAAACGCGAGTCCAGCATGCGCTGGGCGGCCATATCCTGCAGCTTGAGCTGTGCCGCCAGATCGGCCAGCGCAGCAACCTTTTCAGGCGCAGGTCCGCTGCCCGACAGCCACGCGCCCACGCTGGGATACGCCAGCTGTGCATGATTCCGCACCAGGGCGCGATAGGCTTTGCCATCGGCCACAGTTCCCGTCGCATCCACGGTAAACTCCACGACCATCGCGAGCCGGTCTTCCTGCTCGTTCAGCGAGGTGATTCCCTCCGACAGTTCCGTTGGCAGCATCGGAAACACTCGGACTCCTGTGTACACTGAGGTCGTCTCGCTGCGGGCATGGCCATCAATCACCGTCCCTTTGCCGACACGCACATCCACGTCAGCCACGGCAACCAGAATGCGAATGCGGCCGTCGGCGAGCTGCTCCGCCCACTCGATCTGATCCAGATCCTTCGATGTGTCGTTATCGATGGATGACCACAGCAGTTGGCGCAGGTCCTGCAGATGCGGATCCTCATCCTTGTCCATCTGCATCTTGATGGCGGCCAGCTGCGATTCGGTGCCCGCGGGATACTCAGGCTGAAATCCATGTTCGACCATGACCTCATGGGCGGCTGTCACAAGATTGAAGTGCGATGAGTACCCATTATGCATTGCGAATTCAGCTCCCTCCCGGCGAAGCCCCAGCCTATCACGTCGCTGGAAGCCTCGTTGCGACACAAATGAAAGTGGGCTGCCCTTTGATGGCAGCCCACTTCGTGAATCCAGCGGCAATGCAATTACTGAATCCCGAGGTCTGACAGCACCTTGGGCTTCGATTCATCCACGGCAAGCAGGTTGTGACACGCCGAACAGTCCTGCGTGATGGAATTTCCATCTTTCGCAACATGGTCGCCATCATGGCAACGGAAGCAGCCCGGATAGCTCGTGTGCCCGATGTGATTGGGATGCGTGCCCCACGTGACCTTCATCGAGGGGAACACATTCTCCTCGTACAACTTCACGAGTTCCTTACCCGCTGTTGTGACCTGCTGAGCCTGGGTGGAAAGCACGCCTGGATCACTGGAGCGATAAAACGCAACCAGTTGCTCCGGGATCTTCGAAGCCGCCTCATCCTGACTCGAATAGGTTGACTTCAACAGGATCAAGCCTTCTTTGTGCACCCACGGAAGGGCCGGACTGATCGCGCCATCAGCCATCGCGCGATTCAGCGCTTCTTCGGCAGTCATGAATGTATGCGCGGCGCGGTTGTGGCAATCAATGCAATCCATCACCCGGCGTTCGCCCTGGGGCATGGCCCCTTTCAACGCAGAGGCGGCATAGACCGTCTGGGATCCATCTGGATTGGTTCGCTGGACCCAGGGAATCGTCGTCCGAGAGGGATCGGTCGTAATGTACTCGATATGCCCCAAGTGCACCCCGTGGATGCCCGTTAGATGCGATAAGCCATCGAGTCCACCCAGGTGCAGCACCAGGACCGTCTGCGTTTCGGTATTCTGCTCATCGTCCGCGAAGCTCGACTTCACCAGAAGTCTCTCTCCCACGAACCGGGCCGGTGTGTGGCAACCTTCGCAAATCACCCGCGCAGGGCGCAGATTACGCACCGGCGAAGGAATGGGAGTCGGGTACCGGTGGAATGCAACTTCAAAGAGCTGCTTGGTGCCATCCACCTTGGCCTCAAAGTAGGACTCCGCGCCCGAGCCGATATGGCAATTCACACAGTCCACATGCGAATGCGCAGAGATCTTGTAGGCTGTGTACTCCGGGTGCATCACATGGCACGACTGCCCGCAAAACTGCGGCGAATCCATGTACGAAGCCCCCCGGTAGCTCGCCACCGAGACGACCAGAAGATTGACGATCGTCGCGACCAGCACGATATCCAATCCATGCCGGAAAATTCGATCGTTTAAATCAATCTTGGGATACACCGCCGGAATCTTGCCGGTCATCTGCAAGGTACGATGACGCGCGAAAACTCCGATCGGAATCAACACCAGCCCCAGTACAAACAGCGCCGGCAGGATCAGGTAAAAGATGATCCCCAGGTATGGATTCGCATTCGGACGCCCGAGCAACTCCATGATCCAGTAGCTGATCATGATCACGCCCGACGCCGTCGTAATCGCTCCACCTGCAAGACTGATTGGGTTGTTGCCAAAGAAAAGCGCCGGCCTCACCCAGTGTTCGCGGAATCTCAACAAAAATGGCATGCTGCCCCCAGCCTTAGAATGATCGGCCCGCCGCAAGGGGCGGGCCGGGTGGCATACCCTACTTCAGTGTTCGGAAATAGGCAACCGATTCCTTCACCTGCGCGTCGCTCAGACCCGCCACCGGCTTCATCTTGCCTTTGCCGTTCTTCACAGCCGAAATCATCTGCTCCGTTGTGAGCTTCTTGATCTCAGGATCAGATGCCGGCTTGATTCCCATTGCCTTCGCCATCGCCGGGTTCGGCGTACCGCTTGGGCCGTGGCACATCTGGCACTTTGACTTGTACACCGCTTCACCCGAAGATTGGGCAAAGCTCATGGAACCGGCGAGACAAACCGTCGCCGCCAGCACCGCCATCGTTCGCATGGTCTTGGTCATCGAAAAAACTCCTCGTATGATGCCGCAACAGAAATCTCGGTCTGTACCTGTTACGGATGAATTTTCTGGTTAAGCTGCCCCCCTCTGTCCCGTGGGGAACAACCCGTGTATTAGTTCCTGACAATCTTACGTCAGGATTCCGAAGCGGCACAGCCGCATTTGCTTCCTGGGTCCGTCTGCCGCTACTTCAAAAAGGTGCGGAAATGGGTCACTGCATCCTTAATCTGGGCATCCGTCAACTTTCCTTTGTAAGGCTGCATCTTGCCCATCCCTTCCCGCACCGCTTCAATCATCTTTGCCTCGGAGAGGTCCTTGACCGAAGGATCGTTGATTGGCTTCACCTTCATGGCTTTCGCCGCGCCGGTATCCGCCATGCCCGTCGCACCGTGGCACATCTGGCATTTGGCTTTGTACAGAGCTTCTCCGGTGGACTGGGCAAAGCCCGAAGTGCCTGCCATCGCAAGCACCGCCGCTAATGCCACACGTATTTGCATTCGCTTGGTCATCGTCAATACTCCAGAATTCGGTGAACTGTTTGACCTCCCGCCGCATGAAATCCTCGCCGGTTCGCACTGCTTTACTGCAGTCCGGCGAGTCCGCCCCTCTCCATTGAAGAGGGGCGCTCTTGCGCTCAGAACTCGTAATGCATGCTGAGCACCACGTTGTTGGCATGGAAGTTGCGCGGTGCGGTCGCGCCCCATGCGGGTCCATTGAGTGCCGTTGGCAATCCCGCAAGACTCGCAGAGTTGCATGGAACCACCGGCACGGTCGGGTTCGCCGTAGTCGGATTCGAGGTGCTGCAATACGCAGCGCCCGAGGGTCCGCCTTCACCGTATCCGAAGAAGTTATACTCCGCCTTCCAGATCAATCCCGGATGAACCGTCCAGGCGAGATTGACGTAAGGTGACTGATAGGTTGACACGAGCGATCCGGCCACGTCGCGCGCATCGTTATAGAACCGGCTGCCGTTGACGGAGCTGATCCTGTAACCGATGTTGGAGTGCAACCGTGCATTGGGAGACAGGATAATCGCCGCATCTCCATTCTGCGTCGGAGCATCCATGAAGTCCGCGACAGGCCCGAACTCGTAGTAATTGGTAAACAGAACCGATGCCCCCGGACAGATCGTGCCGCTTGGTGTAGCTGCGCCAGGCAGCGTCGGACTGGCGCCGGCGTCATAGCAGATGTTGGTTGTCGAATACACGTCGCTGTAGGCGTAGTGAAGATCCAGTCCGTAGTGCTCGTTGGGCATCAACGTCGCACCTACGCTGCCGACCCGTGTATGGTCCTTGTGATTGAGAGGACCATCATAGGTCGCACCTGTAAGGGCATTCTCGTTCGTGTTGTTATGTCGTTCCAGATCGTTGAAGGCGCCAGAGATCGTCGCCCACGGCCTGGGTTTGTACATGGTGTGCACGCGATAGTGCTGTAACTGCCGCGGCGAGACAGGAGTAAAAGCATTGTCGTCATACGCGATTTCCGCGCTGCCGTTCAGCGTCCAGTTTTCCGTGGGCCGCAGTGCGGCTGTGAAGATTCCGCCCTGCTCGTTGATGCGCACCGTTCCATTCGTCGTTGCGCCCACTGCCAGCGGTGCATTATGCGGAATTCCCTCACCAATCTGGTGTGTGCGATAACGATAGGTGAGCGAGAACCTGGCCCGCGCCGTGGCATCCCAGGTCACGATGAAGTTATTGATGACGAACCTCTGCCCGAAATAATCCGGCAAAGGCGTGCCAATCACGCCACTACCTTCCAAGGTATTCGATCCCGCCGCTCCTGTGGCTGTGGTCAGCACAGGGGAATTGATGGTCTCGTTTCCTGCCGTAGCCGGTGTGGACTGTGTCACCTCGCTGGTCATGGTTGCCGTTCCCGGCTGGTGCACTGTCCAGTAGTTGATCTGGTCGGCAATGCTGACCTTCTTCGAGGCCTGCCACACCACGCCATAGTCTGCCGCAAAGACGTTGCGCTTAGCCGAGGCGTTCGCAGTAATCGTCTGCGCCCGCATCGTTTTGCTCAGCCCCTGGAAGCTGTCGTAGTAGGCGGGAAGATTCATATTTGCCTGGGTATAGCGAGCATTGCCGTTCATGGTGATGTTCGGGATGCTCGCGCTCTGGAAACGAAAGATCTCCGTCGGTAGCAGAACCCGCGTGGGCTGAGTCCGTGTATAACTGACCAGCACTGCGCAGGCTGGATTCACTACCGGCAGGCCGCCCGGCGTCTGGGGCGCAGAAAGCAACGGTGAGCTACCCATGCTGTTTGTGTTGCAGGATGCGCTCGAGTAGGGTGTGAGGTTGAAATAGCTGGCAAGGAGCGCCACAGGCGTTCCGTCCGCCTCTTGCACATTGAAGTTTCCTGGATCCGCCGTGAAGTACGAATCGCCTTTATAGTGATCGACCTGCTCTTCAAAGGTCAGCTTCGTATCCGCGAGCGGCTTCCAGTCGATGCCCCCAGTGAAATCGTCGGTGCTGTTGCGCTGATATTCCTGTACGAGAATGGCGTATGATCCGGCGATTTGATACCCACTGGGCGTCAGAGACGGTCCCTGCATAATGTTTTGCGAATAGGCGAAGCGGTAGGTCACCTTGGATACCGGAAATAGGGTCAGGCTTGTATCCGTCATCCGGCGAACCGTGTTGAAAAGAAATGGAGACTGATTCACCTGCGGCCACGCAAACGAACCCGTGGGCGCAGCCGTGGGACCGATGGGAATCGACTGCCCACCCGGCACGTTGGGATTGCCCAGCAGATCGTAGTCGAAATACTGCCGGTCGCGACGGAACATTCCCGAGAACTCGTAAATCTTGTTCTTGCTGACGTCCATCCTGGTCAGGTTGTTCGGGTCGCCTCCATATCCATTGCTGAAAGCCTGAAGGTCGTCAAAAAATGGATGCTTGTTTTCCGGCAGGGCGTGCATCTCAAAGGTCTGACCCAGCAGGCGAGGACCTGTCTGCAGATTGATCATCGAGTCATACATCGCCCGGCTTCCGGTGAGACCTGCCATGCGTCCGCCCACATCCACACTGGAGTGAACGGCGTATCCATTCGGCACGGTCATGTGCGTGGACGGTACGGGAATCTGATCGGCCGGCCCTTGCGCGGTGGCAATGCCCGGCATTCCCCATAAACTGGCAACTCCAAGAGCCAGGACAAATCGCCGGCCCCTCCCTTTCGGGGGCTGATTCTTGGGGTGCGTGTAACACAAACCTAAGATCTTCATATGAAGCCTCACTTGATCACCTCGCTCAACTCCTCCTCCGTGTGCCCGTGCGCGAAGGGTCACGAGCTACGGGCCGCGCCGTCCCAAAATCATGGGCGACGCAGCGCAGCCAAACTACCTCAGGAATGCCGCATTGATGTTCGATCCATGGATATAGGTGTGGCAGCTGGTGCAGGGCGCCAGTTCCGCCGATCCTTTTCCCATGCCATGAACCGTTCCTGCCGCGACAGGACTGTGGCACTGGTTGCAGAGCACATTGATATTCGGCATGTTCAGCAACCGGGCATTCTGTGAACCGTGCGGCGTGTGGCACGCCATGCATCCCTCGGCCTTCACCGGAGCATGCTCGTACACAAATGGCCCACGCACATCCGTGTGGCATTTCGTGCAGATCGCGTTCTGGTCGGCAGTCGACTTCAGGTTGTTTGGCAAAAAGGTTCCGTGAACGTCATGGCAGTCGTTGCACTGGATCAGGCCTTCGTTCACTCTGTGGTGGAACGGCATATCGAACGACGGCTTCACGTCGTTGTGGCACTGGAAGCAGAGTTGCGGCTGGGAGGCCTTGAGCAGATGCTCGGGAGCCTTGCTGTCGTGAATACTGTGGCAGCTAACGCAACTGACGTTGGCCTTCGCGTGCGGCGAGCGGTCATAGTCAGGATGCGTGCCCGCATGGCAACTGAGGCACCTCGCGTCCACATCTTTGGCGGAGGCTGTTGCCGGGTTGAAGATCTTGCTCTTGTCGCCACCACCATCCACGTGCGCCTTGCCTGCGCCGTGACAGTCTTCGCAGGTCACCGCGGAGCCATTATGCTTTCTCGCGAGGGTTGCGTGGGGGTTGGAAGCGAAGTTCTTGGATTGCGCCTCGTGGCAGGTCGCGCATACATCCGCGCCGACAAAATCGGCGGGATTGGACTGCTTGGTCTGCACATTTGCCGGTTTGGCTCCATGCGCAGGTGCTGCCATCACCGGGAGACTCAACGCCGCAGCTCCCAGCAACAGCATGAAACAGGCTCGCAGTCCCGATCTCTTGTTCGGCACCGCATTCTCTTGCAATCGCCTTACTGGCCCTTCGTTATGCATCAGGTACCACCTTGGTCGCCCCTTTGTAAGTTCCATGCCCTGCCTCATTCCGTCCCTTGAATTTATTCCTGCCGCACTAATGAAGATGAATGCGATTTGACGGTCCATTCGGCCTTGCATGAGGATCTCGGTGTGTGGAGCGTCACCTCATGTGCAGAATCCTATTGAGTTGATCCAATAAGCGCCGTGACCCTCATCACGCAGGTGAAGAATTCGTCATCTTCACTCCTACGACCGGCTCGTGCGACACGTCACAAATCCCACTTCGCGGGATAAGCCCCCGATCTCCTCCCAATCGAGACCTCGAAAGGCCGCCCCAATCCGGCCGGCTGACTTCCTGCCCGTCCTGGTTCAACGGTCGCAGCCTCCGGTTCCAGCTCCATCGACATGAACTTTTTGAGTCCCTGCCCTTCAAGCGTGAGGCCCATCACATCCCAAATGCAGAAGCTGTCCGAAACTGCATAGAAGCGAAAGTCTCTTTCCCGGAGACCGACGTGCCTTCACCTTCCGCACGACCTGCCGGAGCAGGGTGCATAAGGAGAGAGGAAGCTCATCGGCGAAAGACGGGGCAAGACAATGGCGGAAGCAGCGATCTCTGCAACAGTCCATCAGAAACGGCAACGGCAAATCGCCAGACAGGCGCCCGTTGGGTGCGCTGCCTGCTCCAGCCGCCGGCCGGGATGGTTTTGTTCTTTAGGCAGCGCCGTGCTCGCGGATCTGGAACTGGCAACCTCAACGATCTCGCTACCGGCGCAGGCATCCCTTTTTACCCAGGGCGAAGAGGCACGTTGCCTCTATCTAATTTGTAGTGGCTATCTCAAGCTGACGGCAGGACGCCCTCAGGATAAACAGATGATTGTCCGGGTTGCCGGACCGGGTTCGATGCTGGGACTGTATGCGGTGCTTTCGCACGGCGTGCACGAGGTATCGGCTGAATCACTGACGCCCGCGCAGCTTCGCCCGGTGGAGCGAGATCGGTTCCTCGCCTTCCTTCGCGCCCACAAAGAGGCTCAAATGCGTGCCGTGCAGTGCATCTGCCAGGAATATCGCTTTGCCCTGCAGGATGCATGCCGCATCGCGCTTGCCGAGACAGTTGCTGCGCGCCTGAGCCGTCTGCTTCTCGAACTTGCTCACCAGATTGGCGAGCATCTCCCCGAGGGCGGATTCCGGTTCCCGCTCCTTCTGACCCACGAGGAGATGGCCTCCATGGCCTGCACTACGCGCGAAACCGTGACCCGCACCCTAGGACAGTTCCGCAAAGAAGGTTGGATCTCGATCGAGGACGGGTTGATTACCCTCCAGGATCCAGAGCATCTCCAGGCTGTCGTCTAAGACTCTTCCGCCGTCAATGGGCGCCGCCCCGGGCGTCCCGCTCCTGCCGGGCGCAGTCTTTCACCCGCGCTTCCCCGGTTTCCAGCTACAGCCACGCCGTGTGTCCGCCTTATTGCGTCACGGTGGTTTCGGCGGATCCATGTGGCGCCTTCAGATGCGGCGCATTGGGCGGCACCGGCGGCACGGGGGGCGCGGATAAGCCGCTGGCATCTCCCTTGCGGATCCGCAAATCGCCCACATCGGCCGTCAGCGTAATCCGGGCCTTCCCGCTTCCGATGTTGCCGGTCACGCTCTTGCTTTCGTCCCCGGATATCGTCAATGGGAAATCGGAAACGATGTCTCCGTTGTGTGTCTGGCCGGTCACGCTGGCTGAGGCATCCGCCGGCAAAGTGATCTCCACGTCGCCTTTACCGTTATGCGCCTCCAAGTTGTAGTTGCCAGCCGGTTCCATCGAGATTTGGCCGCGCGTGTCGCTGACATACGCATCGCCGGCCACCTGGTTCAAATCCACATCCTTGGCTCGGGTTGTCACCCGCACCTCGCCTTTTGCCTGATTGACGTGCAGATCGTCGGAGTCCAGTGTCATATCCCCCGGCAGAGAGGCCAGTTCAAGCTCCGTGACGGATGTGTGCAGATGAACTCCATTCGCGATGTTTTCCATGTGGACATCGCCAAAGATGTCGCCATTCATCGTCACTTTACCGGTGATCTCTGAAAAGGTCACATCATTGCAGTTTCCGTCGGCCGTCAGGTCTCCATTCACCTGGTGCGCGGAAAAGTCTCCCCGACCGCCTGTGAGATGCACTTGCACCGTGCCCTTGATTGCGTTCAGTTGCACATCTCCATGGCTCGATGTGATATTCACTCCGTTTTCCAGGCCGGCTGCGGCCACATCTCCATGGCCCGCATTGACCACAACCTGCGCTCCCTTGGGAACCTGCACCGTCAGATTCATCCGCCCCTTGTCCTGGCCCTCGGATCTCACCAGCACGGCGTTTCCGCTTAATGTGACATGCGCTGCCTCACCCGCAAAGATCTTCTGCGCCTCGGCATCCGAGCCGGCAAAGGCGATCTCGTGGCCCTGAACACGGATCATATTGCCATCCGCCACCGTCACGCTCACGTCACCGCGCGAATTCTCAATCTGTACCGAAGCCTGCGGGGGAATAGCCATACTGATCGCCGCCTGGTCAAAGTCGTGCTGCGGCAATCCCAGAAAGTTGAAGAAATTATCCTGGTTGTCGCCCCATTGCGCGCGCAGTGGTCCCCAATTTTGCCAGCCTGCCGCCGCGAGCCCCAGAATGGCCAGCAGGATCAGCACGCCGACATACCCACCGCTTCGCCGCACCGGCCTCTCACGCCGCAGGTCCAGCGCCCACTCGCCCAGCAACGCAAGGCCGGCAAGAATCAGAAGAGTCGGCCACCAATGTCCATACCAGGTCCAGAAGTTTGCGGGAGCAATGCGGCCGCTATACAGCAGAAGCCCCACCACGCCCACTCCGATCAGGATGACGGGGCCCACAATCGATGGGACACGCGGCCCGTACGCCCCGACCATATTCGCATGCCACGCGGCACGCTGGGCGCGCATTGCGTCCCGCTGCGCCTTCCATGCTGCTCGCTGCTGCTCGCGATAGATGCGCCACTGCATGCGCGGATCGTACGGCGGCTGCCCGCCCGGAGGAGGATTGTACGGAGGTACGCTGCTCATGACTGCCCCCCTTGTGGTCCATTCAGATCCTTGGGCGCAGCAGGTGCCTCAGCCGCTGTCGGGCCGGGCTGGGACGCGGTCCCGTAAGAGACCGGTGCGCCGGGATAAGGACCGGGATAGCTGCCTGGATACGCACCTAGCTGCATGCCTGGATAAAGCGCCTCATCTCCCGCGGCCGCCAGCGCAGCACGCTCCGCAAGCTTCAGGACACCGATCAAAATCAGTAGCAGGGGAAGAAACAGGTTCCAGCTCGCGAGGTCCGCCTGGTGCAGCAAAGCAATCACGCCGATCAGCAGCAGAACGGCCGGTCCCTTGACGCGGCGGATCAGAATATAGCGGTTCATTGCGCGCCCCCTTTCGTTTCACCCACACGGCGAACGATCAGCCAAAGTCCAAAGCCGATGAACACCAGGGGCCACAGGAACGACAGGAACCGGCCGCTGACGATGCCCAGCTGGTCCAGGAGGAGGATCAATCCAAAGCCCACCAGAAAAATGGCTCCCAGCGGCTCCTTCCTCCGCCATGAAACGGGCGGGACAGGGGGGACGGGCGGTATCGGCGGCGGCACAGGCTCGCCGTATCCGTATTCCGGTCCCGGCTGCACATACCCCGCTCCATAGGGTGCTGTACCGCCCTGCGCGGGTGGCGGCGGATAAGCGCCCGCTGTGCCGAAGGGTCCGGCGGCACCTGTCGATGGCTGTCCTGGCCCCGCTCCAGGGTTCGCGCCGGGCGGAGGATAAGGCGTCCGTGGGTGCGAGCTCAAATTCAGCCAGCTGCCCACTTCGTTCAGACCGAGCGGATCCGGCAGCGGCAACCCATCTCGCCGCGCCACTGCAGTGTGATAGGCCTCAAATGCCTGATACAGAACCCATGCGCCAATGAAGATTCCGAAGAGCGGAAAGTGTTCCGTGATGCTGATCAGCACCGCGAAGATGACAACGTGAATCAGGCCCTTGAAGAACTGCCCGTTGTACATCGCGCCGACACCGGGAATCAGCCCCAGCACCGCCGCTGCCGCCGGACTCGCGCCACTCGGTATCGGAGGGCCGGCAAATGGCTGCTGCAGGTTCTGCCACGCCACCAGGCACGGTTCGCACAGCACCTGGCCTCCTGGCGCCACCCGCACACATGCCGCGCACATCGCCTTCCCGCAGTTCTGGCAATACGCAGTTGCGTTTACGCCTTGGTGATTGACGCAGTCCATACTGTGCTCCTTTCCCCACTTTCCACGACGGAGCCGCCGGAATGCGCGGGCCTGTCCTTGCATGTGATTGAGGCATCAAGATATTCCAGTGAATCATTCGCCGCGGGCGTTCCTGATTGCTGCGGAGGGTCTACACGGGTCCCTCCATCCTTACGTGCCGGGTCTTGCTTCGATTCGCCCGTCCCTGCCGGCTGGTTGCCTTCCGGTTCTCCGCCCTGGCTCTCGCTCTGAGTCGCGCGGCGCAGCTCCCGCATCCGCGACTCCACTTCATACACCAGCCGCAGATGGTCGTAGTAGCGAATAATCGGCGTCGAGGCCAACGTCAGCCTCCGCTCCATCAGGGAACGGATCACGCTCGGCCGCAGATTCGACAGGCGCAAATCCGAGAGACGGACTCCAGTCAGATTCAGAGTGAGGGCAATCGAGAAGAACGCCATTGCCGCCGTCATAATCAGTCGCGGCTCCGCAAAGCGCCGCACAAAGCCCATGAACCCGGGCCGCTGCCACGCCGGCACCACAGGCATCACCTGGCCCGATCCTGTAACCAGCCCATATCCAGCCACCTGCCCCGGACCGGTCTGCGCCAGAATCTTATCCAGTAGCCCTGCGGGCATCTCCGGTTCGTCTGACAGGAAACTCAGCCACTCACGTCCGCGCCGCGCCTCCTCATACAGAGCCGTGCACGCCGCGCAACTCTGCCGGTGTGCATCGAACACTGCCTGATTTTCAGGCGTCAGCAGCCCGTCCAGCGCGTCGGTCAGCTCTGTCTCCCACTGGCCACAGGCTGGCGTTTGCGGAATGTGTACGCGGTCTGCCATCGCTACATCACCTCTCGCTTATTACGCTCCAAAAGCCGCGCAAGTTCCGCACGGCCCCGGCTGATGCGGGACTTTACGGTACCTTCGGGTATCCCCAGAACCTGCGCAATCTCTTTGTAATCCATATCCTGCAGGTCGCGCAGGATAACCGCCTCGCGCAGCTCGGCAGAGACCCGCGATAGCGCCTGCTGCACCATCTGCGCCAGTTCCTTCTGCGCCGCCAATTCGTGCGGAGATGGCCCCTTACTCTGCAGACGGTCCAGCGGCCGCATCTCGCTGCTCTCGTCCCACTCCTCATCCAGAGAGCTCGTCGCCCGCTGATTGCGGGTCCGGCGAAAGTTATCCACCAGCAGGTTCCGGGTCATCGTCGTGATCCACACCTGCAAGCTGCCTCGCGCCCCGTCAAAACTTGCCAGATTCGAATAAATCTTGAGGAAGACGTCCTGTGTCAGGTCCTCCGCGTCCGTCGCATTCCCGGTGAACCGGTAACACAGCGCGTACACACGACGATGGTGCGTGCGGACCAGCTCGGCCCACGCGCCGGAATCTCCGTCCATGCAGCGGCGGACAACCTGGGACCAGTCGAGCTCCAGCGGTCTCACCTCCTCGCCAACTGCACGAGCCACCGGAGCCACTCGTGGGCGACCGGCGGGATTGTCCCGGGGCGGAACCATGCCGCCCGCATCGCGGGATTCGCGGTGCCTCCGTTTCGTGGCCTCCGGCACCCACAAACCCATGCCGCTCCAGCTTAATGTACCCACGCATTGCATGGAGGCCTTTACGAAGATTTCTTGCCTTTTGTTCCGTTCAGCTTGCGCGTGCACTCTTCCATGCGGTATCAAGATCCAGCCATGTCTTCCGCCAAGATCCGCTCTGCTCCCTGTCTCCGATCTCTGCTTTCTCCTCTCATGCCGCCATGCAGGGAATATCTCTTTTTGTTTCTTGCAATTTCGTTCACCCTGGCGGCGTCGCCACTCGCCCGCGCGGCCACCGACCGGGCGGCAAGCTCTCACCTGGCGACGCCCGCAGGTCTGCGATGCTCCGGAGAAGCAGCTCCGCTCGCGGTTGCCTCCAGCCATCCCAACTTCTCCTGGCAGCTTTCTGCCTCCTTGCCCAGGCTCCACGGCGTCTCCCAGGCCGCCTATCAGATCCAGGTCCGATCAGGCTTCAGCCCGGCCAATTCCTCCATCTTGTGGGACACCGGCACCATCCACAGCCGGGCAACCTCAGAGATCTCCTATGCTGGCCCGCGGCTCACACCCGGCGAGGCCTACCAATGGCGCGTCCGCGCGTGGGATGAGCAAGGCCACGCCACCGCGTGGAGCACATGGGCCGACTGGAGCCAGGCCCCGGTCTGGCATGCCTCCTGGATCGCAGAGCCTGTCACGCCCCCGGACACGGCCCCCATGCCGCTCTTTCGCAAAAGCTTCCGGCTCACTGGCACCGTTCGCCGCGCTGTGCTCTACGCCTCCGGTCTTGGACAGGATGAGCTGCGCCTCAACGGCGCTCCGGTCACCCAGGATGTCCTCACTCCCGGCTGGACCAATTACCGCAAGACCATCGCCTACGACGCCTACGACGTCACCGCCCGCTTGCGCTCTGGCGAAAATGTCCTCGGCGTGCTGCTCGGCAACGGCATGTATCGCGTGCTCCACACCCCCGGCCGCTACACCAAGTTCGTCGGCTCCATCGGCCCGCCCGAATGCATCGTGCAGCTTGACCTCACCATGGCCGATGGCCGCCTGATAGAGATCGCGAGCGACGGCACCTGGAAGACTCATCCCGGCCCCATCGTCTTCTCCTCCACCTACGGCGGAGAGGACTTCGACGCCCGCCGCGAACCCGCCGGTTGGGACCGCGCCGGATTCCGCGATGCGGACTGGAGCTCCGCCGCAGTGGTCGACGGACCCGGCGGCACACTCTCCCCGGAACTCGCGCCACCCATCCGTGTGATGCATGTCTATGTGCCCGTCCGCATCACCCATCCCGCACCGGGCATTGCCGTCTACGACCTCGGCCAGAACTTTGCCGGCTGGCCTGCGATTCGGGTCAACGGCGCTGCCGGCTCCAGTGTCAAACTCATCCCCGGCGAACTGCTCGACGAAACCGGCCGCGTCAGCCAGCGCAGCTCCGGCCGCCCGCAATGGTTCACATACACGCTGCGCGGTGCGGGCATCGAGCGCTGGCATCCGCGCTTCAGCTACTACGGCTTTCGCTATGTGCAAGTGGAAACCACCTCCGTCACCAGCTCCGCACAGCAGCCGCGCATCCTCGCGCTGGAAGGCCAGGCCGTCCATACCTCCTCGTCGCAGGTGGGCAGCTTCCGCTCATCTGACGAACTGCTCAACCGCATCCACACCCTCATCCTCCGCGCCATCGAAAACAACGCCGTGAGCCTTTTCACAGATTGTCCGCATCGCGAAAAGCTCGGCTGGCTGGAAGAGACGCACCTCATGGCGCCATCGATGCTCTATGACTTCGACTTCACCGGCCTGTACGACGCCACCGCCCGCAACATCGCCGATACCCAGCGCAACGATGGCCCCAAAGCAGGCATGGTCCCGGAGATCGCTCCGCAATACGTGGTCTTCGAGCCCAGCACGAATGAGGTCTTCAACGACTCGCCCGAATGGGGCAGCGCCGCCGTACTCGCTCCCTGGTACCTGTTCGAGCGCACCGGTGACCTCGACTTCCTGCGCCGGCAATACGACGTCATGCGCCGCTACGTTGCCTACCTAGCCACGCGCGCCAACGGCAACATCATCGCCTACGGCCTCGGTGACTGGTATGACATCGGCCCCGGCGCACCGGGCTTTTCCAAGCTCACCACGTTGGGCCTGACGGCCACCGCAACCTACTACCAGGACTTGCGCGTCCTTGAGCGCGCCGCCGCGCTGCTCGGGCTGAAAGATGAAAGCGTGCAGTACCGCCAGCAGGCCGACCGCGTGCGCGATGCCTTCAACGCGCGTTTCTTTGACGCAGCACAGCATCGCTACGACAAAGGCAGTCAGACCGCGCAGGCCATGCCACTCGCGCTCGGCATGGTTCCTCCTGGAGAACGCGCCGCCGTGCTCGACACGCTTGTCCGCGACATTCGCTCGCACCAGAATCATGTCACCGCAGGCGACATCGGCTTTCACTACGTTGTCGACGCGCTCATCCAGGGTGGCCGCTCCGACGTGCTCCTCGATATGCTCCAGCGCACCGACGCGCCCAGCTACGGCGACCAGTTGAAGCAGGGCGCCACTTCGCTGACCGAAGCATGGGACGCCAATCCCCTCAGCTCGCAGGATCACCTCATGCTCGGCGATGCTGAGGAGTGGTTCTATCGCGGCCTCGGCGGCATCGAAGTCAATCTTGCTCCGCCCCCCGTGCAGCAGATCACGCTGCGCCCTGCCGTGCTCGCCGGAGTTGACTGGGTGCGCACCCGCTACCTCTCGTCTCTGGGCCCCATCCAAAGCAACTGGCGGCGTAACGGCGCGCAGATCATCTTTGACTTCACCGTCCCAGTCAACAGCACTGCCTCCATCACCATCCCCACAGACAACCCACAGGCCGTCACCATCAATGGCCAAGCCACATCCGCTGCCGAAGGCGTTCTCTCCCTCCGCAAGGACCATACCAATCTCCGCATTGCGGTTGCCTCCGGCAGCTATCGCATCATCGCTCCGGCCCCAGCCACAGACCCGCTCGCAAGCCCGACAAAATAATGCCGGAAGTCGGGCTGGCAATTCCGTAATTCGGAATGTACCCTTTCGCCGTCATAGCTCAGAACCGCAATTCCCGCATCACCCCCTTCAACGATCCTTCGCAGGACGACCTGCTGGATGAACCCACAATCCGCGGCGAAGGCCGCCGCAATGGCGACCGCAACGAATCGCAGACCGTCCGCCGCGCCTGCGAGGCCCTCAAGGCCTTTCGTCACCTCGATCAAGAGCTCGCGTTCCCACTCCGCCATCGGAATCACGCTCAGTTGCGCCGGCAGCTGGTTCGGCACAAACAGAGCCACGCGAATCTTCGCCTGCATCGACTCCACCTGGCTGTCGGTCAGTTGCGCCCTCACTGGCATGACCACACACAGGCCAGTGCCAGCCACACCATCCATCCATGCACCGCTTTCCACACTGCGGGAACCCTCATTTTCCCGCTCTTCATCTTGATTCGGTCCGGCCCGCGATAGTACAAGAGACCTGCACGACGATTCAATCCGGTCGCGAGAAGACAGGCTCTTCAGATTTTCTGGTCAGACCTCTTGGATCGCTCGAAAAAGACTCATGCCGAGACTCACAAACTCCATCCGTTCTGCACGTACCCACCGCGCCACCATCGCGCGGTTTCTTTTCGCGACCATCGCGTGCGCGCACGCCGCGGCTCTCTGCGCACAGCCTGCTCCCGCGCCTGTCCAGATCAGCGCCTGCGCAATTCTCAAGGCTGAGCTAACTGAGGCCTCCGCAACCCGATCCGACAGCTCGCAGCCCACAGACACCGCGCGCATCCAGTCCGCGCTCTCGCGCTGCCTTCCTGGCCAGTCCGTCGTCCTTCAGGCGAACGGCGCACAGGATGCCTTCCTCGCCGGCCCGCTCATTCTGCCCCGCGGCGTCACGCTCTACCTCGACCACGACGTCACGCTCTACGCCTCGCCGAATCCGCGGGACTACGACCTCGCGCCACACCGCTGCGGTGGGCCAACCGAGCCTCACGATCAACCCGACTGCAAACCGTTCCTCTTCTCCTATCAGGCCGCTCACAGTGGCGTCCTCGGGCCGGGCACCATCGACGGCCAGGGCGGCCGCGCACCGCAAGCCTCCTCATCATGGTGGGAGCGCCTTGACTATGCAAAGTCGCACCGCGCCCACATCGAAGTCCCCGCGCTCATTTCGGCGTATGAGTCACAGAACTTCATCGTCCGCGGTGTGCATCTGCGCAACGCCCCCGGCACTGCACTCGCGCTCTACAAGACCATTGGCCTCGTGCTCGAAGATGTCTCCATCCACTCCGCCAGCACCAACGCCGCATCGCCCGGCCTGCTGCTCAGCAACTCACCCGACGCGCACATCAACGGACTCTCTACGCACATCGCCGGCGCTGCCATCGACCTGCGCGCCAGCATCCTCGGCGGCACCTCGCGCGTCGCCATCAGCCATCTCCACATCACCGGCGGCACCGGCATCTCCCTCGGCGACGACATCTACGGCAACACCAGCGCGGTTCAACTCCAGCACGCCTCCATCACCGATGCCGCCAGCGGATTTCTCTTCAACCTCCGCGGTCAAAAGGGCGGCCACCTCCACGGCGTCACAATGCAGGATGTCTGCCTCACGCGCGTCTCCGAGCCACTCACCGTCCAGCAAGAAAGCAGCAAGTTGCAGACACAACTTCCCGTCAACATCGCGCAGATGGACAACGTCCTCGTCGCCGGCGTAGGCCAACTGCAGCCGCAAGGCCTGCAGCCCGACGCCAACGCCGCCTGCGCCGCATCCTCCTCAGCCGCAATCCCCGCGCCCCTTCAATGGGCGCTTGATCGCAGCCATCTTCCCCATCCCGGCACAAAGGCGCATCTCACCGTCGCCGCCAACGGCAGCGCGGACTTCCGCACCATCCAGGCCGCCGTGGACGCATTGCCCAACACGGGCGGCTCCATCGCCGTCCAGCCCGGCACCTATCGCGAGGTCGTCACCATCCGCAAGCCGCACGTCCGCATCTACGGCACCGATCCCGATCCCGCACAGACCGTCCTCGTCTTCAACAACACCGGCCCCCGATCCGCAGGCACCTTCAACAGCGCGACGGTATTCGTCGAGGCAGACAACGTCTCCATCGACAACCTAACCATCGCCAACGACGCCGGCACCGGCAAAGGCCAGGCCGTCGCGCTCGCCGTCACCGCGGACCGCGCCGCGTTTCGCCATCTGCGCCTGCTCGGCGCGCAGGACACGCTCTTCGCCGCCGCCCGCTACTGCTACGGCGACTACGGCCCATGCGTCCCCACGCGCCAATACTTCCGCGACTCCTACATTGCAGGCAACACCGACTTCATCTTCGGCGACAGCATGGCCGTCTTCGACCGCTGCACCCTCCACGGCATCCCCGGCCGCGAGGTCATGTACACCGCGCAGGGCCAGCACTACGCCGCACAGCAAAGCGGCTACGTCTTCGACCACTGCACGCTCACCGCCGACTCCAGCGACACGCGCATCACCCTCGGCCGCCCCTGGCGTCCGCACGCCACCGTCGTCTATCTCATCACCCGCATCGACGCGCCCGTCATTCCTGCCGGCTGGACCGAGTGGCCGCGCTTCGGCCAGCCCAGCCTGCCCACTGCCTTTTTCGCCGAGTTCCATTCCACGGGCCCCGGCGCCAGCCCCACCACGCGCGAGCCCTGGTCGCACCAGCTCACACCCGCCCAGGCCGAACGCTGGGATCCCCGCCGCTTCCTCGCCGGACCCGACGGATGGGATCCCATCGCTGAGCAATAGCCGTGCGCCGCTGGCCACTCCCTGCGAGCCCGCCCAGTTCCACGTCTCGGGATTTGTGGGCCTTCAATCCGATTCCGAACAGAAATTAGAGTGGTAGTCTCGGAAATAAACGAGACCTCACCATGCACAACGCAGCCTTCAGCTCGCAACAGCTTCCCGCTCAAGAGACGACCCAGGTGCATTGCCCCCTTTTTCTCCTCGCGGATGACCTCACCGGCGCTTGTGACGCCTCCGCGCCCTTTCTCCATGCTGGCCTTCAAGCGCGCGTCTGGCTCGGCACCGCTCCTGAATTTCCCGCCACGGAAGCAGTGCAAGCCTTCAACACCGCTACCCGCGATCTGGACCCCGCGAATGCCGCCGACCTGCTCGCTCGCACCGCGGCCACGCTCCATGCCGCTCCCCGACGCCGCATCTTCAAGAAAGTCGACTCCGCCCTGCGCGGCCCCATCGCAGCCGAAGTCCTTGCCGTACACCGCGCCCTCGGCACGCGAGCCATTCTCTTTGCCCCCGCATTCCCCACCACGGGCCGCACCGTGCGCGCCGGCGTCCTGCACCTCACCGACGCCGCGGGAACCCGCCTGCAGCAATCCCTTCTGCAGCTCTTCCCGCCCTCCCTGCACGCGCAGGCCGCGCTCATTGCCACTCCTGACCAGTTCGCTCCCGCCCTTGCCGCCGGGAAATCTCTTCTGCTGTGCGACGCCGAAACCGATCAGGATCTTGCCGCTATGGCGAAAGCCGCCGAGGCCTTGCCCGGCCTGCTCTACGCGGGCTCCGCCGGCCTTGCCGCCGCTGTCGCGAGCCTTTCCAGGCCGCAAATCCCATACCCAGCCTTTCCCAGCCCGCAGCGCGCGCTCATCGTCTGCGGAACCGCGCATCCAGTCACCGCCTTGCAGCTTGCAAGGCTCGATGCCTCGCTCCAGGCGCAATCCAGCCCGGCCGTTCGCGTCCTCCGCATCCCATGCAAGCCGGGCGATGAAGCACCCATTCGCGAAACCCTTGCCTCCTTCGATCCGAACGCCATCCTGCTCACCGGAGGCGAAACCGCCCTTTTCGTCGCGCGCACCCTAGGCGCCCACTCCATTCTGCTTCGCGGCGAGGTCGCTCCCGGCATACCATGGGGCATCGCCCAGGGCGGCGGGTTGCAGGGCCGCATCGTCATCACAAAATCCGGCGGATTCGGCGCACCGGATCTGTTTCAACAAATCTTCGCAGCACCCACAGGATGCGCATGACACATCTGCCTCGCATTGCCATCAGCATCGGAGACCCCGCCGGCGTCGGCGCGGAGATCGCCCTCAAGGCCCTCGGCGATCCATCCATAGCACGCATGGCCCAATGGATCCTCGTCGCAGACAGCGCTCCCCTCCGTGCCGCTGCCGCATCGTGCCACATTGACTTCGGCACCCTCCCATGCGAGATCGTAGAGCCTCACGCGCTGCCCGACGATCATGCCCTCGCCTTCGGCCAGCTCCGCGCCGAGTACGGTCTTGCTGCCATCGCCTACGTGCGCCGCGCCGTCGAGCTCTGCCAGCAGGGCAAGGCCGACGCCATGGTCACAGCGCCGCTCAATAAAGAAGCCGTTACGCTCTCCGGCCGCGCCTTCTCCGGCCACACCGAATACATTGCCGAGCTCACCGGCGCCACCGAATCCCGCATGTTGCTCGTCTCGGACAAGCTCGCCACCGTCCACGTCACAACACACATCCCGCTGGAGCGGGCCTGCAAGCTCGACACGCAACGCATCCTCCGCACCATCCAGCTTGGCGACGAGGCCCTGCGCCTCATGCGTCAGGCCCCACCGCGCATCGCCGTCTGCGGCCTCAATCCCCACGCTGGCGAGCACGGCCTCTTCGGCACGCAGGACGCGGAGTTCATCGCGCCCGCTATTGCGCAGGCGCGCGCCATGGGCATCGACTGCTCCGGCCCGCACTCGCCCGATACCATCTTCGTCCGCGCCGTCCGCGGCGAGTTCGACCTCATCGTGGCCATGTATCACGACCAGGGCCACATTCCCATGAAGCTCCTCGACTTCGAGTCCACCGTCAACGTCTCCCTCGGCATCCCGGTCATTCGCACATCCGTCGACCACGGCACTGCCTTTGACATCGCCGGACAGAATCGCGCCGACGCCGCCAACATGAAGTCCGCCATGCGCCTCGCCGTCCGCATGGCCCTCGGCAAGCGCGCCCGTCAGGCCAAGGGAAACGACGAAGATGCATCGGTCTGATGTCGCCGTCGTCGCCTACCTGCTTCTTCTGGCAGGCATCGGCGCGCGCTTTCGCCATGACCAGACCACCACGGACTCCTACTTCGTTGCAGGCCGCTCCATCCCCGGCCGGGTGCCCCATCTTCGCCGGTGCGCGACAGCGCAGCGGCGAAGATGGGAAACCTCAATCCCCACTCCACCGTCAGCAAGCCAGAAGACTCGTCAAGCCCCCTCAACCCAACATTTCCCCTAACTCCCTCATTCCACTCAGCAAAAAGTTCGCACCGTTTTGCATGTTCTTTCTCGCAAACGCGCATACTAAAAACATCAGCCTGAGAACCGCGCCCACCGGCCCGCGCTCTCAGGCATTTTCATTGCAGGAGACCGCACCATGCCGTCGAACAACACCATCACCCACCCCGGTCGCTGTGCCAAGGAGACACTCGGATCAAAATGTCAGGGATGCTTCCGGCCCATACCGAAAAAAAAATAAATACCCACCCCCCTCCTCCCTGAATTGATTTGCACTTTTCCATAGAAGGCTTGCATGTTTTCTCGAGGAGGATTTTCGCTTTTCTTCGCTTTTGGCTCGACTCACGCGATTCAAGCGAAGAGAGCGTTGTACTTCGCGTCCGCTTCCACCGCGAACTCAGTGCAATCGACGGCTCCGCTCCGCAGCGTCACCGCATGCCCTGCACGCGTTACCCGCACCCCATGCTGCCCCGCGCGCAGCCGGTCTTCAATGCACTGCTTTCCACGCTCGATTTTGCTAACATTCATGTTCTACGCGGAGGAAAGAATGGCTTACGATGCAATCTCGCGCCGCTCGTCTGTGAAGGCCTCTGCAACTGCGACGGGGGCCGCGCTCGCGCTATTTGCGGCTGCGGCCGCGCAGGAAGCGGGAGCAAACCCGCTCACCACCGAGCACGGCAAGCTGCGCTATCAGGAAGAATCGCGCATGCGCCCCATGGCCTGGTGGCGGAATGGCCGCGCTACAACGTAAGCCTCAGCGGTTGAGACCCACGTCGCACACACATCAATACTCGTAGTCCAGTGAGAATTGCACCCGCCGCGCGTCTGACTCCTGCAGAGGCGTCTTCCATCCTGATGCAGGACTTAGGTCAGATCCAAAGACCGGATTAATCATCTCCACGTTCTGGCGATTCAGGAGATTGAACGACTCGGCCACAATGTCTAGATGCCCACGCCAGACCGGCACCATCTTGAGGATGCGCAAATCGAAGTCCACTGTGGAGGGTGTCGTGAGGCTGTTGCGTGCCTGGCCTTGCGGACGCGCCGCAAAGGGATCGATGTGCTCGCGATTGCTGTCGACGCCCGTCAGCGGATTGTCAGGAAAGCCGCTCCCGGCAACCAGAATCGGCGCAAACTCCAGCCCATACACGAGCTTCTCGAAGGCATTCGGGTGAGCGGCCTTGGCCGCATCCTGCGGATCATCGAGATCGGGCCCCAGCACCCACAGTCCGCTTAGCACGAAGCGCTGCCGCTGATTGTCGAGGGAAAGAGCACGTTCGTTTTTGAGCGCAAACGGATTCTGCGGCTGCTCAGTGTCATACGATGCATCATCGATGGTCTTCGCGAACGTGTATCCAGCCATCAATTCAAGATCCTCCGTGAACTGACGATTCACCGTCACGGTTGCGCCGTTGTAACCTGAGCTTGCTTCCGTCTGGAACTGGTTGATCGCGTCATACGCGGGGTTCACGCGCTGCGGTCCAAAGACCAACTGCCCCAACTGCTGCGGTGTGGGGTTTGGTACGCCGAGGCTTCCTGCATTGCCTGCGGTAAGAAGCACCGGCGGCAAAAGATTGCTGTTCACCATGCGGCCCATCTTGACGCCGTGAACAAAGCGATACTCCGCACTCACCGTCCAGGCATCCGGCAGTGAGCGCTCCACGCCGAGCGATGCCGTCTCCGCGTAGGGATTGGCGAGCGACTTCTGCGCTTGCCAGATGCTGGGAGCAATCGCGACATGCGGCGTAGTGAAAGAGCGTCCCTGCTGATACAGCGCCACAGCATCGCTTCCCTCGGCCACCTGCTGCTCGGCGCGCGTGCCGTCCATCTCTTCCATGCGGTTGATCGTTCCCAGTAGATACCGGTCATAGAAGATGCCAAACCCGCCGCGCACCACCCACTGCTTGTCTGGAGACCAGGCAAAGCCAATCCGCGGACTGAAGTTCAGCAGGTGATTCGGAATCGGCGCTGGAAGGTGATTCTCTTCGTAGCGCACACCGTAGTCCAGCGCCAGGCTGTGCAGCGCGCTCCAGTGGTCCTGCGCATAGGCAACGCTGCGCAGTTCGGCGAAGTTCGTATTTGGATTGCCGAAGCTCTGCATGTAGAAATCGGCCTGGCCAGCCGCCAGTGCGGCGACAGAGGGGAAGACATACAGGCCGCCAAAGCCGTCGCGATTCGCCGCGCGCAATCCAATGTGGCTGAAGGCAACTCCGGCCTGCATCAGGTGCGTGCCGTACTGGCGAATCAGCGCATCCCCCAGATCCACGTGCGTTTCGTAGCGCCGGCTGTTGCCGTCGAACGGCGTGCCAAATGTCGCGATACCAGCGATTGTCACGCCAGGACCATTCTGAGATCCCGTTCGCAGCGCTACGCGCCGCTGCGCCACTTCAGCAACCATCTGATTCACAAGCTCCGTTGAAATCGACCGGTTCCACGCCGCGTTCACGCTGTTGTCGTCGTAGAAGGCAGAGCCGCGCGCGCTGAGGTCGGTCAGGTCGTCCAGATGAAACGCATCGTTCACGGCGCGGTTGTTGGTCATCGCGTAGCGCAGCATCAGGTTTCCTTTTTCTTCGGTGCGGTCCAGTCTTCCTGACAACTCGGTCTCTTCATTCGTCGTCGGAAAGAATCCCTGCTGCAACTGGAAGCCCTGCATTGGGCCTGTCTGCCGCAGCGCACTGTTGATCTCTGCAGCCTGCTGCGCGGTGAAGTCGCCCGCTTCTTCGCCCCGCGCCATTTCCTGCTCCGCGGCAACGTAATAGAACAGCCTGTCGTGACGCAGCGCGCCGCCTGTTGAGAGGCCCGCACGGAGGCGGTTTTCATCGGGCTTGTTGGGCACAGCCTCCAGTGCAGGTGTTCCATTCAGCGCGCCGTTCTGCACAAAAAGAAAGGCGTCTCCATGCTGTGTGTTGGTGCCCGCCCGCGTCTCCACATCGACGGACCCACCCGCCGAGCCGCCCGCCTGCGCTGCGTAGCCGTGATTCACAACCTGAAAGTCGCTAATCGCTTCGGGCGACAACTCTGTGCGGCTCAGGCCGGTGTACTCGTCGTTGTCGTCCGCTCCATCGATATAGAGTGCGTTGCTTGACGGGCGCAGCCCGCCTGCGCTAAATCCGTCCTCTGCGGCGCCCGGCATCTGCCGCGCCAGCGCCGGATTCGCTCCCGCCAGTGCAGGCGACAGCAGGGTGAATGTCAGATAATTGCGGCTCGGGATCGGCAGCTCCTCGATACGATCTTTGTCGATGTTCGTCACCGGCGCAGATTGTGAGGTATCGAGCGTTGCGGTCTGCGCCTGCACCGTTAACTGCTCGGTAGCCTGGGCCGGCGCGAGCGTTGCCTCCACCTGCGTCTCGCGTCCGACCGCGACGGTAAGCGCAGAGTTCCTGTACAGCGAGAAGCCGGACGCCTCTATCTCAATTGCATACGTCCCGCTCTGTAGGCTGTTGAAGCGAAATCCACCATCCGGGCCTGTCATTGAGGCGGCAAGCGCGGGATGGTCATAGGTAGACAGCGTGACACGCGCGCCAGCCACACTCGCCCCGCTGGAATCGACGACGATGCCGTGGATGCCGCCCTGCATATGACCTGCCTGGGCGTGCAGCAGTGGGAGAGACAGCATGAAGACGATAAGCCAAAAGAGGACCGGCCACAGGGATACGGCATGATCGGAACGACGCAAGATGACACTCCTCGTGTGCGAAGGAAACAGTCAGGTGCGACGGCACAATCGCGCGCGCCGGCACCGTCACTTCAGCGTCAGTTCACAAGCGAGGAATCAGATACGAAGAGGAATCAAGGGCGGGCTGATGGTTGGAACTGGGCTGCAAGAAGCGCACCGCACGGCGAAGCGGATCGCAGGAGTCTGTAGCAGGACGCCCTTGCGATCCACCTTCAGATGGGCGGTGGAGCGCAGTACCTTGATGACGGCCGCAATGGTTCCGGCCACGGCGAGCCACGCAGTCACGCGCAGCTCTGTATCGGTCATCGGTGTGGCAGGGCGGTCCCACCGGTCAAAGCACTCCAGTGTGGGAGTGAATGCGGCGAGCAGGAAAAGCGCACATGCCGCGAATTGGATGATGCGCTTCGCCATCGCTCTCAGAATAAGCTCCGCGCAGCTTCCGCGCAAAGAGAGACTGGCCCGATCGCGCGCATTTGCCTCGCGGCTCCGCGCGGAATTCCGCATCCTGGAATACCTGGATTGAACGACAGCGCTGCGCCACTGCGCGGAAGGCAGATAATAATCTGCAGAGGCAGAGTGGCTTCCCGTCTCGGATGACTTGATGAATTTTACGCGCAGAGAATTTGTCGTTGGCGTGTCGGGCATGGCGCTCGCCTCGCGCATTCCGTTCTGCGCTACGCCGCTCTCAGCCACTACACTCTCGGAGTTTGACTACGGTCAAGTTCAGCTCACGGGTGGCCCGCTCAAGGCGCACTACGATCGCATCCACGCCACCTATCTCGCGCTCGACAACGACAGACTGCTCAAGGTCTACCGCCAGCGTGCAGGCATGTCCGCGCCCGGCGCCGACATGGGCGGCTGGTACGACGCCGATGGATTCGTGCCCGGCCATTCACTCGGGCAGTACATCTCCGGCCTCGCGCGCATCGGCGCTGCGACTGGCGATGCAAGCTGCCACACGAAGGTCGGCGAACTCGTCGACGGCTTCGCTGCCGCTTTTGACCACAGCGGGAGCATCTATGCCGGCCTCAACGCGGAAAAGCTCTGGCCCTGTTACATCCTGGACAAGCACATCGCAGGCCTCATCGACTCGGCAACCCTGAGCCGCGTGGACCATGCGCGCGATCTGCTCCCTCGCGTCTACCGCGCTGCTCTTCCCTATATTCCCGAAGAGGGCCGCGATCGCATCGGCAAGAAGGATCCGCCCTACGACGAGACTTACGTGCTGCCGGAGAATCTCTTCACAGCTGCCGCAATGACCGCCGACGGCGCGATGCGTGAACGCGCGATACGCTATCTGCTCAACAAGGAATTCTTTGAGCCTCTCGCGCGCGGTGAGGATGTGCTGCCCGGCCGTCACGCGTACAGTCATGCCATCGCACTCAGCTCCGCGGGCAAGGCATATCTCGTTCTGCGCGATTCGAAGTACCTGGAGGCTATGCAGCACGCTTGGACGTTGCTCACCGAGACGCAGCAGTTCTCCACCGGCGGATGGGGACCGAACGAGCAATTTATCGAGCCACACAAGGGCCAGCTCTATGCCAGCCTGCTCACCACGCAGGATCACTTTGAGACACCCTGCGGCAGTTACGCGGCGACCAAGCTGGCGCGCTACCTGCTCTGCGCCACCGGCGAGGCGCGCTATGGCGATGGCCTCGAACGCGTCCTGTACAACGCACTGCTAACCGCCAAAGACCCAGACAGCGATGGCGACTACCCGTATTACTCCACCTACAGCGCCGCCGCGCACAAGGTGTATTACCCGAAGAAGTGGCCTTGCTGCTCCGGCACGCTGGTGCAGGGTGTGGCCGACTACGTGAAGAACATCTACTTCCGTGCGAACGATGGCATTCGCGTCAACCTTTACGCGCCTTCAACCGTGCAGTGGGAGCAAAGCGGCGCCGCGATCACACTCACACAGGAGACCGGCTACCCTCTCGACAGCCGCGTCCTGCTGCGCGTGCGGATGGGTACGCCCACGACATTCTCTCTGGGACTGCGTCTGCCAGCCTGGCTCGCCGCGCCGGCAACCATCCACGTGAACGGCGTCGCGGTTCACCCGCCACAGCAGCAGGGTTGGGCTATGCTCCACCGCGAGTGGCGAAACGGCGATACGGTCCAGATTGAATTCCCGCAGCACCTCTACACAGAAGCGATTGACGAACAGCATCCGGACACCGTCGCCTTGCTGCGCGGTCCGCTCGTGTACGTCGAGCTGAACCCGCGCGTGGAACAACTTCCGCTGATTCCGCTCGACCGAATCCAAAGCATGCCGGGCGCAAGCGGACTTCTTGTTGCATCCTCTGCGGGAGCTGGTCGGGTGTTTGCACCACTCTATTTTGTGCAGCAGGAAAGCTACACGACGTACTTCAAGAAGAGCTAGCAGACTCGATACGATGAGAAATTACTTGATGTGTGATCGAAGACAGCTTGTCCGACCATTTTTCCGTGCAGGGGTCCGCAATCTCTTTGTCCTGGCATGCTTCGCGCTTTGCACGGTCGTTTCCCGGCCCGCACGCGCACAGGCGGGCTCGTCGGAGCCAGCATTGCTTCTTGGCTCGGCGTGGTATCCAGAGCAGTGGCCGGAGTCGCGCTGGGATGCAGATCTCGCTCTGATGGAAGCCGCGCACCTGCACGTGGTTCGCGTCGGCGAATTCGCATGGAGCCGCATGGAGCCTGCTGAAGGGCAATACGATCTGGACTGGCTCGCGCGCGCGATTCGCCTTGCGGAAAAGCATCACATCGCCGTCGTCATCGGCACTCCGACCGATGCGCCTCCTGCCTGGCTCACATCGAAGTATCCTGACACGCTACGGATGGATGAGAATGGCCGCCTCGCGCAACACGGAGGCCGCCGCCAGTTCAACTATGCAAGCCCACGCTACCGTCTCTTCTGCGCTGAGATTGCCAGCCGTCTTGCGCAACGATTTGGCCACGACCCGGATGTCATCGGCTGGCAGATTGGCAACGAGTACACTGACGAGTCCTTTGACCCAGCCACACGTGCGCTCTTCCAGCAGTGGCTGCAGCACCGCTATGGCACACTCGATGCGCTGAATCAACACTGGGCAACCGCTTACTGGAGCCAGACGTATGACCGCTGGGATGAGATTCCACTGGTCGCAAGCGGCGGCAATCCCGGGCTTCTGCTTGAGCATCGCCACTTCGTGACCGACACATGGCGCGACTTCCAACATGTACAGATCGATGCAATCCGCAAGAACGTCGACCCGCGGCAGTTCATCACGACCAACATTGGAGGCCTTGCCTGGAGCGATCATTTCGATCACTACGAGATGACGCGCGATCTCGACCTCGCTTCATGGGATGACTACGTTGGACAGGGACAGCTCGATCCAGTCCGCAACGGCGCGATGCACGATTTTGTCCGCGGATGGAAACGCATGCCCTTCTGGGTGATGGAGACGCAGCCGGGCTCTGTGAACTGGGCACCGATCAACACCACGCTCAACCACGGCGAGACGCGCGTGATGGCGTGGCAAGCCATCGGCCACGGCGCCAACGCAGTCCTCTACTGGCAATGGCGCAGCGCACTCAACGGCCAGGAGCAATACCACGGCACTCTCGTTGGCCCGGATGGCGAGCCCATGCCCATCTACAGTGAGGTGGCGCAGATCGGCGGCGAGTTTGAACATGTCGCGCCCGCGCTGCGTGACACACAGCCTGTGGCGCAGGTGGCAATTCTTGAGAGCTACGACAGCCGCTGGGCCATTGATTTTCAGCCGCACAATCGCAGCTACGACGAGTTGCAGGTGCTGCTGGACTGGTATCGCCCGCTGCGCCAGAAGAACCTGACCGTCGACATCATCAACGCGAGTGCGCCGCTGAATGGATACAAGCTCGTAGTCGCACCGGGGCTCAACGTCATCTCGCCCGATCTCGCCGCGCAGCTCAAGGCATATGTCGAGCAGGGCGGGCACCTCGTGCTTGGCCCGCGCTCGGGCATGAAAGACGAGTACAACAGCCTCAATCCGCAGCGGCAACCCGGGCCGCTGGTGTCCGCGCTCGGCGGGCGCGTGGAGCAGTACTACGCGCTGGATGGCGCAGTGCCCGTGAGCGGCACGCTGGGCAGCGGCACTGCATCCACCTGGGCCGAGCAGCTTTCAACGGAGGCCAGCGATGCACGCGTTCTGCTTCGTTACGGAAAGTCCAACGGCTGGCTCGATGACCAGCCGGCGATGATCACACGGCCGCTCGGCAAAGGAACGATCACATATCTCGGCGCAATTCTCGATGCGCCCCTCATGCAGAAGGCCACTGCGTGGATGCTGGATGGCGCTCAGGTCAAACCGGAATTTTCTGCCCTGCCAGAAGATGTCGAAGTCTGTCGCCGTGTGGGAACTGGCCACACGATTTATATCCTTCTCAATCACGGCGCACAACCGGCTCAGATTGCTCTTCCAGGGCCGATGACCGACGTGCTCGCGAATCATGCACCCGTCACGCAACTCACTCTGGGCTCGCACGGCGTTGCGGTCCTTGAGCAGCAGGCTCGGGCGACTGGCCGATGAGCCGCAACTCGTTCACCTTGGTGTTCGTAGTGCAAATTTACGATGACTTCTGCTAGCGTGTTGCGATGAAGCGTCTGCACGTTTGTTCTCCCACGTTCTCCATCGCTCTTGCGGCCCTGTTCGCGGCTACGCTGGCCCCTTTCGGCCATAGTCAGACCGAGTTGCAGGCCGTGCGCCAACAGGTAGCAAGAGTGGCGCATGGCAACGAGAGTGGCCCATTTCGTCCTGACTGGAATTCACTCGCGGCCTATCGCGTACCCGACTGGTATCGCGATGCAAAGTTTGGCATCTTCATTCACTGGGGTGTCTACTCCGTTCCGGCATTCGGAAACGAATGGTATCCGCGCAACATGTACATCCAGGGCACACCGGACTACAAGCATCAGCTCGCCACATACGGCCCGCAGTCGAAGTTCGGCTACAAGGACTTCATTCCCATGTTCAAGGCCGAGCACTTTGATCCCGATGCCTGGGTCGATCTGTTTGCGCGTTCCGGTGCCCGCTACATCGTTCCCGTGGCCGAGCATTGCGACGGCTTTGCCATGTATGACTCCGCGATCACGCGCTGGAATGCCGCGAAGATGGGCCCGCATCGCGACATCGTCGGAGCATTGCAAGAAGCGACACGCAAGCGCGGCCTGCACTTCGGCGTCTCTTCGCATCGCGCGGAACACTGGTGGTGGTACGACGGAGGCATGCAGTTTGATTCGGATGTGCGCGACCCTGCGTATGCTGATCTCTACGGTCCTGCGCAGCCCCGCACCATGCCCGGTGACGACGCCACAAAGGAGCCTGACCCGAATCACCTGGAACGCTGGCTCCCGCCAAACAAGCCGTTTCTCGACGACTGGCTCGCGCGTAGCAGTGAACTCGTCGACAAGTACCATCCTGATTTCATGTACTTCGACTGGTGGATCGGCCAGCCTGCATTTCAGCCCTATCTTCAACAGTTTGCGGCCTACTACTACAACCGCGCCGCCGCGCAGAAACAGGGCGTGGTGCTCACTTACAAAGATGAGGACTTTCCGGCCAACGCGGCCCTGCTCGACATCGAGCGCGGCAAGCTGGACGCGATCCGCCTGATGCCGTGGCAAACCGATACCTCAGTCAGCATCCATTCCTGGGGCTACGTGAAGAATGACTCCTACCGCAGCGCCGCATCGCTCATCGATGAGCTGGTGGATGTGGTCAGCAAGAACGGCAATCTGCTGCTGAATGTCGGGCCGCAGCCGGACGGCACCATTCCTGAGCAAGCACAGATGATCCTTCTGGAGATGGGCCGCTGGCTCCAGACCAACGGCGAAGCCATCTATGGATCGCGCCCGTGGCTGCTCTACGGCGAAGGGCCTACGACCGTGAAGAGCCATGCGCTCTACACCGACCAGCAGCAGTTCACACCGGAGGACATTCGCTTCACCACGCACGACGGCGCACTCTACGCCATCGCGCTGGGTTGGCCAGCGAATGGCGAGTTGCGTGTGCACACGCTGTGGCGGGACACGCCGTATCTCGACGGTCCGGTCTGCTCCGTGCAGTTGCTCGGCTCGCCCGGCACGCTGGCCGCAGAGCAGCGGAAGGATGGCCTCTATATTCAGCTTCCTGCACGAGCGCCAGACGAACCAGCTTACGCCTTTCGCATCCTCACAAAAGGCTCTCGTGGTGTATGCGGCGCCTCATCCGATCCGGCTACGGGTCAATGAGTCTCCGCGGGCACTGATGTTGCCATCAAGGCTGCCACCGCGAACGGAGGCAGCGTGAGGGTGCTGCCCTGCAAGACGCTCGTGCGCGGCTCTGCGCCCTCTCGGATAAGGGTGCGATGCCGCATAGCGAACGTCGTCTGCGCCCAGTTGCTTGAGCGCCGCGAAGGTCGCATCGTGGATCGTCGAGCCGCGCCAATCAGCGTGAACACTGCCCACCATTTCTTCACGGTCATTTGAGTCCTCTGCTGGATTGGGCGCATCCGCGCCCGGTAGCACTCCGATATCCTCTTCGCTGCGCTGTACGCAAGCCTATGGTGCAACGGCGGACCACATCCGCGGCGGAGAAGCTCCTCTCCGTCCTGTGTGCAGATCCAAAAGCAGAACGGCCACCCCGAAGGGCGGCCGTTGATTACCTTGTTCGCTGGCTGCGGGCTTAGCGCTCGCTCTTCCAGTTGATGAGGTCGCCAAGCGTGGTGGTCGAGCTGGAAACCGGCTGTTTGTGCGCGCTTTCCTTATAGTGCTCCACCTGGGCGCGGCTGGCTTCATGGCCGATCGAACGCAGGCTGAGACCCACCTTCTTCTCTTCCACGTTGATCTTGATGATCTTGAAGTCGTGCTCTTCGCCCTGCTCCATCTTGGCCGGGGTTCCATCGTCGCTCACCGCTTCAGAGACGTGGCACAGACCCTCGACGCCTTCCGCGATCTCAACAAATGCACCGAACTGCGCCGTGCGCAGCACCTTGCCGTGGACCACATCGCCCACGCGATGCGAGGCAAAGAAGCTTTCCCACACATCGGGCTGCAGCTGCTTGATGCCCAGGCTCAGGCGGCGGTTCTGCGGCTCCACGCCCAGCACCACGGCCTTTACCTTTTCACCCTTCTTCACCACTTCAGAAGGATGCTTCACCCGCTTGGTCCAGCTGAGGTTGGAAACGTGCACCAAGCCATCGATGCCGTCCTCAATCTCAATGAAGGCGCCAAAGTCGGTGAGGTTGCGTACGCGGCCTTCGACCACGGTTCCGGTCGGATAGCGCTCCGACAGATTCTCCCACGGATTCTCCAGAAGCTGCTTCATGCCGAGCGAGATGCGGCGGTCCGCGGGATTCACGCTCAACACCACGGTGTTCACTTCGTCACCGGGCTTCACCAGCTTGGAAGGATGCTTCAACCGCTTCGACCAGGTCATTTCGGAGAGATGAACCAGGCCCTCGATGCCCTGTTCCAGCTCCACGAACGCGCCGTAGTCGGTAACCGACAGCACGCGCCCATGCACGTGCGCGCCGACGGGATAGCGCTCCGAGGCGTCCAGCCATGGATCCGGCGTCAACTGCTTGAAGCCGAGCGAAACGCGCTGTTTTTCCTTGTCGAACTTCAGCACCTTCACCTGGATCTCGTCGCCCACATTCACGAGATCGCGGGGATGCGTCAGCCGGCCCCAGCTCATATCGGTGATGTGGAGCAGGCCGTCGATGCCGCCGAGGTCAACGAACGCGCCATAGTCGGTCAGGTTCTTGACGGTGCCTGTCAGAATCGCGCCTTCTTCCAGGTGCTCCATGGTCTTGGAGCGCTTGGAATTCTGCTCTTCTTCCAGAATTTCCTTACGGCTCACCACGACGTTGCCGCGCTTCTTATTCAGCTTGATGACGCGGACTTCAATCTGCTGGCCAAGATATCCGTCCAGGTTGCGCACCGGACGAATCTCCAGCTGCGAGCCGGGCAGAAACGCCTTCATGCCGATGTCCACCGTCAGGCCACCCTTGACGCGGCTCACCACAGTGCCCATCACCGGCGTCTTTTCGTTCGCGGCCTTCTCGATCACGTCCCACACGCGCAGACGCTGCGCCTTCTCATAGCTGACAAGGTAGCCGCCTTCGGGCTCCTCGCGCTCGATCACCACATCAATCGACTCGCCGGGCTGGAACTTGACTGCGCCGGTGTGGTCCACCACCTGTTCAAGCGGAACCAATCCTTCGGACTTCAGACCAACATCAACTACAAGATGCTTTTCGGTCTGCTTCAAAACCGTGCCGGTCACAATCTTGTCGCCGTAGGCTTCCACGGCGGCCGCTTCCGCGGCCTGCTCACGCTCAAATGCCTCCAGCGCGGCAGAAAAATCTTCACCAGAGTCGAAACTTGCTTCAGCCTGCTCGTTGGCATGTGCCTCGGCAGGGTGGTTGGGTGCATCGGCGTCCAGCGTGGAAGGAACGACGCTCTGAGCGGTCTCAGGGATGGACGTGGATTCTGGCAACGGCTGAGAAGACTCCGTCGCAGGTTCGAGGGTGGGCATTTCGAGTTCGGTGTTCAGGGTTGTGCTCTCGGGTTCGGGATTGAGGACGTCTGGCATGGCGACAGCTCCGCGATTCCAAATACCGGCAAAGTGCATGTGCAATCTGCCGCATGATCTTTGGCGCCCCACAGAGTGCAGGGGCTTGCGATCAATAGCCTTCTCTCACCCTGGAGCCACGCAACCTGAATGCAACCTAAGAGACAATCTCCCGGGCCAGCTGAGCTGACCAAAAGGGGCGACTCGTCTCCGTGGGAAACACCAGGTGCGCAACAGCTGGCGGGAGGGCGGCCGCAGTATTCCGCTGGAATCCGCGCGGGATACTACTCTTCAAAGTGTAGTCCGGGTCGCTTTCCTGCGTCAATGCAATGGGTTGGGCCCACACGAGTTGAACCACAACTGTGGCAGAACTTCCTCCGCAGCCGCGACCTTGCCCTTCCAAATCCTCGTCCTGAATGGAAAATCCTGCCCGAGCGAACAGAGACCCGGGTTGAGCAATCCATCCTGCATTCTCCCCCGATATACTGAAACGCAACGGTTGCGGGCACATGGACTTTCTCTGGACTCCCTGGCGCTATACCTACGTCACCACGGCGGATGAGGTCGCCCGCCCCGGCGTACCCGCCGCACTGGCCGCCTGGCCCGGCGACACAGGTTGCGTCTTCTGCAACCTCATCGCCGCCACCGACTACGCAATTGCACACGGCATGGGGCAGGACGCGGCTGAAGCGGCCTCGGGGCTAGTTCTGCGCGGAAGTCATTGCTACATCTGCCTGAATGCGTATCCCTACACGTCGGGCCACGTCATGATCCTGCCCTACGCGCATCTGGACCGGCTGGCCCTGCTGCCGCGAGACGCAGCCCACGAGATGATGGATCTGGCGCAGCGTACCGAGCAGGTTTTGCAGCAACTCTACCGGCCGCAGGGGCTGAACATCGGAATGAACCTGGGCCGAGCAGCGGGAGCGGGCGTTGCCGGGCATCTGCACCTGCACGCGCTGCCACGCTGGGCGGGTGACACCAACTTCATGACGGCGATTGGTGAAACTCGCGTGTTGCCCGAAGATTTGCAGACGACTTGGAAGCGGCTGAAAGCGGCATTTGCTGGGTAATCCCGCAGCACCGTAGGAAACAGCGGGTTCAGTTGGGCTCTCACGTCGTGGAAGCGTCACCTTCCGCCTCCGCTGCCAGAGCCAGCGGTGACTCGTCTCCATCGGCGCGATCCAGCAGCGTCTTCGGCATCGACTTCGTCGTGCGGATGCCAAGCTGCTTCAGCATCTCCACCTGGCGAATCAGGTTGCCGCGTCCCTCGCCCAGTTTTTTCATGGCGTTGGTATAGCTTTGGTCGGTCCGGCGCAGGCTGTCCCCGATGGCCTCCATGTCGCTGACAAAGCCAACAAACTTGTCGTAGAGCTCGGCGCCGCGATCCATCACTTCCTTCACGTTGCGGGCTTGCCGCTCCTGTTGCCACAGTACGTGCACAATCCGAATCACATAGAGCAGTGTCGTCGGCCCCACCAGCAGAATGCCCTGTTTGTATGCATCGGCCCACAGATCGGGATCGTTTTGCAGCGCGAGCAGAAAGGCCGGCTCAATCGGCACAAACATCACCACAAAGTCCGGCGCTTCCACGCCCGGCAGGCGATGATAGCCCGCCTTGGCAAGCCCCGCGATGTGTCCGCGCACGCTGGCCAAATGCAGCTTGAGCGCGGCCTTCCGCGCGTCTTCGTCCGCTGCGCTCACGCAGTCCGTATACGCAGTGAGCGATACTTTCGAGTCGATGACCAGATTGCGTCCGCCGGGCAAAAAGACAATGATGTCGGTGCGCACGGACCGCGCACGTCCTCCATCCTCGCTTTCAACGCCCGTAAACGGCTGCTGGAAGCTATATTGCTCGCCCTCGCGCAGTCCGGCTTTGTCGAGAAGGTCGCGCAGAATGAATTCACCCCAGTCGCCCTGCGTCTTGGCCGAGCCGCGCAGGGCCGTCGTCAGATTGCGCGCCTCTGCGGTGAGTTGCTGATTCAGCCCGCTCAGCGCGCCAATCAGGGTTTCTAGCTTCGTCACGCCGTTGTTTGAATCGAGTTGTGCCTTCTCCACCTTCTCGCGGAACTCCTTAATCTGTTCGCGCAGCGGGTTGAGCAGTGGTTGCAGCTCATTCTGGCTTGTCTCAGAGAAGCTCTTCGACTTTTGCTCGAGAATCTCTCCGGCCAGCGCCTGAAACTGATTGGCGAGGGCGGTCCTGGCCTCTTCGAGCAGCGCAAGTTTTTCAGCGAGACTCTTCCGCTCGTTGGCCAGGTCCGCCTCAAGCTGGCTGATGCGCGCGGTGTGTTTTCTGGTCGCTTCGTTCGCAGCCTGCAGTTCCACGATGGCCTTGTCGCGTTCTGCGGCCAGGCGGTCGATGGTGCTCTGCCGCTCGGTTGCCAGGGCCTGAAAACCCGCCCGAGCATTTGATTCGGCCTGCACCTGGGCAAGTTGGCTGCGCAGTTGCTCGTTGCCCGCCTGTGCCGTCGCAATGGACTGAGTTGCGTCGGCCGCCTTTTGCTCCAGCAGCGCCTTTTCCGTCGCGGCGGCTTGACCGCGCACCACAAACCCGAGCAAAAATCCCACAAGAAGAGCTACCGCAGCGATCCCGGCTTCCAGCATTGGTCAAGGTTCCTCTTCGCCTAATGTACGCCTTCTGCCTGAAAACCGGGACGCAAAGCTGAAGACGCACCAAAGCCCGGCCGCCCACCCCTTAATATCCTGTCTTCTCGCGGCTTTACACACCCTCACCCGCCCGGTAGACTTGGAGTTTCGGGACCATGCGCAATTTTTCTGGCGCGGTGGTTGTCATTCCCCGCCGCATACGGGTATGGTATGTGGGCGGAATCAAAGGGATGGATGCCCGGAGACGATCCAAACGTTCCGAACAACACGAGGAGAAGCACGCATGGCCGTAGATGAAAAAGTGAAACAGATTATCGTCGAGCAGCTGCAGGTGGATGAAGCTGAAGTGACACCTGGCGCAAGCTTCCAGGAAGACCTGGGCGCTGATTCACTCGACGTGGTCGAGCTGGTGATGCAGTTTGAAGAGGCTTTCGACCTTGAGATTCCCGATGAGGACGCGGAGAAGATCAAGACCGTCAAGGACGCAATCGATTACATCGAGAAGAACGCGAAAGGCAAGTAATTGGTGAATCGTCGAGTCGTCATCACCGGCCTTGGGCTGGTGTGCGGTGTGGGCAACACCGCTCCCGAGGTGTGGCGGCAGCTTCTGGCCGGGGCCAGCGGTATGGGACCCATCCAGGGCTTCGACACAACGGGCTTCCCCGTGACGTTTGCCGCTGAAGTCAAGAACTTTGACCCGCTCAACTTTGTGGACAAGAAAGAAGCCCGCAAAATGGGCCGCTTCATCCACTTCGCCTTTGCCGCCGCACAAGAAGCCATGGCGCAGGCAGGGCTGGAGATTACGCCGGAGATTGCGGACCGGACTGGCGTCTTTATTGGCTCCGGTATTGGCGGGTTTGAGATTATCGAGCGCGAGCATTCCAACCTGCTTCAGGGTGGGCCTCGCAAGATTTCGCCTTTCTTTATTCCGGCGGCGATCGTGAACATGGCGGCAGGGCAGCTCAGCATCCGTTACGGCGCCAAGGGCCCCATCTCCGCCACGGCCACGGCCTGCGCCACCAGCGCCAACTCCATCGGTGACTCAGTGCGCATGATTCTGCACGGCGACGCCGACGTGATGATTGCCGGTGGCTCGGAGGCTGCAGTCACGCCGCTTTCAGTTGGTGGATTCGCCTCAATGCGGGCGCTCTCTACGCGCAACGACGATCCCACCCACGCCAGCCGGCCCTTCGACAAAGACCGCGACGGCTTCGTGATTGGCGAAGGTGCGGGCATTCTGATCCTCGAAGAGCTGGAGTTTGCCAAGGCCCGCGGCGCCAAGATCCTGGCTGAGGTGATTGGCTACGGCATGAGCGCGGACGCTTACCACATGACTGGCATTGCACCGGATGGCGCAGGAGCACAGCGCAGCATGCGGGCCGCCCTGAAGGACGCGGGGATCAAGCCGGAAGACGTCGGTTACATCAATGCGCACGCTACATCGACACCGGCCGGTGACGGCAATGAGTCCCGTGCCATTGAACTGGTCTTTGGCGAGCATGCGTTGAGCCACCGGCTCAAGGTCAGCGGAACCAAATCCATGACCGGACACCTGCTGGGTGGCGCCGGAGGACTTGAGGCGGGCATCACGGTGTTGGCGCTTCAGAACCAGATGCTGCCGCCGACATCCAATTTGAACGAGGCGGATCCGGAATGCCGGCTCGACTACGTGCCGAACAAGGCAATTCCGCACAGCTTTGATATTGCTTTGTCGAATTCATTCGGCTTTGGCGGCATCAACGCCACGCTCATCATGCGGCGTTGGACGGAGTAGCAAGAACGGTTCCGGATACCGCACAGTAGAGACAACGGCGCTCCTCGTAACGAGAAGCGCCGTCCTTATTTTCCGGATTGAATCGGGCTGAGTTAGCCGAAGATTGCAGCCCAGCCTACGCCAAAGAGCACAATGATTGCCCACCAGCCGAAGACTGCAATGTAGCCTGAACTGCGCTTGACGCCGGCCACAATCGCCGTGCCCATTCCGAGCAGCACCAGCGTCCAGATCGTCGTGAAATCAAGTGCCGTTGCAAGTTTGTAAAGCGCGGGACTCGTGTCGGCCGGAGGCAGGAAAGCGCCCACGCTCGTCGGCGCAAAATTCGCAAGATTGAACGACTCCGGTGCAGCTCCCGCAAATAAGACAACTGCGCCAAGAAATGATTTGATGATGCCGGGCAAACCCGCATACATCCATACCGCAAAGACGGACCCATACGTAGCGCGGCCGCCGAATCCGAAGTTGATGGTGCCCCACAGACCGAGCGAGCCCAGCGCGAGGACGGCCATGACGAACAGCGGACTGGCTGCAAAGCTGCCCTCCATTGAATACTGCATGATCCTGAGCGTTGTGGCGCGCTGCTCAGGCGAGACCTGATCGAGTTGCTCCCCGGTTTTCGGGGTCTGGTGCACCGTGTTTTCTGCCACCTGCTCCCAGCCCACCTTATAGGTGATGGCGGCAAAAAGAATGTAGGCAAACAAAGAAATCACAAGAAGCGGCATCCACCAGCTTCGGTGGCCGGACTTGATATCTTCGAATGTTCTGGAAGGCGCGGAAAAAATGCTCGTGATGCGCTGCCACTGCGTGAGGCCTGCGGCCTGATCTGCCGCTGGTTGCATCGCCGGATCACTCATACAACACCCTTCTGCCGGAAGAGGGCCATACGCCCTGCGGCTGGTGGATTTCGACCTTCTGCCAGATGGAGAATGGTCATTGCGGCCGTCATTCAGATGGGAAGAGATTGGTGCGCAGACGATTGTACTGCCGACGGGATGCGCTCGCAGATAAAAATACAGCAGGCGCCTGACGAATCGCTCCCGCCTACTCGCCTGCGGTATCTGCCACCTGCTGCGCGGTAACGCCCTCGACGGTAACCGGCGTCGGTGTCACTGTCTGGCGCGCTCTGCGAGTCCCATGCGTAGAGAGATAGCTCTTGTACACCGTGATGTGGAAGCAAGCCTGCTGGAACTCTTCCTCGACATCCAGCTTGCCTTCCTTCTGCAGGGCAAGCAACCGGCCCCGCATCCAGTAGATTTCCCGCTGCGTCAGGCCGCCCTTTGCAATGTCGATCGTCGCACCGGTCACGTGCGGACTCACGACATCTCCCTCTGCCGGCGCGGCATTTCCATTCACGCCCATCAGCCGCTTCTGGTAGTCGACGGTGCGCACGGCGGAGCTGACTTCCAGTGGGTGATGGAAGACAGCGTCATGAGCACGGGCCAGATCCGCTAAAAATCGCGCTGTCCAGGGACGACAGAAGCGATGATCGGACGGCAAGTCCTGATTGATCGCAAGCGCAGACGAAGTCGGCACCGGGACAAGCATGCCCCTGGCGATACGGTCGCGCAGATCCGCATCATTCTCGATTCGCTCCAGATGGTCGGCATCTGTCCGTTCATTCTGGCGAATGAGGGAGGCAAGCGAACCATGCAACGGCGCGACGGGGATAATCCGCGTCGCGCGCAGCGAAACGACTGCAAGCGGAGATGGAACTTCGTTCGCAATGGGGGATGAGTTGGCGCCGGTGGGATCCGTTTCGGGCTCCAGTTCGCGCGTTCCCGCTTCTGCCATGTCATCACCACGCGCCGCTGGCGACGATGTTGCGCCGCTGGGGTCTCTCATGTCCGGAGCCGTGGCAGTTGAACGGGCGGTGCGATCCAGGGAATCGGACGGGGGACGGAGGCGGGCTGACTGCTGCGGAGAAGCGGCCGGCTCGCTCTCTGCCCCCTTGACCGGAGGAACCAGATGGCTATGCGAGGACTTCACGTGGTGGATCGAAGCAGTCCGCTTGGGGCCTGAGTGAGAGACGCGCTTCGTGCGCCGGGAAGCACGCGTAGAATGGGCGCGGAGAGATTGCCCCGAATGCAAACGCGTGCGATGTGCACGACGATGCGCGGCCTGCGGGCGTGAGGCATGGTGCCTGACCGCAGCTGCACTCGCATGGTGCGCCTCGGACTTGTGCCGCTGCGCTCCACTGGCATCGACAATGCTCAGCACAGCAAAAAGAAAAATAAGTATTGCGATCCGCGCCATCGAAAGGACGCGGAGAATCGAGAGCAACATCAGTGTAAGACGCTCCTTGTTCAGTTTCGAGTGCCTAAGGTGGTTCAGGGTTGTCTGATAACATGCGGCGTGGTTCGGTACGTTGCCCCTAAGTGATTGAAAAATTGCGTTGCGAACAAGTCCCTTTTCCCTACGGTCAGGAGTGTGCATGAAGAGGAATCATTGGATTTGGGTAGGCGTGGCTTGTTTGCTCCTGGTGCAGGCTGCGCAGATGGCCTTTGTCGTTCACCGCGAGTCGTTGACTTTTGACGAAGGCAATCATATGTTTGCCGGTTACATGATGTGGCACACCGGCGACTACGGCCTCAACCCGGAGCACCCACCTCTGGTCAAGCTGCTGGCAGCGATCCCTGCGCTGGGGCGCAATCTATGGATTCCGCCACTTCAGGACAGGCCGTTCAAAGCGGAAGCCTATCTCGACGGCCGCGACTGGCTGGCGCGCAACGACGGCGCAAGCCAGCACCTTGTCTTTGAGATGCGCATGGCGGCGGGCTTGCTCGCTCTGGCTCTCGGCCTTGTCGTGTTCCTTGCCGCACGGGAGTGGTTCGGAGAGACCGCTGCGCTCATCGCGCTCGTCGTGCTTGTGTTCGAGCCGAACATTGCAGGACATTCCGCGCTGGTGACGACTGATGCCGGCGTGACGCTGTTCTTCCTCGCAAGCATCTATGCCTTCTACCGCTACGTGAAGAAGCCAGGCGCGGCACGCCTTGCGATTGCGGGCGTTGTTGCGGGACTTCTGCTCGCCACGAAGCACTCCGGGATTCTGTTCGCGCCGATGCTGGTCATGCTCATCCTCTGGGAAGTTCTGACATCGCAGAAGAGCGAGCGTGGACGGACGGCACTGCGCCTGTGCGGTGCGTTTGCAGCGATTGTGCTGATCGGTGTGGCTGTGCTGTGGGCCTTCTATGGATTTCGCTATGCGGCGCGGCCTCCCGGCCTGAAGTTTCCGACGATCGCCGAATACTCCGAGCCTCTCAGTCATTTTGATCAATCCGTAATGAACGGGTTTGCCCGGCTGCATCTGCTACCGGAGTCGTACCTGATCGGGCTGATTGATGTGAAGCGCATGGCGCAGTTCTATCCAACGTTCGTGCTGGGGCATCAGCTCGCGCATGGAGTGTGGTGGTACTTCCCGCTCGTCATCCTCATCAAGTCGACGCTGGGCATGCTGGCCTTGGTGCTGCTCTCCTTCTACGCCATTGTGACTGGGCGGCTCCGCAAGCAGCGCGAGGTCGCTTTTCTCGTGATTCCATGGGTGGTCTACCTGGGAGTAGCGATGGCGGCGGGGATGAACATCGGTGCGCGGCATATCCTGCCGCTCTATGCGATGGCTGCGATTCTTGTGGGGGGTGGCGTGGCCGCGCTTGCGGAGAAAAGCAGGCCATGGGCATGGGTCTGCGGCGGTCTGATCGTGGCGCACATCGTCTCTGCACTCATGGCATTTCCGAATTACATCCCCTATGCAAACGAAGCGTGGGGCGGGCCGAAGAACGTTCATAATCTGCTGAGCGATGCCAACGCGGACTGGGCGCAGCAACTCTACCAGGTCAAAGCATGGCAGGATCGACACCCCGGCGAAGAATGCTGGTTCGCGTATTTTGCGTGGCCCGAGATTGATCCTGCTACCTACGGCATCCAGTGCCATCACCTGCCCAATATCGATGCCTTCTGGCTGGGTGGCGCCGAGATCATTCCGCCCGTGATTGACGGCGCTGTCCTCATCAGCGCAGGCGACCTGAGCGGGTGCGAGTGGCCAAGCGAGCGAATGAATCCCTATCGGTCGTTCATGCGCATGCAACCCGCCGAATCGATCGATGACGGTGTCTTCGTCTACCGGGGCACCTTCGAACTAAGTCAAGCCGCCGCGCAGAGCCGAGCATTCAACGCGATGCAGATGCTGTGGAAGGGCAACGCGAAGGACGCGCTGCCACTGGCGCAGCAGGCGGTAGCGATCGACCCGACGGACATCATGAGCCAGACTGCTCTGGGCGATGCATCGGCGGCGCTCGGCATGAAGGACCAGGCGCGCCAGGCATGGACCGCAGCGCTGGCCGAAGCAAGCAAGCTGGAACCTGATGCGCAGGTCAGTTACGTGCCCGATCTCAAAGAGAAGCTCAGCAAGTTGTAGTGCGCCGCGGGCGCTTCAAGGCAAGGAAAAGGGCGCCCGATTGGGACGCCCTTTATAGTTGAATTCGCAGAATTGACGCGGCTTATTGAATCAGCGTGCCCTGCTCGTCATCCTTCTCTTTGCTCACTTCTTCCGGCGGAATGATGACCGCAGCGGCCACCTTGTCATCCTCATCGAGATTGAGCAGTCGGACGCCCTGCGTGGCGCGACCGGCGGCCCGGATGCTCTTGGTATCGATGCGGATGATCTTGCCGTACTGACTGATGACCATCAGCTCCGACGAGTCATCGACAAGCTGAATCGTCTTCACCTTGCCGATGCGCTCCGTGACGGCCATGTTCTTGACGCCCTTGCCGCCGCGTGACTGAAGACGATACTCTTCCACATCCGTGCGCTTGCCGAAGCCGTTTTCCGTGACAGCAAGAATGCGGTACGCGCCCGGCTCGTGCTCCTTGGGCGTAATGGCCACGCCAACCACGTAGTCATTCTTGCCCAGGTCGATGCCGCGCACGCCGTAGGCCGGACGGCCCATTGAGCGCACGTCGCACTCGTCAAACCGAATGGCCATGCCGAGATGCGTGGCAAGGAAGACGATCTGCGATCCGTCGGTGATGCGCGCCTTCACCAGCTCATCTTCGTTGTCGATGCCGATGGCGATGATGCCGCGCGACATGACGTTCGAGAAATCCTTGAGCGGCGTCTTCTTCACCGTACCGTTGCGCGTGGCAAAGAAGATGTATTTGCCTTCTTCTTCCAGATCGCGCACGGGTAAGATGGCGCAAACATTCTCTCCCGGCTGCAGGCTGAGCAGGCTCTGGATGCTCTTACCCTTGCCTGCGGCGCTCACGTCGGGAACCTCGTAGACCTTGAGCCAGTACACCCGCCCCGTGTTGGTAAAGCAGAGCAGATAGGCGTGCGTCGAGTCCACGATGAGTTGCGAAACGAAATCCTCTTCGCGCGTCTTCATGCCGGTGCGGCCTGTGCCGCCGCGGCGCTGCTGGCGATAGATGGAGATTGGCGTGCGCTTCAGGTAGCCCTGGTGGCTCACCGTCACCGCAACCTGCTCGTCAGCAATCAGGTCTTCGAGCTGCAACTCGGCAGACTCATCCACGATCTGCGTGCGGCGGACGTCACCGTACTTATCGCGGACTTCCTCAAGCTCCTTGATGATGACCGAGCGCAGCTTCTTGTCGCTGGCGAGGATCTCTTCGTACTCGGCAATCTTTTTGCGGATCTCAGCCAGCTCTTTGAGGATCTCATCGACCGAAAGCTGCGTGAGGCGATAGAGCTGTAGTTCGAGGATGGCGTCCACCTGGCGCAGCGTGAGGCCCTTTTCTTCGTGCGGCAGGCGCTCGCGGTCCAAGTTGATGACAATCTCTTTGCCCTTGCCCCATGCATAAAGGTTCTCGCGAGCTTCCACGCGGGAGGCTGATGCACGAATGATGCGGATCACATTGTCTAGATTGTCGAGGGCAATCTTGTAGCCCTCGAGGATATGCTCGCGCTCGCGGGCCTTGCGCAGCAGGAAAACTGTGCGGCGCTGCACCACGTCGATGCGATGATCGATAAAGACGCGAATGGCCTGGTCGAGGCCCAGTTCCTTCGGCTGGCCGTTCACCACGGCCAGGAAGATCATCGAGAAGCTCTCCTGCATCTGCGTGTGCTTGTAAAGCTGGTTCAGAATAATCTCCGGCTGCGCGCCGCGCTTCAGCTCGATGACGATGCGCATGCCGTCGCGATCGCTCTCGTCGCGCACGTCGCCGATGTCATCGACAATCTTCTCGTTCACCAGCTCGGCAATGCGCTCAATCAGCTTGGACTTGTTCACCTGATACGGGATTTCGGTAACAACCAGCGCCTGTTTTTCCTTGGTCAGATTCTCCGTCGCCACCTTTGCCCGCATGATGAAGCGCCCGCGGCCTGTCTTGTACGCCTGCGCCACTCCGGCACGGCCATACAAAAAGCCACCAGTGGGGAAGTCGGGGCCCTGCACGTGCTTGAGCACTTCAATCAAACCGGCCTTCGGATTCTTCACCAGATCGATGGTGGCGTTCACGACCTCCGTGAGGTTGTGCGGCGGAATGTTCGTCGCCATGCCAACGGCAATACCGTTCGACCCGTTCACGATGAGGTTGGGAATGCGCGTGGGTAAAACAGAAGGCTCGAAGGTCGATTCGTCGTAATTCGGTGTGAAATCGACGGTCTCCATCTCGATATCGGCCAGCAGTTCGCCGGCGATCTTCTCCATGCGGCACTCGGTATAGCGCATGGCCGCAGGCGGATCGCCGTCTACGGACCCGAAGTTGCCCTGACCGTCGATGAGCGGATAACGCAGCGAGAAGGGCTGCGCCATGCGGACCAGCGTGTCGTAAATGGCCGAGTCGCCGTGCGGGTGGTAGACGCCCATCGCCTGACCGACAACCTTGGCACACTTGGTGTACTTCTTGTTGTGCTCCAGGCCCATCTCGCTCATGGTGTAGAGCACGCGCCGATGGACAGGCTTCAACCCGTCACGCGCGTCAGGCAGGGCGCGGCCGATAATCACCGACATCGAGTAGTCGAGATACGACCGGCGCATCTCCTCTTCGATGTTGATGGGAATGAGATTCGTACCGCCGGGCGGAGTACCGCCGTCAAGAGGAAGCTGAGGGTTCTTGTCGTCTGCCATAGGTTTTTCGGGCCCGCGGAAAGGCGGCAAAAGGAATCCGGAGAAAGCAGGGCCGGGCTCCGTGGGCTATAGATCTATCTTACGCCTCAAAGTGGCATTCAGCAAGGCGCGAATGGCAATATAAGTCTTTTATTTTCATTAAATTATCTACACTAGAAGACGGCAGGAAACCTGATCTCGGTGCGCGCGTTCTGCAGGGCGGCACTATTGGAGCAAACCAGGCAAGCTCAGCAGACAGAAAACGGCTTGCAACCCGACCAGAGCCGCGCCCGCACCAAGGGCCATTCGGCTGCGCGGGCTCTCATACGCGTCGGCAAACGCCCCGCCAATGAAGGTGAGAAGAAACGGCACCGCCCATAGCCAGGGTGTCCCGGGCGCGCCGGTCATCACCAGCACAGAAAGCACGACAGCGCACAACAGCGGTGCGGTATTGCCAAAGTAGCGGGTTCGCGGGACGCCAAGATAGAGTACCCAAGCTGCAGCGGTTGCCACCGAGACGCCGGCGTTCCGCAGGCTCAGAAAGTAACGATGGGCGGGGTCCGTCGAAAACCACAGGAACCCCGCGCTGGAACGGAAGATGTAGCTGAAGGCATCGCCTGAGAAGCCGTAGCAGGCAAAAACAATCAACAGCGCGCCCAGGCTGGCCGCCAGCACCACCGGCAAGACCTGGCTCCGCCTTCCTTCCGCCACCCAGAGCATCAGCGCCAACCCCAGCAGCGCCGCTAAGGGCAAGGCGGCAATGTGAGCGGCGGCGGCCAGGCCAAGCGCGGCTGTCAGCAGCAGCATGCGTGGCCTCCATCGCTTGCGTGGACCCTGCATGGCGTGCGCCACGCCGATGCAGGTATAGACCGCGGCATAGACTCCCAGCGCGGCAAAAATCTCTGGACTTGGCTGCACGCATGCCTGGAGGATTGGGGGTGAGAAACAGTACAAGGCAAGCGCCGTGTAGCCACCCAGGTTGCCATAGAGCCGTCTTGTCACCCACCACAGCCCGCCGCCCAGCACGCACCCACCCAGCAGAAACGGCAGGCGAAGCAGCAGCAGAACATGCGTGAGTTGATGCCGCATCTCCCAGGTGCTGATCGGAGCTGGGCCCGCAATCTGCACGACGCGGTCCTCTGGCTTCCGGAAGTGGTCCAACCCGCGTTCCAGCAGGATATCGAGCGTGAGAGGCAGCCCGGCCGCGCGATAGGCGGCGATGCCGTCCCGGATATTGCCGCAACTGGTGTAGTACCCGGCCAGGGGCGAGGGCTTTTCCCATGTCTCGCGACCGCAGCGCGCATATTGGTAATCGCGATCCGAGAGGGTCTGCTGGCTGCTGACCCAGAGGCCCTGCGCCAGAAAGAGCAAAAGGAGCGCCGCGGCGATACGCTGCGGGCGACTAAATCGAAAGCGGCGAAGGAGTCCGAACCGGTGGGTCATCACGATGAGAGCGGGCTGCTCTCAGTCTAAATCGCGAGAGGCGGGGCCCGCGATCAATGTGAAGTCTCAAGTTTTGCGATGCGCGGAATCAGAAAGGCCGCTCGCGAGGAGCGGCCTTGCCTGCGATGCCTTGACTATTGAACGGTGAGGAGAGTAGTGCCCATGGCCTGGACACCGTCCGAATTGGTGTAAGTGGCAGTGATTGTTGTCGATCCTGTGGCAACCGCGGTGGCAACTCCTGTGTTTGGATTGATGCTGGCAACCGCAGGATTGCTCGAAGTCCAGATCGAAGCTGTTGTCACACTCACCGTGGTCCCTGTGCCTCGTGTTCCCGTCGCTACAAACGCGACCGTCTGGCCAACCGCCGTGAGGGTTGGGTTAGCAGGAGTGAGGGTGATAGAGACAACATCGTTCGTGCTGGTGTTGTTGTATTGCTCGACGTTGAAGGTCGCGGTGCCCATGATATCGCCGTGGAACCCCGGCGCACTTGCTGTAATCACTGTCGATCCATATGTTTGGCAGGTGACCGTGGCAGCCCCGGAGCTTGAGATGGATACCATGGTCGGAGTAAGGGACGCCCATGTGACCTGGTTGGTGATGTCGTGAGTGATCGGCGCGTGGCCTGGGCTGGTGTAATTTCCAATCGCAATAAAATTCGTGGTGACCTGGGGACTACCACAAGGCGCCAGAACCGCTGTATAGGACGAGGGGGTAACGGTGATCGATGTAAGCGAAGGCGAGAAATTGCAACTTGTGAATGGAATCACAAGTCCGGAAAGCAGTAACACGCCCAAGAACGAACGATGCTGCATGATGGTCTCCCGGCGTTCACGCCGCGGTGTACTGATGTAGCTCACAGCGCGGCTCAAGATTCAATGGGTTGGCTGGCAATCCAATGCTCACCGTAACAGTCGTGATGGATGCCAGTCCTCCAGTGTTGTAGCCCCGGGCACAAGGGGCCTTGCAAATATAAGCGATCTAAAGCGATGCAACAGGAACGCCGAATAGAGGGTGAAGCTCTCCGCCGGTCGAACCTGAAGTTCTTCCAATGAGGCTGCGCAATCATACGGTAAGAAAAAGAGCCGAATCAATAGAAAACTGGGGCGGGAGTGACTGATTCGTTACGCGCGTAACATATGGAAGCATCCGAGGTTATGAGGAATTGGATGCGGATTTTGCCCACGACTAGGCTGGATGCGGCTTCCTCGTTTGGGGCGGGATTGGTGTGAAAAGCAGGTGCCGTTTTGCCGCTTCGGGCCGTAGCGTCTACACTCTCGTTGACGATGATTCGCGCGGGAGACGACACTCCGGAACGACTGGTCAGCGCCTCGCGCGCCGACGAGGAACAGAACTTCGAGCTCAAACTGCGCCCCCGCTGGCTGCGCGAATTCATCGGCCAGTCCAAAGCCAAGGAGCAGTTGGCCATCGCGCTGGAAGCGGCCAAGTCGCGCGGTGAGGCGCTAGACCATGTTCTGCTGTTTGGCCCGCCGGGACTGGGCAAAACGACCCTCGCCACCATCATCGCCAACGAGCTCGACGTGGGCTTTCAGCAGACCTCCGGCCCGGCGCTGCAAATTCAGGGTGATCTGACAGCTATCCTAACCAATCTGCGTGAACGCCAGGTGCTCTTCCTCGACGAAATCCACCGCATGCAGCCGGTGCTCGAAGAGAAGCTCTACACCGCTCTCGAAGACTATAAGCTCGACATCATCATCGGGCAGGGTCCGGCCGCGCGCACGCACGTCATGGAGATCCGGCCTTTCACCTTTGTGGGCGCTACCACGCGTCCCGGCCTGCTCAGCTCGCCTCTGCGTTCGCGCTTCGGCATCCTGCTGCGACTCGAGTTCTACACTGAAGACGAGCTACGCGTGATCGTTGAACGCTCTGCGGAAGTAATCGGTGTTCCGATCGATCCGGACGGCGCGGCGGAGATTGCCCTGCGTGCTCGCGGCACGCCACGCATCGCCAACCGCCTGCTGCGTCGCGTGCGCGACTATGCTCAAGTGCGCGGTACCGGCACGATTGACCGCCCCACCGCCAATGCCGCGCTCACCATGTTGGAAGTCGATGCGCACGGCTTTGACGAAATCGATCGCCGCCTGCTGCTGACGATTATTCAGAAGTACGACGGCGGCCCAGTCGGCTTGGGCACATTGGCCGCAACACTGGCCGAAGAAGAAGATGCGCTCGAAGAGGTCTACGAGCCCTTCCTCATCCAGATCGGTTTTTTAGACCGCACGCCGCGCGGTCGTGTGGCAACGCGCCTGGCCTACGAGCACTTCGGCCTCGCCATGCCGGGCCGCCAGCCGGGCTTGTTTTAACTGCGCCGCCGCGCGGCGAGCTGTGCAGAAGGGAGAAGAAACCATGGCATTGACCGAATCATCGATGCTTGCGCTTGGAACCGAGGCGCCCGATTTTGCGTTGCCCGACGTCGTCACGGGCAAGACCGTACATCGCAATGACTTTCAGGGTGCGAAGGCGATGCTGGTGATGTTCATCTGCACGCACTGCCCCTATGTAAAGCACATCGAAAAGGGCCTGGCACAGCTCGGACGTGATTACAAAGATAAGCCGCTGGCTATTGTCGCCATCAGCAGCAATGATGCCGTCGCATATCCTGACGACGCCCCGGCGGGCCTGAAGAAGCAGGCTCAGACATGCGGCTTTACCTTTCCTTATCTGTACGACGAGTCGCAGGATGTGGCGCGCGCCTACAAGGCCGCCTGCACGCCCGACATCTATCTGTTCGACAGTGCCCGCAAGCTTGTTTATCGCGGCCAGTTTGACCGCAGCCGCCCTGGCAATGGCGTGCCCGTCACAGGCGAAGACCTGCGGGCCGCGCTGGACGCCGCGCTCGCCGGCAAGCCGCAAGCTGCCGTGCAGCAGCCCTCCATCGGCTGCAACATCAAATGGAAGGCAACGCGCTGAAACAAACCGCACGCAATCCAGGAGATTTCGCTGCTGTGACCGATTTTCCGCACGCTATGCTCCGCGAGATTTATGAGCAGCCCATGGCTATGCGGCGTACGCTCGACCTCTACCTCAAGGGCGACATATTCAACGCCGCTGCCTTTGCGCCACTTTCAAGTTGGCTCAATCCACGCGGAGAGGTACTGATTGCCGCCAGCGGATCCAGCCGCCACGCGGGCCTCGCAGCCGAAATCATCCTTGAAGATCTCTGCGGGCTCGCCGTCGACGTGGAATACGCCAGCGAATACGCATCGAGGACCGCCCCTAACCCGCGGCAACCATCGGTTCTCGTCATCTCGCAATCGGGCGAGACCAGCGACACCCTCGCCGCGCTTCGCTACGCCAACAAGAGTGGCGAGAAGACTCTCGCCATCGCCAACGTACCGGGGAGCACCATGCTGCGCGAGGCAAGCGCCGCCATGCCCCTTGGCGCAGGACCGGAGCTCGCAATCCCGGCTACCAAGAGCTTTACCTGTCAGTTGATTGCACTCTACCTGCTTGCATTGTATGAAGCGCAGCAACTCCGGACGCTGGATGCCAGCGAGGTCACGCGCAGAATCCGTGAATTGAGGGTACTGCCATCACACATCGAGAAGCATCTCGACGCCTGGCGCACGCAGACCGCTTCGCTTGCGCACCGATACCGCGATGCCGCCAGCTTCCTTTATCTCGGCCGGGGCGTCCACTACGCCCTTGCGCGCGAAGGTGCGCTCAAAATGAAGGAGTCGTCGTATGTGCAGGCTGAAGGCTATCCGGCGGGCGAACTGAAGCATGGTCCGAATGCATTGGTCAGCGCAAGCGTTCCACTCATCGTTCTTGCCACGTTCGACCCATCCAGTGCAGAGTCACGCGAGCGATACGCCAAGACGCTTCACCTTCTTGCCGATATGAAGGCCCAGGACGCACGAATTCTCTGCATTGCCAATGCGGGCGACCATGACGTCGCAGCCCTCGCCGCGGACTGTCTCTATGTCGAGCCGGTCTCGGAACACCTTCTGCCCATCGAAGAAGTGATTCCTCTGCAGCTTTTCAGTTATGCCATGGCCATCGAGCGTGGCGTTGACGTCGACCATCCACGGCATCTCTCCAAAGCTGTAATTGAAAAGTAGGCTGCTTACACGCGAGCTGCAAAGTGCGCTTCAATCTCCTCGAGCGTCTTGCCCTTCGTCTCCGGTAGGAAGAACTTCGCAGTCAGGAAATACACCACCGTGAATCCGGCGAAGAGAAAGAAGATCGACGAGTAGCCATACTTGCTCACGAAGGGCAGGAAAATTGCAGCCAAGGTCGTCGAGACAAGCTGGTTGATCACCAGAGCAATGCTCATGCCATTGGAACGGATACGGGTGGGCATCAGTTCAGAAAGTGCGAGCCATACGCATACGCCCGGTCCCATTGCATAGAATCCCATGAACAGATAGAGGCCAAGTGCGATCAGCCAGCCGTGGCTCACTTCCGGAATCGGCCCCAGAATCGCCTTTTCAATCCGCAGTGGCGCATCCATGGCAGCTCCAAAATTCCCAAATGGATTTTTGAAAAGTGCTTCGACGCGGTTTGCGGGCAGGCAGTTGGCCCGGTCCACAACAAGCGGTGCGGCTGCCGGGTCGTCCGAGCGTACAAAGCTTGTCGCCGCTGTGAAGTCACCACAGGAATAGATGATGGCCAGCGTAACCCGGCCTGGATCCATCCTGCCGGCAGCGCCGTTTTCAACAAGCAATTCCTCTGCAACTGCCGGAGTGAAATGAAGCATCAATTGGCGCCCTGTAGTCAATTTCTGCTGCACGGCAGAGCGCGCATTCACGCTGCGTGCTTCAGTCCGCAGAAAGCCAATGCCCACAGCCAACAGCGAAACAATGATGCCGCTGGTTCCCACAATCAGCAGAGACCGGCGTCCGATGCGGTCCACCAGCGTCATGCCCACGATGGTCATCAGGAAGTTCACAACCGTGAAGACGACGTACCCCCAATGCGCAGCGAGGTCCGAAAGGCCGCTCTGGATCAGGATGCCCGTGTTGTAGCCAATGATCGAGTTGACGCCCGTAGCCGTATTACAGAAGAGAATGACGCAAGCAAGCAAAAATGGCAGGAGATACTTGCGCTGCAGAATAGGGTCGCGAGCATGCGTGCCCAGTGCGGTTGCGCGGCCCGTCTGTGCCATTTCATTGAATTCCCGCTGCGCCTGGTCCGGCGTGCGTGACCGCAGCAGTGCAACTCGCGCTGGCTCGGTCTTACCCTTGCGATAGAGCCAGCGTGGCGACTCCGTGACGCGCAGGCTGCCCAGCACGAATACCACGCCTGGCGGCAGCGACACCCAAAAGATGCTGCGCCACGCCTGATCCTTGAAGGCAAATAAAGCCGTGGCTCCGGCTGTTTGCGCCACCGCCTCGACGCGATAGCTGAAGTACATGCCCACCAGTGCGGCTGCGACAATGCCAAGCGTCAGCAGCCACTGAAAGACCGCCGTGCCCTTGCCTCGATGGGCAGCGGCAAGGCACTCGGCGAGATACAGCGGCACCACCACGCCAATCAGCCCGCCACTCGTGCCCTGAAGCAGACGTCCGAAGAAAAGCGGTGCGTACCCGTGTGATAGCGCGATCACCGGGATGCTGACGATGAAGGCTACTCCGCTGAGCACCATCAACGGCTTTCGGCCCATCCAGTCCGCCAGCAGACCCGCGAAGAGCGTGGAAAGCACACTGCCCAGCAGCACCGCCGCCACAATCACCGAAAGCTGCGCGGCGGTTAGACGCGAGGTCGCTTCAAGATACGGCAATGCGCCGCCAATAATGCCCACATCGATGCCGTAAAGCAGGCCACCCAGTCCGGCCACAAAAAGGAGAAAACGATTGTAGCCACGCAGACGCGCGGAGGAATCGGCATCACGAGGCTGAGCTGCATTCATCACCCTGCGTCTCTCCATAGTTGTAGGCAAGAATACGTCATGAGCCCTCCTCGCCGAACCGCTCCGTTAGACTGGGAGGGCGATGACGATGCGCGTGAAATGTCTATGCGCCGGAGTTGCGGCATGCTTTGCGGCTGGTCTTGCGGGGTGCGGCACGCCCGCGGCGCCGCAGCCGCCTTCCCTGAAGCTGCCTGCGCCAGTTACGAACCTGGCCGCAGAACGTACCGGCAACTCTGTCCAGCTCACGTGGACCATGCCGGCGCGCACCACAGACAAGCTCCCCATCAAAGGCAACGTCACCGTCCACATCTGCCGAAAGGAAGCGTCTGGGCCGTGCGTCGCTGCCGGCCCAGACCAGACGATCGCGCCCAGTGCAGAACGCACCTTCACCGAGCCGCTGCCGTCCTCGCTCACCACAGGCCAGCCGCGGCTGCTCCAATACTTTGTTGAATTGAAAAATCAGAAGGGCCGCTCAGCAGGCTTGTCCAACGCAGCCTATGTCGCCGCCGGGGAGGCCCCAGGGCCAATCACCGCCTTCACCGCGACTCTGCGTAAAGATGGCGTCGTCCTGCGCTGGGCGCCTGATGGCGAAAGCACTCCGGTTCGCCTGCATCGCAAGTTGCTGACATCCCAGCCACAGCCGAAGCAACAGGGACTTCTTGCGGGCCCGCCTGAGCCGGTTGAGATGAATCTGCTCGTCGACCAGGACACGCTGACTGCCGTCGCGCTCGATAAGAGCGTCCGCTTTGGCGCTACGTATGAGTACCGCGCCCAGCGCGTCGCCCAACTCACGGTGGAGGGGCATGTCCTCGAACTCGCCGGAGCGCTCAGTCAACCAGTTGACATCGCGGTTCTCGATGTCTTTCCGCCTGTAGCCCCAAAAGGTCTGGCCGCGGTGGCCATCGCAGCACAGAACGGCACGCCCGCTGCGATCGACCTGAGCTGGCAGCCAAACACTGAAGACGATCTTGCCGGCTACATCGTCTATCGCCGTGAGGACGATGGCGCGTGGCGGCGCATCTCACCCACACAGCCGCTGATTGGCCCAGCCTTTCATGATTCAGGTGTCGAGCCCGGCCACACCTATCACTACGCGATTAGCGCCATCGACCAAGGTGGTCACGAAAGTGCCCGCTCGGTAGAGGCGCAGGAGTCGGTACCCGCGAACAGCAACTGAATTCTGCACACTCAGGAGAAGCTTTCCATGAAAACTTGCCGCTATCTGCATCAGGGCATCGCCCGCTACGGGCGAGTGGAAGAAACCAACGGCGCGTTGTGGATCACCGGGTCCGCACCCATACCGGAAGAAGACCTGGCCGCGCAGGTTGCGGCGCTCCGGGGCGTCGCGCAACCCGACGTCGAGCCCATACCGCTCGACACCGCTGAACTTCTTCCGCCTGTCACGCCGGGCAAGATCCTCTGTGTGGGACGCAACTATCGCGACCACGCCAAGGAACTCGGCAATGAAGTCCCCGCCGAGCCGCTCATCTTCTTCAAGCCCATCTCGTCTCTGCTTGCGCCGGGCGCCACAGTGCGCATGCCGCGCATCTCGGAACGCATCGACTTTGAGGGTGAACTCGTCCTCGTCATCAGCCGTCGCGCCTCTCATCTCAAGCCCGACACCAACTGGCGCAGTTACGTCCGCGGATACACCATTGCCAACGACGTCACCGCGCGTGACCTGCAGAAGAAGGACGGCCAGTGGACGCGCGCCAAGGGCTTCGACACCTTCTGCCCGGTCGGCCCCATCCTCAGCGACGAGGTTGACCCCGAGAAGGGTCTGACCGTGGAGACCCGCGTCAATGGCGAACTGCGCCAGCATGGCTCAACCGCGGACTTCATCTTCTCCATTCCGCAGCTTCTTGCGTATATCACGGCAGCCATTACGCTTGAGCCGGGCGACCTGCTGCTGACCGGCACGCCCGCAGGCGTGGCGCCGCTGGCCCCAGGCGACCGCGTTGAGGTCTCTGTCACGGACCTCGGCACGCTCGCTAACTCTTTTGCTGCCGAGACGGTTTGACGCGCTTCCGGCCGCGAAGCAACCTGGGCGATTCAGAAGAATCCAAACTAGAAGTAGACTGAGAGTGGAACGCACCCGGCGGGGCTCACTTCCCCGGCAACCCAATAGGAGGAATCATGCCGCAGAACCTGCTCGAGCAATTGCGCAACTTCACCGTGGTAGTCGCAGACACGGGCGACATCGAAGCGATGGAACAGTTTCGTCCGCAGGACGCCACGACCAACCCCTCGCTGATTACCGCCGCCGCGCAGATGCCGCAGTATCAGTCGATCGTCGATGGTGTTCTGAAGGACGCGCGCAACGAACTTGGTGAGTCGGCCAGTGACCAGGCCGTGGCCAATCTCGCCTTTCAGAGGCTGGCGATCGCTTTTGGCAAGAAGATTCTGCAAATCGTCCCCGGCCGCGTGAGCACCGAGGTGGATGCGCGCCTCTCCTACGACACCGAAGCCACCATCAAGCTCGCGCGCAGTATCATCGCGCAGTATGACGCCGCCGGCATCGGGCGCAATCACGTGCTCATCAAGATCGCCTCCACCTGGGAAGGCATTCGTGCCGCAGAAGTGCTGGAGAAGGAAGGCATCCACTGCAACCTGACGCTGCTCTTCGGGCTGCATCAGGCTATCGCCGCGGCAGACGCGGGCGCCACGCTCATCTCGCCCTTCGTTGGCCGTATCCTCGACTGGTACAAGAAGGACACGGGAAAGGACTTCCACGGCGCCGACGATCCCGGCGTGCAGTCAGTCACACGCATTTACAACTACTTCAAAAAATTCGGCTATAAGACCGTCGTGATGGGCGCGAGCTTCCGCAACATCGGCGAAATCTGCGAGCTCGCAGGCTGCGACCTGCTCACCATTTCGCCGCAGCTTCTGGCCGAACTGGAAGCCACACACGCCGAGCTGCCACGCAAGCTGGACCCGAAGTCAGCTGCATCCTTGCCGATCGAGAGAATCACCGTCGACAAGGCGACCTTTGACCGGATGCACGCCGCGGATCGGATGGCGACCGATAAGCTCAAGGAAGGCATTGACGGCTTCTCCGCTGCGCTCGTCAAGCTTGAAACCATGCTGGCGAAGCGGCTGGCCGAACTCGAGCAGCGCGCCACCGCGAGCGTGTAGAGGACGCATCCTGCAGCTTCAACCCGTAAGAGGGCAGTGCTCGGCTGCCCTCTCCGATTTTGCTGTGGTGTGCGCATTTGCACTCATTACCCTCATCTGCCAAAAAAGTTGTAGCTCTCTCTTGGCAAACGCAACATTTCCGATATGCTCAGTGTCAACACTGAGTACAACGGGCAGTGGCTGGCATCCCCGGCTGCACGCAAGCACAGATTCCGGCCAATGCCTTTGGGCAGACCGGCTGCGTGCGGTCGCGGGAGGAATGTATGCAGACACCGAGTCATCCGCTGGAACCCTTCTTCCATCAGGCTGTCCGCAACAGCTACGAGGGGAAGCTGGGTCTGCATGATCCAGACATCACCAGTTACGTCGCGCGGTTGCTTTGCGAGTTTTCAAAAGCTGATAAGCTCTATGCCGTACGCGACGCTGGCGGCCGGCCCATCGAAGACCTCAACGCGCTGCTTGAAGCAGCAGATCCCGTCAACGGAACGGCGCCTTCCTTTGATGCCGAGCGGTCCATAAGGAAGTACATCGGCGACTACGCGCTCTTCGTCGGTGGAATGTACCCGGAAGCTGCGCAATCCGGCCATCACCGCCGTGGCGCCCATCCCACTCTGGGCGAGCTCATCCAGGCCGGCAAGGAAAGCTACTACATCGTCAGCCAGTTCAATCTTTTTGAATACGAACAGGAAGCGCCGCTTTTCGCACGCCTGTCCGACGGCTTCGAACGCTGCGTGCTGGGCCTTGCGCTCGTGCGGAGCGAGTTGCATAAGCGCAAGGGCCTGTTGCCGCCAACGGTGCAATGATCAAGCCAACGTCATCGCCTATTCCGACCAGACTGTAAACACATTTTGCGCACGCCGCAGATTACCGAGGTACGACCGCACCATTGCATAAGGCCACTTGACGCGCGAGAGATTTGCGCTTCTAGCGCCCCAACTGCAGAGCAAAGCCCCCCACGATCGACCTTCCCGGCATGTTCACGCCGCTGATCTCCTGATAGCCTGTGTTGCTCAGGTTGCTTAGGCGCAGATAAGGCCGCAGCCTGCCTGCGTCGTGCGTAACCGTCGCATTCCACACCGGGTAAACCGATTGCTGATACCGCTGGGCAATCTGCACCACATTGCTCATCACCCAGTGATGCGCCGCAGCCGCTGTCCAAGTGGCCATTACGTTCTGCACCGGATAGTTGAAGATGTACTCCGATTGCAGACCGTGCAGCGCACTCTGCGCGCCGTGCAGGGCTGTCCAGGAAACTCGCACCGTCTGCGAACGCGCAGGAATCCATGTCGCCGTCGCCTCCACGCCTTCAAATTGCAGCCCGCTCAGGTTCGTCGCCTGCCACTGCGCCGTCGAGGAAGCCCGCACGTAGTCGATCGCATCATGCTCACGCGTGTAAAAGCCCGTGCCGGAGAGCGTAAGTTTCGGCGATGGGTTCCAGTCCGCGCCACCATCGCCCGACCATGCCGACTCAGGCTGCAGATTCGGATTGCCCAGCGTCGTCGGGTCAGAGTAGTAGAGATCCGTGTAGGTCGGAATGCGGAAACCATAGCCGCCGCTGGCGCGCAGTTTCAGACTCTGCATCACGCGCAGGCTGCCCGCCAGTTGCGGCGACCACACGGCTGGAATTCCTCCGGAAAATAGCTCGCCGCGCAGGCCTGCGGCAAGGTTCCATCGCTGTGCCGCCGGCCGCAGGTCCATGTCCAAATATGCGGCGCCGCGATTGCGGGCATGGTCGCCCAGATTATTGCTCACAATACTGTCGCCGTCTGCCTCCAGGCCCATCAATATCTGCGATGCGCCGGCAATGCTGTGGGTGGATCGCAGATTCGCCTGCCACGATCCGTCCATGTGATTGTTTTCATACAGGGCGGGATCATCCCGCACCAGAATGAACTCGTCTGTGTGTCGCCGGTAGCCATAGGCTGCAGTCGTATGGGCGCCCAGTTCCTGCCGCACGGATGCAAACCATCCTTTCGTTCGCTCCCACGAAGAGAAATTGCCATAGAACTGATTTGCACCAAACGCTCGGTCGCTGCCTGCAAAGAGTAAGTCCGTCACACCGAGTCGCGATCCAGCCCACGTCTCCAACGACGCATCCTCATTGCGGTAGTCGCGGTCCGTCATGAATCCAGTCGAAAAATTGCGACTGCCCGTCACGCGGCCGCTCCACGCACGATAGACTCCGCCACCGATAAACGATTGTTCGTTCTCGCCAAAATTACCCGCGCCAGTCCGCACGCGCAGGGAATCATGATCGGGCGCTGCCGTCAGAAAATCCACCACGCCGCTCAACGCATCAACCCCGTGCAACGTTGATCCCGCTCCTTCCAACACTTGAATCGATTCCATGGCATCGAGTGGCACCGGTAAATCCAGGTCATGGTGCGCAGTCTGGCTGTCATTGATGCGAAATCCGTTCAGAAGAACCAGAGTCTGCGCAAAGCTTCCGCCGCGAAGCGATATGTCCGCCTGTGCACCTCCGGCCCCGCGCTGTTCGAGGAAGAGAGCTGAGTCCTGTCGTAAAAAGTCCAGTGGTGAATCCGCGGCGAGTTTCTGCCCCTCCAACGGAAGCACAACCACCGCGCGTGGCGATTCGGCCAGTGGCACCGGCGTTGCCGAGCCCAGCACGACCATCGTCTCCGGATTGGCCTTCAAACCGGGGTTCTGACGCTGTACCGCATCCTGCGCATGGTTCAGAGCTGCTTGGCTCACAACGAAGGAAAGGAAAGCAATGGGAATCCAACGCGCACTGTGCATAGAGGAATCTCCATGTCATCGTCTCCCGGCGTGGTGCCGGATACAAGCATGGTTTGAGTCGCTCTCAAATAGTTGTTCTGATAAACTATTTTCACAATGACAATGCGAATCGACGCGTTCCTGCGCGAAAGTCCCATGTTTGCCGTAAGCAGGGCCGCGCTGAGCTTTGAAGCCCTCAGCGCCCGTGTTCTCGCTGTGGATGACCTGAGCTTTCTGGAGGGACTCGTGCTGGCTGCACTCTTCTTTGAAGCGCCTCGTCCCATCAAGCCTTCGCAGCTCTCTGCGACCTTCGCCACCAGCCGCGGCAACATCAGCCATTGCGTATCCCGTCTGGAAGCCAAGGGGATGCTGCAGCGGCGCATTGATCCCGACGACGCGCGGGCATTCCAGCTTACGCTCAAGCCGCAGGGAAGGCGTAGTGCTCTTCGAGTGATTGGCGCATTGGATGCATTGCAGAGAAGCTTTGAGAAGCAGGTGGGCAAGCCTGCGCTTCGCGCCATGCTGGCCACGTTGGCGCGCCTCCATGAGATGCACGCTGCAGGCTGACTTGCGGGACCGTTGCTAAAGGATGTAGCGGCTCAGGTCCTGGTCGCGAACGATGCTCGCCACCATCTGCCTCACATACTCCGGCGTGATGTCGAAGACCTTCTCAGGACCGGATGCCGTCATCCGCTCCTGATACGGTAAAGGCGTCGATGCCTCTTCCCGAATAGCCGCAGCAGTCGCCTCAGCTTTCTGCGAGTCAGTGGCGCGCCGTGCGACGTCGGGGGCAAGGAAGCTCACATCCTCCAGCACGCGCTCCATGATGGTATGCAACCGGCGCGCACCGATGTTTTCGGTGGTTTCATTCACTTTGAAAGCAAACTCCGCCATCTCGCGCAGCGCCTCCGGCGTGAACTCAAGCCTGACGCCTTCTGTTTCCAGCAGCGCGGAGTATTGCCGGGTCAGTGAGGCCTTCGGCTCGGTAAGAATGCGCAGGAAATCCTCGACCGTTAGCGACTTCAGCTCTACGCGAATCGGGAACCGCCCCTGCAGTTCCGGGATCAGGTCGCTTGGCTTCGACACATGAAATGCGCCGGCAGCGATGAACAGAATATGGTCGGTGCGCACCATGCCGTAGCGCGTGTTCACTGTCGTCCCTTCCACAATCGGAAGAATGTCACGCTGTACGCCTTCGCGTGAGACGTCAGGCCCGTGTCCACCCTCGCGCCCTGCGATCTTGTCAATTTCGTCCAGGAAGACAATTCCGCTTGACTCCACGCGCTCAACTGCCGCGCGATTCACCGAGTCCATGTCGATCAGGCGGCTTTCTTCCTCCTGAACCAGGTAGTCGAATGCATCTCCCACCTTCATCTTGCGCTTCTTGGTGGCATTGCCAAAAATATTGGGCAGCATATCCTTGAGGCTCATCTCCATATCCTCAAGGTTCTGGTTGCTGATAATGCCAAACTGCGGCGTGCCGCGATCGCGCACGTCAATCTCGACCATACGATCATCCAGCTTGCCTTCACGGAACTGCTGGCGTAGCTTCTCGCGCGAGCGCTGATGGCTGTCCACTCCTGCCGGCAGCGCGGGCTGGCCTTCCTGCCCCTGAGGCGCAGCGGGCGGTGGCGGCAGCAGAACGTCCAGCAGGCGCTCCTCAGCATTCATCTCCGCACGATCTTCCACCTCCTCCAGTCGCTCTTCGCGCACCATGTCGATGGCGATCTCCACCAGATCACGGATCATCGACTCAACGTCCCGACCCACGTAGCCCACCTCGGTGAACTTTGAGGCCTCGACCTTCAGGAATGGAGAGTTGGTCAGCTTGGCCAGCCTTCGCGCAATCTCTGTCTTGCCCACACCCGTCGGCCCGATCATGATGATGTTCTTGGGCATGATGTCGTCGGCAAGGTCGGGCGGCAGCTTTTGCCGGCGCTGGCGATTGCGCAGCGCGATGGCCACCGCACGCTTGGCTGCGCGCTGGCCGACCACATGCTTGTCCAGCTCGGCGACAATCTCGCGTGGCGTCATCTCGTCGAGCGAGATGTCCTGTTCTTCGGCAGATGCGGGAAGATAAATGGCCATGGATGCGATGAGCTCGCGGCGCTGCCGCTAGCCCTTCAACTCCTCAATCGTGATGCGGTCGTTAGTGTAGATACAGATCTCGCCGGCAATCTTCATGGCTTTCTCGGCAATCTCGCGCGCACTCAGGCTCGTATTTTCCAGCAGAGCGCGCGCCGCCGCAGTTGCGTAGCTCCCTCCGCTGCCGATGGCCGCGATTGGCTCATCGGGGTCAATGACATCTCCTGAACCAGAGATCAAAAACGTCTGGCCGACGTCCGCGACCACCAGCAGCGCCTCGAGGTTGCGCAGCATCTTGTCCGTGCGCCAATCCTTGGCAAGCTCCACTGCGGCGCGGTTTAAATTGCCGGCAAACTGCTCGAGTTTCGTCTCAAATCGGGCAAACAGTGAAAATGCGTCAGCCGTAGAACCGGCAAATCCGGCCAGAATCTTGTCCTGGTAAAGTCGGCGGATCTTCTTTGCCGTGTGCTTTAAAACGTGGTCTCCCAACGTGACCTGGCCATCGGCAGCCATCACCACCTGTCCGTTGCGACGTACGCAGATCACCGTCGTTGAATGGATCCGCTTCTCCTGCGCGTTTGTTTTTCCCTTACCAGACACCGAGAAAAAACCTCCGGAATGGCCACGTCCAGCGAACCGGAAATTCAAGCAGACGTAACACTCAGTATAGGGCAAGTACACGGCCGTTCGTGGGGCGGATGGGGCAATTCAGGAGCCTACTGCTCCTCGCATGGGTCTGGCTGGGTTTGACGCCTCCGGCGCGGCACAATAGCTTTGAAGGATGCGCGGCACCACGTCGGAACCGCCTAAAGGAGTTCGCATGCGCAGCAGATTCACCGCCCGGCCTTGGATTGGGCTCTTCACTCTCGTCATCGCCTTTTTAGCCTGCCACATCGCTCTCGCGCAGGACCTTCAAAGCTTCGAAAAAAAGATCACGGTCAAGGTGCTTCCGAATGGCCTTACCCTGATTCTTTGCAACCGGCCCGAGGCTCCGGTTTTCAGCTATTCCACATTCATCGACGCCGGCGACGTCGACGATCCCTCTGGCGAAAGCGGCCTCGCGCACATGTTTGAGCATCTTGCCTTCAAGGGCACCAGCCAGATTGGCACCACCGATTATGCCGCCGAGAAGGTCGCTCTGGCCAAGGTGGAGGCAGCCAACAACGCCTACGAGGCCGAGTACCTCAAACCGGTAGGTCGCGATCCGCAAAAGCTCGCCGAGTTGAAAAAGATTTTCGAAGCTGCCCAGGCTGATGCGCAGAAGTATGTGATTCCCAATCAGTTTACTGAGGTCGCTGAGCGCAATGGAGCCACCGGCCTCAATGCCCAAACCGGCCTTGACGAGACAATGTATTTCTGGTCGATGCCGGAAAACCGGCTCCAGCTCTGGGCCTGGCTTGAAAGCGGCCGCCTCAGCGATGTTGTCCCGCGCGAGTTTTACAAGGAGCGGGATGTGGTGATGGAAGAGCGTCGCATGCGCACGGACTCCAATCCAATCGGCCGCCTCACAGAGCAGTTTCTCGCAACGGCCTACGTTGCCCATCCTTATGGACGCAGCAGCATTGGCTGGCCGAGTGAAGTCAGCCAGCTTTCGGCCACGGAAGCCATGGCCTTTCACAAGAAGTATTATGTCGGCTCCAACGTCGTCGTCGCCATCGTCGGCGATGTGAATGCGGCACAAGTCATGCCGATGCTCGAAAAATATTTCGACAAAGTCCCCGGCGGGCCCAAGCCAGAAGATTTGACGACCGTCGAGCCCAGGCAGTTTGCAGAAAAGTCTGTGGTCATTCGCGAAGCGACACAGCCCTTCTATATCGAGGGCTACCATCGGCCGAGCTATCGCGACCCCGATGATGCTGTCTACGATGCGATTCAGGACATCATGTCCAACGGCCGCGTCTCGCGTCTTTATCGCAGTCTTGTCGAGAAGCAGCAGATCGCCGCGGAAGCCGAAGGCTTCAGTCCATATCCGGGAGCCAAGTATCCAAGCCTCTTTGCTTTCTATGCGATTCCGCTGCCTGGTCACACCGATGACGAGATGCGCGCTGCCATTCACAAGGAAATTGAGAAGCTGAAAACCACCGACGTCACCGACGAGGAACTGGCCATGTTCAAAACCCGCGCCAAGGCCGATTTGCTGCGTGGCCTGGCAGACAATCAGGGACTGGCGAATGCGCTGGCCTTGTATCAGACACGCTATGGCGATTGGCGTCAGCTATTCCTGCAACTCGACCGAATCGACAAGGTCACAAAGGCCGATATCCACCGCGTTGCCAACAAAGTCTTTGTGGAATCCAACCGGACCACTGCGGAGATCGTCTACACGCCAACTCCCAAGACCCCACAAAGTGCCGCGCAGGATAAGGGAGGTGCGCAATGAGAGCGCCCCGCTTCAACTTCATTTTCCGCGCATCGCTTCTTGTTGCGGTGCTTGCGTTCACTCTTCCATCACAACTCTCTGCACAGCAAAGCAAGCCGTGGGAACAGATTCCGATTCCTCCCCTTCCGCCCTTCCATCCTCATCAGCCCACACGCATCGAGCTGAAAAATGGCATTGTCATTTTCCTGCAGGAAGATCATGAACTGCCCTTTGTCAATGGAACGGTCTTCATCCCAGGCGGCTCGCGGGATGAAGACGCCTCAAAGCTTGGCTTGGTTGATCTTTATGGGCAAGCCTGGCGCACCAGCGGCACTGCGAAGATGACGGGCGACGCTATGGACGATCTGCTCGAGTCAAAAGCTGCCCACATTGAAACCGATGGCGATATCGACTCGACCTCTCTCTCTTGGGATTCACTCAAGGGGGATGCGGATCAGGTTTACGCCCTTGCCATGGATCTTCTCTTCCACCCCAACTTCACCGAAGAGAAGCTCAATCTGGCCAAGCAGCAGGAGGCAGCCGGAATTGTGCGGCGCAATGATGATATTGGTGAAATCGCAAGTCGCGAGGCACGCAAGCTGATCTATGGTGCCCAAAGCCCCTATGCCCGCCAACCTGAGCTGGCAACAATTGCCAACATCAAGCTAAGCGACCTGAAGGCATGGCATGATCGCACCATTGGCGGCAAACTCATCGTGGCTGTCAGCGGGGACTTCAATCCTGTGGCCATGGAAGCCAGGCTGCGCGCAACTTTTGAGACTTTGCCGATGGCCCGACCTAACCCTGCACATCCAGGGTCATTTACGGATCCAAAGCCAGCCGTATATTTCATTAACAAGCCCGACGTGAACCAGTCCAATATTGAGATCGTGGGTCTCGGGACAGAGCGCAACAATCCTGACGTTCCGGCGTTGGCTGTGATGAATGACATCCTCGGCGGTGGATTTGGTAGCCGGCTTTTTCAGACGGTGCGCACCAAGCTTGGGCTTGCCTACGCCGTCGGAGGCGGATACGGATACTCGTATGATCACCCCGGCACGTTCCGCGTCGTCGTGATGACCAAGAGTGTCTCCACGGTCGACGCCACCAAAGCAGCCGAGGGAGAGATTGCAGGTCTCATCACGCGTCCCTTCACCGAGCAGGAGTTGAAGCGAGCCAAGGAGGACATCCTCAATTCGTTTCTCTTCCTTTATGACACCCGCGAAAAGGTTCTTGCGGAACGCGTGCGCCTTGAGTTTTATGGCTATCCGGCGGATTACCTTGAAATCTACAAGGCTGGAATCGAGAAGGTGTCTGTTGCCGATCTGGAACGTGTGTCGAAGAAGTACATTCATCCTGACAAGCTGGCTGTCCTTGTTGTCGGCAATCAACCGCAGATCAAGCCCGGCCTCGATGAGTTGAATATGGGCCCCGTCCATCCCATTGACATCACGATTCCCATGCCCAATTCCGCCCCATCCATGGAGACAAAGCAGTGAGCAAGTCGATTCCTTCCAGCCAGCCTGCCCTTGCCTCGTCGGCCGTAGTCATCATGGCGGCAGGCAAGGGCACGCGCCTGCGTTCCCAGCGGCCCAAGGTACTTCACGAGGTTGGGGGTCGTCCGCTACTGAGTCACGTCATCGCGGCAGCCTCGCACATCGCTGCTCCTGCCGATATCTACGTCGTCGTTGGCCACCAGGCCGACCGGGTTCGCCAGTCTGTTGCATCAACCGGCGTTCAGTTCGTGGAACAGGCAGAGCAGCGTGGTACCGGTCATGCAATCCAGTGCGCCCGGGCTGCAATCGCGCACTATGCCAACGTCCTGGTTCTTTCCGGTGACGTGCCTCTCATTCGTCCTGAGACACTTGAACAGCTTCGTGCATTCCACTTTGCGGAAAAGGCGGCTATGACCATCCTGACCGCAGCCCCCCAAGATCCCAGCGGCTACGGCCGCATTCTCCGGCGCAGTCAGGACAGCCCCGAAGTCGACGCGATCATCGAGCAGAAAGCACTCACGTCGGCCCAAATGTCCATCCCTGAAATCAACTCCGGCATTTACGCTTTTCAAACGACTCCCCTTCTGGCATATCTCGACCAACTGCGCCCGGACAACGCCCATGGTGAACTCTACCTCACTGATATGGCTGCCCTTCTGCGAAGCGCCGGCGCTCGCGTGGTTGCTATCCAGGCAGCCCAGGCCATCGAGGTCCTGGGGGCGAATACCATCGCCGAAATGATGGAACTCGACGCCGCTCTGCGTCTTGCCACCGCAAAGCGCCTCATGGCCGCCGGTGTCACAATCTTCCGACCAGAAACTTGCGTGATCGACGCGGAAGTCGAGGTCGCAGCGGATACGGTGATCGAGCCATTTGTACAACTTTTGGGCCATACGCGCATTGGAACCGATTGCAGAATTCGGTCGTATTCTGTGGTGGAAGATTGCACGCTGGGTGACGGTGTGCTCATTCGGCAATGCTGTATCCTCGCTGAGAGCTCTGTGGCGGAAGGTGCAAAAATCGGACCATTTGCACATCTGCGGCCCGGCAGCGAAATCGGTGAAGACGCACATATCGGCAATTTTGTGGAGACCAAGAAGGCGCGCCTTGGCAAAGGTGCCAAGGCGAATCACCTTTCCTACCTTGGCGATGCAACCGTCGGTGCGGGAACCAACATTGGCGCGGGTGTGATCACGTGCAACTACGACGGAGTGCATAAGCACACCACTCGAATTGGGGAGGGTGCATTCGTTGGCAGTGATTCAACTCTTGTGGCGCCAGTCCATATCGAAGACGGGGCCTACGTTGGAGCTGGCTCCTGCATCACGCGGGATGTTCCCGCCGGCGCACTCGCCGTGGGGCGAGCCCGGCAGATTACAAAGGAGGGCTGGGTCGCCGCAAGACGCGCGCGCCAGGAAGAGAAAAAATAAATCGAGCCACTGAATGATGTAAGCATGGCTTTGCGAAGCGCGCACTTGGCACGCTTTGCAGCCCTAGCTGAATGAGTGGCTTGAATACTTTGGTTCGGTCGCCAGATTTGCTTGCGTAGTGATAAAGGTACGTGTAAGTTCGTCTTAAAAGCGGGGGCGACGTTTGAAGGCCGCGTTGGACGACCCGAGAGGACCATCGAGAGCCCAAACGTACTGCTCGCATCTATGACTCACTTTCCCCGATCTGCGCCGAATCGACCGGTTTCCCCAGTGCATCAAACTTGAGCGATTTCGCGCATGGCATTGAGACCGGCAATCATCGAGAAGGGAACCGGAGTGCGACAAGTGTCCAGCTGCCGGATCGGTATTTCGAATTGGCGTTTGATCTAAATCCCGAGCGATTCAAGCGGGGAGATGTCTCCGGCTCCAGGCAAGGTGAAGCGATTCCGCGGACGAGCTCGAAGGCAGGCAATCGCTCGCGAATTCTGGTCGTGGACGACGAGGCGCCTGTGCGTTCGATGATCGGTGCAACGCTCGAACACCAGGGCTACGAGGTCACTCTGGCCAGCAGCGGATCACAGGCGACAGAAATCCTCGCCACCCAGAGCTTTGATCTCGTGCTGACAGACATTGTCATGCAGGATGGAAACGGCATTGCCCTGCTCGAACGTATCCGTGCGGACCATCCCCAGGTTCCCGTCGTCATGGTGAGCGCCATTCACGACATCAGTGTTGCAATTGACTCCATGCGCCGTGGAGCCTACGACTATCTGCTCAAGCCGTTTGAACGAGATCATCTGATCGCCACCGTCCAGCGCGCTCTCGACTATCGCAAGGCCCTCGAAGACGATCACAATTATCAGCAGAACCTCGAACAGGTCGTGCGCGCCCGCACGGAGATGCTTCGCCAGGCCATGGAGGACCTTGAGCATTCATATGACGTCACGCTTGAAGCACTCGGTGACGCCCTTGATCTGAAGGACTCTGAGACAGAGGGCCACTCCAAGCGCGTGACCGCGTACACCATTGCCCTTGCCCGCGCCATGAGTATCTCTCCCGCAGAGATCCGCATCATTGCGCGCGGTGCATTTCTCCACGATATCGGCAAGATGGCCATCCCGGACGAGATCCTGCGCAAGCCCGGCAAATTGACTAAGAACGAACAAGAAGTGATGCGCGACCACTGCAGCCGCGGTTACAACATCTTGCGCAAGATTCCATTCCTGAGCGAGGCGGCGGCCATCGTGTATACACACCAGGAGCACTTCGACGGCAGCGGCTACCCCAGCGGACTCAAGGGCTCAGAGATTCCGATTGGCGCACGTATCTTCGCCGTCGCCGACGCACTTGATGCCATCACCAGTGACAGGCCTTATCGAAGCGCCCAATCCTTCGATGCGGCCCGCGCCGAAATCTTACGCTGCTCCGGTACGCAGTTCGATCCTGCCGTCGTCGAGGTCTTCCTTAAAATTCCTGACGAGTTGTGGAATGAGCTGCGCGCTGAAATCGACGGTAAGAGCCGGGAGTACTCCAACTTCGACCTGGATGCAGCAAGTCCTGGAAGGCAATGAGGGTTCCTTGTTCTTCCCAGAGGCGCGCCCAAGCGATGGCATTGGGCACATGTCAGGAACTCCTCATCTGAATTCTGCGTTGAATGCACCATACCTGGTGATATCCACAGATCAAGACTTTTTTTGCACTTGTATTCACAGGCGGAACAGGCGCATTGTCTTCCCAGTTGGTGAGCCTGTAGGGAATTGGAAACGACGTTTCCAGTCTGAACGGTAAATGTGGATTCTCGCAGCAAGAGAGATTCGAACCAGCGGTTTCGCCGTTGATCCGGGCTTGATTGAAGCAGAAGCAGCATTGGCGGACAGATCGGAAGATGCAGAATTCGAAAGAAGCCGGAAGAGCCTTTCAACGCTTTGCGAAGATTGACACGACTGGTGGAGGTCGAAGGCTTCGTTCCCATCTTGCAGGGCGATGCAAAGTTCGGTGGAAGACAGAGACGTGCCACCGGCCCTTTGCGGACGTTCAACCAAAGAGGGACTACGACGTAACCTGTGCGGCTAAGCCGTAAGGGCGACGGATCGAGAAACTCCAAGGCAAGACGGACGGTCAGGCTGGCAGCTTCGATCACTGGACAAAGCTGAAGATTCATTGCTTCTAGCAGATGGATGGCGTCCGATTCAAGGAGCTATGAGGGCACCCGGAGAGCGCCGGAGATCTGCAAAGGTCTTCGGCGCTTTCGCTTTTTGCCCTTCAACATGACCCCGCCACTTGCGTTGCATCAATAGAGCAACACCGCAATCGCCAGCCAGATGAGGGCCACCGCAATCACAACGATGTTGCTCTCAAACTCAATCACGCCCCCGCGCAGTTGAAATCGCGCAGGAGGAATCCCTCGTGGATCGCTCAGCGTGCCGCCGTACACTCGTCGTGTGAGCATTGCAATCAAGTAGCCTAGCAGCGGCGCAGCAGACAGGCTCGCAGCCAGCAAAAAGCGCTGCGTCTGCCAGGGTCCTGGCCACCACAGCAGGACGATCTCCGCGGCGCTCGTCACCACCCCAGCCACCACCTGCGCCACGAGGTGAAAGCGGGCATGGCCCGGCCAAAGCGGGTGGGTAGCATGCGTACTGTTCAGATCGATTGCAATTGGAGCAATGCCCTGTCCGGCCGCAAGAGCCGTCAACATTCCCCGAGCCAAAAGTGGTGCAGCCATCGTAGGCATTCTACGCGAGCAGACCCGCAGGCATCCGCTCGGTCGCTCTTAGTTGGCCGCCTGCGCAAAAGCCTGCCAGCAGAGTTGCATTCCCATCGCCAGCAACCACAGGGAAAGTGCCAACCGCATCACGCGCGCAGGAATTCGAGAGGCCAGGCTGGTTCCCACCAGCGCACCCAACAGCCCACCAGCCACCAGCCTCTGCAGCAGAGCCATATCAACGCCCCCCTGGCTTATGTGCACCCCCCCACCCACAGCTGCCAGGCACAGTCCAAAGGCCAGGTCTGTTCCCACAATGCGCTGGGTATCCAGCGGCGTGAACCCCATCAGCGCCAGTGTGCCCAGCGCGCCTGCACCAGACGATGAAAACCCAACTTCAACGCCAACGGGCAGCATCGTCAGAGCTAGCCAGCCCGGGCGATGCGCCTGTCCTGCGTGCATTGCGACCGGACGAAAATGGCGATAGATATGCCATGCCGATGGAATTGCGATCATCGCACCGAGCACCAGATAAAGCCACAAATCGCCTGCATGGGTGCGTGCCAGCCGCCGAAACATCAACGTTCCGAGCACAACACCCGGAAGACCCGTGGCCAGCATGATGGCCAACGTCCGCCACGCCACCACACGACGCACCACCTGCACCGGCACGACCACCAGCTTGACAGCGGCCGAATACGCCAATGCGGTACCCACTGCGACATCCACGGGCAAATGCAGCAAAAGGATCAGCAGCGGGGCCGTCACTGTACCGGCGCCCACTCCCGTCATTGCGATCATTGCTGCAATCAGAAAGCCCAGCAGGAAGTCCATCATGCTCTCCGCATCAAACTAAGCCTCACTTCACGACGCCTGAATGTGGATTCCACACTCGAGCTTCTGGCCCGACCAACGGCCAGACCGCGGATCATTGGCATCCAATGGCAGGCTCGTACACGGTGCGCAGCCAATGCTCGTGTACCCCTTGTCGTAGAGAGGCAGCAGCGGAATCTCATTCGCCTGCGCGTACAGCCACACCTCGCGCGTCGTCCAATCCGCCAGTGGGCTCAGCTTCGTCAGTACCTGTCCGCCCGGTAGGGCGAATGGTTCTTCAGCCTGCAGGTTTGCGCGCGATTTCGACTGCTGCCGCCGCAGCCCCGTGATCCATACGCGATACGCTGCCAGAGAGCGAAACAGAGGTTCCACCTTGCGCATGTGGCAGCAGCGGTCCGGCGCTGTCTGGTGGAGGATTCCGAACAGTCCTTCCTGCTCCGCAACCGACTTCTCCGGCAGAACATTGATAAGGTTCAGTCCCCATGCGGCAGTCATCTCGTCGCGATAAGCCAGCGTCTCCGGGAAGTGATAGCCCGTTTCGAGGAACAGAACCGGCACGTCCGGCAGCGTCTCACGCACCATGTGCAGCACCACCACATCTTCGGCTTGAAAGCTGCTGGTCACGCACACATCGGTTGCCTGCGCCAGTTGCTCCCGCAAAAAACTCTTCGCCTCACTTGCACGCACTTCCATTTCAGATGCCCAGGCCGTCGTCATTTTCATCCTCTCCATCGGGAATTGCGCCAAGGCGCCGCACTGCTTCAAGAATCTCGTTCGCATCTTCGGTTGCCAGCTCGGAATGGATGGTTCCCGTCCCGTGCACCGGAGTCAGCGTGATGGGTGTGTGCTCGTCGCTCTCCACCAGAATGAAAGCGCCCAGCCGCGCCAGCGCTACCAACGCAGGTGACACAGCGGTACGCGTGCGAAGCACCAGTACACCAGTCTCCAAAAGCGTCGTTTCAAGTTGTGACGCAAGCTCCGCGCGATTGCCCACAACCAGAACGCCATGGGTCGACCGATTGTCCTTGGACTCCTTTTCCCTGGTATCCGAGATCGCGCGAATCATGCCCGCGCCCGCCGTTGCGTTATCTTCTGCGTCAATCAGGATGAAACTGCCGGTCGTGCGGTTTTCGCGGTAGAGATCTGCAAGCAACGGCCGAGTCGTCTCCAGCGTCACTTCGCCGATGTCGTTTAGACCAAGTTGCGTAGCTTCGTTCTGCTCCAGGTGCTCCACATCGATGCGCGAATGAATTGCAGTCACATGCGCTCGCACCATCTGCGAGGTGTGCTTCAACAGAAACGCCTCTCCCACGCGCAAAGGCTTGGTCTGCATCCACACCAGGGTCGCCTTGAAGTGCCTCGTCCTGTGCGGCTGCGCATTGGCCGCCGAAATCATGTCGCCGCGGCTCAGGTCCGTCTCATCTTCCAGAGTCAGCACCACCGACTGCGGCGCGCGCGCTACCGCCAAATCGCCGTCCCACGTTGCAATCGTGCGAACTCGCGTCCGCCGACCCGAAGGCAGTGCCACCACCTCATCGCCGGGCCGCACCGTACCAGCGTTGATCTGTCCTGCAAAGCCTCGAAAATCCTGGTGGGGACGCACTACGCGCTGCACCGGAAACCGCAGTCCCGCATGCGAGCGTTCAATCGCCAGAGGCACTGTCTCCAGCAACTCCAGCAGGCTGGGCCCGCTATACCAGGGCGTGCGCCCGCTGCGCTGCACCACGTTGTCGCCCGCCAGCGCGCTCACCGGGACCACGCGCAAATCAGCGATCTCAAGCTGCTTTGCCAGCGCCTCAAGCGCGCGGCTGTGCTGAGCAAAAACCTCCTCTGAAAAGCCCACCAGGTCCATCTTGTTGATCGCCGCAATCACCACGGGAATCCCCAGCAGCGATGCAATGCAGGCATGCCGGCGCGTCTGATCCAGGATGCCTTTGCGCGCATCAACCAGCACAATCGCCACATCTGCGGTTGATGCGCCTGTCGCCATATTGCGCGTGTACTGCTCATGCCCCGGCGTATCCGCAATGATGAATTTGCGCTTCGCCGTTGAAAAAAACCGGTATGCCACATCGATCGTGATGCCCTGTTCCCGCTCCGCGCGCAGCCCGTCCGTCAGCTGAGCAAAGTCAATTTCGGCATTGTGCGTCACCGCGCGCACATGATCGTCGTACACATTGCGCGAGTCGTAGAGCAGTCTCCCAATCAGCGTCGACTTACCATCGTCCACGCTGCCGGCTGTGCTGAACCGCAGCAGGTCTTTCGCACGCTCGGCCGCAAGCTGTTCCTCAATGCGCAGGTCGATTTCATCCGGCTCCAGTACCGCCGCTGCGTTGTAGGTCGAATCAGCCATTAGAAGTACCCCTCGCGTTTCTTCAGCTCCATCGATCCATCCTGATCGTGGTCGATAATGCGGTTCGCCCGCTCCGAGTTCCGCATCTGCGCTAACTCGGCGATAATCTTTGGTACCGAGTCGGCGTCTGACCGAATTGCGCCCGTGCAAGGACTGCAACCCAGCGAGCGCAGCCGGCACTTCACCCACTGTTCTTCACCCGGCAATCCCTTGACAAACGGCTGCTCAAGTGGAATCAGGCTGTCGCCGCGCACCAGCATCTGCCTCTCTTTGGCCAGATACAGCGGGACAATGGGAATCTTTTCGAGATGGATGTAATGCCAGATGTCCAATTCTGTCCAGTTCGATAGCGGAAAGACGCGAATGCTCTCGCCCTGCCCGATGCGGCCATTGAAGAGATTCCACAACTCTGGCCGCTGGTTCTTCGGGTCCCACTGCCCCGCACTGTCGCGAAATGAAAAGATGCGCTCCTTGGCGCGTGACTTCTCTTCATCGCGCCGTGCTCCGCCAAAGGCCGCATCGAATCCATACGCACGCAGCCCATCCAGCAGTGCCTGCGTCTTCAGCAGTCCGCAGCAGCGTTGGGTGCCCAGTTGCACGGGGTTTGCGCCTCTTGCAATCGCTTCTTCATTGCGCCATACCAGCAGCTTCACGCCCAGTTCGGCGGTGTAGCGATCGCGAAAATCGATCATCTCGCGAAACTTGAAGCCCGTATCCACGTGCAGCAGCGGAAAGGGAATCGGCGCGGGGTGAAAGGCCTTCTGCGCCAGCCGCAGCATCACCGAGGAATCCTTGCCGATGGAATACAGCATCACCGGCTTTTGAAACTCTGCCACCACTTCGCGAATGATGTGGATGCTCTCGGCCTCCAGCAGTTGCATGTGATTCAGCCGCTCCGCCGTGACGCTGCGATCCTGAGCGCCCTCGCGCCCCCATGCGTTGTGCGCTGTGTTCACTTCCTGCGCAAGCCCGGTAGGCTCGCCTGCGATCGCTGTCATGCAATCTCTCCGTTTGATTGTTTTGAGGGGAAATAGAAAAGCCCGCATCAGCAAGGTGGCTGCGCGGGCGTTCTGGGATAGGTCTGAGTCTTAAGCGGTCTTACTTCATCCCACAATCCGGCGCAGCACGCGACACCGCATGCAACAACAAACCGAAGTGGGACAGAAACTCATAGGTTCACTCTACAAGTAGTCGGGACACAGGTCAATCCTCATCTTGCTGGACTGCGTACCGCACGCATTACCGACGCCAGAGCCGCCATGCCCGCTGCTACAATCAAATCTGGCCGCAATGCGCATTCTTTCAACCGCTTGCAGCATCGTATAGTCAGGCCATAACGATGACCCTCCACCTCTTTAATACCCTCACCGGACAGACCGACGATCTCGTGCCCGCCGACGGCGAGACCCTGCGAATGTACGCATGCGGTCCCACCGTCTATGACTACGGCCACATCGGCAACTTCCGCACCTTCCTGCAAGTCGATGTCCTGCGCCGCTTTCTCTTGCTCACCGGCATGAAGCTGCGCCATGTCATGAACATCACCGACGTCGACGACAAGATCATCCGCAACGCGACTGCTGCGGGCATCCCCATCGGCGAATACACACCGCGCTACGTGGACGCCTTCTTCGAAGATTTGGACTCCCTCCGCGTCCAGCGGCCTGAGCAGATTGCCCGCGCCACGGAGAACATCGACCGCATGGTGGCGCTGATTCAGAAGCTCGCCGAGGCAAAGGCCGCCTATCAAACCGACGACGGCTCGTGGTATTTTCGTCTCTCCGCCTTCCCTGCCTATGGCAAGCTCAGTAAGAAAGATCTGAGCGGCATGGAGGACGGCGCGCGCGTTGACGTGGATGAATACGAGAAAGATTCCGCCCGCGATTTCGCTCTTTGGAAAGCCGCCAAGCCAGGCGAAACCGCGTGGGACACACCCATCGGTCGCGGCCGCCCCGGCTGGCACATCGAGTGCTCCGCCATGTCCATGGCCTACCTCGGCGATAGCTTCGACCTGCACGCTGGCGGCGAAGACCTCATGTTTCCGCACCACGAGAATGAGATCGCGCAGAGCGAAACTGTAACGCACAAGCCCCTCGCGCGCCACTGGATGCACGTTCGATTCCTGCTCGTTGACGGCCGCAAGATGGCGAAGAGTGAAGGCAACTTCTATACTCTGCGCGATCTTCTTCTGCGTGGCTACAAGGCCTCTGCCATTCGTCTCGCACTCATCTCCGTGCCTTATCGCCACCAGCTCAACTTCACCTTCGACGGCCTCGTGGAAGCGACCGCCGCCATTGAGCGCCTGCGCACCTTCCGCGACCGGCTGGCGAAGAGCACCTTCGCGCCCGGTTCCAACCCCGCCATGAAGGCCGCTGCGGAGAAGGCGCAGTCCGACTTTATGGCCGCGCTCGCCAACGACCTGAATACAGCCGAAGCCCGCGCACCCATCTTCGATCTCGTCCGCACGGCGAACACCGCGATCGATCAAGGCCAGTTGCGCGCCGAAGACCGCGATACCATGCTCGCTGTCCTCCGCGACTTCGACGCCGTCTTCGATGTCATTGAGGACAAGGACGCCGAGCCCACGCGCCGTGCAATCGAGTGGGCGCAGCAGACGGGCCACGCGGCCGACATTGCGCCTGAACTGCTCGCCCGCCAGTCGCTCACCGATGAAGCCATCGAGAAGCTTGTTGCCGAGCGGACCCAGGCAAAGAGGCAGCGCAACTTCACCCGTGCCGATCAGATTCGCGACGAGCTCGCCGAAAAAGGCGTCCTCCTTGAAGACTCCAAAGACGGCGTCCGCTGGAAGCGTAAGTAAGCGGGATGGGGACCTCCGCCAACCCAACATCTTGAGACCCATGGAAGCCAACGAAGCCCACGAATTGCAGGAACACGCCGAACACGGCGCGCATGAATCGGCGATGCGCCCCGTCGCCTTCACCATGAGCGTACTGGCAGTGCTTGTCGCCATCACTACCGTCCTCGGCCACCGCACCCACACAGAGGCCGTACTGGACCAGAACAAGGCCACTGACCAGTGGAATCTCTACCAGGCCAAGAAAATCCGAGCCAACAATACCGCTCTGATCCAGGATCTGCTCAGTGTTGAAGATGTGAGCAATCAGGAGGCCGCTGCAAAGATCGCAAAAGCCTATGCCGACCATCAGGCCAAGTGGACTGCTGACTTAAAAGAGAATCAGGAAAAAGCCGAGGCGCTTGAAAAGAAAGTCGAGGAGGCCGAGGCTCGCGCAAACCGCTTCGATCTCTCCGAGGCTCTTCTTGAGATCGGCCTCGTCGTCACCTCGGTCACGCTGCTCACGCACAGTCGCTGGTACTGGCATCTGGGCATCGTTTTCGCGCTCGCCGGTGTTGCCTCGGCGCTTTCGGTGCTCCTGATTCATTGAGCGGCGCGTCTCGCGCTATCACCGTCGCGCCATCAGCCAGAGCGATATACTAGCCACGCCATGAGAGTTGCTTTTCTTCCTGCCATCCTCCTCGTTGCCGGTCTCGTCGCGCCTGCTCAGACGGCGTCGCAGGTTCATCACAGCGATCTCGGCTTCAGCTACACCTTGCCTACCGATTGGCAAATTGTGAGTGAGAATCCGACGCTCCCTGTGCTGAAGGCCGATAAGACCCAGTCGACCGGCGACGAACAAGAAAAGCGCGGAATCCAGTGCATCCAGCTGGAGCTCAATGCACGCCATGGCACTCCGCCCTCCGTCATCACCGTGCTGCAACTCCCCTTTGCCTGCTTTGGCCAGACCCTCACAGACACCGATCTGCCCGGCTTTGCCCAGGGCGCATCCGAAGGATTGAAACAGAACTTTGTCCTCTCCCCACCTGTCTATGGCTCCTATACCCTCGGCTCCCATAGCATGTGGATCGAGCGCGTAAACGGCGTTGTCATCGGCCACCCAGAAATGAAGTACACCGTCGAGATCGCCTGCAGCGTTCTCAAACTGGGTGCCGCCTGCTGGATGACCATGGCCTCTGATGACCTGGCGCTCCAAACCTTCGAAAGAGGCAAAGTCTCGCTCGACGGCGAGCCGGGGGCAACACTGGTTCCTCCCACAGCATTCGACAAAAAGCCCGGAACATAGCTCATCCAGCCTATCTGCGCAACCTTGCTCTTGGAATTGCCGCCTGTTCTCGTGCTATCCTCAGGCCAGCGGGATCTCATGCATACGTGCACCACCTTCAGAGCATCGCTCGTTCCAGCCTCCAGGCGCTGGTCCCGTGCACGTGCCCGCATCATCTGCCCCCGCAAGCATCTTCGTGTGCTGCCCATCCGCACGCGACCTAGTCTCTTCGGCGGCGATTAGCAGAGGTCCGCCGAAGATCCTCGCCCGCTTTTGCGCTCGCCCATCGTGGCCAGCGGCAATAATTGGCCCCAAGTATCCGGGGCCCGTGGTCGCGCACCTGCCCTCCTGACCGTCACGAGCGCGCCACACCACCGAATCTGCCGAGGAGTTATCACCATGACCAAGCAGGAAATGCACGCCAAGTTCGGACCCAAGCTCGTCTGCGCCCTTCCGGGCCCAAAAGCCGTGGCCGCTGTTGAAGCCGATACGCGCTACATCTCGCCCAGCTACACCCGTTCTTATCCTCTTGTTGCGCGCCGCGGCCGCGGCATCCGCGTAGAAGATGTGGACGGCAATGAATTTCTCGACTTCGCCGCCGGCATCGCCGTGACTTCCACCGGCCATTGCCACCCAGAAGTTGTCGCCGCAATTCAAAAGCAGGCCGCCGAACTCATCCATATCTCGGGCACTGACTTCTACAACGAACCGCTCACGGACCTGGCTGCACGCCTCTCTGCGGTTGCTCCCATGCCCGGGCCGCACAAGTTCTTCTACGGCAACTCCGGGGCGGAGGCCATCGAGTGCGCCATGAAGCTCGCCCGCTATCACACCGGCCGTCAGCACATCATCGCCTTTCTCGGCGCCTTCCACGGCCGCACCATGGGCGCTCTTTCGCTCACCGCTTCCAAGCCACAACAGAAGCGCCGCTTCTCGCCTCTTGTTCCCGGCGTCACCCATGTTCGCTATCCCTATGCCTACCGCGGCTGCACCGGCGGACCGCAGGCCGAGGAAGCCTTCAGCCTGGGCTGCGCGCGCTACATCGAAGAAAAGCTCTTCAAGACCATCCTTCCTCCCGAGGAGGTTGCCGCCATCTTCGTCGAGCCTATCCAGGGCGAAGGCGGCTACGTCGTCGCGCCGGATAATTTCCTCCGCGAGCTCCGCGCGATCTGCAACCGCCATGGCATTCTGCTCGTCGTGGATGAGGTTCAGTCCGGCGCGGGCCGCACCGGGAAGTGGTGGGCCATCGAGCACTCCGGCGTCCAGCCTGACATCGTCTGCATGGCAAAGGGCATCGCCAGCGGGATGCCCCTCGGCGTCTGCATGAGCCGCGCTGACGTCATGGACTGGGTCCCTGGTTCTCATGCCTCCACCTTCGGCGGCAACCCTGTCTCCATCGCCGCTGCCCTCGCCACCATCGAAGTCCTTGAGCGCGAGGGGATCTCGAATGCTGCGCGTGTTGGCAGCATGATGCTCGATCGCCTTCATAGCTGGAAGAAGACTCACCCCTCGGTCGGCGATGTCCGCGGACGCGGCCTCATGATCGGCGTCGAGCTGGTCAAGGATAAGGAAACGCGCGAGCCCGCACCCGCCGTCCGCAATCGGGTCGAGATGCTCGCTTTCGAGCGGGGTCTTATGGTCCTCGGCTGCGGTGAAACGTCGATTCGCCTCTGCCCGCCTCTCATCGTCAATGAGCATGATGCCACCGTTGCCCTCGACATCCTTGAAGACGCCCTCACCGAAGCGGAGAAAGAATTCAAGCTGACCGGCCAGCTTGCCGCTGCCACAGCTTAGGTCCGGTTTCATTCATCCAGGGCAGGCCGCGGAATCGTCTCCTCGGTCTGCCTTCGTCTTTTGCTGGGCTTGAACTTGGCATCCAGCCCCTCCACCCGCGACAATATCCTCCGGTGGCCAGGATCACGCAACTCCGTCTTGCAGCACTAGAAGGGACCTTGAACCGTCTCGACCGGTTCGCCGCACGCCGTGGACGCGATCCGCAGCTTCCTCCCCATCTCGCGACCGGTCATGCCGGCGAAGACGCGGCCTACTTCTACCTGCGCCGCTTGGGATATACCGTTGTCGCCCGCCGCTGGTCCTCTGGCGCCGCGCCAGGAGACATTGACCTGATCGCCTGGTATGGCAGGCTTCTTTGCTTTGTGGAGGTCAAAGCTCGCACCGCGCGTGACAGCACCCCCGCCCACTCTGCGGTCGATGAAGCAAAGCGTCGTACGCTTCGTCGACTCGCCCACCGCTATCTCCGCCAGCTTGCCCTGAGCACGCCGCCAGAGACTCGTTTCGACGTTCTCAGCGTCTATCTGCTCCCTGGACAACCTGCACAAATTGAACATTTTGAAGCGATATTCTCCTGGGAGTCCCGTCTCGACCAACCTTGATCGTCTCTGCAGCTGAGTCCCTACCCTTATCAAAAAAGGCGGCACTATTTGTTGCAACAATTACTGCCGTTTGCGTCTAACTAATACAGAGGAGCCCCGTATCGTAATGACCCTGCCTGGCAGCACCACCTGGAAGATTGACCCTGCTCATTCTGCGGCCGAATTCAAGGTAAAACACATGATGATTTCCAACGTTAAGGGTAAGTTCAGCGGCATCAGCGGTGTACTTACGCTCGTTGAATCCAGCCTTTCCCTGTCCACCGTCGAGGCAACTATCCTGGTTGACACCCTCCATACCGCCGATCCTCAGCGCGATGCCCACCTCAAAAGTGCCGACTTCTTTGACGCGGAGAAGTTCCCCGTCATGACCTTCCAGTCCACTCGCGTCACCCGCACCGCCCCTGGTGAGTTCACCGTCATTGGCGACCTAACCCTCCACGGCGTCACCCGTTCCGTCATCTTTGAGGTAGAAGGCTCCACAGACCCAGCCAAGGATCCGTGGGGCAACCTCCGCCTCGGCGCCTCAGCCACAACGAAGATCAACCGCAAAGACTTCGGCCTCGTCTGGAACGCCGCCCTCGAGGCCGGCGGAGTGCTTGTCGGCGATGAGGTTGCGATTTCCCTCGACGTTGAGTTCATCAAAGCCTGAACGCTAAGCCTCTGGCCGGCAGACACTTCTGCCGGCCATATTATTTGTTGCAACAAATATCTCCCTCGCGCATCCTATTCTTGTGCGGAAAAGCCGAAAAGGCTGACGGCTGGTCAGGATCGACATCGGTACCAGTCAAAGGCCTCCGGCTCGGTTCGCCGCCCGAGGAGGTCCACCATGTCACTTCGTGCCGTCCAACAAATCCTCGAAACCAAGCCCACCCTGGAAGGTGCAGGCGTCAAGCTCCAGCGTGCCTTTGGCTTCGGCAAAACGAAAGAGTTTGATCCATTCCTGCTTTTCGATGATTTCCGTAATGAGAATCCTGCCGACTACATCGCAGGCTTCCCCTGGCATCCCCATCGCGGCATTGAGACGATCACCTATGTGCTGGCTGGTGAAGTGGCCCACGGCGATTCGCTCGGCAATAAGGGCCGCATGACTGCAGGCGACGTCCAATGGATGACCGCCGGCAGCGGCATCCTCCACCAGGAGATGCCGAAAGGCGATGCCAATGGACGCATGCATGGATTCCAGCTCTGGGCCAACCTGCCTGCCTCGCTCAAGATGACCGATCCGCGCTACCAGGACATCCCGTCCGCTGCCATCCCCGAAGTCACAGAGGACGATGGCACGAAAGCACGCATCATCTGCGGTGAGTTTTGGGGCAAGCGAGGTCCGGTCGAGGGCGTCGCTGCCGATCCCAACTACATCGATATTTCCGTACCCCCAAACACGCGTCGCCGTATCGCGGTCGAGACGACGCGCAACGCCTTCGCCTATGTCTTCGCAGGCTCGGGCACGTTCCGCGATGCCTCAAACCCGCGCGCGGTGCTTACGGAGTCGGCCATCGATCCCAACGCGCCAACGAAATACGACGCAAAGAACCATTCGCTCGTCTTGTTCGATCGCGGCGATGAGATCGTGGTCCAGTCCGGACCCGAGGGCATCCGTTTCCTGCTTGTCTCAGGGAAACCTCTGGAGGAGCCCGTTGCCTGGTACGGCCCCATCGTGATGAACACCCAGGCCCAACTGCAGCAGGCGATGCGCGAGTTGCAGAGCGGCACATTCATCAAGCACCGCTAATCCTTCACGGCCAGCCGCGCAAGTGGCTGGCCGCGTCCTTATGCGTTCTGTGTCCGTACCGGCCGATGCAAAAACCACCGCAGCGTCGATCTCCAGTCCCGGCTCACGGGCGCAGGCTCGGTTTCTTCCAGTGCGGCATACAGTGCTCCACGACGTAACGGCATCTCCTGCAGCAGCAATTCTGAAGCCTGAACAAGACGGTTCGAGTGGAACCACTGCCGCACCACCTTGTCCTTCAGCACGTTCGTCACAGCCAGCAGCGACATTCCCATATGATGCGCCATCCACTCACGCACCAGTTCTGGGTTCTCGCGTGAAGTCCTGAAGTCCGCCGCTTCGTAAAAGCCAAAGGCGCCGACCCAGCCGGCCGATTCCATCTGGCGCAGATTGCGCAAAGCCTCACGCGTCTTCACCCCCAGCGCCAAAAACGTCGAATAGGGAGAGACCACCGGCCCAGCATCCGCATCCGCGCTCATCGCCATTTGCGGCACGCCGTAGGCATGATATCCATAATGCCGATGCTCATTGCGCGTCGCGTTACCGGATTCGGAGATGCCCCATGGAATCCCGTACGTGCGAGCAAAGGCCCGTTGCACCTCAACGCACTCACGCTGGGTTCGGGCCAGCAGAGTATCCGCATCGCTCTCCATCCAAAGAGCCGGCATCAGATATTCAAACATCGTCCCGGTCCATGAATACATCACGAAGCGGCCGAATGCATGCGCGTGTTGCCGCGCCAGCTTAAACCAGCTTTGCTGCGGTAGCTCGCCGCGCGCCACAGCCAGAAACGTTGCCATGCGCGCTTCCGATGCCAGCAGATCGTAGCAGGCCTCATGCAGTTTCTGGGACTTTACGCTGTAGCCAATCGAAAGCAGCCCCCGTCCTGGTTCCATCAGAAAAGCGAAATCCGTCTCCGCCGTCATGCGCTCTGCCGTTTGCGCAATCGTCTCCACCCGCCCTGCCAGCGCGCGCAGGTTTGCATGCGCCACAGGCAAGGCGGCTCGCAGTTGTTCTCCAAGTGCCTTGAGCGTTGGCTTGGCCGTTATGGCGCTCCATACTCTGCTGAGACGCGTACTCAGCGCCTGCGTGAAGCCGATGATCTCTTCGAATGAAAGCGACTCAGCTTCTTCGCCAATCGCTGGTTGCAGCATCTCGCGAATCGGCGCATACTCCGGCAGCATCCACGGCAGGTAATCTCGGAGAAGAATCAACAGAGCCGTTACGCGCTGATGCATTTCCGTCAGCCACCAGCGTGTTTCTGACTGGTCTTCTGCAGCCGCCGATGCTGCGGAGAGCACGGCCTGCGCAGCGGGCAGCCATGCAATCCACTCTGCGGTTGTCGACGATGCAGCAGGAATATGCAGCCCGCCCAGCGGCACCGCAAGCGAATCGTCCAGTTGCATCTGCTTCCAGTAGGTCCGCAGGCTCACGAACAGGTCCGGCGCCAGCAGAGGCTTCTTCAAAATCGTCTGCGCGCCTGCGTGCAGCGTGTAAAGTGATGCCACAAAATTGCCGCTATCCACCGAGGAGACAAACGGATCCGCATCCAATGGCTGCAGTGTCTTTGTGTTGTACCAGTTCAGCAGGTGCCCGCGATGCTTCGGAAGCCGTGCAATCACCGTCAGGCTGTTCTGCGTCAGCGCCACGCACTCCGGCACTGTAATGAAGCCCAACTCGCACGCTGTCTGTCGTGCGTTGAGCAGCAACCCGACGTTCGTCGGCGATACTCGAGCCGCCTCCGTAAAGGCCTCTTCCATCACGTTGTCGGGAATCAGGAAGTTGTGCCGCTCGCTGCCAAAGTGTTCAAAGTAGCGCCAGATCCGCAATGCGTGTCCGCGCAGATACTGCGCATCGGCCGGCTTCAGCGGTTTGCTCTCACGCGGCGGCTTGTCCAGCCACATCGGCACCATAAAGGAGAGTGCCCATAGCACCAGGATCGGCCCAGCGTAGTCAATCGCCGCGCGATGCGGCGCCAGAAAATAGACCGCCGCGCCAAGCGCAATCGCGAGCAGAGGTGTCAGCGTCAGGTACCGGTCCACCGGTGTACGCTTCTTCCGGTTGCGCTCGGCCTGCGCTGCGGTCTCCCACTCCAGCAACCGCTCTCCGGTAATGAAGCGCCGAACCAGCGATCGAACAACCGCGTCCACGGCCAGTAGCATCTGGTGCAGAAGCAGAATCAGGCTGAACAAAGTGATGATGACCGACTGTCCAAATCCTGCCAAGGCTTCTCCGGTGCCACCTTTCTGCTCGTTCGCCAGAGCGCGCCCCAGGGCGAAGCCGAACTGCACCACAGCCGGAAAAAACAAAAAGGCCAGCGGCACAATCGTCCAGTACAGTGCCCCGCCGGGCAATCCAAGCCACCCCGCGAGAAACAGCACCACAAGCGCAGGATCCACCAGTGACCGGCGCAGATTGTCAAAGATCTTCCAGCGGGAAATATCCGAGATCGGGTTCTTGACCCGCCTGCCCGACTCCTCCGGCACGCGCGAAAACATCCACTGCACAATCTGCCAGTCGCCGCGGACCCAGCGATGCTTCCGGCGGCTGTAGGCGCTATAGTGCGAGGGATAATCGTCAATCACTTCAACGTCCGTCACAAGACCCGCACGCCCGTAAGCTCCTTCAATCAGGTCATGGCTCAGCAATGCGTTGCGCGGAAACCGCTTATCGAGCACCGCATGCAGCGTGGCCACCTCGTAGATGCCTTTGCCGGTAAAAATGCCCTCACCAAACAGATCCTGATATACATCTGAAACCGCACGCGAGTAGATATCGAATCCGGTCTGTCCGGAATAGATCCGCGCCAGCCGTGAACGAGAGGCAGATTGCACAGCAATGCCGACGCGCGGCTGCAGAATCCCGTAGCCCGCCGTCACAATACGTGTCTTGGAATCGATGATCGCCTGGTTGAGTGGATGCGCCATGGCGCCAATCAAACGCGCTGCCGCTCCATGAGGGAGTTGGGAGTCCGAGTCGAGTGTCAGGATGTAGCGCACATCATGCAGTACATCCAGCTTGCCCGCTTTGATCGGAAACGCATCATACTCTCCCATCAGCAGCTTGTTCAGGTCCAGCAGCTTGCCGCGCTTGCGCTCCCACCCCATCCACACACCCTGCCGCCGGTTGTACTGGCGATGCCGGTGCAGCAGCATAAACGAGCCGTTGCCCACAGCGTCGTACTTGGCATTCAGCTCATCGATCAGCTGGATGGCCAGCTCAACAAGCGGGTGCGAGTCATTTTCATGCGGCTTCGTCACAGAGTCCGGCAGATCCGTCAGCAGCGCGAAGTGCAGATGGGGATCATGGTTGGCCAGAAATCGAATCTCAAGATCCGCCGCCAGCGTGCGTACCTGCGCCTCACTGAGCAGCAGGGACGGAACCGCCACGAGTGTTGCACTCGAGGCGGGTATCGATTGGCTGAAATCCAACTTCGGCAAAGGGTCCGGATCAAACAACGCCGTGATGATGCAGTTCACCAGATCCACCGCCCCCTGCATCGCGGGGAGTATCAGCAAAACGGCAGCGATCAGAAGACTCACATCACCACGCGTATGGGGCAGCAGTGGAAATAGCACCGCCGCCATCAAAAGGAGCGTGATCAGAAGAATGCCGGTAATGTAGACATCCTCAGCCTGCGCCCGAGTATTCGCCCGAACCCGATCCAACCAGCGGGCGTGATAGCCTGCCCTTCGCGCCAGCTCCGGAAAACCCTTGTCAATCAGGTAGTAGCCAACGTGAATGCGCCGCTGCTTCATCCGCGAATCGCCCGAGTTCAGCGTGGCGCAACCGCGCGCAAGGTCCAACGCCAACTCCGCCACCTGCACTTCGGAACAGTCTGAGGCACGCGCAATCTGTGCAACACGCCGCCGGTACATCTCACGGCTTTCGAAATCCATCTGTGGATAGGCCCCAGAGGGGTCGAGGCGCAACGTTGCATCAAATACGATGAGTGGCTCGATCACCGCCAGCCAGTCCACGTGGTCCATCATGCGCAGACTTTTCAGATGCGCCTGCACCGGTAACTCTTCTGATGCTGCGCCTGCAAACAGGGCGTTCGGGATCTCATCGAGCAGAACTTCCAGCAATGAGAACTTTAGAAAGATGGAGATCTGCCAGAGCTCATTCAGCGTGAGCACCTCGGTCGTCTGGACCTGACGCAGGAATACACTCAAAGACTCGGTCGAAAAAATGTAATCCACACTCCGCAGGTACAGCCTGGCAATCGCTCCAACCCGCGGACCTGCCTCCTGAGCGGGGCGCACGATGCGCGGAATCCGCGAAACCTCCCGCTCGCTGTCCTTGATGCTGTGCATCGTAGAACGAAGCAGCCGCATACTCGACCGCACATCCAACAGGACCGAACTTTGCTCCTGCGCTGCTCCAGCCTCGCTCACACCCGCGTACGCTCGGGCGACCCTTCTCTCAATCTCTGCAAGCGCCTGTCGCGCGCCGCGAATACGATCGCCCAGGTCGAAACGCGTGCGCGGCCTGTACACCACGTCCCAGGTACCGGCCTCGTGGACGGCTCCTGCAAATAGATCTGGGGCGGTCTCTTCAAACAGGCTGTCATTGTCCGTCATCGGTTTTTGTTCTTTCATCTCGTGTATGACCTCAACGGTAACTTGCGGCTTGCATCTCAAACATGGCTGCGTATCTACCGCCCAGCGCCATCAATTGCCCATGGCTGCCTTCTTCCACCAGGTGCCCGCCTTCCAGCACCACGATCCTGTCCGCCATCCGCACCGTGGAAAAGCGATGCGAAATCAACAGCGCCATCTTCCCCTGCGTCAGCTCGGCAAAGCGCTCAAACACCTCCATCTCACTCCGCGCATCCAGAGACGCCGTCGGCTCATCCAGAATCAACAACTGCGCATCGCGCAGATAGGCCCGTGCCAGCGCCAGCTTCTGCCACTCGCCACCCGACAGATCCACGCCGCCCTCAAAGCGTCTTCCCAGCATCTGGTCATAGCCCCCCGCCAGCTTTGCCACCACACCCGCCGCAAGGCTCTTCTCCGCTGCGTATTCAATCTCCTCCAGCGTGTGCGGCACCTCCACGCGCCCAACCGCGATGTTCTCTCGCGCTGTCATCTCATAGCGCATGAAGTCCTGAAAGATGACGCCAATCGACGCATGCAGATCCGCAAGGTCATACTCGCGCAGGTCCACGCCATCCAGCAGAATCTGCCCTTCCGTCGGATCATAGAGCCTCGTAATCAGCTTCACGATCGTCGTCTTGCCCTGCCCGTTCTCGCCAATCAGTGCCACGCGCTCGCCCGGCCCCAGCGTAAAGTTGAAGTGGCTCAGCACCCGGCGCTCTGTCCCCGGATACGCAAACGACACATTGCGAAACTCGAATCCTGCGCGAATCGGCTTCGGCGTTGGCAATCCATTCTCCTTCGACTCCACCCGGGGCTTCATCGCAAAGAACGCCAGCAGGTCCGTCAGAAACAGCGCCTGGTCCGCCACTCCCGAGGCCGTCGAAAACGCCATCTGGATATTCGCCATCGCCTGCATGATCGCCGTCGTAATCAGCGTCAGGTCGCCGATGCTGTACCGTCCCTGAATCGTCCGCCAGATGCTGAACGCGTATGCGCCGTAGTAGCCAAGCTGCCCCAGAATCGCCAGCACGCCACCCCAGAACAGCCGCCGCCGGTTCAGGCTCACATTCTCGTGGTAAATCTGCAGCGACAGCCCCTCAAACCGCTTCGTCAGATACTCGCTCAGATTGAAGAGCTTTAGTTCCTTCGCCGCTTCCTTGCTGCCACCCACCTGCCGCAGATAATCCATCTGCCGCCGCATAGGCGTCTGCTTGAAGTTCTTCGCGTACGTCAAAAAGGCAAAGTGGCTCTCACCCAGAAACGCCGGTACAATTCCCGCCACCAAAAGAAAAAGCAGCAGCGGCGAGTACCACATCAACAACACGGAAAACGCGATCGCCGTCACCGTCTGCTGAATCAGCCGGCCCATCTGTTGAATCATTGCCAGCCGATCCGTCGCCTGTACCCGCGCCCGCTCCAGCCGGTCATAGAAGACCGGATCCTCGTACACGGTCACGTCCAGCGCCGCCGCCTTGCGCATCACTTCCACGCTCACATGATGCGTATAGCGGTCCGCCAGCAGATTATCGAAGTAGTCCACCGAACGCGACAGGACGCCGATGAGAACCGCCAGCGTCCCCTCGCCCACCACCAACCACCAGAAGTGCTCCGGCAGCGGCAGATGATGTCCAATCCGGTTCACGCCGTCGATGATGAACTTGGCGATGATGCCAATCCCCATCGGCAGGAATGCGACGAGGAACCGGATCGTGATGTTCCAGAACACTACCCACGGCCCCGACTCCCACACAAAATGCAGCACCGGGGGAACATTCTTCAGCGCACTCAGCCGGTCGCGCCACGCGTGGCCCGGCATCCCCGGCTGCTCTGCCGGCTTGCTGCTCATCTTTCCGTTGGATCGGGATGCCTTCATAGCCGAGAATCTGGTTCCTTTCGGGCGCTTCCGAAAGACGCAGCTGCATGTGGACGCCCTGCGCCTGAATCTGGAACCAAGGCTCTTTGGGCGCTCTCATGGAAAGCGGCGCCTCTATGTACTACGATGTCGCAACTGACTTAATTGTATGCCTCTGAACAGGAAAGAGATAGGCGAAATTCTAGTGCAACTTCCCACAATCTTTTCAGGCCTTTACCTCACCCGCCCGTCAGATCCCCGCCGGCTTCGGCGTATACGCCTTGAAGCCCGCCCGCTGCATCCCCCGCTGCGCCTCGGGATTTTTCATAAACGTCTCCCACACAAACCCCGTCCGCGCATTCTCCGCCATCAGCATCGTGATGCCCGTGTCAATCCCAATCACATCCGTGTCATACCACTCCGTCAGCGGGTTGAACGCATCCACAAACCCGTACCGGCACCACGCATTCGGATAATGGTCATGAATCGTCCGCAGCACGCGCATCGTCGCCTGCGGCAGAAACGGCAATGACCCGCCCGCCGCCGCCGGCACAATCGTTCCGTCAATCGGCCCCATCTCCGGCGGACCGCCCCACACCACATAGCCCTTCGCCGAGTCCGACGCCGTAATGCCCCACAGCGCGTTGCTGTAATCCGGAAACTGCGTATTCAGCTCCAGGCAGAAGCGCCGATGCACATCCGTCGCGATAATCGAGTTCTGAAAGTAGTCCGCGTACTCGTCCTTCTTGTTTCTGAAGTCGAACCATGCCTGCGAGAACTGGTGCACAAACAGCGGCGCAAACGACCCCACATAGCGCAACCCGTCATACTCAAACGTCGTCCGCTTCCACGCATGCCACGCCTCCGCCGGCAGCGGGTGCGTCGCCGACCCCAGCCCCAGCAGATACATCATCATCAGCTCGCTGTAGAGGTCCCACCGCGACGGCAGAAACCCAAACTCCGGCGTCCATCCCTGCGCCAGCAGCCCCGTATCCTCTGAGAGCCACGTCCACTCCACGCGGTCAAAAATCGCCTGCGCCAGTTGCGAAATGTCCCGGTCCTTGAAGTGCTGCTTGCACATCAAAATCCCGCACAGCAGCATCGCCGTATCCACCGACGAGGCCTCCGAGTCCCACACCCGCTCGCCCGTGTTCATGTCCGCAAAGTGAAAGAAGAACCCGCGATGCGTCGGCAGCTTGTGCCAGATGAACGAGAGCGCCTGAATCACCCGCAGCCGTGCCTCCGCCCGGCTCACAAACCCGCGCTTCTCGCCAATGCAGATGGCCGTCAGCCCAAAGCCCGTCGACGCAATGCTCGCCACCGTGCTCGTATCCTGCGCGCGCACGTTGCAGCGATCCTTGATCAGCCCCGTCTGCGGATGCGCCTGCTCCCAGAAGAAAAGAAAGTTCGCATGTTCCAGGTCATTCAGAAACGCATCGTCCTCCGGCTTTAACGCAGAAGGCCGCGGCGGCGGCGCCGGCTTCGTATGCGGCGTGCCCCGCTGGCTCTGCCCCGCGCCCGCCTGCAAGGGCTTCAGCGCCCCAGCCTGCGCCAGCGGCAACGCCAGCCCCGCCAGCGCCATCCGGCGCAGCAGCGCCCGCCGCGAACGGCTCAATGCCTCTGCTCTCGGTCTCTCTTCGTCCTGCATGGGGATGTGTTCTGGCTGTCCGTCTCTGATCGCGTGCTCCGGATGCGCACTGTGCCTCACCGCCTACAACACCCTGCGCTTCCAGAAGAATAAACCCTGCGCGGCTGGGCATCCCTGCACCCGCACTCCCCAGCCAGAGGCAATTGCTGGCTCCAACATACATATGTGCTTTTCAACTGCTTGGGGCAGCAAATGCCGACCTATGTGTCCGATCTAGTTTTGCGAATGTGTCTAGACGACATCGCGCCCATCGAGAACGGCCGCTCAGCTGTGCGTCGGAGACCGCCGCTGTCTGATGCGGCATTGCCCTTTGGAGCAAAAGGCATTCGGGTGTAGACTTCCCACGGCTCATGAACCCAATCTCTCCAGGGGACCACTGATGGACGGCACGATGGGTTGTGGAAGGGATGCACATTGCGCTCGGAAGAATCGCTGGATGATGCGCCTCACTTACTTGCTCATGCTGTCCTTTACAGTATTTCCAGCTCGAGCCCTGGCTCAGACCGAGAGTGTGCTCTACAGCTTCGGAAACACACCAACTGACGGCTTTGGTCCAGCAGCGCCATTGCTTATCGACGGGTCGGGCAATCTTTTTGGAACAACTTTCGAAGGTTCTGCAACCCCCTGTGATGGCGGCAATGTGAATGGCTGCGGCATAGTCTTCGAGTTGACGAAGTCTTCGAACGGTTACTCCGAAAACGTGTTGTATAGCTTTGGGAGTAACTCAGCGAACACCGATGGTGCAAGCCCTTATGCCGGGTTGATCTCGGACGCGGCAGGCAGCCTCTACGGGACCACGGTATACGGTGGTAGCCTTTCTGCTCAATGCGCTGGCCTTGCCATCGGCTTGAATGGGTGTGGGACGGTATTCGAGCTGGTCAAATCCGCGACAGGTTACGCGGAAAACGTACTTTACTCTTTCACGGGGCCTGACGGCGCTAATCCTTATGCAGGCCTGACGATGGATTCGAGCGGCAATCTCTACGGGACAACGTATAACGGCGGCGCATGCGGTCTCGGGGCAGTATTCGAACTCGCCAAGTCTTCCGGAGGTTACACGGAGAAGGTCCTTCACAGCTTCGGTTGCGTTTCCACTGATGGCTGGTATCCCCATGGAGCTTTGTTCATGGATGCTGCTGGAAATCTGTACGGTACGGCGGAATCCGCAGGCGACTTAACAGCTTGCGGTGGCTTCGGATGCGGAATTGTATTCGAGTTGATCAACTCAAATGGCGCCTATACAGAAGATGTGATCTATAGTTTCACGGGGCCCGACGGCCAGTTACCTTCATCAGGTCTGATTTCTGATGCTTCCGGTAATCTCTATGGCACTACTCAGGCGGGCGGCGCATATGGCTCTGGTCCAGTCTCCGGCAGTAACGGGTTTGGCACGGTTTTTGAGTTGTTGAACAGTTCGGGCCACTACACCGAGAAGGTGTTGTACAGCTTTAAGGGTGCCAATGCTGGCGATGGCCAGATGCCAGAGGCTGCGCCAATGATAGATTCGTCGGGCAATTTGTACGGCACAACCAAAGAGGGAGGCCCGGAGTGTGCGGCTCAGGGATGTGGCATCGTTTATGAACTGGTGAACTCGTCCGGTGCCTACACCGAGAGGACCTTGCATACTTTCGGTGTGCCTGGAGACGGAGAGAGCCCCTCCGCCCCGTTGGTTGCGGACAGCATAGGGAACCTTTACAGCACGACCACAGTAGGCGGGACCGGCCCGTGCCTCTGCGGTACCGTAATCATGGTCAATCCGACAGCGCCCGCGCCCGCTGTCACACTCTCGGTCTCCAGCCTCGAGTTCAGCCAGATGTTCAATACCACCAGCACACCCCAATCAATCACGGTCACGAACACCGGCCCCGCCAATTTAATCTTCGCTCCAAGCGGGGTTGTGCTCTCCGGCACGAACGCTATCGAGTTTGCAATCAGCTCAAACTCGTGCAGCAACGCAACCATTGCGCCGAATGCAACCTGTTCCGTGGGCATTACGTTTACCCCGAAGCAGGCAGCAACTTCAGTGGCGACCCTCACATTCTTCGATAATGCTGCGGTAGGCGCTCAGACGGTTAGTCTCACGGGAACGGCGACAGGCATCACGACGACAACGGTCAGCTCTTCCAGTCTGTCCATACCCTTCAACGCCAACGTCACCTTCACAGCCCAGGTTGCTCCAGTGACCTCTGGCGGTTCCACACCCACTGGATCCGTCCTATTCACCGCCAATGGCTCATCCATCGGCAGTGCGACCCTGTCTGGCGGCCAAGCGCAGGTCTCCACGTCCACGCTGGCGATCGGGACGATTTCCATTGTTGCAAGCTACGGCGGCGACGCGACCTACGCGGCATCTAGCGGATCGCTCACCCAATATGTCACCAATACGCCCTGGTACTCCGTCTCCGCCAACCCGACCGCGCTCATCATTTCCTCGCCTGGACAGTCTGTTTCCACCACACTCACATTCACCAGTCATAATGGCCTCTACGGTTCGGGTGGCCTCTCCTCCTCCAACTGCGGTATTCCAGCGTCTGAGGAGATCACCTGCGCTCTCGCACCCTTTACTCTTCCGGCCAACGGCACCATAACCGCCTTGCTTACCTTTACGTCCACAGCTGCTTCCAACACCAGCGCGTCAGTGCGCATCGATCCTCGGAGCCGCCAGCGAATCGGGCACGGCCAGATGCTAGGCACTCTGGCGTCAGCATGCTTCCTCTGCCTTGCCCCGCTTGGGTTCACTTTCCGTCGTAAAGACGGCTGGAGGTTCGCCCTTGCCGCGCTTCTTTTCGCGATCTCTATAAGCTGTGCTAGTTGTGGAGGAAGTGGTGTTGGGAGTGGCGGAGTGAGCGGCAACCCTGGCACGCCCACCGGGCCTGTTCAGGGACTCAACGTCTCGATTCTTGTCGGCGGCACTGCTCAGACTGTGCCCAATCTGACCCTCACGGTGCAGTAGCGTGTCCCGGGTGCGCGGAAACGATGTGAGTTCCACCACAAAACATGGTTCCGCCGGGTGCCTCGCATTTGATGGGCACCCAGGAGACTGCCGACCCAACCCTGCCGAAATCGAGCCCTCACGGATCGCGGTCTTGCGCCCCCCGCCGCGCGACGCGCGACAATAGCTTGCAGGCAGGTGCGTCACCGATGAACGAAAAAGCTGTCCCCGCCCTTGCGGGCATCGTCGTGCTCATAGTCGCCGCGGTCGGCGCCGTCATCCTCCACCAGAAGCACTGGACGCCCCTCGAGCTCCGCATCCAGGGCGCCGTCATCCGCCACGACGCCAATCCGCGCAATGAGTTGCCCATCTCCGGTGCGCAGATTACCGCCACCGATGGTGCCCGCAGCGTCACCGCCCAGTCCGACGCTTCCGGCTACTTCACGCTCACCTTCCGCCCCGGCCTCGTGCCCCGCCGCACCATCGATCTCCACTTCACCGCGCCCGGCTACAAGCCCCTTCAGATGCAGGCCCAGCTCCGCCTGCGCCCCGGCAACGGCCAGCTCTATGTCGCCCAGCTTGTGCCCCTTGCGCCGCCGGCCAATCCCAACCCCTCCGCGCCCGTCACAGTCCTCTCCAACCTCCGCGTCCGCTACACCGTCAACACGCGCAGCGAAGAAAACATCGGCAGCGCGGTTCGCACCTTTGAGGTGGTCCACCACGGCAGCGAGCCCTGCAATCAGCGTTCGCCCTGCTCACCCGACGGCCTCTGGAAAGCCTCCAGCGCCTCCGTCACCATGGACGCAGGCTCCGGCAACGAGTTCCGCAACGTCCGCGCCTCCTGCATCGCCGGCGCCTGCCCCTTTACCCATATCGACGCCAGCGGCTTTATCAACGGAGGCCGCGCCGTTACCGCCTCCGCCACCGCCTGGGCCGACACAGCCACCTTCCTGCTTGAAGCCGAAGTCTTCCACGCCACCGTCAGCGGCGGGGTGCGCCACTCCTACCCCGTCCTCTACGAGCGCACCCTCACCTTCACCCTGCCCGAGAGCGAAGAGGGCGTCAGCATCGAGGCCGACGTAAACGGCCAGCCGATGGTCTTTCCCCTCGGCCCCGAGCTCTACCTCAGCTGGGCCAACTGCGTGATGCGCACCAACACCGAAGGCGAAAAGTCCACCGTCTACCGCTGCGAACTCAAGCCCGGTTACCGCTTCTAGCCCGATTCCACAGAACATGCAGCCATTTCTGGCGTGCTTCGCTGTTGGCTCTTTCCTGATGAAATCCCCTTCACATTGCAACGTTGAGATACGTCAACGGTGAAGAGGTTCGAGCGCGCCGGAGCAGACCATCCGGCCAGCTTCTGCGTGCGGGCGATTCGAGTTAGGGAGTCTTGCCTGGCTGAATCAGGGAGGCCGCAGGAATCGTCAGGCTGCCCAGCTTGCCTGAGCGCTCGTCAATCACGATGAGCCGCAGCGTGCCCGTGGAAGGCGGTGCATTCAGCATCTGATTGAAAGCGAGGCCTTGTTGCTGTACCTTCTGCCAGGTCGCATCCCGCAGATGCAGCGCAACACGCTCGCCCTGTACCTGAGCAGATCGACGCACATCGTCGCGGCTGACAACAAAGATGTCGAGAAAGTCATTCCAGCGGTTGCCGCCGAGCACAGGGCTCAGTTCCTCTGGCCCCACGATGACCTTCAGTCGCAGGCCCTTGGCATCACTGGCCGGCGTGGCTCGCACCGGAAGATCTGTGACATCTGCTGCCGACCACAGCGCCTGCCGGAACTGATCGCGAATACCATCCGGCTGCCTCCGGTAAAGGTAGCCGGTGCGGTATTGAAGTCGAATGCCCTTCCGATTCGGAATCGACAGGGAAAGAGTGTGGTACTGGTTATCGGGCTGCGTGTCAGGGGTAAAGCTGAGCAGATAGGCCGCATCGCCACTTTGGACAATGCCGTCCAACTCGCCTCGAATGTCCCCGGCACGGCGCAGAGCGCGTCCACCGGTGGCTGAGGCCAGATCCCGGTAAAGGCCCTGAATCGGCTTCACATCCTGTTGCATGCGGGCAATATCGCGTCCAGGAGTCTGGCCCGCAGCCGCGTCGCCAAGGGCGCTGGAGCGCGCATCGCGGTCTGTGTACCCGACAGCGAGGACATTTCGTGTCCCAATATCGGCCCCGATGGCGGCAGTTTCAAGCTGCGAAGCGTCAAGGGGGTAGAGACTGATATGAGCATCGTTCAATGGCTCCTGCACACGGGTGGCAAGCGAATCGATGGGTCCGAGGCTACGATCCTGCCGCGCGGCAGCCTCGCTGAGGTTGTCTGCCAGAACGTTGTTACTGGTAACCCACACTAGATTCTTGTGGCCTGGAATGGCGGCGAGATGGCGCGCAATCAATTCAAGGGTGAGCAGGGAATCGCGTCCGGGGCTGCTGCCCAGGCTCATCAACTGCGGGTCAGTCGGCGAAGAAAATAAGTTGGCATCGGCGGCGCCTGAGGTATAGCTCTCAGCGGGACGATTGGCGTTGCCATTGACCGCCGTGAGGTCGTAGATGCTGTGCACATAATCGAATTGCTGAAGATTGCGGCGCTCGGCATCCTGCGCTTGAGCCAGCGAACGCGCATCGGGCACCCACTTTGCGAGTTTGTCCTGAAGAAGAGCGCGATCCGTTGTGGGCTCTTGGAGAATCTGAAATCCGTGGCTGTTCAAAGCATAAAGACCAACCGGGTTCGTCGTAGGCAGACTCTTGAAGAAGGCCAGCATCTGCTGCCGAACGTTCGCAAAATCACCCCATGCGAGATTACTGGAATCAATCAGCAGGACCGTCGAATCCGGCGTGGACTGAGTGGATTTGTCTGCGCTGGGTTGGTTGGAAAATGTGTCAGGTTGCGCAGCTTCAACGGTGCTGGTAGGGGATGCGATGCTGTGGGACGTGGGCGGTGAGAAGAAGCGGATCGTCTGCGGACGGCCGTTGTCCCGCAGCACAAAGTCCGAGAGATTGAGATTCGGGACCGGTTTACCCTTTTTGTCGAGGGCGATTACCTCAACATTCACAAGGCGCGCGGAGGTGTGCAGAGTGAAGCTCGAACTCGCCGCAGATCCTTCCGCCGGTGTGCCGGGGAGTGTGTCCGTTGGAGTGAATTGCATCTCTGGCACCTCAACGGGTGGGGCAGAGGAAGCAATCGCGGATGACACCGGAGGATTCCCAGAAGGAGTGGCCGGTGGCGTGGTTGCCGATTCGGTTGCCGCATGGTCGACGATTGATGGTGATGGGGCGGTGGGGGGTGCTGAAGTGGCGCTCGGCGCTGGATTGGCGGTAGCCTTTGGAGGAGTGGGAGGCTCAACGGCCGCTTCTTCCGGCGTCAGAATACGCGCATCAGCGCGAAAGACGTGATACGCAGAGAACGTTGCTTCACTCAGCGCGTTCTTGAGCGGCTGCTGTTGAAGAGCAAGCGGAGCGTTGTAGACCGGATCCAGCTGGACTGACTGCGCGCGCGTCATCGAAATGCTGCGCGTCGGGCAGATGTAAGGCTTGCCCCCGATCTCAACCGTGTCGTACCAGACGATCGTCCCAGCCTGGACGACTGGCTCAGTCGGCTGGAGATCTGCCTGAATCATGATGCGAAGGATGACGCCCGTGCGGGAATCAACACTCATCTCTCCGTGATAGGCAGTCACCTGATGAAATGGAGTAACGGCGGCGACTGGCGTCTGATATCCCAACCGATTCCCGACACCTGCAGAGGAAGGGTTGGCAATGCAACAATAATCGACGGCGTAGTGCGACTTCTCCTTGGGAACGGCAAAACGAAAGACTGCCACATTGCCTTTCGCACCAGCCTCCCAATGGCTCCATGCGAGAGTGCTTTGGGCAGCATCGAGGAGAACAAGTCCGAGGATGGGGCCGAAGGCGCCTTTGGTGGTAAGAGCCGAGGTGCTGTGATCGGGGGCGCCTGTGCGGCTCACGCCACGCTGGATGACCTCCTGCCCCTTGCGATAGACGATCGTCTCGCTGGAATCCGAGACAAAATGCAGCGGCTGATAGGGAATGACATCCTTCGCAAGGAGGATTTGCGGAGTCTCTTCAAACTGAATCGTCCTGCGCGTCGCAATAAAGTTGGGGAGCTGTGGAATGGTCTGACTGACGTAGGATATGACCTTTTCCATGATGCTCCGCTGCTGATCCAGCCCAGGTGTAGAGGCCTTGGGAATGTCGATGGCGGGCAAGGGTTCGAACTTCGACTCATCCGCTAGAATTTGCAGTGCCTGCCGGCTGGATGGACCCGGTAGCTGCGCATTGAGGCGCGCTAATCGATCAGAGTTAATGCGCTCCGTGAGATGAAGATCCAGAAGCTGGTGAGCAAGGTTGGCGTCCGTGGCGGACTTCGAGTCTTCGACCAATCTCTCGAGCTGGTCAGCCGTTGCAGACTTCGCCGCAATGGCCCAGGTCGGGGTCCACAATATCAGAGCGAAGCAAATCCCACGCAGCATAAGTACTCCCACTTCGCTGGCATTCCATCCGTCTGTCAGGAAAAGTTACGACTGAAACGCTTCTCCGGTCGCGCCAATGCGTTGGGGCGGCAAGCCCTTGTGGCACCGATTATATCGATGTGACTTGGAATCGCCCACACAGACCCAAAAACAAAAAGGCCACCCCACACGGGATGGCCTTTTTGTTTGAATTTATTGCCGGCGATCACCTAATCTCCCACACGGTTTCCCGTGCAGTACCATCGGCCCAGCGAGGCTTAACTTCCGTGTTCGGGATGGGAACGGGTGATCCCTCGCAGTATGGTCACCGGCAAACTTGAGAGCGCCTGGCGGGTGGTTGCCCGCAGCCTGCCGCGGCATCTGTGTGTTCCGGATTGTTTCTCCCGGCTTCCCACAGGAACGCGATCTGCAATCTAGCGCTACAAATCTCGTACAGAAAACTTGATTGCAACGAAATTGACTGGTCCTACAAGGTTTGAAGAATGTCTGCATGCTGCGCAGAGTTAATTCTATGGACAAGCCGAACGGGCGATTAGTACTGGTAAGCTACACGCATTACTGCGCTTCTACCTCCAGCCTATCAACCAGGTGGTCTTCCTGGGCCCTTCAGGGAGATCTCATCTTGAGGCGTGCTTCCCGCTTATATGCATTCAGCGGTTATCACAACCGAACTTCGCTACCCAGCCGTGCCCTTGGCAGGACAACTGGAACACAAGAGGTTCGTCCATCCCGGTCCTCTCGTACTAAGGACA
>JAKAJO010000115.1 GCA_021813745.1 Acidobacteriota bacterium
GGCGGACTGGAGCACGCTAAAGCCAAGGTGCACCAGATGCGGCCCTGCCAAGGCGCGGTACCCAAGTGGTAAGGGAGAGGTCTGCAAAACCTTTATGCGCCGGTTCGATCCCGGCCCGCGCCTCCAAATCTTTCAATAACTTAGACTGACTCACCAGCAAGGGCGAAACTGTCGCTGTGGGGACTTTTGTGGGGACTACTTGCATTTCACCCCCAACTTCCCGTCCACGGCTCCCTGATTTTAAGTTTCATGTGATTCGTATAGTAAGCGCGGAAAGGAGAAGTGTATGAGCACTTCACAGCGCAAGCGAAAGACGAAACATATAAAGCTGAATCAGACGGGCGGGAACGTTAAACTTCAGTTCGGTCCCAAGGTGGTCAAGATCATCGTTACCATTCCACGGCAGCACCTCATAAAGCGCCTTCAATGAAACGAACGGGGCGCGGATGTCTCGACACCCGCGCCCCCGTTCATAGACCAGCCCGTTCGGAGTCATTGCGTCATTGCGGGCTGCTGTTTCTCGAACGCCGCAATCTGTTGCGCCGCGTTGAACTGCTCCAACTGTTCCATCGCTTTCGCCTGGTGCGCCTGTGTTGGGTGCGCGTAGCGGAGCACCATCTGAATCCTTGAATGCCCAAGCATGGCCGCCAGTGTCACGAGGTCAATCCCGGACATGGCCGCGCGCGTTGCCCAAGTGTGGCGGAGGTCGTACAGGCGGAGCGGAGCAATCTTGCTATCCTTCACCGCCCGATCATGGGCATTGTTCACTTTGGGGATGGGCCGCTCGGAATCGGTTTCGCACGGGAACACATACGGGCTTTCCAGTCCGGTCATTCTCCGCTTGAGGACTTCCACCGCCGCAGAGGTCAGAGTCAAGAGCCGCCGCGCCGCCTTTGTCTTGCCCTGGGGAACCTGAATCGTCCGCCGCTCCAAATCCACATTCTCAGGCCGGATCGTGTAGACCTCTTCCGGGCGCATCCCGGTTTCCAGAATGAGCCGCGCAACGTCCCGGAGCACGGGGGATGCCTGCTCAAAATAGGCCCGCTCTTCAAGATGAGACAGAACGTGGGTCTGCTGGTTGTTCTCCGCCAGAAACTTCACCCGGCTTACCGGATTCTTCACCACTACATCCGCCTTGACGAAGAAGCTGAACAGGGCTTTCAGACAAGCTAAATAACCTCCAGAGTGGAGTTCAGTCCCAACAGTTCTCCCAAGGCCCGCACCTCCCTGCTTGAGGCATCGATGTCGCGACAAACCAGATTGAATCGTGCATCTCTTCTGCCTCCAACGGGCAGATTGAGGGGAGTCAAGTCACCACGGTCCAGATCGTCCTGGATTCGATACACCGGCAGCCATCCAAAACAAAGACCGCTCCGCACCGCTTCGATTGCGGTCTCGACTGAATTGACGGCGAGAAACCTCTGTGAGGGCGTCCTGGGTTGATGGCGCGGTTCGTCCCCCCCGACACCTTCAATGCTGACGGCAAGGTGCTGCACCAGATCTGCGAGCAACAGGGGCCGCTTCTTCATTCCCAAGGGGTGATCAGAGCGAGCAACGGCCTGGAGTCGGATCTCCAGGATCGGCTGAGCGAAGTATTCGCGCGAAATCAGACCGGTAATGCAGAGATCAGCCCCGTGGGTGATGAACTCGGTGGACGATGAGAGGAATGTGGATTGGCGAACCCGCGGGTGCACATATGAGAATCTTCGAGCGAACTCGGTCAAAGCCTCGAAGAGCCTGGCGTTGGGATACAAGCTGTCGACAGACAGCCGAATCTCCGACTCGCCTCCGGAGACCAGTGAGCGGGCACGCTGCTCGAGTTGAACAAAACCCGACAGCAGGGGCTCAGCATCCGCAAGAAGTACTCGTGCAGTTTCCGTGAGGTGCGCCTTTCGCCCCTTGATCTCAAAGAGCTTGACCCCAAGTTGATCCTGGAGACGACCTATCGCGTAGCTGATGGTGGATTGCGAGCGGTTCAGCTTCTTGGCCGCAGCAGCAAAGCCTCCAGACTGAACCACCGAGTGCAGGATTTCCCACTCATCCAGCGTTGTGTGCACGTATGGATTGTATATCGAAGAATTCGATCAATATGCTCCGAAAATGCTGCTTTTCATTCGATATTCTTCACCGTAATATTCCTTCTGACTCTGCCGGCAAGCGGGGAGTTGCCTCGTAAGTTCAGCCAGGAATCGATTTATCTCCCTTGGGGGAGATGAAGGACAGCGTACGCCTGCCGATCGTTTGGGGAGAACTGCATGATGAATAGAAGAAGGATGACGGTGCTTGCTGGCCTTTTGCTCGCCGGCACAACTGCAACCAACGCAGCCCAGCAGAGCGCAGCGATCCAATCGCAAGAGCTTCAGGTCAGCATCAACACGCAACAAACTGCCCAACCCGTGTCCCGGTATGAATACGGGATGTTTATTGAGCACATTGGTTCGCTCATTTATCGAAGCCTCTGGTCTGAGATGCTGGATGATCGCAAGTTTTATTTCCCGATCAAGCCCGAGGAACCCCGTGCCACTCCTCCGGTACAGGGTGGGCCCTTTCGCAATTTGCAGCTGCGTAAGTGGCATCCGGTTGGTCCCCAGGAAGTCATCGTGATGGACAAGAACCAGCCATTTGTCGGCGAAGAGAGTCCACGCGTTGAACTCGATTCGTCCATCCCACATGGTATTCGTCAATCAGGTTTCACACTGGTCAAGGGGAGAAAGTACATTGGCCACATCTGGCTTCGCGCCGCTGGGAATGCGCGGGTGAATGTCTCTCTCATCTGGGGTGGAGGCGCATCGGAGCGCCAAACTGTTTCATTGCCTCCTCTTTCAGACACGTACAAAGAGGTGCCCTTCAGCTTCACCGCAGGAGAAAGCACGGATGCCGGAGCTTTCGAGGTCACCGGCATAGGCAACGGCAATTTCCATATCGGAACCGTCTCACTGATGCCTGCCGACAATCTTGATGGTTTTCGTCCTGAGGTGATCGCTCAACTGAAGCAATTGCATTCTGGCTTCTGGCGTTTACCAGGTGGCAACTTCATCTCCGACTTCAACTGGTACGACTCTGTTGGCCCGCGGGATAAGCGGCCACCGGATTTTGATTATGCATGGAACGCGATGCAGACCAATGACGTGGGCATGGATGAGCTCATGACGTTTTGCAAGCTGATCGGCGTTGAACCCTACATCACGGTGAACGCCGGATTTGGCGACGCGCACTCGGCGGCAGAAGAAGTGGAATACATGAATGGAGCTGCAACCACGCGGATGGGTGCAATGCGCGCGCAAAATGGGCACCCAGACCCCTATCGCGTCAGGTTCTGGGACATCGGTAACGAGCCCTATGGACCGTGGCAACTTGGCCGCACCGATCTGAAGTACTACCTTCTCAAGCACAATGAGTTTGCCAAGGCGATGCGCGCGGTGGACCCGTCGATTACCTTGCTGGCTTCGGGTTCGATGCCCGAAGAGGCCATTTACGAAGGTGTTGCTGCAGACTGGCACATTCCTCTTGATCAGGCCGGCATCTGTTCCGATGCCGATTGGACCTGTGGCTTCCTGAAGCATGACTGGGGCAATTTCGACGGGATCACCGAACACTGGTACACACGCGCTGGGGTGCGCTGGGATCGAGAGCGAGCAGAGAAGGGCATCAAGGTGGGTCGACTTGAACCTGGATATGTACCCGATCAGGAGAGCGTGCTTGAGTGGGTGCGCCGTCCCTCAGATCGCGTACATCTGAAAGGCGAAGAGTGGCAAGAGTACGAGCAGCGTTTTCCCCAGATGAAGGCCAGTAAGATCTTCATGTCCAACGATGAATATGCCTATACCGGGGGCGAAACCAATCTGAAGCTCGCTCTGGCCTACGCGATGGTCTTCAACGAAATGCTCCGCCAGACGGATTTCTTGCGCATGACGGCCTTCACGATGGGCGTGTCCACACTGGATTTGAATCCGACTTCTGCAACTCTTAACACAAATGGTCTGCTATTCAAGCTCTATGGGGATCATCTTGGCGCAGGCTTCATCCCAGTTGCGCTTACGGGCAACTCTCCCCAGCCGGCTCCCACTCAGCACATCGTGGGCGACCTGCCACGGACCAGTGCCGGGAGCCCAACCTATCCCCTGGACATGGTCGCAGGGCTCAGCGCGGATGGCAAATTCCTTACGCTTGCAGTCGTCAATGCGACCGACTCAGAGCAGAAATTCAATTTCAATGTCAGTGGTGTTCATATCGGTGCGAGTGGAACGTACTGGCAAATGACCGGCAAGAATCTTGAAGCTGCCAACCACGCTGGGCAAGCACCTCAGGTCGAAGTAAAACAGGCCGCGATGAGTGAATCTCCTACGACATTGTCCGTTGCGCCTATCAGCGTGGTGATCTTTCGTTTCCCGATTGTGAAGGGTCCACAATAGAGTTCTGCGGCGGGACCATCGCCAGTCCTTAGATTGTCGTGAGAACAGAAGCAACAAACCGGAGTCGAAAAGAATGAATGGATCAAAGATTTCTACGGCATGCTCCTTCCTGATTGTCTTCGCCATGGCGGGTGCCAGTGCGATGTCCGCGCAGGTGCAAACGGAAGTACCCCCTGTCATTCCGAGTGCGAAGCCTGTGACGGTTGAACATATCAAGGTTCACTCGCCATCGATTGAAGGCAACCTTGAAGGGGAATCCGCAGACCGCGATGTCATTGTCTTCCTGCCACCGAGCTACAACAAGGCAAAGCACCGGCGCTATCCAGTGGTGTATGCGTTGCACGGCTACTCGATCGGCGCGGAGCAGTGGACTCACGAGATCCATGTTCCGCAAACGATTGAAGGCGCATTTGCGCAGGGTGCCAAAGAGATGATTGTGGTCCTGCCGGACTCGAAGACCATCTACAACGGCTCGATGTACTCAAGTTCGATGACCACAGGTAACTTTGAGAGGTTTATCTATCACGATCTCGTCGCCTACATCGATGCTCATTACCGCACAATTGCCACTCGCGAGAGCCGCGGGCTGGTGGGCCACTCCATGGGCGGCTACGGTGCGACACGCATCGGGATGAAACATCCCGATGTGTTTGGCTCTCTTTACATCATGAGTCCCTGCTGCTTATCGCCGATGGCGGGAGGCGGACCTGGGCCCAGCGAGCAGATGAAGGAGCGGGCGATTCTGAGCGAAAAGAAGGCGGCGGCTGCCACATCCCCCGCCGATCTTGCGAGCAAGTCGCCGGGCTTTGAAGCCGCAGCCTACGCGACGGCTGCGGCGTGGGCGCCTGATCCGAAGAATCCTCCCCTGTATTTCGACTTGCCCACGAAAGACGGCGTCCCGCGGTCAGAGATCATGGCCAAGTTCACCGCGAATGCGCCGTTGGCGTTTGTCGATCAGTACATCGACAATCTCAAGCAGTACCATGCGATTGCGATGGACGTGGGCGATCATGATGGTTTGCGCTTCGATGCAACCAAGCTGCACAACATTTTTGATAATTACGGAGTTGCAAACAGCTTCCAGATCTACTCTGGAACGCACACGAGTGCTGTGGCTGATCGCTTCCAGAACCATGTCCTGCCGTTTTTCAGCATGAATCTCTGTTTTAGCGAGAATTGCAAGTAGTCTGCCTGCCCTTGCCGGTTCGCATCCGGCGGTCATTTCGCTTTGGATTGCGATGGCTCTGCGGCGAGGGCAGCCAATGAAATAGCGGATCTCTTCGTGTGCTTCATCGCTTCGATCTCCGGTCTGCCTGCTTGCTTTCCGGACCAAGATCACTTACCGATAGTCCGTGAAAGCTCGGGGCAGTATGGACTGATCAATTTGGATTTTGTACCAGTGGCAATTGGTTCCGTGGCGTGGAAGGCCTCGCAGATGCGGCGGGATGTGGTGTCAACGTAGTTCGTCATAAGAGGCAACGCAACGAAATGCCTGTTGACGCCCGGTGTCGATGCTTCCTGAATACAGGGATGCTATGGGTGAGAGTCCTGACTGAATGACGCATGCTACACAGCTGAGTCTTTGCTGAGCCGCCTGCAACATCGGGATGGCGGAAGAGGCTCTGCTTGCGCATCTGCCTTAATAGGATGTACGTCCAGTTTTCAGACCGCTCGATTCTCCTCAGACCCAACTGCATGGTGATAAGCTGAGGCCGCGGTCTTACCGAAGAAATTGAACAAGCGCGCTCTCATATCTGCATGTGCTGCAGGCTTTGCGTTCTCAGCCACCTACACCAACCACGCCCCACTGGTGGATGCGCTGCGCGGAGACTTCGCCTTTAGCCAAGCACGCGCAGGACTTCTGACTACGGGAATTTTTCTCTCCCATGCCCTGATCCAGATTCCAGCGGGTCGGCTTTCGGACCGCCTCGGTGCGTCGCGTGTGATGGTGACTGCATTGGCATGGGTGACGCTGGCCAATGTTGCCATTGCGATTTCGGGAGCATACTGGCAACTCCTTTTCTGGAAGTCCATCGCAGGAATCGGCACTGGAGCCTGCTTTGCGGCTGGGGCGCGCTATGTGGTTGGAATGTTCACGGGTCGCGCATTGCATTTGGCGCAAGGGCTATACGGCGCATCGGTCGTACTCGGCTCCGGCTTTGTGCTTTTTGCTGTACCACAATTACTGGGCGCGTTTGGATGGCGTGGCGCATTTCTTGGATGCGCGCTCCTTGCGGCTGTGGTGTGGACATGGTGGATGTGGCTCTCGCCGCATCCAGAACAGTCTGTTCCAGCCGCTGGAAGCATCGGCGAGATGATGAGACATCGCGAACTCTGGCTATTGAGCTGGATGCAGATGGCCTCCTTCGGTCTGATGATCGTAGTCGGCGCGTGGATCACAATGCTGCTCACGGCCGACTTCGCGATGCCGCTGAAGGAAGCTGGTCTGCTGGGCTCAATGGTTCTTCTGCTGGGCATCGTGTCCCGGCCGCTGGGTGGCTTGCTGGCGCATTCGATTCCAATCAGATTGCTGATGGGAGCCTCCTTTTTGCTCAATGCTCTGGCCTGTGCTGCACTGGGGTGGGGGAACTCTCGCGCTCTCGCTATGATTGCGATCGCGGCGCTCGGCACTGGATGTGGAGTGCCCTATGCAGGGGTCTTCAATCGCGCTGCGGCACTTTTCCCCGGTCGCGCAGGGGCCGCGATGGGATTTGTCAACATGGTCGGAATCGTTATGATTCTCGCTGGTGCGCCGGCTGTGGGATACCTGGTGGATTTGTCAGGACAGTTCCGGACCAGCTTCTATGCTCTTAGCGCATTTTCGTTGCTGGCGGCCGCTGCCACACCCGCCATTCCGGAGGAGAAATGAATCTGATGCAGTTATTTGACCTGTCCTTGCAAGGGCGACGCGAGCAGGTTGGACTCGAGTTGAATGGACAGACGTTTACCTTCGGCGAGATAGACCTGCGTAGTAACCGCATGGCGGCGCTCTTCACGACTCGTGGTCTGGTGCGCGGTGACCGTCTGTGCGTCTATCTCGCCAACTGTTTGGAACTCATTGACATTTATCTGGCCTGCGTCAAGCTGGGCGTCATCTTTGTTCCCATCAACATCCTCTATCGCGAGCGCGAGATCACGCATATCCTGACCGATGCGGAGCCGAAGGCCGTGATCGCGGCTCAGGGGATGCCCGGCGGCACGCCGCTGTGGCACGTGGATGAACTCAACACGCCGCAGGAGGCTGCGCGGCCACAAGTGCCACTGGATGGAGATTCTCCTGCCGCATTGGTCTACACGTCTGGCACAACCGGAGTATCGAAGGGCGCCATTCTAACCCACAACAACTTTGCGGCGAACTGCGTGAATCTCAATGCCTGCTGGGCCATCACCGCAGACGATCGATTCCTCCTGGCTCTACCCCTCTTTCACGTGCACGGGCTTGCCAACGGACTCCACTGCTGGCTGCTCAGCGGCTGTCGCATGCGCTTGCTGGAGCGTTTTGAACATCAGAAGGCCGCCGCCGAGTTTCTTGATTTTCGACCGACCCTGTTTTTTGGCGTTCCTACGATTTACGTGCGCTTGCTCGGATTCCCGGATGATATTGCTCGTGAGGTGGGTGGCTTCATGCGTCTGTTCGTTTCAGGATCTGCGCCCTTGCCGTCGCAAGTTTTTGAAGAGTTTCGCCAGAAATTCGGCCACACGATCCTGGAGCGCTATGGGATGACTGAGACCCTGATGAATATCTCGAATCCGTATGTGGGCGAGCGGCGGCCGGGTACAGTGGGCATGCCGCTGCCGGGAGTATCGGCGCGAATCGTCAACGGCGAAGTGCAGATGCGTGGGCCGAATGTTTTCGCCGGCTACTGGCGGCGCGAGGAGGCCACGCAAGCGGCGTTCGATGACGGCTGGTTCAGGACCGGTGACATGGGCGAGTGCTCGTCCGACGGCTACTACACGCTGCTCGGACGCAAGAGCGACCTCATCATCTCTGGCGGCTTCAATATCTATCCGCGCGAGATCGAAGACTTTCTCACCGAGCAGGAAGAGATTGCGGAAGCGGCTGTGGTGGGCATCGCTGACCCGGTGCGAGGTGAGATTCCCGTGGCATTCTTTGTTGCGTGCAAGCCCATTGGACCCGAAGAACTGGAAGCTCGCTGCCGCGCATCTCTGGCTTCGTTCAAAGTGCCGCGGCGCTTTGTTGCCGTCGAACAGTTACCACGCACCGCCCTCGGCAAAGTGCAGAAGCATCTGCTGACAGATCTCAATTCCTAGGCCGTATCCACATATAGACTTTGCAGGTTTGGGTTGATTTGTTGCACTTGATTTGTGGCGAGTCGATACGAGTTGAGCGAAGCGCAGTGGATGCGGATCAAGGAC
>JAKAJO010000022.1 GCA_021813745.1 Acidobacteriota bacterium
CAGCAAAATCGCAAACACCACCAGGATCGCCACCGCGCCTACGTAGACGAGAATCTGCACGAAGCCAACAAACTCCGCGTCCAGCTGCAAAAACAGCAGCGCCAATCCGGCAAATGCCACCGCCACCGAAAGCGCGCAGTGCACCAGGTTGCGCAGCGTCATCGCGGCCAGGCTCCCCACCACTGTCAAAGCGGCCAGCACAACAAACACAGGACTCATCGCCCGCCGCTCCCTTCCGCGCGCACGCCTGCCCGCTCCCTTACCACGATCTCCGCTCCCCTACTCCGCATAGCGGTAACTCCTCGGGCCCAGCTTCTCGCGGCGCATCCCCACCCGGCCCATCAGCACATAGGTGCCCACCACGATCACCATGCCCACAATCCAGCGTATCCACACGCCTTCCACAAACCGCCACTCCGCCGCCACCAACAGGTTCACCAGCGTCAACGGCAGCAGAAACTTCCATGCAAAATTCATCAACTGGTCCTGGCGCAGGCGCGGCAGCGTCCCGCGCACCCAAATGAAGAAGCAGATCCACAGCTCCACCTTGGCAAAGAACCAGATCCACGACGGGATCCAGCTCAGCACCGCCAGCGGCGCGGACCATCCACCCAGAAACAGCGTCGTCCCCAGCCCCGCAATGCCGAACATGCCCACATACTCGCCCAGGAAAAACAGCGCAAACTTGAAGCCCGAGTACTCTGTAAAATACCCGCCGATAATCTCCGATTCGCCTTCTGGCAAGTCGAACGGCGAGCGGTTCGTCTCCGCCATCGAGGCAATCACGAACATCACGAAGCCCGCCAGGCCCCACGGCTTGAAGACATTCCAGTGCGCCAGTCCCCAGCTGTACCGGTTCTGCGCATCCACAATATCCACCAGAGATAGCGACCCTGTGATCATCACCACGCCCACCGTCGAAAGCAGCAGCGGCACTTCGTAACTGATCATCTGAGCCACCGCGCGCATCGCGCCCAGCAGAGAGTACTTGTTGCGGCTTGACCACCCCGCCATGAAGATCGACAGCTCGGTCGAGGCGCCCATCGCGAAAAAGAACAGCAGGCTCGCGTCCAGATTCACCAGCACCATGTTGCGTCCCATGGGCATCACGGCAAAGCCCATGAACACCGCCACCACCAGCACCAGCGGCGCAATAAAGTGCACCAGCGCATCCGCATTGCGCGGCACAATATCTTCCTTGGTTAGCGATTTGATGCCATCCGCCACCGGCTGCAGGATGCCAAACGGGCCCACGCGGTTCGGACCGTAGCGATTCTGCATCCGCCCCAGTCCCTTGCGTTCCATCAGCACCGCCAGCGCAAACAACGCCGGATACACCGCGACAATCACCGCCACACACAGCAGCACGCTCACCGGATGCCGCCATGCCGCCGGCAGGTAGTTCAAGATCCAGTGCAGCAGCAGAACGAAAATCTGATCGGCTTTCTCCACCATGGCTTACTCCGCGCCCCCCGTCGGCTTCGGCGCATCCGGCTTTGCTGCAGGTGCCGCAGCGGGAGCAGCCGTCTTGGGCGCCGCAGCCTCCGCCGCTGCCTTGGCTGCCGCCGCTTCAGCCGCGGCCTTCGCCTTGGCTTCCACCTTGGCCTTTTCCTCTGCCAGGCGGCCATCCACTTCCGTCGCCTCGGTGGGATGAATCGAGTGGTAGTACTCGTTCGACTTCAGCAGCTTCTCGCGGTCCAGCAGCAGACCCCCAAAGCGGTTGTCCGTCGCCATCTCAAACACCGAGTCCATCTTGATCGCATCAAATGGACAGACTTCGACACAGATCTGGCAGCTCATGCATACCGAAATATCAATATCGAAGCGCACCGGATAGTTCTGCGGCTTGCCCACATAATCCGGCTTCTTGTCCTTCGACTTTTCAATGTAGATGCACTTCGGCGGGCATTCCTTCTCGCAGATCTGGCACGACACGCACCGCATCCCCGCGAATGCGTCCGGACCGTCATACACCAGGAACGGAAACACGCGCGAGGCTTCAATGTGCTCCGCACGCTCCTCGGGATACTGCACCGTCGTCAGCCGTTCTTTGGAAACATAGCTGCCGGCGAAATTCTTCGCCGTCTCCGCCAGTCCCTTCAGAATTCCTTCACCCAGCATATTGCTTCAGTAGTCAGTGATCAGTTCTCAGTGATCACCAACTCGCTCCTCAGTCTTTAATCTTTTCCAACATGGCATAAATCATCTTGCCCACTTCATGCGATATGGACATGGCATCGTCAATCTTGCTCCCATCGCACATACCCAGCTCACGTGCCACTTCCAATTGGGTCTGCAACTCAAAATTTGAACCACGTGCGATTCCCAGAAAGTGACGAAACTCACTCGTACCGAGCCTTCCCTGCCCTTCTGCAATATTGCTAGGTACAGAAACCGCTGATCGTCGCATCTGGCTGGTCAGTCCGTAAAGCTCCTCCCGTGGAAATTCCTGCGTCAAGCGGTACACCTGGACGGTCAATTGCAGTGATTTCTTCCAGTCAATCAACTCTCGAAAAGATCGTGCCGCCTGCTTGCCCTCCACCAGTCCAGTTCACCTCATGCACTCACCGACAACTGATCACTTTCATCGATCCACTTCGCCCAGCACGATATCAATGGAACCAAGAATCAGCACGACATCGGCCACACTGTATCCCAAGCACATATCCTCAAGCACAGTCAGATTCACGAAACTCGGTGGCCGCACCCGATAGCGATACGGGTTGCCCGTTCCATCACTGATCAGATAAAAGCCCAGTTCGCCCTTCGGAGCCTCGATGCGTCCGTACGCTTCCCCCGGCTTTGGCCGGAAGTTGCGAATCTTCGCCTTCGGATCCATCACTGGCCCGCCCGGCACATCCTTGAGCGCCTGTTCCAGAATCCGGATGGACTGCCGCAGTTCCAGCAGACGGATCATGAAACGGTCGTACACATCGCCATGCTCCCCGAGCGGAACCTTGAAGTCGAATCGGTCGTAGATTCCGTACCGATCCACCTTGCGAATGTCGTAATTCACGCCGGAAGCGCGCAGCGCCGGACCAGTCACTCCTGCGCTCACCGCCAGCTCCGGACGAAGAACGCCCACGCCCTGCGTACGCGCCATCAGAATCTCGTTCGTGCAGAGCAGCCGCTCAAACTCATCGGCAAATGCTGGCATTCCCGCCACGACCTTGCGCACGCCATCCAGCCACTCCGGCGTCGCGTCCACGCGGCAGCCGCCGAACCGCATGTAGTTGCACATCATGCGCGATCCGGTCAGCGCTTCAAAAAGATCCAGAATCTTTTCCCGCTCGCGGAAGCCGTACATCAGGGGCGTTCCGCTGGCGCCCATATCCTGAATCAGAAAGCCGACAGACAGGATGTGGTTCTGCATGCGGGTCAGCTCACCCACAATCAAGCGCAGGTACTCCGCGCGTTCCGGCACTTCCTGGCCCACCAGCTTTTCCACCGCCAGCGCATAGGCCCAGTTGTTGGTGAGCGAGCAGATATAGTCCAGGCGGTCCGTATACGGCATCGATGCCAGGTAGCTGTGCTCCTCGCCCAGCTTTTCATGGTTGCGATGCAGGTAGCCAAACACCGGCTTCAGCCGCACAATGCGCTCGCCATCCAGCGCCACATCCATCCGGAAGACGCCGTGCGTCGAGGGGTGATGAGGCCCCATCGACACCTCAAGCAGATCGCCACCGCTCTCGGGATCGATCACCATCCTACCCTCAGGCAGGGCCTTTCCGCCTGCGTGCTGCCTCGCGCCGAACTCTGCTGCGGAAAGCGTCATTGAGCAGCCCCCTTCTGACCTTCCGCCGCTGCGGCTGCTGCCGCCTGGTGGGCCTGTGCTCTCTTCAACACTTCGTCGTGCGCCGTCGGCTCGTATTCAAAGTCATCCGGCTCCACATAATCCCGCCGCATCGGATGATCCTTGAATCCCTCCCACATCAAAATCCGCCGCAGGTCCGGATGCCCTACAAACTCCACGCCATAGAGATCGAAGACCTCGCGCTCCTGATACTCCGCAGATCGCCACACCGGCGTCATCGACGGCAATTTCACATCGTCTGCCCGATTCCCGGTGCGCATTCTGAAGACCACCGGTCCATGCTTCTTGGTCATGGAATACAGGTGATAGACCACCTCAAGATAGCCTGGCTCCACGCGCTTGCGCGTCTCCTCGACGGTCTCTTCCACCTGCTGCTCCGTGCCCTCGACCGTCTTCGTCACCATCTTGGTCACCTTGACCTTCTCGGTGATCTCCTTGTCCGGCCAGTCCACGCCCGTCACGTTCGACAGAAAATCCAGCGCCAGCTCCGCATCGTCGCGCAGAAACTTCGCCACCGCGACGGCTGTCTCTGCCTTCAGCAAAAGCGAGTGTTGCGCCGACGGTGCCGGGTTCTGCACAATCTCCACGCTGGCGCTCGGCACAGCCGCCTCAATGGCCGCTTTAATTTCTTCCACCGTCTTCATCAGCGAATCACCACCGGCACAGTCCATACACTCTTGTTTGCGGGGGGCTCCAGGTCATGCGCTCCCTGCTCCGGCACCGGGAACTCGCCCGGAGCCTGTTCATCCAGGTGCCGCGGGCGCGCCTCGCCGGTCAGCGGCTGCGCGTCGATCTTCTTCTGCAGCGTCATGAACGCCTCCAGCAGCGCCTCCGGCCGCGGCGGGCACCCCGGAATATGCACATCCACCGGAATATAGCGATCAATCCCCTTCAGCACGTTATAACCCTGCTTGAACGGCCCGCCTGAGATCGCGCAAGCGCCCATCGCAATCACATACCGCGGCTCGGCCATCTGGTTGTAGAGCCGCACCACCTGGGGAGCCATCTTCTTGGTCACTGTCCCGGAGATGATCATCATGTCCGCTTGTCGTGGCGACGGCCGAAATACTTCCGCCCCAAACCGCGCCAGATCGTACCGCGCCATCGTCGTGGCAATCATCTCAATGGCGCAGCAGGCCAGGCCGAAGTTCATCGGCCAGATGGAGCTGCGCCGGCCCCAGTTGTAGAGCTCCTGCAAGGTGGTCACAAACACACCCTGCTTGCCCATCTCAATCTTCAGTTGCTCATCCACCGCCATATGCCAAAATCCTCAGTACCTGCCGGTTCTCACGCCCAGGTCAGCACGCCCTTGGCCCAGGCCCACACCAGACCCTCCACCAGCAGCAACACAAACACCAGCATCGAAACGCACGCCGCCGCGCCCAGTCCCAGAAACGCCACCGCAAACGGCAACAGAAACACCGCTTCCACATCAAAGATCAGAAAGATAATCGCGTACAGGTAGTACGACGAACGGAACTGAACCCACGCATCGCCCTTCGACTCCAGGCCGCATTCGTAGATTGCATTCTTGATAGCGTTCGGCTTCTGGGGCGAAAAAACGCGGCTCCAGAGCCATGCCAAGGCCAGTGGAGTCAGACCAAAGCACAGCGCCACCACAAAGAGCACCGCTAGTGAAAAATATGGATTGAAGGCCATCTCTTTGATTGCAAAAACCCGCTCACTTCACCGTAACAGTTTTATGGGCAATCTGGCTAAGTGGATGTGAGCTACAGCACACAACACAGGCTCGTTTTCTCCCCATTCATCCCACGTTGTGAACCATTGGCTGCAATTCCACAACCTGCCATCTAAACACGGTCCGTTTAGCCGGCACAACCCGCGCCATCTTCCAACTTAGGATGGAAGACAGTTCATCCCCCAGCCCTGCTACATTCAATGTGTTCCCGTGTATTTTTTTTGTCTCAATGCGTACTTTTAACCGTTCTCCCCGGAGATCCCGCACCATGCAGCAAGGCGCCCTGGGCAACCTCTTCTTTGCCCTCCCTCTGATTCTGGTACTTGCGCTCGCTCCCCGCATCGATGCAGCTTCCGATCCCGCCGCGCCTGCATCTCCGGCCCCAAACACACCCCCCTCAAACCAGCCGCTCGCCGACTACGGCACCCACATCCCTGTCACCGGCCCCACCACACAGTTTCACGACTCCGTCGCCGCCCGATACAACTACGCCTTCGGCAAAGACACTCCGTTCCTGCCCTCCAACGCCACCTCCGCCAACGGCCAGTTCCTCAGCCCCAAGAGCTTCTACACCGCAGAGTACTGTGGCCACTGCCACCAGCAGGCTTACGCCGAGTGGCGCCAGTCCGTTCACTCCAACGCCTTCCGAAATCCCTGGTATCTGAAGAACGTCAACATGCTCATCGACGAGAAGGGCGTCCAGTATTCGCGCCACTGCGAGGGCTGCCACAATCCCGTCGCGCTGCTCTCCGGCGATCTCTCCCAGGGCATGCCCAAAAAGCGTCCCTTTGAGAATGAAGGCGTCACCTGCTCCACCTGCCATTCCATCCAGGCGGTCGATACCACCGGCACCGGCAGCTACGTTATGGGCATCCCCGCAGTCCTCGTTGACGCCAGCGGCAAGCCCATCTCCGGGCCAGTCCCCGACTCCGAAATCCTCGCGCACCTCGACCGCCACTCCCAGGCCGTCATGCGCCCCATCTATAAAACACCCGAGTTCTGCGCCTCCTGCCACAAAGCCGCCATCCCCCGCACCATGGACGACTACAAGTGGCTCCGCGCCTTCACCGTCTATGACGAGTGGCAGGGATCCAGCTTCGCCAAACAGTCCCCGCTGCCCTTCTATCGCAAAGATGTCGTCTCCACCTGCCAGACCTGCCACATGAAGGCCACACCAACCATCGACGGCGAATCAGAGCCCGGCGCCAAAAACGGCCAGTTCATGAACCACCGCTGGGTCGGCGGCAACTCCCTCATGCCTGCCTACTACCATTACGACGAACAGGCACAGAAACTCGTCGACTTCCTCCAGCACGGCCCCGACGGCAAAGGCGTCCTCAACGTCGACCTCTTCGCCCTCGAAAACGAATCCGCCGAGGCCACGCCCAAAGATCAGGTCCTCATCGCCCCCCTCGGCCTCACCAGCTTCTCCCTCGCGCCCGGCTCCACGCTCATCGCTGACGTCGTCATCCAGAACAAAGGCATCGGCCACTCCCTCGTCCCCGAGCAGCGCGACTTCTACGAGGCCTGGGTCAACTTCACCGTGAAGGACAGCGCCGGCAAGACCCTCTCCGAAAGCGGCTTCCTGCAGCCCGACGGCAACCTCGATCCCTCTGCGCACTCCTTCACCAACCGCCTCATCAACAAACAGGGCGAACTCAACGACATTCACCAGATCTGGCACAACCGCGTCCTCGCCTACAACAACACCATCCAGTCCGGCCGCTCCCAGCTTGTCCGTTACCGCTTCCGTCTGCCCAAAGACATCTCCGGCAGCATCTCCATCACTGCCACCGTTAAGTACCGCCGCTTCGACCAGCACTTCATCGACTACGTCTTTGACCAGAAGCACTATCCCCAGCCCGTCATCGACATCGCTTCCCAGACCCGCACCTTCAACATCGGTCCCAACGCGCCCGTCAAGCCCGGCCCCGATGAAAACCCCGAGTGGATGCGCTGGAACAACTACGGCATCGCTCTGCTCGACGCCCAGCAGTACCAGGACTCCGTCCACGCCTTCGAGCGCGTCGCTACCCTCCGCCCCGACTACGCCGACGCCTACACCAACATGGCTGTCGTTGAAATCTCCTGGGAGCGCTACTCCGACGCCGGCGCCAACCTCGCCAAGGCCCTCACCCTGCTCCCCGGCGACCCGCGCGCCCTCTACTACCGCGCCCTCGTCGAGCGCAACGCCGGCCACAACCGCGAAGCCATCGCCGACTTCCAGGCCATGCTCGCCAAATATCCCCGCGCCAAAGATGGACTCCGCGAGCTCGGCTTCAGTTACTTCCAGGCCCACGATTACGCCCACGCCCGCGATGCCTACGAAAAGCTTCAGGCCATCGACCCCGACGACCTCGCCGCCCACTACTCGCTCGCCATCATCTACCGGCGTCTGGGCGAGCGCCAGAAGTCGGCCATCGAGTCCGCCAAGTTCGCCGATCAGAAAGACGACCCCACCGCCAGCGTCTACGCCCTCCAGTTCCTCGGGCAGCACTCGGAAGTCGCCGCCGAGAGCGTCGTCTGGCACACGCATGACCTCACCGGCGACCCCGTCAAGCGCCCGGGCAAAATCGAGTATCACTACATCCCCGGCGCAGGCTTCTAGCAACTTCCCTCACCAGTCGTCCGCGTGGGCTCAGCAGGATCCGATCTTGAGCCCCGCCGGCGCCGTACTCACGCAGCGGCACTTGGCCTTGAGCTGGACCGCGCCGCCAAACCAATCAACGCAACGACACAAAATGCCGCTCCGGCCCGAAAAGTCGATGCAGCCCCAAGAGAATCCCACAGACTGCCGGCCACGACACTCGCCACAAGCATCGCCAGCCCACTCATCAGGCTGAAGAATCCGTAAGCCGTGCCCCACAGCTCCGCGGGAGCCGTGTCCGCCACCATCGTCGCCAGAAGCCCCTGCGTCATCCCCATGTGGACACCCCAAAACGCAACACCAAGCAAAACCGCTCCCGGATAATCGCTATGCGCCAGCACCAGGTCGGCGGCGATCAGCACAAGAAGGCCCATCGCCAGCAAACTCGTGTGACTCATCCGATCAGAGAGCTTGCCAAACGGATACGCTGACACCGCATACACAAGATTCATCGCCACCATCACCAGTGGCACCAACGCGATCGGTATCCCTCCCTGCTGCGCGCGCAACACCAGAAACGCCTCGCTGAAGCGTGCCAGCGTGAACATCGTACCGATACCAACCACCCACCAATAGGGAGCCGTCAGGCGCTTCAGCCCCTCCCGCCCAATCCGAAGGGGCGGCCGGTCATCTCGATGCGTCCCTGTCTCCCGCACTCCAAACAGCAAGAGCAGCACCGCAAGCACGCCTGGAACGATCGCGACCCGGAAGACCGCTCGAAAGTTGTCAGCCCAAAGCAGCATCAGGCCCACCCCAAGGAGCGGGCCGACGAACGCTCCGACCGTGTCCAGAGCCTGTCTCAGACCAAACGATGCGCCACGCAAGGAAGGTGGTGCCAGTTCCGCCACCATCGCATCCCGCGGCGCCCCGCGAATGCCTTTTCCCACCCGATCCAGCACCCGCGCAGTCAGCACCACGCCAGCCGTAGGAGCCACGGCAAACAGCGGTTTCGACAAGGCTCCCAGCGCGTAGCCAAGCAGCGCCAGTCCCTTGCGCTTCCCAAGGTAGTCACTCCAGGCCCCCGAAAAAATCTTCACAATGAGCGCCGTAGACTCGCCCAGCCCCTCAATCAATCCAACCGCCAGCGTGCTGGCCCCGAGCGTCGTCACCAGAAACATCGGCAGCAGGCCATGAATCATCTCCGAAGAAATATCCATGAACAGGCTGACGAATCCCAGCACCCAGATCCCCCCAGGCAACTTCCCAACTGCCCCACCGGAATGTCCTCTCGTCGAATCCAAGCAACGCTCCTGCCCGCGGGCCCTGCTCCCACCAATCCGCTCCAGAAAATCAGCTGCGCCGGAAATCAATCCCCGATCTCCGCACCGACAAGCCGGATGCCAGAGGCCAGCAGTCGGTAGCTGTCAGCCCCTGTCAAGCCCTTCGTGCCAAACTTTTTTCTAACCCTCTCATTCCATTCACCAAAATGATCGTACCGCTTTGCATATTAATTTCCACCCAAAGCACACAATAGAACTATGCTGCAATCCGCACACAACCCGACCGGCACGCTCTCGGCGCACGCACACTCCGCCATGCCCCGCACTGAATCTCAGTCAGGTCCCCGATCCGTACCCGCCCGGCCCGTACCCCTAAAAAAATACCCACCCCCCCCCCGGCGTGGATTTATTTGCACTTTTTCACAAAGGCCTTGCACAAAAGTCGCCAGTTCCTCTCCGACTTGTTCGGTCCGATTTCACCCCGTGCCACCGTCACGCGCATTCGCTTTCCCCAGCTCGTGCGCCTACAATCAAGGCACGAGGCTTTCTTCTTTCCGCTTCGCCCACTGCTTTCTAGGGTGGGCGCAATGAGAATGGCTTAGTCGCCTCGCCAGGTCCTCCCGCCGTGGAGCCCTGAAACTCTACCATCGACCCAGGAGTCGCAATGGCACTCGCCCAGGGAACCTACGCCGTCTTTCAAACGACTGAAGGCAAGATCACCGTCCGCCTCTTTGAGGCCGACGCGCCCATCACCGTGAAAAACTTCATCGAACTCGCCGAAGGCGCAAAGGAGTGGACACACCCCACCACCCGCACCAAGTCCACCACCAGGCTCTATGACGGCACTATCTTCCACCGCGTCATCCCCGATTTCATGATTCAGGGCGGCGATCCTACCGGCACTGGCATGGGTGGACCCGGCTATCGCTTCCAGGACGAGACCAAGGGCTCCCCTCACAAATTCGACAAGCCCGGCAAGCTTGCCATGGCCAACTCCGGCCCCAACACCAATGGCTGCCAGTTCTTCATCACCGTGGCTCCCACACCCTGGCTCACCGGCAACCACACCATCTTCGGTGAAGTTGTCGAAGGCCAGGAGATTGCAGACAAGATCTCCCGCGTCGCCCGCAATGGCCAGGACAAACCCCACAAGCCCGTCGTCCTTGAAGCCGTCACCATCGAGCGCGTCGCTTAAGTCAAACCACCGCGCCATTCCATCCTTCCAGGAATGGCGCAGCTCCCTTCACTTCTGCCCGCACAAATCCAGGATCGCAGCGCCAAATCGCTCCATCTTGGCTGGCCCCATCCCATCCACGCCCTGCATCTCCCGCGGACTCCGCGGTCGCGTCCGCGCCAGCGCCTCCAGCGTTCGGTCATGCAACACCATATACGCCGGCAGACCCAGTCGCTTCGCCTCCGCTGCCCTCCAAGCCTTCAGCTTCGCCGCCAGCGCTGCGCCCTCTGTCGTCCATTCCGCTTCGGCGCCACCTATCCGCCCGCGCCGCTTCTTTCCTTCCGTTCGCTCCACCTTGTGGTCGCGGCTCGCAACGGCCTGAACCATCCCGTCCGCGATCAGTAACTCCACCGCACTCGACCGTCGCATCTCCAGTCCACGCTCCGTCAGCCGTACCTTCCGGAAGCGCCTCACTTTGCCGTCCTTCTCATAGGTGGCCTCTTCGATCTCCACCAGTCCGGCTCGCGTCATCGCCTCCAGCAGCGCGTCAAAATCGCCACGGAGCAGCCGTCCCGCCGGGTCCAGACCCCTTTGCAGCGTCCCCGCCGCCTTGTACTCCACCGGCCGCAGTTCCTCCACAATTGCCAGTGCCAGCTCCCGCTCCGCTGCCGTCGCCCGCCGGAAGACCTTCAGCACCGCCCCTGCCGGATCGCACACATCGCACACCCCACACGCGTGCCCTCCATCCTCCTCATCCCCAAAGTGCCGCACCAACTCCACCATCCTGCATTCACTCGACTCCGTAAACCGCTGCACCTTTTCAAACTGCTCTGCCCGGTGCTGCGCCTGCACCCCATACGACTTCTTCCAGCCCGTGGCACCGCGCGTAACATGACCTTCGAAATCAACCTTGGCCCCTCCGTGGATCACGAGCTTTTCCAGGATCTTAGACAGAGATTCCTCATCCATTTTCGACCTCTGCCGCAGCTCTTCCTCTGATATCCTGCGCTCGCCAAGCAGGCGGTACACCCGTTTCAGATCGCCCACGGGCGGATAGTCCCGATTCAAGAAAAAGTCATGTGTCCGCTGATCCGCATAGCTGTGCATCAGGAGCGTACGGCTGGGCTTCCCATCGCGTCCCGCGCGTCCAATCTCCTGGTAGTAGCCTTCCAGCGTCGCCGGCATTCCGGCATGCACCACGGTCCGCACGTCCGCCTTATCGATCCCCATCCCAAATGCGATCGTCGCCACCACCACTTCCAATGCCCCACTCTGGAAGGCCGCCTGAACTCGCTCCCGTGTTTCCGCGTCCAGGCCTGCGTGGTAGGCCGCCGCCGGATGTTGCGTAGCCAGAGCCTCTGCAATTTGCTCTGCCATGCGCCGCGAGGGTGCGTACACAATTGCCGGCCGGTGCGCCGCGTCCGCCAGCAGTCTGCAAATTGCTCCCATGCGTTCTGGCACCGGCGTCTCCACCACCTCAATCGCTAGATTCTCCCGCCGAAACCCGTGGATAAACCGCGCCGGATTCACAAGCTTCAGTTGTGCCACAATGTCCGCCTGGACCACTGCCGTCGCCGTAGCGGTCAGCGCCAGTACAGGCGCTGGCCGCAAAGCCTCCATATGCGCCCCCAGCATCCGGTAGTCCGGCCGAAAATCGTGTCCCCATTGCGAGATGCAGTGCGCCTCGTCAATCGCAATCAGGGCAAGCCGTCGCTTCGCCAGCATCTCCGGGAATCCAGTTACCCGTAATCGTTCCGGGGCAATGAACAGGAACTGCAACTCGCCCTTCAGATAATCCACGCAGGCCTGACGCAGCGCCGCTCGATCCATCGCAGAGTGGATCCGCGCCACCCGCAGTCCCATCGCTGCCAGTTTTGCCGCCTGATCTTCCATCAACGCAATCAAAGGCGAAATCACCAGCGCTGTTCCGCCCCGCGCCACAGCCGGAAGTTGATAGCACAAGCTCTTTCCGCTCCCGGTCGGCATCACCAAAAGCAGATCACGCCCCTCTACCGCCGCACGGCAAACTGCCTCCTGATTCGCCCGAAATGAGGGGAAGTGAAAGACCGCGCGCAGCAGCGTCAAAAGCTCGTCCGGATTGGCGTTTGAACTCAAAAGAGGAACCGGCCATGGCCCTTCAGGACTGCATCAAGGGCCTACCTCAATCTATCGCAAGGCCGCCGGATCCCTCCTGCAGGACGAGGCGCTCCGTGAAAGGCAATCACCTACTTCCGTCTCCGGCACGCGCCGCATGCGCAAACCCTGCGTTCATCCGCTTCTTTCCACTCCGGAGTACAATCGCCGCGGAGGGAAAGCATCATGGGCGAATACCTTGTCTGCTGCTTCTTGCTCCCCGGCCCGTCTTACGGCCTCAGCATCTCCATGCCCGGCTACATCGGGTCCGTCAACGTCTACACCTTTGCGGATCAGGCCACCCTTGTTGAGTCGCTGGCTCGCATCGGACTCACCTTAACTCAGCAGGATGCCGTCCTCGCCGGGGTCTCGTCTTCCGCGATGTACATGCTCTCCGGAGTCAACATCACGGACGCAGTGGCGGCAAGTTTTGGTGTTGTCCTCCATAACGGCAGCATTCCCAACCAATCCAACTCCATCACATTCACCGCCTGTAACGCCTCCAGCCAATCGCTTAGCATCCAGGCCGTTGTCAACAATCAGATCATGCCCGCCGCCGCCTCGGGCTGCTTCCCCTGGTCCACCCTTTCCAGTTGCCTCGTCAGTTCAGGCGCTCTCAGCCAGGCGCAAGTCAATGCATTGGAACAGTCGCTGACCTCCTCCGGCACGGCCCAGACCACCTGGATCGGAAATGGCCAGACCGTCGTCAAGTGTTTTAGCAACTAACTGCACTCCATCCCGTTCTCCAGACAGCGGATTCTGTGCTGCTCGCAATCCATCTTCTCCACTGCGCGAGTGATTCCCGCAGGCTATCAAGGCCATTGATAAGTTCTCTCGTTCGCGCCCATGCACGCCTCCTATACTGGAGCAGCGAATCTGTCGCAGGTTCTTACAGGAGATCGTATGTCGAATGAATCGAAGTGCCCTTACTCGGGTGTGATGCTCAAGCACACCACGGGAGCCTCGCAGAGTAACCGGAACTGGTGGCCCGATCAGCTAAATCTCTCCATCCTCCATCAGCAGTCCTCCTTGTCCAATCCCATGGATGAGCAATTCAACTACGCCAAGGAATTCAAGACCCTCGATCTGCACGCAGTCGTCAAGGATCTCCACGCCCTCATGACCGATTCGCAGGACTGGTGGCCAGCCGACTTTGGCCATTACGGTCCACTCTTCATTCGCATGGCCTGGCACTCCGCCGGTACCTACCGCATCCACGACGGTCGCGGCGGCGGCGGCCGCGGTGCGCAACGGTTCGCTCCGCTCAACAGTTGGCCGGACAACGTCAACCTCGACAAGGCTCGCCGCCTTCTCTGGCCCATCAAGCAAAAATACGGCCGCAAACTCTCCTGGGCAGATCTCATCATCCTGGCCGGCAACGTCGCCCTCGAATCCATGGGCTTCAAGACCTTCGGCTTTGGCGGCGGCCGCGCCGATATCTGGGAGCCGGAGCAGGATGTCGATTGGGGTCCGGAAGCCACTTGGCTCGGCGATCAGCGCTACAGCGGCGACCGCGAACTCGCCAACCCGCTCGCTGCCGTCCAGATGGGCCTCATCTACGTCAACCCGGAAGGCCCCAACGGCAATCCTGACCCTGTTGCCGCAGCCCGCGACATCCGCGAGACCTTTGCCCGCATGGCCATGGACGACGAAGAAACTGTCGCTCTGATCGCCGGCGGCCATACCTTCGGTAAGACTCATGGCGCCGGTCCCGCCAGTCACGTCGGACCCGAGCCCGAAGCCGCGCCGGTTGAGCAGATGGGTCTCGGCTGGAAGAGCGACTTCCGCAGCGGGAAGGGCGGGGATGCCATCGGCAGCGGACTCGAGGTCACCTGGACCCAAACCCCCACTAAGTGGAGCAACTACTTCTTTGAGAACCTCTTCGGCTTCGAGTGGGAACTGACGAAAAGCCCCGCGGGAGCCCACCAGTGGAAGCCCAAAGGCAACGCCGGCGCCGACGCCATCCCCGATGCGCACGACCCCTCAAAGCGCCACACACCTACCATGCTCACCACGGATCTCTCGCTGCGCTTTGACCCCGCCTACGAGAAGATTTCGCGACGCTTCCTCGAGCACCCGGACGAGTTCGCCGACGCCTTTGCGCGCGCTTGGTTCAAACTCACCCACCGCGACATGGGCCCTGTCTCGCGCTACCTTGGACCGCTCGTGCCCAAGGAAGAATTGATCTGGCAGGATCCCGTGCCCGCCGTCGATCACAAGCTTGTCGATGAAAAGGACGTGGAAGCGCTCAAGGCGGAAGTCCTTGCATCCGGACTCTCCATCGCGCAGCTCGTGTCCACCGCCTGGGCCTCAGCGGTCACCTTCCGCGGTAGCGACAAGCGCGGTGGCGCAAATGGCGCCCGTATCCGCCTCGCCCCGCAAAAGGACTGGGAAGCCAATCAGCCCGCCGAACTGGCCAAGGTGCTGGCGAAGCTCGAAGCCATTCAGGCCAAATTCAATAAAGCCCAGACAAGCGGCAAGAAGATTTCACTCGCCGATCTCATCGTGCTCGCCGGTGGCGCGGCCATTGAAGCAGCAGCCAAAAAGGCCGGCCACTCCGTCAAGGTCCCCTTCGCGCCCGGCCGCACAGACGCGTCGCAGGCCCAGACAGACGTCCATTCCTTCGCGGTGCTCGAGCCCAAGGCAGACGGCTTCCGCAATTTCGTCCACAAGGGGCTGGAAAGCTGCGCGCCCAATATGCTGCTTGATAAGGCGCAACTGCTCACCCTCACTGCACCGGAGATGACTGTGCTGGTCGGGGGTCTGCGCGTTCTTGGCGCGAACCACGCCGGCTCGCACCACGGCGTCTTTACCCAACGGCCTGAGACCCTCACCAACGACTTCTTCGTCAACCTGCTGGACATGGGAACCAAGTGGGAAAAGACTGAAGCCGAGGGAGTGCTCGAGGGGCGCGACCGCAAGACGGGTCACTTCAAGTGGGCCGGGACCGTGGTGGACCTGATCTTTGGTTCCAACTCTCAGCTCCGCGCCATCTCTGAGGTCTATGCCAGCGGCGACGCTGAGAAGAAGTTCGTTCACGACTTCGTCGCAGCCTGGACCAAGGTGATGAACCTCGATCGCTTCGATCTCGCCTAGTCGTTTCGATCGCGGGATCCACCGCAATCTGCTTCGGAGGCTGTTCCATCGTTTCCCAGCCCGGGTGCGACGGACAGCCTTCTGAGGCATCGCACCGGCCTCCAATGCGCCCTTTTTAATCTTCCTTGCCTTCAGGCACGATTGAAGTGCTGCTCCGCGCGATTTACCACGCAACGCTGCGACCTTCGATATACCCCGCCAATTGTTCTCTTCAGGACGATTGTTTTACTCTATCCTTGCGACGAACTCGTGCGAGCGGGACATGAATCTGCAGGATCTTCGATATTTAGTGGCGGTTGCCGAGCATCGGCATTTTGGGCGGGCGGCCAAGGCCTGCAACGTGAGTCAGCCAACACTCAGCAGCCAGATTCGCAAGTTGGAGAGCGAACTTCACGTCACGTTGCTGGAACGCAACAACAAGCGCGTCGATATTACGCCTGCCGGTCAGCAGATTCTTGTTCATGCTCAACGCGCGCTCGCAGAGGCACGGCAGATGGAGGAAGTGGCCCGTGCCACACGCGATCCGCTGGTCGGGCCCCTCAAGCTTGGTGTCATCCCGACGCTGGCGCCGTACCTGATGCCTCTCATCCTGGCCCCGCTGAAACGCTCCTGCCCAGGCATGACGATTGAGCTTTGGGAAGATCAGACCCATGCTCTGATTGATGGTTTGCGCAATCACCGCCTCGACGCCGCCCTTCTGGCCACTGAGACGGAGGCTCCTGAACTCAGCGAGCTGTTTCTCTTCGAAGAGCCGTTGCTGGCTGCCCTGCCGGCGAGTCACCGGCTCGCCGGGGCCCGCACCATTGCCGAGGCGGATCTTGCCGATGAGCTCATGGTTCTCGCTGACGGCCACTGTCTTGCGAATCACGCCCTTGAGGCCTGCGGCCGCAAAGCCAAAATGCGGACTGAGCTGCAAGCCTCGATGCAGGCTGCCACTTTGGAGACTCTCGTCAACCTTGTCGCGGCCGGTTACGGCGCCACACTGATCCCGGCCCTGGCAGCCGATTCCCTCTCCCGCAGACAAATCGTTCTTCGTCCCCTGCGGGGCCGATCGGCACGTGCCATCCGGCTGGCAAGCCGGCCTGGGTTCCCGCGCCCGCAGGCCTTGCGAGCACTCGAAAAAGTCATCCGTTCCTCCGTCGTCCCCACTCTCGCAGCCGCTTAAACAGCGCGATGTCCACTTGTGGAAAAGTCCGGCAAAATTCCCAGAAAACCCGAATTTGTACCGAAAATTCCGGAAAACAGAGGAATCTCGAATTCTGCCCCTCCTTATCCACAAAAACCGCATTCTCGGCGGTTGACCCTGCCTCCTCCACTCCTTAGAGTCTGTATCAAATGGCGGGCTCGGGCTTTCCCAGCCGGAGTTCGCGCTTGTCCAACTGCAAATGTGCCACCACCACCGGAGTGACGATGCTGAAACTGAAAAAAATCCACATCCTCGGCTTTAAGAGCTTCTGTGACCGCACGGAACTGGTTGTTCCCGGCACAGGTGTTGCTGTCATTGTTGGGCCGAACGGTTGCGGAAAGTCCAACGTTCTGGATGGGATGAGTTGGGTTCTGGGCGAGCAGAGCGCCAAGAACCTTCGTGGCAGCAACATGCAGGATGTCATCTTTTCCGGAACGCGCGAGCGAAAGGCCCTTGGGATGGCCGAGGTGACGATTACTCTTGTGGATCCTGAGGCCTACGAGGGCCCCATCCCTGTTGAGCCGGACGTTGTAGTGGACCACGATGGTCCGGAAGACTGGGATGAGGAGGCGCTGCGCCGTCAAAGAGCCGCCGAATCAGAGGAGATTGCTTCCACGGAGCAGCCCGGCCAGATCATCGAGGACGAAGACGACAGCGAAGAGGCCCCGGCTGGCGCGGAAGGTCCGCAACCCGTCGTGCTGAAGATCCGCCGCAGAAAATTCCGCCGCACGCCCCAGAAGGGCGAAGTCGTCGTGACACGGCGGCTCTTCCGCACCGGGGAAAGCGAGTACCTTCTCAACGGCAAGCTCTGCCGCCTTCGCGACATCCAGGACATTTTCATGGGCACCGGCCTTGGTCCGGACAGCTACGCCATCATCGCGCAGGAACAGATTGGCCAGCTTCTGAGCGCCAAGCCTCACGATCGCCGCTCCATCATCGAAGAGGCCGCCGGCATTACCCGCTTCAAGACTAAAAAGCGACTCGCTGAGTTGCGCCTTGAAAGTGCCAAACAAAACCTTGCCCGCGTCGATGACATTTTTGAGGAAGTCACTCGCCAGATGAACAGCCTCAAGCGACAGGCAGCCAAAGCCGAGCGGTTTGCAACCGTACGGGATGAGCTGCGTAGCAGGCTGCGCGTTGTATTGGCCAGTCGCATGGCGCAAATGGATGCCGGACAGGCCATACTGGAGCAGGAAATCAGCGCACTATCCGACAAGATCCACGTTTCCGCGGAGGAAATCGAGGCATGGGAGGCGAACCAGCATGCGCTCACCGAGCGCGGCTACCAACTCGACCACCAGGCCCAGGAATCCCAAAGCCGCGCGGCAACAGCTGCGGTTGAGCTTGAGCGGGCCGCAGCACGCGAACGCAGCAATGCGGAGCGGATCAGCGAGCTCGCAGCCCGCGCCGCTTCTGCTTCGGCAGAACTGGACCAGACTCGGACCCAGCTCGCGGGCATCGCGGAAGAGCGCGCCCAGCAAAAGGCATTTCTCGAGACGGCTGCGGGCGAAGCGCGCGCCTTTCATCAGCGTGTAGAGACGCAACAAGCAGAGGCGCGCAAGGCTTCGGAAGAGGTGTTTTCCGCTGAGCGCACCATGGAGACCAGCCGTCGCCATACGATGCACCTGCTTACACTCGCCGGAAACGCTCGCAACAGCACCGCTCAGGCCGAGGAGAGTCTCGCCGCTCTGGAACGCGAGGCCGAGCGGCTGACCGCGGAAATCAAGCAAGCTACGATCGAGCTTGAAAACCACGGCGTGGAGCGAGGCCAGGTCCATCTGCGCTTCGAGACGGCGGCCGAAACTCTTAAGCGGTTGGAAGCCGAGATTGTGACTCTTCGGGAGAGCCTTCAGGCGCGCCGCAGTGAAGAGGCGGCTCTGCGCACGCATGCCAACCAGTTGCGCAGTGAGTATGCCAGTGCTGAAGGTCGCAAGCGCTCGCTCGATGCGCTGATTCGCGATCACAGTTACTCGACCGACACGGTGCGGCGTTTGCTCAAGCCCGGTGCGCTGGGTCAAGGCGTGGCGCCCGTTGGAACCCTTGCGGACTTCCTCGAAGTGAGTGGCGCTCATGAGCGCGTCGTGGATGAATTCCTGCGCGAAGAGTTGAACTACGTCGTCGTCAAGAACTGGGACGCCGCTGAAGAAGGTGTCCGGCTCCTTAAGTCGAGCGTGGATGGACGGGCAACCTTTCTAATTCACGATGCCGCGCAGGGCAGCCTCTTTCCAGAGACAGATGACACGATTCGTGCTGCGGGTGTGACACCATTGAAGGAAACAATCCGCGTCCTTAACGGATTCGGTCGGTCCCTGGAAACCATTCTGCCCAAGCTGCGTAATGGCTACCTGGTGGAGAGCTCCGCTATTGCACAATCGCTGACCGGCGTGCATCCGCATGCGTTTTTCCTGACCCCTGAGGGCGAGTGCTTCCACAATGCAACGGTGACCGGAGGCAAGGCAGCAACGCAAGGCCCCCTGGAACTCAAGCGGGAATTACGGGAAATCGATACGCGCCTGGCCCATCTGGAAAAGGACCTGGGGGAAGCCGATCTGAAGTCTGCCACTCTCCAGCGCTCCATCGAGGAACTGAACGGCACCCTTGAAACCCGGAGCGAGGAGCGGCGCCTGGCTGAACGCGAAGCCGCCAACCAGAGTGCCGCCCTCAAGCAGATGGAGGGCGAGGCACAACGGATCGAACGGCGATTGCAGGAGTGGAACCTGCAGGCTGCCCGCAATAAAGATGCCCGAGAGGCCAAGCGCACGGTCATCGAGCAGAAGCGGGAAGAAGCGGCGCGCCTTGAAAGTGAACATGCCACCGCCGAGAAGTCCCTGGAAGAGCTACAAGGCAAGCTTGTCGAACTGAGGCAGCAGCGAGAAGCCCTGCAGCAGGCGGCGGCACAAGTGACGGCAGAACTGGCCGGTTTGGAAGAGCGGCGCCGTGGTGCCGAAGTGGCTTTTCAACGCATCGATCGCCTGCACGCAGACCTGGAGCGCCGCGTGCTCTCGTTGGAACAGCAGCAGGCTGCCGCTGAAGCAGAACGAGAGCAACGCAGCCGCGAAAGCGCCGAGTTGGCCGTGAAACAGCAGGAACTCACCATCCTCCGCGCAGAGGCTCAGGCGCAGGCTTCAACACTGGCTGCCGAAGCACAAACCGTGCGGCAGCAGCTTGCGGCGCTGGAGACACAACTCAAGACGGGACGCTTGGCTCTCGATCAGTTGCGCGATGAACGCGCCGCACGCCAAAGCGCTGTTGCCAAATTACGCTCCGACCTCGAGCATCTGGAAGGCAGCTGCCTGACCGAGCTGAATGTTGAAGCGGCGGCCTTGCGTGGCGATGCGGAAATTGCACATCTGGTGGATGACGCTCTCGCTGCCGAAGAAGAAGCCTGCGTCGCCCTGCGCCAGCGCATGGAGCAAATGGGGCCGGTGAACATGATGGCTCTGGATGAGTACAAGGAAACCGCTGAGCGGCACACCTTCCTGGAAACTCAACGCAAGGACCTGATCGAGTCAATCGAAAATACCCAGGAGACCATCAAAGAAATCGAACAGATCTCACGTGCCAAATTTCAGGAAGCCTTCGCCCGAATCAACGAGAATTTCAGCCAGGTCTTCTCGAATCTTTTTCAGGGTGGACAGGCATTTCTCCGCCTCACCGACGAGGAGAATCAGGCAGAGAGCGGCCTGGAGATTGTCGCTTCACCGCCCGGCAAAAAGTTGCAGAATGTTCTGCTTCTCTCTGGTGGCGAGAAGGCTCTGACCGCTCTATCCCTCCTGGTGGGCATCTTCCAGTACAGACCCAGCCCATTCTGCGTTCTGGACGAAGTGGATGCCCCGTTGGATGAAACCAACGTGGGACGGCTGGCAGACCTGCTTCGGTCTCTGAGCCGAGAGACGCAATTCCTGGTGGTGACGCACTCCAAGCGAATGATGCATGCAGCCGACATGATCTACGGCGTGACGATGCAGGAGCCCGGAGTGTCGAAGGTCGTGAGTGTCAAGCTGAGCCATCATGAGGCGCAACGGGCGACTGCGTAAAAGCTGTTCATGATCGTGTTGGGATGGGGGGGCGGCGAAGCGCTGCCCCATTCCGCAGAACGACAGCCAGGACGACAATCCACAGGACCAGCCCGCAGACGGCATACCACTCTGCCTCCTGCGCCGGCGAGACATGGGCCGGACCGAAAAACACCAGTGATCCAGTGGAACTGACGTGGATCAGTTGCGCCAGCAGAACACTTGGCACGTTCACATAGGCCCAGCCGATGAGAACCCGCATTGCCGTCATGACCAAAGCAAACGCAAGGAAGAAGATTGGCTACCGCACACCATGCGGCACCGCGGCGCCAAGTAAATTGATGGCGGGTAAATGCCAACACGACCAGACCACTCCAATCTACAGGCTGGCACTGAGGGAGGACTTTCGTGACGAGAGTTGTTGTGACGCCAATCCCGTCCATCCCACCTCCTCCATCAGTCCGGCTGGGATTCCGAAGAATACGCCCATCGCAAAGAAATTCGGGTTGAAGACATGCGAAACTTCCCGATTCAACGCAAATAGCACCGCCAAGACGAGACAGGGTGGCATGCGAAGAACAAGCCAGCAGCGCCCCGGGAGTCTGGCGTGGACTGAGACGCGCAGCCAGGGCACGCAAACCAGCCTGCCCCTCGAGGGTGTTCGAGAGGATTCATCCGACACATAAGGGACCAAGAAGCATGACAGGGAAAATCAATATGCCCTGGAAGGTGGAAGCGTGTTCATACCGCGCAAGCGTTGGAGCCATCACTCCCAAAGCACCAGCCCACGAGATCGCAAAGGTGATTGCACAGATAAGAGGCAAAGGAGTGACGCTGAGCAACCGATCTGGGGAACAGGGGCATGAGAGAGGAACAGATCGTCGGGGAAATTCGTTCCCGTCAAGGGTCTAAAACCATGCAATGTCTGTGTGACGGGCAAATAGAAAATCACCTCCGAAGGAGATCTTCTCTTCGGAGGCGCCTGCGGTGCAACACCAGGATAAAAGCGGGGCCAGTAGCCGACGCTGGAGGTCGGTAGCATGCGGCTACTGGTGATCCCTTATGAAACGAAGCTAGCCGCGGCTTCCCCTTTCCACTGCTGCTTCGTGTCGCCCGGCTCAAAGAGAACCTCTAACGTGTCCTCCGAACCATGTTGACAACCTGAGTGTCGCGCATCACGCCCGACGGTTCCGTGATGGCCATCACACATGTTGGTCCATCCGCAGAATTTCTCTGAAGCGACTTTTCAGCCATCTTCCGGTTTGACAAACGGAGGGTCGCGCCAGACAATCGAAGCTTCAGTCCCGGTATTGATGCGGTCGTGGCATGGCTTTTTGCCGGCTGCGTTCGTCCTGTAGCCTACTTCACTCAGGGATTGAGCAAATGGGTCATTCTGTCATCATTTTGGGGTCATAACGCAGTGAAGCAAGCACTTCTCTCCTCCAACCTGGGCTCGATTCCTCTCATTGGACGCGGCAAGGTCCGGGATCTTTATGCCGTGGAGGACAAGCTTCTCCTCGTCGCGACCGATCGGATCTCCGCTTTTGATCATGTCCTGGCGACGGGCATTCCGGGTAAAGGTAAGATTCTGACGCAGATCTCCCTGTTCTGGTTCGAGCTGATGGAGTCCATCGTTCCCAACCACCTTGTCACGGCGGATGTGCGGCAGTTCCCTGCCTCTCTTCATCCATTTAGCGATCAGCTGGAAGGCCGCTCCATGCTCGTCAAGCGGGCCGGAATGTTCCCCATCGAGTGCGTTGCGCGCGGCTATCTGGCCGGCTCAGGCTGGAAAGAGTATCAGGCATCGCATACAGTTTGTGGAATCCATCTCCCCGAAGGTCTTCAGGACGGGTCCCGTTTGCCTGAACCCATCTTCACGCCTGCGACCAAGAGTCAGGACGGCGCACATGACGAGAATATTGCCTTTGCTCAGGTGCAGAGCCTGGTAGGAGCGGGCGCTGCTGCTGAACTGCGCCGACTCACGCTGGAGATTTACTCTCGAGCATCACGTCATGCAGAAGAGCGGGGCCTGATCCTGGCGGATACCAAATTCGAATTTGGAACAACTGATGCGGGTATTGTGCTTGCCGATGAAGTGCTTACTCCCGATTCGTCACGTTTCTGGGATGCAGCGGCCTGGGCTCCCGGCGGCGCACAGCCTTCTTTCGACAAGCAGTATGTTCGAGACTACCTTGAGCAGATTCGCTGGAACAAAGAAGCGCCGGCGCCCAGTCTTCCACCTGAGGTTGTGGAGCAGACACAGGCGAAGTATCTTGAAGCATACCGGCGACTCACCGGCAGATCCCTTGACATCTAAACCGGAGGCTGCATTCCTTGACCGCCGTTGATTGGATCATTGTCGTGGTTTTGGCGGCAGCAATGCTGGGTGGATTTCTGCAGGGATTCGTTCGTGCGATCTTCACCGTGGGCGGGCTTCTGGCCGGTCTGATCGTTGCAGCGTGGAATTACCGGACCCTCGGAGATATGTTCAATCGAGCCATGCTGAACATGCGAATTGCGGATACATACGCGATTTCGCTCACCGTTGCGTTTCTTGTAATCGCCCTCCTCATCACCCTCCTGGGTGGCCTGCTGGGCAGCATCTTTTCCCGGATCCTGCATAAAATGGGACTTGGCTGCGTCGACAAGATCGCTGGCGCCGCATTTGGATTACTTGAGGGTGCAGTTCTGGTGACCGTCGGCATCGTGGTAACCGTGGCGTTCTATCCGAAGGAACCGTGGTTGACCCAGTCGCGGTTGCCGAAGTATTTTTTTCAGGCCTGCCATCTGAGCACACATGTGACACCGAATGATCTCTCGACGCAAATTCAGGACCAACTGGACAAGTTGGAGGAGTCGGCGCCGAGCTGGCTCCGCCAAAGCGGGCCTTCGCATTGAAATCCGCAGTCACGCCGAACCCGGATGTGGCAAGCTATAAGAACGAGGCTGAGACGTGAAACGAGAACTGGATATTCTGGTGACCCAGATGCATTCAAGCGGCGTTCGCTACGAAGAAGCCGTGCGCGAATTCAAGAAGCAATACTTGCGCGAAGTGCTGTTGGCAAACCGTGGAAACCAGTGCAGGGCGGCTGAAGAGCTGGGCATGCATCGCAATACGCTGAGCCGTACCATGGCCGAGTTGGGCCTGAGCCTGGCGGAAGTACGCGCCACGGTCAAGCGTCCTCCGCGCAGCGAACGTCCTGTATTGGGAGTGGTGCGCCAGGGATACCGCCAGGGCTAATCCTCCTTACAGGTGATGCAGACCATCCACCAAGATTCAGAATCGCGTGTGTACATCAGTCCCGGATTCAACTGGGATCGGCAAAGTGCGTATCTCTTCGATATTGACGGTACCTTGCTGCGAAGCCGCGACCGCGTTCACTTTGAGTCGATACCGGCGGGAGTCCTTCGGGTGACCGGCCACACCATTACGCTGGATGGTGTCACGATTCACGGCAGCACGGACACCGCAATTCTGCGCGAGGCTTGCGAAAAGGCCGGAATCCCTTCCGAAGTCCTGGAGCCGCAGGTAGCGGCAATTCTCGAAGCGATGTGCCGACATGTTGCAGATCGGCGCCATGAATTACAGCCCTATCTGATGCCAGGAGTCCACGAAGTCCTTCATCATCTCGCACATCGCGGAGCGATACTCGGCGTCGCCACTGGCAATCTGGAGGCAATTGGCTGGATCAAACTTGAGAAGGCGGGTCTGCGGGAGTGGTTCCGATTTGGCGGCTTTAGTGATGATGCGCCGGTTCGCGCCAGATTAATCGAACACGCAGCACGGAAGGCACAAATGCTTGGAGCCAATATGACCGGCGTCTGCGTGGTGGGCGATACGCCGCGGGACATCGAGGCTGCGCGCGCCAACCACTTGCCCGTGATTGCTGTGGCCACAGGAAACTTCAGCTTCGACGAATTGATGTGCCATGAACCGACGGCGTGTGCGTCGAGCCTGGCCGACCTTTTGGGTGCCGAGGAGAGCGCGCCGTGAGCTCTCTGCGTTGCCAATTCATCCCCTGCGGGCTTTTCGTCCTTCTCTTTGCCCTTTGCAGTGCGGGAACACCTATGGCAAAAGCTCTGACCAGCGCGTCGGCGACAAGCGACTCTGCTGGAACAGCTGACCAGACTGCCGAAGGAGACTCTACTGCGAGTCGTTCTCCTATTGTGAGCCGCAAAGACCAGCGACGCGCGGCTCGACTCTACCTTCAAGCCTCAAAGCTCTTTGAGAAACAGGAATTTGAAGAAGCCCGGCTGGACTTTGAAAAGGCGGCGGCGCTTGATCCTGGCAACCACGACTATCAGCCAGCGGCGCTTATGGCCAGAAGCCATGAGGTGGCCCAACTCATTCAGCAGGCCGCACGAGCCCGCATGCAGCACAATCTACCCTCGGAACAGCAGGCCCTGCGCAAGGCGCTGGAACTTGATCCAACAAATCCACAGCTCGCTGAGCACATGCAAGACCTGACCGGCACCGCAGCAGCAAGCGATGCAGAGCCTCAACCTGACCAGTCCCTTGATGATCTCGGAGAATTGCCCATTGTGGTCCCAATTCGAGGGAAGAAAAGCCTTCACTTGAAGGCTGACCGGCGGGATCTCATTCAGCAGATCTTCGCCGCCTATGGAATTCAAGCCAGTGTGGACTCGAGCGTCCCGGCAGCGCCCTCGCGCTTCGACATTGATAGTGCAACATTCGAGCAGAGTGCGCGCGCCATGAGCCTGTCCACCGACACTTTCTGGATTCCTCTCGATGCAAGGCGGGTTCTGGTCGCGCGGGATACGCCGTCGAACCGGGAGCAGTTCGAGAGACAGGCGATGGAGACCATTCCACTGCAAGGTCTGAATGCGGACGAAATGACCGAGGTGAGCAACCTTGCCAAGAACGTCTTCCAGGTGCGTCAGGCGCTGGTGGAACAGAACACCAAAACGATGACCGTGCGCGCGCCGGAGAACACGCTGGCAGCACTGAATCAGACGCTGCGTGAGCTTGAGGACGGTCGCTCTCAGGTACTGCTCGATGTGCGCCTTGTGGAACTTGCGCATACGATCCAGCGCAACACGGGAGCCATGCTTCCGCAGCAGTTTACCGCTTTCAACGTGTACGCAGAGGAGCAGGCGATCCTGAATGCCAATCAGGCGCTTGTGCAGCAGATCATTTCATCGGGCCTTGCCGCGCCCGGTGACACACTGGCCATTCTGGGAATTCTGCTTGCGTCCGGCCAGGTCTCCAGTTCCCTGTTTTCCAATGGGATCGCGCTCTTTGGCGGCGGACTGACGTTGTCCGGGCTCTCGCCCGGCCCGACCAGCGTGAATCTGAGCTTGAATTCCACCCAATCGCGCCAACTGGATCAGGTGAAGCTTCGGCTTGGCGATGGACAGGAAGGCACGCTGATGGACGGCCTTCGGTATCCCATCATGATGTCGTCCTACTCCGGGCTGCCGCTGAGCAATGTCAATATTCCCGGTCTCACCACTGCGGGCAGCTCAAGCGGTCTCTCCTCGCTTATATCCTCGTTGCAGACGGCGCAGCAGACGATTCCACAGGTGGATTACCAGGATTTGGGCTTGACCCTGAAAGCCACTCCACGCGTCACACGCAACGGTGACGTCGCGCTATCACTTGATCTGAAGATTACAGCCTTGGCGGGCCCGACGCTCAATGGCCTACCCGTATTAAACAGCCGAAGCTACACTGGCGTCGTATCGTTGCGCGAAGGCGCCGGCGTGGTGGTTGTGAGCGAGTTGAACCAACAGGAAGCGATTGCGCTGAGCGGCATCCCGGGATTGAGTGAGATACCGGGCATGAATAATTTGACGGGAAAAGACATGGAGCAGGACTATGCTTCGCTGCTGATCATCATCACACCCCACGTTGTGCGCGGATATGAGCACAGTGGCCACACTGAGATGCTTCGAGTGGAGCAGGATAACAGGCACTGAGGAAGCATTCGGCGCGCCGCAACGTTATTCCGTGAAAAAGACCGGCCCCCATTGCAGCTCCGCGATCAAGCATCAAGTCACCGCGGATGGTCAGGGGGCCTTTGGTCGATACGAACTTACTGGAGAGAAACGCCATCCTGCTTCGCTTGATACTCCACGATCTGCTTGAGCGTCGCATACGGCAGGCCGCCCATCGGAACCATCCGGCCGTTGATGAAGAGCGTCGGCGTTTGATTCACATTCAAAGACTGGGCAAGTTTCACAGAGGATTCCACTTCAGCGGCCGTTGCCGGCAAGGCTGCACAAGCCGCAACCTTGGCCGGATCGAGCTGCGCCTTCGTAACGGCGCTGTTCAGGGTCATGGTCGCACCGTCGCTGGTCATCATCCCTGCCTGGCCATCGAACACCGCGGAAGCAAACTGGAAAAATGCCGTGCTACCGCCGAGCTTATCAACACAAACGCCGTACTCGGCTGCAAGAAGGGCGGCAGGATGCACTCTCACGAGCGGGTAGTTTTGAAACACAATGCGTGCCTTCGGAAAGTCAACGGCAAGCTGATCCATGTTGGGCTGCGCTTCCTTACAATGAGGGCACTGTAGATCGGCGAACTCCACGATCTCAAGGTCCTTTGCAGCCGCGCCACGAGCCGGTCCATCTGCGCTTTGCTCCAACAATGCACGATTCTCAGCGTACGGATGTGCGCCGAAGGGCAGAATTTCGTCTCCCGCGATAATATGCTTTCCGTCTGGCATGGTGAAGAACTGGACAGCCGACATCTTGCTCTTGCCGGTTTTGTCACCAATCAGGACTATGACTTTACTCACACCTTCGACGGGCGTTTTGAGGATAGCCTGTACCTGCCAGGCCCGACTCGTGTCATAGCCCCAGGTGGATTGCAGAAATGCATTGACGACATCCGGGGTCGGCGAAGCCGCCGTGAAGTTGACGGGATTCGGCTTGGGAAAATCCAGCGAGGCTCCCAGCGTGGGGGCGGGTGCCGAAGGGGCTTGTGCGGGCGCCGGGGGGACATTCTGCTGCGCTGTGGCCTGCAGCATAAGGACTGAAGTAGCTGCCAGCGCACCGACGCCGGCCAGACGAGCAAACAAACGAATCAAGCTGTATTTCCTCCGCAATGCTGAAACGACTTTCATTCTCTAGCTTATACCTGAACCTTGACGGCAATGGGAAATCGCCTGCCACTTCCAAAGGACTTAGCCGTCACCTTCAGAACAGGAGCCGCCTGCTGGCGCTTGTATTCCGAGCGCTCGACAAGTCGAACAACCTGACGGACGAGGTCCAGCGCGACACCATATTTCTCAGCAATGTGCTCTGGAGTCTCATACCGCTCAACGTAGGCCTCGAGGATCGGATCCAAGACATCGTAAGGGGGCAATGAATCGGTGTCCTTCTGGTCAGGCCGCAATTCTGCCGAAGGGGGCTTTTGCAGAATGGAATGGGGAATGACTTCACGCACGCGATTGAGCCAATTACAGATTGCATAGACCCGGGTTTTGACAAGGTCACCAATGACCGCCAGCGCGCCCACCATATCTCCATAAAGAGTGCAATAGCCGACTGCCATTTCGGACTTGTTCCCCGTCGTCAATACCAGCGCTGCAAACTTGTTGGAGAGGGCCATGAGCAGCACTCCGCGAATGCGAGACTGCAGATTTTCTTCTGTTGTATCCACTTTGCATCCAGAAAACATGGGCTCCAGCGCACGGGTGAATTCCTTGAAGAGATCACTGATGCCGATCACATGGAATGGAATTCCGAGATTTGCTGCGAGCTGCTGACTGTCTTCGATTGAGCCCCGTGACGAATAGGGGCTCGGCATTCCAACCCCCACAACATTTTCAGGGCCCACGGCATCTGCGGCGATGGCCGCGACCAGAGCGGAGTCAATTCCTCCGCTGAGGGCGACAAGAACCTTCCTAAATCCGCATTTCCGGACATAATCCCGAGTGCCGAGCACGACGGCACGATAGGCAGCCTCAGTCTCGTCCTCGATCGGTGGCACAAGAGGGGCAGAGCCAAAAGGATCGACGATCACCAAACCCTCTTCGAATGATGGAGCCTGCGCAATCACTTCTCCCCGCTTGTTGAATGCGAGCGAGGAGCCGTCAAAGATCAGGCTGTCATTGCCGCCGACCTGGTTGCACATGACCACCGGGATTCCATCCCGGCGGGCGATAGCAGCCAGCATTTCGCGCCGCAGCGCGCGCTTTCCGTGCCAGAATGGCGAGGACGACAGATTCACATGCAGGTCAGGCCGTTGAAGCATGAGCTCTTCCATCGGATCGATGGAGTAAAGTCGCCTGGGCCAAAAGTGTTTGTCGTTCCACGCGTCTTCGCAGATCGAAATAGCCAACCGGACTCCGTCAAGCTCGACCACGTGTTGATGCTTTGCGGCAGCGAAATAGCGCTGCTCATCGAAGACATCATAGAAAGGCAGCAGGCGCTTATGCTGTTCGAGTAATACGGACCCCTGATCGATCAAGACCGCGGCATTTATGGCAGGTTTCCCCGCTTCAGAGACAGCCGGAAGCGCAGTACCCACCAGAACGGCTGTCGACAAGCCCCTGGTGATTTCCGTTAGTTCTCCGACGGCAGCCTTACATTGAGCCAAGAAGCTCGGTTTCTCGAGGAGATCCGCAGGCGGGTATCCGCATACAGCAAGCTCAGAGAAAACCGTCAACCGTGCACCCCGTTCGGCTGCCCGCCGGCTTGCCTCTACAATTTTGTCGAGATTCCCGGTGAAATCACCAACTGTCGGATTGATTTGTGCCAGTGCAAGCTTCACACCCATAGTCTAATGGGTTGCGCAGAGGAGCCTTGATCCTTCTCCCCAGACAAAATCACCTCCGGATCCCTCAAGAACCGGTACCGGCCAGCACGACGCCAACCGTGCGCATAATGATCTTGATATCGAGCCAGATACTCCAGTTTTCAATGTAGGTGACGTCAAGTGAGACGTAGCTGTCAAAGGATGGGTCTTGTCGCCCCTGCACCTGCCAAAGACCCGTAATTCCGGGCTTCACGTCCAGGCGTCTCAGGTGGCTCAACTTGTACTCCTTTACTTCGCTGGCGATGGGGGGTCGAGGGCCAACGACGCTCATATCGCCTGTCAGTACATTAATAAATTGTGGAAGTTCATCTAAGGAGTACTTTCGGAGAATGCGCCCCACCCGCGTAATTCGGGGGTCGTTCGTGACCTTGAAGAGCACTCCATCACGCTCGTTCATATGCAAAACTTCGGCAAGGCGTATCTCCGCATCCTGAACCATTGTCCTGAACTTGAGACAGCGAAAGACCCGCCCCTTCTTGCCAATTCGCTCCGAGGCGTAAAGCACTGGCCCATGGGAGTCGAGCTTAATGACCATCGCAATCAGAAGGAGGAGCGGAGCGAAAAGCACCAGAACCATTGCCGAAAAAACGATGTCCAACGCGCGCTTGAGATAGAGTCCAAACTCAGGCACGCGGCCACAGTAAAGCGGAATCGTGGGAAACTGGCCAATGTACTCAATTGGCGCATTCCAGGCCAGACCGCCATACAGATGGGGTACGACACGCAACTCTATGCCGTGTGCTCTTGCCTTATCCAACACATCTTGCACCACGCCGCGCTCGCAAGGGACTGTGAAGAAGATTTCATCGACGAAGCGCATTCGGGCTTGATTGAAGAGAGAATCGAGACTGCAAACAACATCCGCGGACGCGGACGGGATCGAAGCGCAGCCATCAGTCAAAGTGACGAAGCCCTTGAACACAAATCCCAGGTGGCGAATGCTTTCGATGTGATGACGTAGCGCATGAGCTTCAGGCCCGGTTCCGACAATCAGGACGTTTCGTGTGTCGATGCCGCGATTGAACCGGCTATACAGCAGGATGCGGTAGAGAAAGCGACGGGCGCTCAGGGCAATTGTGACGAGCCCAACCGTGATCAGCACGACGCGCCGCGGAATGTCACTTGCATGAAGAAGATAAAGAGTCCCTGTCAGCATGAGCCCGGCTGTGAAACATGCCCTGAAGCTGAGGTGCTGTTCATGGAGATGACTGTTGAGTCGTACCGGAGTGTACAGGTGAAATCGTCTGCTGATGACAACAAGGGCAATGGAAAAGCCAAGCAGGATGGCTAAGAGGATTGGAGTGGAATGGGCCTGAAACAAAGTACCCGCCAGGAATCTCTTCGAGGCGGCGATCGGCCCCAAATGCAATTCGTGGGCGATTGCAATCAGCGTTGCAGCCAGAATGGTCAGGAAATCAAGAACAATCCATAGCTTCGTCTGGCCGGGAGCGTTGCGGGGAGTGGCCCCAAGCCCCTCCCCAATCGAGTCCGATGAGGAAAGGGCTGACATTGAAATCTTCTGCCAGAAATCAGAGGTTGCCATAATGTTTTCGCAGACCCCCAAAAGGCATCAGCCGAACACAGGTGAAATAGAACTCGCTTGATGGAGAACTCATACCGAGCACTTCATCAAACCATCTAGAAGCTCAAGCGAGTCTGGCTTCAACGCGCAAAGCCAACAGATCGCATTGAGCGAATCCTTTGTCTGCATCGCGGTGTTTGATGTATCCGCAGGGAGGATACCTCGTGCGAACTTCACCGTCTTCTATAGAAATTTGTTCACTGCAACCAGAGCACGGAAAATTGGAGAAGCATATCTCTCCAGCCCGAGGGCACTTTGAAGAATGAGAGATTTGTGTTGCAACCAAGGAGAAGTACTTAACTCATTCTTTCAGACAGATAATGCATCCGATCCGCTGAGCTCCATCATGCAGATTGATGGGAGAATCTGCACTTTGGCTACCGCACACCGTCGCAAGTGTGGGATCCAACCTCTTTGAGATCGTACCGGAATAGCATTACCGAATCAATTGCGACTGGCAAGTGAAATCTTGATCATGTTGACCACAGCAACATCCCTTTATTACGTAGGTAATCTATATGCATCTAACCGGAGGAACTGCTGGATGTTACTGTCCGGTGATTGAAGAAAGTCGGCAAGCGTTCCGAAGAATCCCGCCTTACCTTCGTGCAAAAACAGAACAGTGTCCGCCAGACGCTCGGCAAATCGCATGTCATGGGTCACAACGATACTTGTGAGGCCCAGCTGCCGTTTGAGGCGCTGGATGATATCTCCAAGCCGACGCGCCACAAGTGGGTCGACCATCGTGGTTGGTTCATCATAGAGAACGACCTCGGGTTGCGCCGCCAGAGCGCGCGCGATGGCGACGGCGCGACGTCTTCCTGTGGAAAGGCTGGCTGGCAGTTCTTCCATTACATCTTCGGCACCAACCATGGTGACGAGCCGCTCGACAATCTGCTGTACCTGAGCTTCATCAAGTCCCCCTTGTTCGCGAAGAGGAAAGGCCACATTCTCGCGAACACTGAGGGAGTCAAACAGCGCCCCATTCTGGAAGACCATCGTAATCCGCTTGCGGAGTGTTCGCAGGCCTTCTTCGTCGAGACCGACCACTTCCTCACCGTCGAGACGGACAGAGCCGGAATCCGGCTGGAGGAAACCCATCAAAATCCGGAGGGAGACGGACTTGCCCACTCCGCTTCGGCCAAGGATGCAGAGTGTCTGACCCCGTGCAACATGAAAGCTGACATCTTCAAGCACAGGCCTGCCGGAAAATGCGATCGATACATGATCAAACGCAATCATCGGCTGCTGAGAAGACGGCGCCCCACCCTGTGCGTCGGAGTTTCTAGATGGCTCGTCAGTTTGACGATCATGGAAACCGGGGATGGCATCCGAATTGGACATTTGTTCTTTCCACAGCTTACCCGATGGGAGTTCTGAGCAGGTGCTGCGCGAGATCGAGATCCGCGGATGTGTTGATATTCAGAAACCAGAACCGGGTTGGCAGGGCATTATCTCCCTCACAAAGCCCCTGCTGCGCAAGGCGTTCGGCAGACGCGACGAGGACAGGCCACTTCTCCTCTGCAGCAGCAGCGCGAATTGCGGCCAGACACCCCCTGTTCTGCAGGGTCCACTGTCTCCTCAGAACGGGAAGCGTGTCCCGGCGGAGAATGACTGGAAAGGTCTCCACCCTTCCATTCAAGCTAAAGAAGGCTGCTGAAGAATCCGCAAGAGATGAGTGTCTGAGCAGAGCGAGGAGAGCGGCCACGGGCATCAGAGGCTGATCCACCGGAAGGAACAGAGCGCGGTGTGCTCCGCACAATTCAAGTGCAGCACAGATTCCGCTGAGTGGTCCGCCTCCTTCGTCCTGGATCACTGGCACTCGAGCGCACCGATCGCGTCTTCCACCGGCGATCGATGCGCTTAATCCAGTGTCCTGAATCTTGCCCACGGCACGTGCGATGAGGGTCTCAGCACCGAGCAGGAGTTCGGCTTTATCCGTGCCCATGCGCTGCGATTGGCCGCCTGCCAGCACAAACCCTGCGGTTTCAGCACCAATCCAGGGACATGCCTTCTTCAATGCGCGGCTTCCTCAAGAAAACGAATCAGCGATGCAATGCCGAGTTCATAGTTCTTCAAATTGAACTTCTCATTCGGTGCATGCAGATTATCGTCTGGAAGACCGAAGCCCATCATCACGCTCGGAATCCCGAGATGCTCGGCGAAGTCACCCACGATCGGGATCGATCCGCCAGAGCGAATAAAGACGGTGGGGCGGCCCCAAACCTGCTGTAAGGCCCGCGTCGCTGCGCGGATGTACGGATTATCTACAGGGACAAGACAGGGATTCCCAGCGTGGATGAGACGCACGTCGATGTCCACATCCGACGGGGCAATCTGTTGCACGTAGCTTTTGAACTGCGCAAAGGACTTTTGCGGTGTCATGCCTGGGGCGAGCCGCATGGAGACTTTGGCCATGGCCTTGGCGGGAATCACCGTCTTGGCGCCGGCGCCGATGAATCCGCCGGGCATTCCGTGAACGTCGAGGGACGGGCGCGCCCACGTACGTTCCAAAACGCTGTAGCCTTTCTCGCCGGTCAGTTGTCTGGAGCCTACCTCGCTGGTTCGATATTGCTCTTCATCAAAGGGAAGGTTCCGCCAAGCTTCCAATTCCTCGGCACTGGGAGGGATGAGGTCATCGTAGAAGCCTGGAATGAGGATGTGACCATTCTCATCTTTTAGCCGGCTGATGATCTGCGCCAGCGCAACGAAGGGATTAGGCGCAACCCCTCCATACATGCCGGAGTGCAGGTCTGTCCGAGCACCCCGAACCTCAATTTCTGTATAGATCATTCCCCGCAGTCCGACGCAGAGAGTTGGCAAATCAGGAGCAAAGAGCTCCGTGTCGGAAACCAAAGCGAAGTCTGCTTGAAGCTGATCTGGTCGTGAAGCAACGTACGCTTCGATGGCTTCGCCACCCACCTCCTCTTCTCCTTCCATCAGAATGCGGATGTTGATGGGCAGTCGGCCGTTCGCAGCGAGATGCGCCTCAAGCGCCTTCACCTGAGCCCACACCTGCCCTTTGTCGTCCACAGCGCCTCGCGCGTAAATGTTTCCATTGCGTTCCGTAGGCTCAAAAGGCGGCGTGATCCATTCCTCGAGTGGGTCGGGGGGTTGGACGTCGTAATGGCCATAGACCAGAGCGGTTGGCATTCCCTCAGCATGGAGCCAGTCCGCATAGACAAGCGGATGTCCCTTGGTCTCAATCATCGAGACGTTCTCCATCCCAATTCGACGCAACTCAGAGACCAGCATCTGAGCGGCTGCGCGGCAATCAGCCTGATGCTCGGCCAGTGTCGAGATGGACGGAATGCGGAGAAAGGCTTTCAGCTCTTCAAGAAAACGTGGATGATTCTGACGAGCAAACTCCAGAGCAGATGAAGACATAACAGAGCTCCCTTGATGCAAATTCACCATTCGTGAGTATAGGCGGTTGAAGGGGAACTGTGCTGCGGACGATCAAAAATAAGCCTAATAGCGCGGGACGGATGGGTCCACGGACAAAGACCATGCCGCGATTCCGCCTCGCATGGATTGAACATGGTCGAATCCTTCCTTGCGAAGCCAGGCTGTTACGGCCAGGGACCGCTGTCCGAGGTGACAAACGACAATGAGATGTTCGTCGGGGTCGAGTTCCTGATGTGCGCGCGAGGGAACATCGCCCATGGGCATCAAAAGCCTCCCTGCGATATTGGCGCGGGCGAACTCCCACGGCTCGCGCACATCCAGAAGACGTGCCTTCCCGCTCAGAATCAGTTCAGCTGACTCGGCAGGGGAAATCTCGTATTCGAGCATGGTTCCAGTGTAGGACATCGCAGGGTTGGCCCTTGGGTTGCCGATGCAGTTACTCTGGAGACAATGGCCCAAATCCTGAGCGCAATATCGATTTCCAAGCAATTCGATGAACGCCCACTCTTTCAGGAACTCTCGCTCACCGTAGAAGAAGGGGCGCGAATGGGCCTGATTGGGCCCAACGGCTCCGGAAAGTCGACCCTCCTGGCGATTCTTGCGGGGCAAGTGACTCCGGACACAGGAGAGGTTGCTCTACGCAGGAACGCGCATGTCGCCTATGTGCCTCAAGAATCGCACTTTAATGAGGGGGTCACTGTTCGGGAGGTTCTCGATGCAGCAGTGGCATGCCGCGCTGGATCCCACCCAAAGGGGGAAGGCCGGCTGCGGGAAGTCGCCGGCCGGGCAGGAATTGTTGATTTCTCTGCGGAGGCCGCATCCCTTTCAGGCGGATGGCGCAAACGGCTGGCAATCGCTGCCGGCATCCTGCAAGATCCCGATTTGCTTCTTCTGGATGAACCCACCAACCACCTGGACCTAGCGGGAATTGAATGGCTTGAGGATCTCGTTAGCGCATCGAGATTTGCCATCGTCACGGTGAGCCATGATCGATATTTCCTGGAGGCAACTTCGACGGAAATCCTTGAACTGAATCGGGCGTATCCAGACGGACTGTTCCGCGTGAAAGGCAATTTCAGCCGGTTTCTTGAGGAGCGGGAGGCGTATCTTGCTGCGCAGAGCCGTCAACAGGAGAGCCTTCGCAATCGAGTGCGAGCCGAAGTCGAATGGCTGCGGCGTGGCCCTAAGGCTCGTGCGACCAAAAGCAAGGCGCGGATCGACGCTGCACAGGCCATGATTGGACAGTTGGCTGATGTCGACGCACGCAGCCGAATCGCCTCGGCGGGAATTGACTTTGCAGCCAGCGAACGAAAGACTCGAATCCTGATTGAAGTGGAACATGTAGCTTGCACACTCGGTGAGCGCAAGCTATTCAGCGATCTGAGCTTCGCGCTGACAGCAGGCAGCAAAACCGGACTCGTTGGTCCCAACGGCAGCGGAAAGACGACCCTGATCCGCCTCCTTGCGGGCGAACTTGAACCGACCGAGGGAGTCATTCGCAGGGCACAGTCGCTGCGTATTGTGTATCTGGCCCAGATGCGGGCACTGGATGAGGAAATCACTCTGCGAAGGGCTCTGGCTCCGGAAGGCGATACTGTCATTCATCTTGGGCGTCCGATCCATGTGGCTTCATGGGCGGCACGTTTTTTGTTTTCGGGTTCACAGCTTGACCAGCCGGTCAAGAATTTAAGTGGTGGGGAGCGGGCACGCGTCCTCATCGCTCGCCTGATGTTGCAGCCAGCCGACCTATTGGTGCTCGACGAGCCGACCAACGATCTTGACCTGACCACGCTTGAAATCCTGGAAGACAATCTGTTGGAGTTTTCCGGTGCACTCCTTCTGGTCACCCACGATCGCTCCCTTCTGGACCGCGTAACAACTTCTGTAGTGGGGTTAGATGGTGGCGGAAGCATCGGGCTTTTTGCGAATTATGCGCAATGGGATGAATGGGCAGCAGCCTCCCTTGAAACCTGCGTGAGCGGACAGGAGCGCGCGACCTCGCAGCCGCTTCGCAGAGATGCTGGCGCGAGCCCGAAAAAGAAGCTCTCCTATCTGGAAGCGCGCGAGTATGCCACGATTGAGACGCGAATGATGGAGTCCGATGCGCGCCTGGCATCGGCGCGTGCAATGGTAGAAAACCCGGAAATTGCCACCAACGCTTTGGAGTTGCAGAAGGCTCTTGAAGAGCTGCAAGCCGCCCAGGAAGAGAATGATGGGGTATATCTCCGATGGGCTGAATTGTCGGAAAAGGCAGGATAGCCGTCAATTGCTCGTACGGGTAGAGTCCACTCCGATAGAATCCGTGGCATCCCTTCCGTGCAGGAAGGCCAAGCGTTGCGAGGGTGACTGAGACAAGGATATGTCCAAGGCAGAAGCACAAAATCCGGTGAAGGTATTGATCGTTGAGGATGAGCCCCACGCGCTCATGGGGCTTGCCGAACTCATCTCCGGATGGGGGTACAGAACAGAGACGGCTCGCGATGGGATCGAGGGCTGGGAGAAAGCCCTTGCTTGGGATCCTGCCATCGTTGTGACCGATCTGAAGATGCCTCGCTTAGACGGACTTGGACTACTGGCAAAACTGGCCGACGAAGGCTCCGGAGTCAGCGCGAATATCGCGGTGATTCTGCTCACGGCCCAGGGATCAATTCAGGTCGCAGTGGATGCGATGAAGCTAGGCGCCTACGACTTTCTGCAAAAGCCTGTGGATGCTGCGCGTCTGCGGGCAATCCTCACCAACGCGACGCGGCAGCGTGACACTGCAATCGAGCTGGAAGTTGCGCGAAGGCGACTGCTGGAAACCGGCGTTCTGGGCTCGATGGTCGGCAATTCCAAGGTCATGCGCGAGATCTTTGCGCTCATTGAGCAGATTGCACCTTCCAATGTCTCTGTCCTGATCACGGGCGAGAGTGGAACCGGCAAAGAAATGGTGGCGCGAACTCTTCATGAACTGAGCCCCCGCAAGTCAAAGCCTTTTGTCGCGGTCAACTGCGCTGCGATTCCTGAATCTCTGATCGAGAGCGAACTCTTCGGACATGAGAAAGGTGCGTTTACAGGCGCGGTCGAGCGCCGCGCCGGATGTTTCGAACTCGCATCGGGAGGCACGCTTCTGCTGGATGAGCTGGGCGAAATGCCTGTCGCGACGCAGGCCAAGCTTCTGCGCGTCTTGGAGGAGCGCAAGTTGCGCCGGCTTGGGGCGCGGACCGAACAGGATGTGGATGTTCGCGTGTTGGCTGCAACCAATCGGGATCCGGCAGAAGCCGTCGCCAAAGGGATGTTACGAAGTGATCTCTACTACCGTCTTAATGTTTTTCACATCCACATGCCGCCCTTGCGGGAGCATCTGGAAGATTTGCCTGCAATGGCGGATGCCATGGTTCGCGAGATGAATCAGAAGCATGGGCGGAAGGTCTCGGGAGTTGGACCCTCGATTCTGGAGCGAATGATGACATACGAGTGGCCGGGCAACGCACGCGAGCTTCGGAATGTGATGGAACGTGCTGTCGTGCTGTGCCCCGACGGGGCACCTTTGGATGCGCTGCATCTTCCACCGCAATTCGGCCAGTCTCAAGCTGCGCCCGCGCGAGCGATCGATGCGAGTACGATTCCGGTGCGCATTGGAGCCACGGTCGATGAAATGGAGCGCGTTCTGATTCTGCGAACCCTGGAGGCGACAGGGCAAAATAAGACCCGGGCCGCTGAGGTTCTTGGCATCAGCCTGAAAACGCTCCACAACAAACTGAAGGAATACAGCCAGCTCAAGGAAGATCAGCCAGCTTAGCGAATGCGACTCAAGACAAAACTCGTTCTGGCAATCACCGGCCTGGTGTTTCTCCTGGCCGGCGTCCTTTCTCTGGTTTACGCGAGTCAGCTCGTACATGCGGCGGTACAGCAGTCCTACGACGCAAACAAAATGGTGGCAAACCAAGTCCGCTTTGCCGTACAAGACGCGCTGGAGAATGGGCTTCAAGGCGTGACGGTCGACCCGAATAATCCCAGCGAGCTGCATGATGTAGAGGTGGCGGCGATCCGGAACAGCGCGGCCTTGAAAGCGATCGTTGATTCCGTGAACCGCTATTCATTGACGGTCTACGACATCAACATCGGCGACAGTCAGGGTCGAACACTGGTCAGCACGAATCCTGCGAATGAAGATAAGCCCCTTCCAATTCGGGCTGACTACGGTCAACTGCTTCGGGCCAACCCAATTACACTCATGCGACAGGTCTTCGGCCCACCTGAGGTCTTTGACATTGTGGTGCCGCTTGAGCGGAACGGCCAACCCTTCATTAGCGTGCGCGTTGGGGCGCGCACCACTCTCCTTCATGTGGTCTATGCCCCCTGGATGGAGGAAGCCTTTACATTGATGGGATTCCTGCTGGTTACAGCGCTCGTCATGGCTTTTCTTCTAAGCAATCTGGCGCTGCGGCCACTTGAAGAAATCAGCACACAGCTCTCTTATTGGACTCCGGTCACTGAAGATGCCGATACTTCGGACCCGGCGCCGAAACAGGACACCCCACAACGCGTGTCGACGCAGATTGAACGAATCGGACAACGCATGCGCAGCGTAGAAGAGGTGTTTTCGGCTCTGAAGGAGAACCTGGACCAGATTCTGGGCAACCTGCAGGATGGCATGCTGTTGTTCACCGGTGATGGCCGGGCCGTTCTGGTCTCCGAATCGGCCCGGCGATTCCTGCAGCTTCACAAGGAAAACATTCTAGGCCAGCACGCGCGGGAAATCTTCGATCGATCGACGGTACTTGGACGCTGTCTAATGGACGCGTTTGAGTCCGGCAAAGAGCTGGAGCATTGTGAAGTGGTCACTGAAACCGGACGCCGCGTGGAGGCTACATTGAACGTGATTCAAGACGACCGGACCAACCAGAAACTAGGCGCTCTGGTCACCTTGCACGACCTGGAGTCGGTCGAGCAAATTGAATCCGAACTGGAGCTTTCGAGGCGCATGGCGGCAATTGGGCGGTTGACGTCAGGAGTCGGTCACGAGGTAAAGAACCCGATTAACGCCATCGTTGTGCATCTGGAGCTTCTTAAGAGCAAGCTAGGAGAAGCGGACAAGGGTGCGGGCCGCCATCTTGAAGTGATCGAGGCTGAGATCCACCGACTTGATCGCGTGGTGCAGACGCTGGTGGACTTTTCCCGCCCCGTCGAATTGCAGTTGCGGGAGCATGATTTGCGGCGGGTCATCGGCGATGTGACGGCATTGGCCACAGAAGAGCTTTCAACGCGGGGTGTGACTCTCGAGAGCCATCTGCCCGCCACGCCGGTGCTGGCATATGTCGATGCGGATCTCATGAAACAAGCGATTCTGAATGTGATTGAGAATGGTGCACAGGCGATGCGCGACGGCGGAGCTCTTCGCGTGACTCTGGAGGAGGAGCGCAAGAGCGCGATCCTTCGAATCCAGGATGAAGGGCCCGGAATCCCCGATGAAATCAAAGAAAGAATCTTTGACCTTTATTTCACAACGAAAAGTGACGGCAGCGGCATCGGGCTTGCCATGACATATCGGATCCTCCAACTCCACCACGGCAGCGTAGAAGTACAATCTGAAGTAGGCCACGGCACAGAGTTCAAGATGCATATCCCGCTGGCGATGGCCGAATGGGGACGTCGGCATCTGCATGCCGAAGATGGGGAAGATACGGAAAGGATCTTGCAATGAAGGCCGCCGCCGGATGGGTCCTGTGTGTCCTGTGTGTGCCAATCACAGGCTGCTTCCACAAACAGCAGCAACAGCAGCCCCAGCAAGTGGCGCCGGAGCTCGCTCAGACCCCCCCTCCTGCTCCGGCTCCGGCAATTGCTACGCCTCTCCCGCCTGAGACTCCCAGCGTTGCACCGAAGTCGGCAACTGCTCCGAACTCATCTGCTGCGAACGCACCCACGCCAGAACAAGCGGCAAAGAGTGCGGAACATCATTCCAGGCATTCCGACAAGCCCGCGCCGGAATCGCAAGACATTGCAAAAACTCCAGCTGTTACCGCCATTGGCCAGCTTTCTACAGGAGAACCTGGAACCGAGAAAAAGGATGTTGAGGATTCAATTGCAGCAACGGAGTATGGACTGAAACAGATCACACGACCGTTAAACGCTTCAGAGCAAAAAACGGTCGCGCAGATCAAGGAGTTTCTGAAACAAGCAAGAGCTGCTCTCGACTCTGGGGATTCGGATGGAGCCGGGACACTTGCACTGAAGGCCAAGGTCTTGCTCAGCGAAATATCAAGGTGACTTCCCTGTTCAGTCACAAAGCTGAACTCAACGCTCGCCCCAACTGAGCTTGCTTCGCAATGCGTCAAAAAAGCCGCTCTCGGTGATTCGGACAAGGTTGACTGTATGTCTGGACCTCTTGCAGCGGACCTCATCTCCGAGGTGAAGTGGAACAGCAGATTGCCCATCCATGGTGAGCAGCGCCTGATTGGGTACCGCATCGACGCGGACGGTGAGCAGCGCATCGCCCCGGATGACAATGGGACGCAGAGTCAGCAGATGGGGACAGATTGGAGTGACCACGATGGCGTCCACATCAGGGGTCAGAATGGGTCCATTCGCAGCAAGGGTATATGCCGTTGAACCGGTTGGTGTGGAGACAATGACCCCATCCGCCCGGAATCGAGCGACTTTCTTGCCATCCAACTCCACGGTGAACTCTCCCATGCGCGCAATCTCGCCTTTTGAGACGACGACTTCGTTGAGCGCCTCATGGCTTGATACCGCCTGTCCAGCTCGAATCACGGTCGCTTCCAGCATTGTTCTGGAGTCGAGGGTATGACAGTTGCTGCACCAACCCTCGAGGGTTGGATACAAATCAGCAAGGCGAACCTCAGTAAGAAATCCAAGCGATCCAAGATTCACACTCAGAATGGGAACGCGCGACGCAGCAAAGACACGGGCCACGGAGAGGAGGGTACCATCGCCGCCAAGAACAATGACCAGGCCTGGGGCGCGCTGCGGCATTTCAGCTGCGTCAACAACAGGCGCCGTCTGGCAGAAGACTCCACCTTCTCGGTCAAGAATCGGGTCATACCCGTGATGGCGTAGCCAGTCCACGAGACCCGGGAGAATCCCCCGTAACTCAGGTTTGTTCGGTTTGCAGACAATCGCGACAGACACCATGCGGAATCAGTGTACCGGATACCGCTCATTGGGATTGCGACGCGGATCCATCCAGTACCTCCTTGGTCTGTTTGACCGGCTTTCGCATGAGCAAAAGAAACTCTCGATTGCCTTCGGCGCCGGTAATAGGAGATGGAATCACATCTACCTTCTGCCAGCTGAGTTCCCGGATGCATGTCTCCACACGCTCGATGGCCTGCTGATGCACAACAGGGTCGCGAACAATTCCACCCTTCCCGATCCGACCTCGACCCGCTTCAAATTGTGGCTTGACGAGGATAACCGCTTCCTCCAGAGATGGCGCTGCCGCGAGCACAGGCGGAAGCACCAGGGTGGCAGAGATAAAGGAGACATCCATGACGAGAAAGGTTGGAGACTTGCCCGAAGGTGACAACAGAGAGTTTGCTTTGAGCAGGCGCGCGTTTGTGCGCTCCAGTAGGCTGACACGTGAATCGTTGCGCAACTTCAAGGCAATCTGCCCGAAGCCTGTATCGATCGCTGTGACATGTGTGGCTCCATGCTGCAAAAGACAGTCTGTGAAGCCCCCCGTTGACGCTCCAATATCCAGGCAGATTTTTCCGTGGACTTCCAATTTCCAATGCTCCAGTGCGCCCGCGAGCTTGAGGCCTCCCCGGCTCACATAAGGCAGGTCGTCTCCAAGGAGTCGAAGCACCGAATCAAGTGAAACCGAGGCGCCAGGCTTGTCCACCTTCTGACTGTTGACCAGGACACGGCCTGCCAGGATCAAGGAGCGAGCCCGTTCGCGACTGGTCGTCAGGCCTCTTTCAACGAGAAGGAGATCGAGACGGGTCTTCACAGAGTCCATCCAACTACTGCACATGGGTAGGAAGATGATGCGAGCGAAAGCATGTTTTACCGTCTCCGGATGCAATGCAGAAAGGGGTCATTCCGGAGATTTGGAATGACCCCTTCGCGGCGAACAGCAATGCGCTTCCTTACGGAGCAGTTTGGCTCTGGCATTGTTGCAAGGTCAATGCGGCAGGGTTGGTCGGGTCGAGCACACTGGTAGGCAGGTAGCATGGCTGGCCTCCGCCTGGCCGGCGGCTGGTCACATTGTTGTTACCAGAGATTCCATTTTGCGTTGTGACTCGAACGTCCACGATGTTGCCCTGGACCAGAATCGTTGCATCAATCACGTCCAGATCGGTTCGAATAATTGACAAATATGGGCTGTCAGGAGAAGCAACGTACACTTTGCCATAGAGTGAATTCTGCGTTGAGACAACAGTGCGAGGGTGCCCCACTACCGGCAGCGTCTTCTCCAAAGTGTGACTGCTGACATTCACAATAGAAACAGTCCCGTCACTCGTCCCATCGTTCTGGTTGGCTGTATAGGCACGGCTGCCATCTGCCAACACGGTCACGCCGGCAGGTTCGGGATTCGAGGTATTTCCCACTTTGACGGTAAACGTGGTGCCGAATGTTGCGCTATCGTTGCCATACTCATCGAGGCTGACATCGATGATGCTGATCGTGCCACCATCGTAATCGGCAACAACGAGCTGACTGGTGGCGGCGTTATATTCTGCGTAAACTGGCCCAGCGACAGCGGTCATGCCGGCGGTACCGTTGGGCGGCGTGATGCCCGTGGCTGTAACTGCACTGAGTGAAAGTGGCAGAGTGGGATGGCAGGTTACAAGCTGTCCATTCTGATTTAGGAACGGGGTACATGCGTCAAGGGCATTGGTCTGGCTATTGATGACGCTGATGGTGTCACTGCCGCGGTTGAGCACGAAATAGCGCTGCCCGTCGCTGCTTTGAACACCGTAGACTGGGCACTTGCCGAGCGGAATTCGGGCCGAAATCGTATAGTTGGACGGCTGAATCGCATCCGCCTCACCAGTTTGGGTCACGGTGGACGGAGAAATGTTGCATGCCACGCCGAAAGGGATGATACTTGCCTGCGGCGTGTTCACGTTGTTCTGGCTGATTGAGTAGTTTCGCTGTCCGACCAAGGGTGGCCCCGAAATCGCAATTGGTGTCGGCGCGACGGGGACGGCGAGCTTGAAGGTTTCGGGATTGCTGCTCAAAACGTCGACCAGGTTCCCTTGCAAATCGGTAATCCAAAGTCCCGCTGAAGGCGAAAACATCCCGATCGGCTGTGACGTAGTCGGCAACGTACTGTACGTCACATTCCGCTGCTGCAATTGCGTACTCACGGGAAAGTTGGTAAGCGTGCCATCACTATTAATTGTGTAGCCTGTGCTTCCCGTCTCGTCGATTGTGACTGCCTGTGGATTGGGTCCAATCGGTGCAGTGGCCATGATGGTATCGCCGGAGTAGTCAATCACGGTGGCGACGCCCGGCGAGGTAGTCGACGGCGACGAGATCACGACAGCGAGGGATGACGGCTGGGCGGCGGGACCACTCGGATTGATTGGAGTCACCACGGGGCGGTACGTATCCCCGCAGCCGGCGAGAATGGAAACTGCGAAAAGCGTGACCCCGGCCTGAACCAGTCGCCGAGGCACCTGGCCTGCTTGATTACGATAATCAATCATTCAATGAGTTCCTGCTTACAAAGTGATTGTAAATCAGCAGGCGGGCTCGAGGCATCCGGTCCGCCTGCGCTCTATCCAGGCACGCGAGCTGCTTTTGGGGAGCGAGCAAATCACGCGCGACCTGGAGAATCACGCTACCATGAAGGGGTGACCCGGGAGCGACTTGACTGGCAATCAAAAGCGATCTTGTTGATGGTTATTCCCGCCATCGGGGCAGATCTGGTGTTGGAAGGCTCCTGGTGGATGACACAATTCCCCAAGATCGCATTCTGGACTTTTATCCTGAGCGCAGCACTGGGGATTCTTGCCTGGAGAAGTAGATCCGCAACACCAGCTGCGGCGTTGACCGGAGGCGCCATTTGCTGCAGCCTTATGTTGGCGACGACCCGCGTGCCTTATTCTCTATTGGAGACCGCGCTACCTGCCTTATTAACCTTCCTGATTCTCACTTCTGTTACAACACGCATCGGACGCCGAAGGAAAGAGCTTCTTGGCACCGCAGAGAGCCGCAGCGGCCGCCAGGCTGCTCAGGTGGCAGCGAATCTGGGGTTTGCCGCCCTGATTTCCACCGGCGCTGCACAGGCCTGGCTCATGGACCGTGCCTGGATGACGGGATTGAAGCACTTCCCTGCTCTTCTTGTGGCGCCATTTCTAGCATCACTGGCAGAGGCAGCGGCTGACACAATCTCGTCGGAATTGGGCCAACTCGTCAGCGGGCAGCCTCGCCTGATCACCACTTTTCGGCCCGTCGCGCCCGGTACGGATGGCGCAATCAGTCTGGGAGGAACGGCTGCCGGGGGAATTGCTGCCGGCATTGTCGTGTTGGTAGGAACGTTGACACTCCACGCTGGGCACCAGGTCTTCTGGCTGGCATGGATCGGCGGTATGACAGGGTTCTTCTTCGACAGCCTGATGGGAGCAACCCTGGAACGCATCGGTTATCTCAATAACGATGCCGTGAATTTTCTTTCGACTGCCTGTGCTTCAACGATGACGATTGGGTTAATTTCGGTGCTGCTGCGGTTCTCTCGATAGGGCGAAAATAGGACTCATTCAATGTGCAGCCGCCACGCGGTGTAACTCAGAATCTCATGCAGTATCGGGCCGAGATCGGAGGGGTTCGATTCCACTGCAACCCGTGGGCGAGGCGAGGTAACAACCGATAAACCGAATGTCTGGCAGATGGCATGGATGCGAAAGAGGTGCGTGGCATCGCTAACGACCACCATGCGCCGGAAGCCATTGGCGCGTGCAATCGCGCTCAGGCGTCGCACGGATTCGACGGTACTGCGGCTATGCGTCTCTGCGATGATGGACGATTCCGGCACGCCGGAAGCCATCAGAAATTCACGCCCGACGCCGCCCTCTGTGAATGCGTCGCCACCATCTCCGCCCAGAGTCACGATGAGAGGGGCAAATCCGCCTCGGTAAAGGTTCAGCGCATGATCAAGCCGCGCACGATACACAGGCGAAGGCCTGCCATCGTATTCTGCCGCACCAAAGACCACGATGGCGTCGCAAGGTACGGCTTCATCTTTTCCCGCGAAACTCTCTATGCCGCGATAGAGCCATGCGCTCCAGACAATTGCCAAGGCAAGCAAAGCGCATAAAGCCGCCAACAGGATCGACGCTCCACGATGCCGATTTGGGCCTAGCTGGCTGCACATACTTCCAAGTTAACGCTGGAGGATCATGACAATCTCATGTGTGGGGATTGCGCCCTCGCGCAGAATCTCCCACCGCCCCGGACCGAGCGAGAGATCGACGATCGTGGTGGGCTGCGATCTTCCCGTGGGGCCGCCATCGATGATGAGGGGAATCCGATCACCCAGTTGATCGCGTACGCAAGCGGCATGAGTGCACTCTGAAGCCCCTTGCAGGTTTGCCGATGTGGCAGTAATTGGCAGGCCCAAGCGCTCCACGACAGCGCGAGGGATGGCGGCATCGGGGACACGCAAAGCGACATTGCCTGTATTGGCTGTGGAGCGAAGAGGCAGCTTGCTGCTGGCCCGAACAATGATCGTTAGGGGGCCGGGCCAGAATTTATCGGCGAGGCGATCCATCATAGAATCCGTGTCCCGGGCCAGCGTGTACGCCTGGGCCAGCCCCGAAATGAGCAAAGACAACGGCTTATGCTTCTGGCGGGTCTTGATCTGGTAAATACGCTCTACCGCATGCAGGTTTACAGGGTCGACGGCGAGTCCGTAAAACGTGTCGGTTGGGAGAGCGACTACATCGCCCTTGCGAAGACACGAGACAATGTAATCAATCCGATCCGGCTGAGGCTCATCGGGATGGACACGCAAAATCTCTGCGGACAAGAAGGCTTACCTCGGTTCCCAATTTCGAGCTGTCACAAAGACGGAAGCTATCACAGCACCACCGGCGGTGCAAGTGATCCCCGACCAGCAGGCCCGTTCAACCGTGCGGGCAGCATAGAATCGGCTATGAGACTGTGATCGCTTACGAAGATGTCTACCCGCATTGTACAGAGTCGGCAAAACTCGCGCTTAAAGGAACTACGTCGCGCCTTACGAACTGGCGGAAGCACCGCCGAAGGAGCGGTCGCCATCGAAGGTCCGAATCTGCTTGCAGAAGCGGTCAAGGCTGGACTTCAGATTTACTCTGTTTTTGCTGCGCAGGGCTCTGAGCGGTTGCTGGATCGTATCGAGTTGGCGAGAGACACAGAGGTCCTCCTGGTTCCTCGATCAAATCTGATCGACGCACTCACGACGGAGAACCCTCAACCGATAGCAGCACTGATTCATCAGCCTGCCTGGAATTGGGTCAGCCTTTCCAAGATAGATGGGGAGCCGACTCCGCTCTTTCTGGTACTTGACGGAATCCAGGACCCTGGAAATCTCGGGACCATTCTTCGTTCAGCTGAGGCTTTTGGAGCAACGGGATTGATCAGCTTGCCAGGGACGGTCAGCACCTGGAATCCCAAAGCAGTCCGTGCCTCGGCGGGTAGCGTGTTTCGATTGCCTCAATTTCGAATGAGTATTGAGGAATGTTTTACCCAGTTGCATCAGATGGGGGTCACAATCCTGGCGACCAAAACCCGTGAGGCGACCTCGGCAATGGATCTGCGGCTGACGGGATCGACCGCGCTGCTGATCGGAAGCGAGGGCAGCGGACTGGATGAAACGCTGATTGCTCGCGCAGACGGAGTGGTCACGATTCCTTGCCCCGGGCCGGTGGAAAGCCTGAATGCCGCAGTAGCCGCAAGTGTCCTTTTGTATGAGGCAGCGCGGCAACGTCAAAATAAGTCGGCAGAAGAGCCGCCTTCTTTCACTCGAGGCGATAGACAATGAGCCTGTTCGATGGCGAACCGGAAGGGCCCGTGGAGAAGTCCGGATATGCTCCCCTGGCGGAGCGTATGCGCCCGAGGACCTTGGAGGAATACAGTGGTCAGGAGCATCTGCTCGGGCCTGGCAAACCGCTGAGGGTGCAGATCGAACGTAATGATCCGAGTTCGATGATTTTCTGGGGTCCGCCCGGGGTGGGCAAAACAACCTTGGCCAAGATCATTGCGGAAAAAACGCGTGCGAATTTCGTCGAGTTTTCTGCTGTGCTCAGTGGAATTAAGGAGATCAAGCAAGTGATGGCCGCCGCAGCCCACGCGGCAGAAATGCATTCTCGTACCATCCTGTTTGTCGATGAGATTCACCGCTTCAATAAAGCACAACAGGACGCGTTTCTTCCTTATGTGGAGCGCGGGACAATCCGCCTGATCGGCGCAACGACGGAGAATCCATCTTTCGAAATCATTTCCGCGCTACTGTCGCGTTGCCGGGTGTACGTGTTGCAACCCTTGAGCGAAGAGCGCATCGTGGCATTGCTGAGGCGCGCCATCACGGATCGTGAAAGAGGGCTTGGCGCGATGGAATTGTCGTTCGATGAGGATGCACTTGCCCTCATTGCCGGTTACTCCAGCGGCGATTGCCGCAATGCTTATAACACTCTGGAAATCGCCGCGCAACTTGCTCAGGCTGGAACAAAGCAAATCAACAGAGCCGTTGCGTCCGACGCAATCCAGCAACGTGTGTTGGTGTACGACAAATCGGGTGAGGAACATTACAACCTCATCTCAGCTCTTCATAAGAGCGTCCGCAACTCCGACCCGGATGCGGCCTTGTATTGGCTGGCGCGGATGTTCAGTGCGGGCGAAGATCCGCTCTACCTGGCGCGACGCGTGGTGCGCATGGCGGTGGAAGATATCGGCCTGGCTGCCCCCGAAGCGCTGAATCTCTGCCTGTCTGCGAAAGAGACAATGGAGTTCCTTGGATCTCCGGAAGGAGATCTGGCTCTGGCCGAAGCGGTTATTTACTTGTCACTTGCCCCTAAATCCAATTCTGCCTACCTGGCCTACGGCGCGGCCCTCCAGGAAGTCGAACATACTCGCCAAGAGCCTGTTCCTCTCCATCTACGCAATGCTCCGACACGCTTAATGAAGGAGCTGGAATACGGGAAGGGATACCGCTATGCGCACGACGAAGAGGATCGCGTAGCCGATATGGACTGTCTACCCGATGTGCTTCGCGGTCATTCCTATTACAAGCCAACTGAAGAAGGTCGAGAAAAGCGACTCGCAGAGCGGATGGACGAGATTCGAAGAATCCGCGCTACGAAGCGAGGTTCTGCGGACGGCCGTTAGATCTGTTCAAACCCCTATAGCTCTTGAGGACTTGGGGCATCTGGCGGGCCGGATGACGGCGCTCATTGCGGATGTCTATATGTCGTAGCAGTGGGAAAACGGGGCAGGGCTCAACGCTTGAGCCGTGCAAGTGCATCCAACACGATCCCCGGCGTGAGGACCTGAGGCAACAGTTGCGGAGAGTTCTGGCCGGGCTGGTACAACACATAGGCCGGTACGCCATCGCGACCAAGCGCTGTGAGCGCTTCCGTGATGGCCTCATCGTGACGTGTCCAGTCCGCGCGCAACAACGCCACATGCTTTTGCCTGAAAGCTTCCTGTACTTCCGGGCGGTCAAGAGCAACCCGCTCATTCACCTGGCAGCTCAGGCACCATCCTGCCGTAAAGTCCACGAAGACAGGGCGGCCGCTGGCAATGTGCTTCTGTACCGCGTCGGGTGACCACGTCTCCCAGCTGTCGCTGTGCGATGACGTAACGGAGGACTGCGCCTCGCTGGCGAAAAGGTGTGGCGCATAGTAGCCGAGGAACGCAACCACAAGCACAAGTGCTGCAGCAACCGCAGTGGCCCAACGACGGGTCTGCCATCTGCCCAGGAACCATCCTGCAATTGCCAGAAGCAGGAAGCAAGTCAACAATGTTGCGAGCTGTGCCGCTCCATATGCCTGTGCAAGAACCCACGCGAGCCAGATGACAAATGCAAAAATTGGCACCGATGTTGCCTGTTTCAGCACATCCATCCAAGCGCCGGGACGGGGCAATACACGCGTCCACGCAGGCTGCAATGTCAGCACAACATAGGGAGCAGCCAAACCGAGCGCGAGCGACGTAAAGACGGCGAAGGTCACCAGCGCGGGCTGGGCAAGAGCATACCCGATGGCGGCAGCCATGAATGGCCCCGTGCAAGGTGTTGCTACGATGACTGCCAAAACGCCCGTGAAGAAGCTGCCCGCGAATCCCTGCTTCGACGCCAGCGAACCTCCGGCGCTTGTAAGAGATAGACCAAGGTCAAATTGCCCCGCGAGCGACAGCCCCAGAAAGAACAGGAATGCGGCCATCCATTCGAGAAAAACCGGGGATTGAAATTGAAATCCCCACCCGAGCACGGCACCTGCCGCACGCAAGCTCAGGAGAACGCCCACCAGTATCCAAAACGAAACGATGATGCCTGCCGCGTAAACGAATCCATGCCTGCGAAGGGCTTCCTGTTCCTCATGGCCGGAACGAACCAGCGCAAGTCCTTTGAGAAACAAGACCGGAAAAACGCACGGCATCAGATTCAAGAGAATACCACCAAGAAACGCGAGTCCGGCTATCCCCCACAGAGAATGACCGCGTACTTGCGACTCCTCCTGGGTAGGCACAGCAGCTTGGGCCGTCCCAGATATAGGAACTGCAGCCGCAGCTGCCGTGGCAGTGTGAAGCAGTGCGGGATCGATTGCACCGGGCTTTGCAGCAATGTTGAAGGCGCGCCCCCCGGAGAGCTCCACGACTCCTTTGAGAACGTCGAGGGAAGAGGTCAGTCCTGTGTCCTTCTTGAGCAGCAGTACGGCGCCATCATCAGTCGGGGTAACCGGCTGGGACGCGGGGTTGTCCAGAATGCCCTGATCCGACGGGAAAAACACCGCTTCGGTCTCCCGTCTCCCGGAGATGATTCTCAGTCCAAAGCCTTGGGCCACTGGCGCAAACCATACGCGATACGTTGAGGGCAATGGCCTGGGGAGCAGTGCCTCAAAGCGGTCATACAGTGCTTCGTCCGAACCGGGCCTTCCCTCTACCTGACCGACGTTGCGCGTCAGCTCCAGATCAGCTTTTCCTGGAATGCACGTCGCCCGGCAGACGAGCCAGTCGACATGCGCTCGCAGATCGGCTGGCCCCAAAGCGGTCGACTCAGCAACATCCACTGCGAACGGGAACAAGATCTCGTTTTCATAGCCGTAGTCCATCAGCGGACCAAGCGGCAGCCGTTGCGGCGCCGGAAATTGCAAGGACCCTGCGGAAATCCCCTTTGGGAGAGTCCAGTGCAAATGTGGGGGCTCACCAGCGTCACCCGCATTCTGCCAGTAAACATGCCAGCCTTGCTCCAGCTTGAAGTACAGTCCTGCCTTCGCCGTCTTTCCACGCGCCAGCGAATCAGGCACAACGATGAGCTTCACCTGCACATGCGGAGCGTCAGCTGAGTCAGAAGCCGCACGCGCTGGGTACGTCGCCCCCAGCAGAATCAGAAATGTACAAAATGCCTGGAACCGGCTCATGGACCTTCAAATAACCTCTTCTTTCGACGCGCTTAAGATGCAGACCGTTACAAAAAATTGCACTTGTCGGACGAGGTGGTGGCCGCCATCAGTGCTGGGCGGCGCGTCGCGCATGTTCCCGAAAGATGCAGTCATTTTGAACACATTTGATGCCGGCCGCATGGGCACGCGCCACGGCAGCGTCGTGAACAACTTCATCCTGGAGCCACAAGTAAGGAATCCCCAGCCGGATTACTTCTTCCACGATTGCTGGTACATGCTCCGGTGCGCGAAAGACATCCACGAGATCAATCCCCTGCCCCGCCTGCTCCATCGCGGCTGCATGTGCGGATTCAAGATCGGGATAGCAACGCAATCCCGCAGCCTCCTTCAGCGCGGGATTCACGGGAAATACCCGAAATCCATTTTGCGCAAGATAGTGGCCAACATTGCGGCTGGCACGCCACGGCTTGTCACTCATTCCCATCACGGCAATCGTACGGGCATTGCGCAATATTTCATCGATCACAGCCGGATCATTTCCCATACTGTCTCACCTGACCAATGCACTCCCGTTAAAGTTCGAGATCCTCTTCGGGGCCGGTGGCGACAGCGGTTCCTCGCCTCTTTGCCAGCAGGTAACCCCGCAAAAATGGCTCGAGATAGCCATCCAGAACTTTGTCTACATCACCCACTTCCACTTTGGTGCGATGGTCTTTCGCCATTCTGTAAGGCTGCAGCACATAGGATCGAATTTGCGACCCAAAATTGATGTCCAGTTTGGAATCCTCAAGCTGTTTTGTTGCGGCCCGCTTTTTCTCAAGCTCGAACTCATAAAGGCGTGAGCGCATCATCTTCAGCGCCTTTTCCCGGTTCTTGTGCTGGGATCGCTCATTTTGACACTGGACAACGATTCCGGTTGGAAGATGCGTCATGCGTACGGCGGAATCCGTGGTATTCACGTGCTGGCCGCCTTTGCCGCCCGAGCGATAGGTGTCAATTCGCAAATCCTCCATTTTGAGATCCACCTGAATTGAGTCATCAATCTCCGGCGATACAAAAACGGAGGCAAACGAAGTGTGTCGGCGCTTGGCAGAGTCAAATGGAGAGATACGTACCAGCCGATGTACACCACTTTCACCGGCCAGCAGGCCAAAAGCATACTCGCCCGTGATGGTGAATGTGGCCGACTTGATGCCAGCCTCTTCTCCATCCTGGTAGTCGTTCATCTCCGTTTTGAACCCTTGTTGCTCGGCCCAGCGCAGATACATGCGCATCAGCATCTCAGCCCAGTCCTGGCTTTCGGTGCCGCCCGCGCCTGGATGAACCGTCACAATCGCATTGAGGGGATCAGTTTCGCCTGACAGCATGGTGCGCGCTTCCAACTCGTCTGAATAAGCTGCAAGCGCTTTGATGTCTCGCTCGAGGTCTTCGAGCACATCTTCTCCCTCACGAGCGAGTTCGAAGTAGGCCTCTATATCCCCTGTTCGGCGCACCAGTTCCTCGTCGGCGGCAACCATCGCCTCAAGCCGCTTTCGGTCCCGCATCAGAGGCTGGCTGGCGGCCGGATTCGACCAGAATGCCGGATCGGCCAGCTTTGTCTCCAGATCGTTCAGTTCCCGGCGGATGCGGGCTGGGTCAAAGATACTCCCGCAGGTCGCGCACCTGGTCGCGGATGGGAGCGTAAGCGAATTCGAGATCGTTCAATGACATCGTTTGCTCGGCTTTCAAGACCTGACTTTATTTTGAGGGTTTGAGTTGTAGAAGTGCGCTTATCGCCCATCCCACAAGCCCTAAAGAAAGTATGGCACAGCACATGGCAAAGACGTCTCCGTGCTGGGTGTAGAACGTCATGTCCTCACGGAATCCATAGTGGGCTGGGAGAGCATCAATGCTGTGCCTTGGAATGCTTTGAACGACTCTTCCGTAGGGGTCGATCGCGGAAGTCACGCCGTTATTTGTGTCACGCAATAGCCACCGGCGATTTTCGACAGCGCGCATACGGGCCATGTTTAGATGCTGCCAAGGTGCGCTCGTGTCTCCATACCACCCGTCATCGCTGATGTTGACCAGTACATCGGCTCCCAGACGGGCGAACTGGCGCACCTCATCGCTAAAGACGGCCTCATAACAGATAAAAACTCCATACCGATGACCATTGAGGCGAAAGACCTTTCGCTGCGTACCTCGACTAAACTCTGAAACTCGCCCCGTGAGCTTGCGCGCAAAAAAGAGCAGATTTTTGAACGGGACAAATTCGCCAAAAGGGACAAGATGAATTTTGTCGTAACGTCCTATCCTTGAACCGTCCGCTGCAATCACCAGTGCAGAGTTGTAATCGTTCCATTGTTGTTCGTCGGTCGCATAATCCATACCGATCGAACCGATTACAAGAGGAGCGCGAGTCGCTCTTGCGATGGCCGAGAGCGCAGGCAGAAGTCGCGGGTCCTGTTCGGCAAACGGCGCCGGGGATTCGGGCCAGGCAATCAGATCCGGATGCGGTTGAGGCTCTCCGCAATCAGGGCGCACCACCTTGGCCCCAGAGCCAGGAATCCCCGCGATGTACGGTTTGCAAGCCTCCTCCGCCAGAGCGGTGAATTCCGACATGTGCTGGTTCCACGAGGCTCCAGCCCAGGCATCCTCTGAGCCGACATCAAGGTTTGGCTGCACCAGGACAGCCGTCGCAACGGTTGGAGCGGCCGGAGGATTCTTCACCAACCCAGCCATGCCCACCGCGATAGCCAGCAGACCAAGCAATGCACTGCGCACCCGGCAGGCTCGCTGCTCCAACAACACTCCTCCAGCCAGCAAGGCATTCACGGCCACGAGCAGAAAGCTGATCCCGTACACTCCGGTCCATGGAGCCAACTGATTCACAAAGAGATTGTCCACCTGCGAATAGCCGAGTTGGTCCCAGGGAACACTTGTGATCCGGGCGGCAGCGAGTTCGAGGGCGGTCCACAGAAACGGCGCTGCGCAAAGCGCCCAGCCTGCCTTGCCTGTCGCTTTGCAAACCAGCGCCACTCCCAATCCAAAGAATCCCACATAGAGCCCCAGGACAAGACTGAATCCGACGAGAAGTAAGCTTGGAGCGAGCGTGGGCATATCGCCATACCGCATCATGGTGTCCCGAACCCAATAGCAATTTCCCAGGTACCAGAGGAACCCAGTGAGGTAGGCGAGGAGAAATGATCGACGCAGTGAATGTGCCCGCTTCAAATTGCTTTCAGCAAGGAGCGCCACAAGCAATGGTGCCAAACCCAACCAGGCAAAGGAGCTTCGCCATGGCGGCATCGGTCCTGCAATGGGGAATGGAAACTCCAGCAGCAAAGCTGACGCCAAGGCTGCCGCGGGAAGCTTCCATACTTCGAGTCGCATACAGGGCGAGTTTACTGCATCGCCCCAAGCCCCCTGGCTGCCACAGGGTGTTGTCCGGAGCGAACTTAGAACAAGGGAACCCAAATTCCGGCTCGAGACTTAGGAAGTTCGCTCAGGTTAAGCAAGAACCGGATACAATCTCAGCATGATGCTGGCATGGATAGGGATCAAAATCCTCGAAGGAATGTTTTTCATCGGGCTGGCGGGCTCCGCGATCGTGGTGGTGATCAGCTTCGTAGAGGATACGCACGAACTCTTCGGAAAAGAATAATCAGACAGCGCCGTATTTGAAGCTCTTGCAGCACTGACTTTTGCACCCTAATTCCGATTGACAATCTATTTACGCAGCAATAAACTCAGCCAGGGGCGCAGGAGAAACCCTCTCCCCTGTTGACGGATCGCTGCCGAACTCTGGCGGCATTGACGAGATGGCATCCAATCGAACGATCGTAGCGCCTCCTTCAGACCGAGTCCGACTTATTGTGGCATCTTCCGTGATGCTCACATTCATCTCCTTCTGGAGAGCCGCATCCATTGTGCTGTGCGATCTGGCCTCCTCGGCATACTACGCAGGCGGCATTGCAGAGCAGGCGATTGGCGCATCCGCTCCGTGGTTCATCCTCGGCATCATGCTGTTCAGCTTTGCGGTTCGTGCCGTTTATGTTGAAAGCTGTTCGATGTTCACCCGCGGGGGGGTATACCGCGTCGTCAAAGAGGCGCTAGGCGGCACCTTTGCCAAGCTGAGTGTCTCTGCCCTGATGTTTGACTACATTCTAACGGGCCCAATCTCGGGCGTCTCGGCCGGCCAATACATCGTGGGACTCATGAACGAATTGTTCGTGGTTGCCGCCCAAAGTCACTGGCTACCTCCAGCCCTGATGGACGCTCACAACAATGCATTTCAGCTCGATGTCAATTCGACCTCGGCCCTCATTGCCGCGATCGTCACAATCTACTACTGGTGGCAGAACATCAAGGGTATTGAAGAGTCCAGCGATAAAGCACTTCGGGTCATGCAACTCACGACGGTGATGGTTGTGATTCTGATGATCTGGGGCGTCTATTCGGTCCTGATTCGCGGCTCGCATCTTCCGCCAGCCCCAATAGCAGCAAATCTGCATTTCAGCAGTGACGCACTCGGCTTCTTGCGCGGCTCGCGCCTTGTCCCCGCCCTGGGACTGTTTGGGATTCTAATGGCGTTCGGTCATTCCATCCTGGCCATGAGCGGCGAGGAGACTCTGGCCCAGGTTAATCGCGAAATCCAGCATCCAAAGCTCAAGAATCTTAAGCGAGCCGCAATTGTCATCGCGATCTACAGCCTCATCTTCACGGGTGGGGCGACACTGCTCGCTTCCATGCTGATTCCGACGTATGAGCGGACGCACATTTATCAGGACAACCTGATCGCTGGTCTGGCCATGTATATGGTTGGGCCCGCATTTTGGCGCATAGCGTTCCGAATTTTTGTTGTGTTCGTGGGCTTTGTGATTCTTTCCGGGGCGATCAACACTTCGATCATTGGCTCAACCGGCGTGCTAATGCGCATTGCGGAAGACGGAGTCCTGACGGACTGGTTTCGAAAGCCGCATCCACGCTTTGGCACGAGTCACCGAATCGTTAATCTCGTCTTTGCACTACAAATGTTTACGATCATTTCGACACGCGGCAATATCATCACCCTTGGTGAAGCCTATGCATTCGGCGTGATCTGGTCCTTTACGTTCAACAGTCTTGCCATTCTTGTCCTGCGCTGGAAATATCACGGTGAACGCGGCTGGAAGGTTCCGCCGAATCTTCGCATCGGCAACACTGAAATACCCATCGGACTTATATCGGTCTTTCTTGTGTTGCTGTCTGTCGCGACCGTCAATTTGTTCACCAAAAGTGTGGCGACGATGAGCGGCATTACATTTGCCGCAGTCTTCTTTGTGATCTTCACGATCTCAGAGCGGCAGAATCTGCGAAAGCATGCTCTCACATCCCGGCAGATGAAGGACCACTTTCAACTTGAGCATCAGGAAACGGTGGACCGCGAATCTGTGGCCATTCGTCCTGGCAGTATCCTGGTGACCATGCATGATGCGGCCAATCCTGCAGCATTAAAGTGGGTCCTTTCCCGCACTCGCACTGAAGACCGAGATGTCGTCGTCGTAAGCGTGCGGATGATGGGCGTGGGTGGACCAGAGTATTTAAGCGCGGAGCAGCAAAGCTTCAGCGAACATGAGCAGATGCTGTTTACTAAGGCTGTCTCTGTCGCGGAAAGTTTTGGCAAGAGAGTTTCCCTGCTCGTTTTGCCAGCAGGAGACCTCTTTGCGGCGCTTGTTCAAGGCGCAAACTCACTCGAAGTGGAGTCGGTGGTCTCTGGGTTGTCCAGTACCATGACGGCTGAAGAACAGGCTTTCCACCTGGGCCAGGCCTGGGAGTCCCTCCCTGAGCCCAAGCGACAATTCAATTTTTATGTAATCTCGCCCAACGGCGAAGCAAAGTTCTTCTATATCGGGCCCCATGCCCCCGCTTTGAGCCCTGACGATGTGCAGCTCGTGCATCGTTTGTGGCTAAACATGCGCAGGGATCCCACCGTTTCGGATCTTCACCACAGCGACATCATTACCTACGCCCTGACGCGCCTGGCGGGCCAATACGCTCGGGAGAAAGATGAAATCCTGCGCGATCTGCGAAGTCGATGTGGGGATTCTGTTGGTCTGCGAACCGGTGGTCCTGAGACTCCGTCGATTGCTCGCTCTTCAAAAGATTAGCAAAATCTCGATCCAATGGTCTGGGTTCAGTGGGTTTCCCGGAGCCACTGGCGTTGTTAGCGTTTTAGTTGACTCTGCCCATGTGAATAAAGAGCCCGAATATCAGACTTCTCAAAGATGTATGTGGTTTTTTGTTTGTAAAAGAGTCTATAGTTCTTTATGCTAACGGGTGAATCACACGCTCTCCCAATGGTTGCTCTCACCTTGGCCAAGGGGATGCGCAACTTATGATTTGCAGTCAGGAGGCACGGTGGGAGTTTCAGAGATTCTTGCACAGATTGATCGAGAGATTGCACTTTTGCAGCAGGCACGGGCGATCCTTGGCGGAGGGAGTTTGGGTTCCGGCAGCGGACCCGGTCGCTCCAGCAAAGGATTGAAGAAGAAGAGGAACCTCACGCCGGAAGGACGCAAGCGGATCGCGGAAGCGGTGAAGAGACGGTGGGCAGAACAGAAGAAGGCCTCATCCAGTAAATAGCCATGAACAATAAGAGAGAGCAAGTCATGGGATGTTTCCCAGCTTGCTCTTTTCTTTTGCGATCAAGAATTAAACTTTATCGAGGTTGGATTTGCTCGAGGCGAGAGCATCGCCTGGTTGAATTCGTGCGACATCAATCTCAGGTCCGACAAGTTGCGCCAACTCTTCTGGAGTTCCGGTCAAAGGTGGGAAAGTTCCGAAGTGAAGTGGAAGAACGCACTTGCAATCGAGAAGACGTGTTGCTAAGGCAGCTTCCTTGGGCCCCATCGTAAAATGCCCTCCGATTGGAAGCATTGCTACTTCCGGATGGTAGAGTTCTGCAATCAGTCGCATATCTCCAAAAACGGCGGTGTCCCCTGCATGGTATAAAACTGGCCCGTCCGCGACGGACAAAACGTACCCAGCAGCCACTCCGACATAGTGGGTCCCCGAGTCATCCTGAGCACCTGCGGAATGCTTGGCTTCAACCATCGTCACCCGCACATCCTCAAGTTGCACGCTACCGCCCAGATTCATTCCAATGGATCGCTTGATTCCTTTCGCCCCCAGGAAAGCAGTCAGCTCGTAGATACCTACGATCGTTGCGCCATGCTTGACGGCGACAGGAACAGCATCCGCGATATGGTCAAAGTGTCCATGAGTCAGAAGAATAAACTGGATCTCGTCTGGCAACTTATATCCGGGGGGATACTTGGGATTCTGCGAAATGAACGGATCAATCAGGATGTTAGTACCCCTGACGGTCTGAATCAGAACTGTGGAGTGTCCGAGCCAGGTAACCCGCGTTCCCTTCAGCAATTCCATAATTTCTCCTATTCTCTCCGTCGATATCGGTTTCTCAGGTCCGATAGTCAACGCGTAATAATGACCTCTGACACGCTGTCCTTTGCAAGAAATTGCTTGAATCCAGACCAACGCGTGAAAAGCCGCTCAATGCTCCGATTGCTGAAAGCGCGCTGGATCGGATAAGGCTGTCCTATTTGTACCTCGACCTCATCGCCGGGCGTCACATGAAAGCGGCAATAGGCCGTTTCATCACCTTTTGCCCTCGTGTGGAAGAAGGCGAGAACTTGTCCGCCTGGATTGACAGCGTGAAAGAGATGGTCAACGACTGGAACAACCAACGGCTCAGGCAGGTAGTCGAGTGCCGTCCACAACAGCACCACATCGAAGCTTCGTCCTGCGAACGACAAGGTTTGGTTCAGATAACCTTCGACGTCCCAAATTGGACTTTCAGATTCGTCCAGCCCTTTTTGCCAATCACCGGTCATCGCGTCCCCGACCGGGTCTGCCAGAAAAATACTGTGTCCCAGACTCGTCAAGTAGTTGATATTCACGGGCGAGGTGGCCCCGGCATCAATCACTCGAAGTCCTGGTTCTGCTTGTAACCTCTTCCGCAATGCCGCCCATCCACCGGAGTGACGCGGCACGCGGGGCCCATTCATCATCCCGCTCGCGTTGGCTGCCGGTCCCTCATTCTTTCGATCAAACAAATGCCGCAACATCACTATGACACCCTATTGCATCAATATTCGCGCGACTGACCACGTCCGCCCTTGGCATGCATAAGGGGAACAAAGTCATCATGACGCCAAGACCGCAGCAACTGCGTAAAATGGCCAAATAGTGGCCCCGGCACTCACAGCAACTTAGCTCTGGGCGGAACCCTCAGCAGCACCCTTCGTGAGGTCCACTTTGCCTCGGAAGACTGCGTTGTCCTCGATGGCAAGTCGAAGCGCATGGACATCACCCTCCACAAAGCTGCCTGCGCGAAGATCGACTCGTCCACTCGCGACAATATTGCCCTGCACGCGGCCCAAAATGAGCACGTCCTTGGCGGAGAGGTCTGCTGTCACGTGGGCATTGGGCCCAATCGTCAATCGATGCTCGGCAAGGTTCACAATCCCCTCAACGTGACCATCCACGATAAGGTCTTCACTGCCCTTCACTTCTCCACGAATTACAACAGTTTTTCCGATACGTGCTTGTCCGGAGTCGGCAGCCATGATGCAGATCCTTCCTATTGGGTATTCAAGCCTATGAACGGGACTGGGGAAAACGTTGCGTCCCCAAGCGGATTGGCCTCACGAATCAGTATAAAGAGCCCTTTTGCATCGCAATTGAATTCGGGTCAACACCAGAACCCCTGCCCGCACTATACGCAACAGGCCCCTATTCATTCAATTCCGCAACCTCAATCTAACGTGCGAGTCTAATAGAAGAGAGCCAGAGATCGAGATCGCGAATCCGGGACAGGAATGCATCCTCGAAGTGAGTTTCCAAACGGAGTCGGAATGATTCTGCTAGGCGCAGCGATTGCCGCGGCATGGCAGACGCCGACTTTCGGGCAGGGACTCCCCATTCTCGTGCAATCGGCGCTTGCCGCCGAGTTGCAGGCTGCTCAGGACAGAACACACCCCATGTGCTACGATCTTCGCCGGTCGAGTCCGCGACTTACTTCTACGAAGCGAATCTGTGAAACGAAGGATGGCGCCATCGCGCTCCTGCTTGCGCAGAATGACAAGCCGCTCACTCCCGAGGAATCTGCCCGAGAGCACAATCGGCTGATCGCACTCCAGAACGATCCAGGCAGGCAGGCGCATCGCAAGCAGAGCGATGATGCGGACATGGAGCGCGTACTCAAAATTCTGCGGGCGCTGCCAAAGTCCTTTGTTTACACACCGGCCGGAACGATTATGGGGCCAGATGGTCCGATCGATCATTTCCATTTTTCTCCTAACCCCGATTTCGTCTCTCAAAGTCTGGAGACTCTTCCGATGACGCAAATGGTGGGGGACATCTGGATTGATCGTAAGCAAGGTCGAGTGGCGAAACTCGAAGGCTATCTGCGCCAAGATGTCGATTTTGGCTGGGGCATTCTGGGGCAGCTTAACAAGGGCGGTTGGATTCGTATCGAGCAGGCTGATGTCGGTGGAGGACAGTGGCGAATCACTCATTTCCAAATTGAAATGACAGGTCGCGTACTCATTAAGAACCGTGTCTTCAGTTCGGACCAGCGTCTCACCCATTTCAAACAGATATTAGCTCAAACGAACTATCAGGATGCAATCCGCATGTTGCTGGAGGGTCAAAACTTACCCCAGGGAATGACCCCCTGACGACCATAAAAAGGCCTGGCAGCGCAAATCGCATTACGCTGCCAGGCCTTTCTTTGAAGCCACGGACTCAGTGAATTTTTGCGAAGACGACCACAAGGGTGAAAAGAGTCAATGACTCGATAAAGGCAAGACCCAGGACCAGCAAAAGCTGAATTCCCGCACGCGTCCCAGGATTACGGGCAAGTGCTTCCGTCGCCGATCCAACGGCGCGCCCCTGTCCAAGCCCGCACAGACCAGCGGCGATGCCCATTCCGATTCCGGCACCAATGGGGGCCATATCCGTCACGGACGAACCGCCCTGTGCAAACGCCGGAATGGCAAAGCAAAGAGCAGACAATGCCATCAGTACATTTTGAAGTTTCCGCATGATTCTCCAGCTTCCCTATGAATTAACCGCCAGTGGGTGGTTGAGACTCACCGTGCTGGCCCCCTCACACTTGCGGTCTTTCCGTTGATCCGGAGCGGAAGCGTTCCCCGGCGGAATCTTGTTCATTACCTTCATTGCAGAATCCAAATCGCGACTTAGTGCTCGTGTGCCACAGCCTGCGACAGATAAATCATCGCCAGCAACATAAAGACATACGCCTGGATCAGCGACACAGCAAAGTGGAGCAAGAGTGGCGCCACTGGAATCGCCAGAGGAATCATTGAAAAGGCCACCAGAGTAAGGAGATCACTGGCGAGCATATTGGCGTAAAGACGGATGGTCAGGGACATAACCCGGGCCAGATGCGAGATGATTTCGATCGGGAACAGCAGCGGGGCCAGCCACCACAGCGGCCCGGCAAAATGCTTCAAATATCCGATCGGCCCCTGAACGCGAACGCCGTGGAAGTTGTAATACAGGAATGTAAGTACCGCAATACCCAAAGGAACAACCGGCTGGCTAGTCGGTGTAATGATCCGCGGAAGCAGGCCAAGCAGGTTATTGAGGACCACAAACAAGGCAACGCAGGTGACGAAGGCCTGGAAGCGAGTGTGGTCATGCCCGATGACCTGTTCCCCTTGCCCGCCCGTAAACTCGTGAATCAATTCCGCAATCTGCTGCGCTGGGTTGGGTTTTTCCACGGAAAGGGTAAGGCGCACAATCAAGAAGAATACAATCAGGCCGAAGGCCACAGTCAGTTCCAGGGCGAACGTGTCAGAGATGACCGTCCTCGGGTTCGCAGATAGTCCGACGGCGTGCATGGCGGAAGCCGCAATACTACCCAACAGATCATTCCAGACGCGTGTTATGGCTAAAGTATCCTGCATCGTTCCGCATGTCTTTCTGTTTTCCGGGCAGGTTGCACGGCTTAGTCACGCAGTAGCCGTAGAGATACCCAGACCGTGGCCAATACCGCCAAACCCAGCCCGCACAGAAGCGCTACGACTGAACCCCGGAAACACTTTAGGCTACCATAAATGACCCCTGCGAAGATGAAGAGTCTTAAGAGGAAAAAGGTGACCGCTGTGGCCGCCCCTCTCGGGGTTTGCTGTTTGTCCAGTTTTGCGTTGAGAAGGCGGATCAGTCTCTGCCACTCAAAAATGCTGACTGCCGAAATAGCGGCTCCGGTAAAGAGCATGGCAGCATTCCGCCATCCCGAGGCCCACCAGAGAAGAGCGGAGCCAAGCACTCCCATCAGCGCCGTCAGTCGAATCGCCTGCATCAGCAAGGCGGAGAGTCCCTCATCGGTAAGACTCACAATAGGATGCGTCTCGTCCGTCATGATCCTCTATTGTCTTTTACTCGTTTTCGCTCCGCTGCGTCACTCTTAGGGCCTGTCGAAAGGACCATCCGAATGACATGCACCATACCGGCAATTCCGCCAAAAACGATTCCGGCCAAACCGATCCAGGACTGATGAAGACGGTGGTCAAGCCAAGAGCCGAAAAGCCACCCGACGAAAGCTGCACAGGGCAAAAGAATAGCAATCTGCATCAACTTCTCAGCCTGAACCAGGCTCTCGATGCCACTGGACATTCTGCTCTGAGATTGCTTGCTCGAAATGGGCCGGTTGTAAGCCATGAAAGCTGGTTCCTAGCATACATTGGTCAGGGACAACCGGGTATACTTCACTCTTGGCACCTTGTCCAACGGATGGAAGGAAGTCTCGTGTTTGAATCTGAGTTTGAGCGCAATTTATTTGAATTGCGCAGGTCGAAGCTTGCCGAAATCGAGAAGCTGGGCCATGCTGCATACCCCAATCAGTTCCGCGCATCCCACACGATCCCCGAAATTAGGAAGCGCTGGGACACCGTAACCGGAGAGACGCTGGACGCCGAGCGAACTTCGGTACAGGTTGCAGGTCGGATCATGGCCATTCGCGCACAGGGAAAGGCGGGTTTTGCGACCCTGCAGCAAGGCGGGCAACGACTTCAGATCTACGTACGCCTCGATGCTGTGGGCGAGCAAGGCTTCGCACTTTATAAACTGCTTGATTTGGGCGATCACATTGGCGTGTCTGGGTATCTGTTCAGAACCCGCACGGGGGAGCTCACAATCCACGTTGAGACGATCGTTTTTCTCGCAAAAGCGATGCTCGCTCTCCCAGAGAAATTCCATGGGCTGGCTGACGTGGAAATCCGCTACCGCCAACGATATGTGGATCTCTTCACAAATCTGGAGAGCCGCGACGTTTTTGTGAAGCGCGCAAAGACCCTGCGTGCAATCCGACAGTTTTTTGATGATCGCGGCTATCTGGAAGTCGAGACACCGATGATGCAGCAGATCGCGGGTGGGGCAGCTGCGCGTCCATTCAAGACCCACCACAACGCACTTGATGAGGATCTGTTCCTGCGTATCGCACCTGAGCTTTACTTGAAGCGACTCGTAGTGGGTGGACTCGATCGCGTCTATGAAATTAATCGCAATTTCCGGAACGAGGGCATCAGCACACAGCATAATCCCGAGTTCACGATGCTTGAGTTTTATCAGGCCTACGCGAATTATCACGATCTGATGGATCTGACAGAAGAACTGATCGCATTTGTGGCGCACGAGGTCAATGGAACCAAGCTCACGGAGTTCAATGGCCACACAATCGATCTTGGCAAGTGGCAGCGCTTCACCATGCGCGAGGCAATCCTTGCCTACTGGCCCCATGAAGCCGGTCTAAAACCCACCGCCAAAATCTTCCATGGAGCCTTCGAACTGCAATCATGCATTCATGACGCGATCGGATCGCTGGAGCAATCCATGGCAGATACTGCCCATATATCGCCCGAGCGCCAGAGTGAAGTGAAAACGATCCATAGCGCGATGAGTGCTGTCTATTATGAGTCGATGAAAGGTGGCCCGCTTGGCAAGAGCATCTACCACCTTTTCGAAGCAGTTGTTGAGCCGTTTCTGATCCAGCCGACCATGATTTACGACTATCCTGTTGAGGTCTCTCCACTCTCCAAGGCCAAGCCGGACGATCCTGCCCACGTAGAGCGATTCGAGTTTTTCGCTGGCGGCTTCGAGTTAGGAAACGCCTTCAGTGAGTTGAATGATCCAGTCGAGCAACATAAGCGCTTCGAGGAGCAGCTTTCAGAGCGGGACCGAGGTGACGACGAGGCTCACCGGATGGATGAAGATTATGTGCGCGCGCTGGCATATGGGCTACCTCCTACGGGTGGTGAAGGGATAGGAATTGACCGCCTGGTCATGCTGCTCACCGGATCCCGGTCGATTCGCGACGTCATTCTCTTTCCCTTGATGCGTAGTCGCGACCAAGCTCCCGGAGAGAAACTGCCAACTTCCGGCAACAATAACCAACCGGCCTAGACAAGTATCCGCAAGGGACAGAGAGCCACATTGAATATTCTTTTTGTTGGCGATATCTTTGGGAGCGCCGGGCGCAAAATTGTACGCGAGCACATTCGCCACATCTGCTCCACAAACCAGGTCGAGTTAGTGGTCATGAATGCCGAGAACGCTGCTGGTGGCTTCGGCGTGACTCCACAGATTGCGGAAGAATTATTTGATCTTGGCGCTGACGTGCTGACCACGGGGAATCACGTTTGGGACAAGCGCGAATTGATGGACTATCTGGAGTCAGTTCCAGCGGAAAGTACAGATCGCCCCCGTCGCGTGTTGCGTCCTGCGAACCTGGCACCTGGCGTTCCAGGCTATGGCGTCTTTGAGGGTAGAACACAATCGGGCGTGGATTTCGCCGTCGTCGATCTGATGGGCCGGGTCTTCATGGCAGGCACGAATGATCCGTTCCACTTCATCAGCGATTTGTTGCCTTCTATCCGCGCAAGAGTGATCATTGTCGATTTCCACGGCGAGGCCACGAGTGAGAAAGTGGCCATGGGATGGCATCTGGATGGCAAGGTCACTGCCGTGCTGGGAACCCATACCCACGTTCCAACGGCAGATGAGCGCATCCTTCCTGGTGGTACGGCTTATCAAACAGATGTGGGTATGAGCGGCCCTTACGATAGCGTCATCGGAGTGGAAAAGGATCTAGTGCTTCGAAAATTTCTGACTGGGATGCCTGGGAAATTCGAAGCGGCGAGAGGAAATCCAAAATTGTGTGCCGCATTAATTGAATGCGACGCCACAACGGGGCGAGCCGTCGCCATCCGCAGGCTGATGCTAGGCGAGTAAATTACGTTACAGCTTGTGGTTAGTGTTCCATGTCTGAAGGAAGAGTCCATTGCTTATCTGTAGGAGACTCTCTTCCCGCTTGCCGCGTCGTGAACATAGAAGCGGGCTTCCGAATCACCTTCACTAACTGGCCCCTCCGGTTAAACAACAGTGTCCATTCCATCGGATGTGGAACAGATGCTACATCATCAAACTGAATGGTTTCTTGCCCGCTGACGCTGACAAACAATTGCGCCGTCAGCGAGGGTGTGCGCCCCTTCGCATCCTCAAATGCATCAAGTGGTGGTACCTGCGGATGAGCTCCAGCAAGCGCCGCATAGCAAAGCGCATTTCCAAGCCATTCTGTAGCGGCCTTGTCTGACTCTTCTTCGCGAATGTGATTAAATACTGCTACTGACAGCGCATTCACGGGCGCAGGGGCAAATAACGAATAGCTATGCTTCAGAATTGGTACAATCCGAACTCTTCCCTCTGCTCCTCGAGGAATGGACGCTGAGAACTCCGTCACATCACCTCGACCGGCATCTTGTCGATACTGCAAGAAGATGTGCGCGGGGAAGACGGGGCAAACAACTTCCTGATAGGTCCAGTTGCCTTTCGAAAGATCGTAACCAAATCGAGCCGCATGTTCCCGGATGGTCGACTCAGCATTCGCAGCGAGAATCCGATCTGAAGAAGACATCTGTTCGCTTTCCAGAAATCGAATCGATAAATGTGCACCAGCGTCAACTGAATCAAGGGATGAATGCGGATTCAAAGCCTCCTGTGCTGGCCCCTCGCTACCCATCGAAGTAGTTGGTCTCTGCTGCGCAAGCGCCGCCGTTGCTACAAGCGCAATCCCTGCTCCCAATGCCGATCGAATCATCAGCCGACTAAACATGCCAGGCACAGATTATCACTGAAGCCAAGCCCCCTTCTTCCCACATAAGAAGGGGTGACCGATGTCGGCCACCCCTCGATCCAACCAGGAGTTTCAATCGTGCGGTTGGGCGGCTCAGGATATCCTTCCGCCCCACAGGTTAACAAGCACGCTAGTTGCTATGGTGCGCTGCCGATGGCTTGCGATGCACAGGCGCCTTCTTCTTCACCTCAGGCTGAATGAAGCCGTCGCGAAGCACAATCTGGGCCGTTTGCGCCATCGTCGCCGTTGCCGGCACCTGGGTATAGCTGTCATAGGTTGCGTCGAGTTCGGCCTTTGGCTGCAGGCCGTATTCGAATCCGGGTTGCGGAATGTCCTTGTCTTCCAGTGGCTTCTTCAGATTCACGATAAAGTCCGCAATCTTTGCGTCTTTGGCATCCTGGGAAACCGCCAGCTTGATCGTGTTCGCATCGGCTGAAATCACAATTCCCGGAACAGGAGTGACCTGGTCCTTCATCACGCCCCAGAGCTTTTGTGCATCGTCTTGAGAACCCGAAGCCAGGATGAACTCCTTATCATTCAGGTTCAGCGTTGTAAGGTCAGGGGTCTCTACCACAACCTTGTGAGCAATCTCGGCGGGGGTTGCGGCCGGCGTAATCGTGTAGGTTCCCGGCGGGAATACCGAGGCGGCGGATTGTGTCTTGATTTCGTCCAGACCGGTCAGGTCACCGTGGTACCGCTTGTAGTAGTACTCCAGCTTCGGCTCAATCTGCGCCTTGTAGGCCGGTGGTGCGAAGTTCCAGGCGCGAGCATAGAACCAGACTGCCTGCACCAGATCCTTGGCATCCGGCTTGGTATAAGCCTCCGCCAAAGCAAGCGTATCGACCAAACCGGGGCCGCTCTGGGTCTGTTCCGGGGGATACATCATCAACTCCGTACGATATTCCGAGATCGCGCCTTTGGCATCCTTCTTGGAGAGGATGTCATCCAGAGCAATCGCTGAATGAAAGATGGGAAAGATCGCGCCCGTCTGCTTCTTCCAGTCGTCCTCATTGACATCCGCTGGCTTCTGCAGCGCAAGGCCCTTCTTAGCAAGAGCAGCTGCATCATCGCAGGTCTGCGCATCGGATGTTTTGGCACACTGATTTTTCTTGATGAAGACCGAAATGAACAAAGCCTTCAAATTGTTCGGGTCGACCTGCAGAAGACGGCTCGCTGCGCTTAGCGTCTTGTCCGAATCTCCCAGTTGCTGGTATGTGCCAATCAGCATGTCAAGAACCGGTCCCTTGACCACGCTCTGTGGATACGTTTGCAGGAAGCTTTCGAGGGCAGCCGCCTTGGCCTGGGGATTGCTCTGTGTAATTGCCATCGAATAGGCGTTGTACTCGGCCGGATCCTTGATCTGGATTGTTCCCGACTGTTGGGCGCGCAGCGCTACAGGGAGAACCAGGCTCAAGCTGGCCACCGCCATCACTGATGCGAAAACGAACTTCTTCATTGAGAGCTCCTGGGAGGTACGGGATGCAAGCTTCGAATCAACCACCAACATCTGGAATCTGCGACAAAACGCTTCTGAACTACGGACCGGACCGATCAGAAAAGCACGTCTCGGCTTCCAGTGCGGCGTTGGAAGGATTATAGAAAGACCAGCCACTTGTGACAAGCAGAACCAGCCCTTCTCTTCACGGGCATCCATCAGAGCCTGCGCAGCTTCAAAGTTAGTTTGTGCTTTCACTCCCGACGTTCACGAAAGAATTCGGAAAAGGGAGATGGTTCGCACTCCATGAGCCCGTAATTTCGCGCTTCACTCGATTATCGGACGCCATGTATTTATTGATTTAGGCTATCGGTCTGGATTTCTCTATTGCAACAAACGGACCAACTCGACCTGCTCAGCAAGAAAGGCATCATGACCGTGATCGCTCACCATTTCGCGATAATCGGCCTGAACCCCTGCCTTGCGAATCGTCTCAGCGAACTGGCGCACCGACTCAGCCGTAAATAACCAGTCTGAGCTGATCCCCACGAAGCTTAAGCGCGCACGGATTCTACCAAAGACCTCTTCGGGCCGGTCCGACCCGCGCAATGGGTCCCAAGTATCCATGGTGCGCAGAATAGCCAAATAGGAATTTGCATCGAAGCGGTCAATAAATCGCTGCCCCTGGTGATCCAGGTAGCCGGCAATATCAAAACGCCCCCCAATTAAGCCTCCCTGCTGGTGCATGGGCGCCCAAGGATCTTCACCATTCCGATTTGGATTTCGGGCGAAGCGCTCCTCGAACAGTGGAGCCGATTTGTAGCTCAACATGCCAATCTGTCGCGCCAGAGCAAGTCCGCGCCTGGGCTGGCGATGCGACAGATAGTTGCCCCCCAACCAGTCCGGATCGTTCTGGATAGCCTGGCGTTGCAAATGATTGAGCGCGAGCCCCATGGCTCCAAGGGGTGCGACAGCAATTACCAGTGCCCTCTCCACCCGATCAGGATCGTGGACCGCCCACTCGAATGCCTGCATCCCGCCGATGGATCCACCCAGGACCAGGCGCAGCCGACGTATCCCAAGAGAATCCAGCAGCTGGGATTGGGCTCTTACATTGTCGCGGATCGAGACGAGAGGAAAATCGGGGCCATAGATTTGGCCGGTGGCAGGATTCACAGAACCGGGTCCTGTCGACCCGTAACAGGAACCCAGCATGTTGATACAAATGACAAAATCATGCTCGATGGACAAGACGGCGCCCGGGGCAAAGATCTCTGGCCACCAGGATCCGACAAGCGCCGACCCCGTCAGCGCGTGACACACAAGCACCGCATTGTCACGTGCGGCATTGAGCCGCCCGTAAACAGCGTAGTGCAAGGTTGGATTCTCGAGGACTCGTCCGCATTCGAGTTCCAGATTTCCTGGCAGAACAAAATCCCCTTCATATGTCGGCGTCAGCGGAGGCGTCCCCGCAGGAGCCTCCGCCGCACCGCTTTCAGGTTCCGTCATACCTACTATTGTCCTCGAACTCCCGCAGTCTCTATGCGAGAAGATGCGGACTGGCCATTCGCTTTCAGAATCGCCTGATCGAGGTCCGCCAGAATGTCACGGATATCTTCAATTCCGATGGAAAGGCGAACCAATTCTGGAGTCACTCCAGTTCCCTTCTGTTCCTCTGCCGAGAGCTGCTGGTGCGTCGTCGAAGCGGGATGAATGACCAGCGACTTTGCATCGCCAATATTGGCGACCAGCGAGAAGAGTTCCAGCGCATCAATCAGTTTCTTCCCGGCCTCGTATCCACCCTTGATGCCAAATGTGAGAAGCGCGCTTTGTCCATTCGGCAAATATTTCTCAGCGCGTTCATGGTAGCGACTGGAGGTCAGTCCGGGATAATTCACCCACTCCACGCCTGGATGCTGCTCCAGGTGTTTCGCCACTGCCAGGGCATTGCTCGAGTGTCGCTCCATCCGCAAATGCAGCGTCTCAATCCCTTGCAGCAACAGGAATGCATTGAATGGAGATAACGCGGCTCCGGTGTCTCGCAATCCCTGCACGCGGGCTTTAAGAATAAAGGCCAGCGGTCCGAATGCCTGCACATAAGACAAGCCGTGGTACGAGGGGTCGGGCTCTGTGAAGTCCTTAAACCGCCCCGATGCTGCCCAGTCAAACTTCCCCGCGTCGACAATCACACCACCTATACTCGTTCCGTGCCCCCCAAGAAACTTGGTCGCAGAATTGATCACAATATCGGCGCCCCATTCGATGGGCCGGACCAATGCAGCCGAAGCCGCTGTGTTGTCGATGATGAGCGGGAGTCGGCTCTCGTGCGCAATCGCTGCCAATTTTTCGATGTCAGCGACGTCGAGTTTCGGATTTCCGAGCGTCTCTGTGTACACCGCACGGGTCTTTTCGGTGATTGCCGCACGCAGCCCATCAAAGTCATCGCCCTCCACAAAACGCACTTTGATGCCCAGCCGAGGCAGCGTGTAATGGAAGAGGTTATACGTGCCTCCGTACAGCGACGTCGTGGAGACAATCTCATCGCCAGCCGCAGCAAGCGTCGTTAGAGCTAGCGTCTCCGCGGCCTGCCCTGAGGCAGTTGCCAGTGCAGCGGCGCCGCCCTCAAGTGCTGCAACACGCTTTTCAAGCACGTCTGTCGTCGGGTTCATAATGCGTGTGTAGATGTTGCCAAACTCCTGCAGGGCAAAGAGGCGCCCGGCGTGGTCAGCATCCTGAAAGAGATAGGACGTTGTCTGGTAAATCGGCACAGCACGGGAACCTGTAGTTGGATCGGCCGACTGCCCGGCATGGACGGCTAGGGTGGCTAGATGCTGCTTGACTTCAGACATGGTGACTCCTCATGACTCTCTTATCACTGGTTAAGGCACGCGCGAAGCAGTGGCTTCTCCCGCCGTCTCGCTCCAAAACAAAACCCGAATCCTCTCAGGACCCGGGCCATGTGCTGCTCAAGTTCGGCTGCGCTCAGCGCATTCGCTCAAGAGCCGCACGGACTGGCCCGCACGCCATACACATGCACATGGCCATGACCTCAATTCCGTATTCCTCTTGAGTTTGCATTGTTCGCAGTATCAACGCTCCACGCCTGCAAAGTCAAATGATTCTGTACCCCACCCCTACCAGTTGGCGCCGGCGTGTTTTCATGAGGTAGGGAGATTTTCGATGAAGAATTTTCCATTGGCTCTTTGCCTAGCCACCTTCGCACTTGTGGCGGCTCCCGGCCTGCTTCCCGCGCAGGACACATGGCTCACGCCCGCACAGACAGGGCCTCACGGCTCAGCTCCCGGCATGAAAGTGCAATTGCTCGCCCAAAACGGCGCCGAGAAGACCTACGCCGTTATCTTCCATACAGGCGACGAGGCCTACTCAGGCCTTTACCAATTCGCCCGACAATACCACGTGACAGCAGCGCACTTCACTGCAATTGGCGCCCTCAGCGGAGCGCGAATTGCGTGGTTTGATCCGACCCGTAAAATGTACAAGCAGAATATCCTGCACCAGCAGATTGAAGTACTTTCGATGGTGGGCGATATCGCCCTTAGCAACGGCGTACCCGCCGTGCACACGCATATGGTTGTGGGCTTGCCTGACGGCACCACCCGCGGTGGTCACGTCCTCGAGGCTGACGTCCGCCCGACACTTGAAGTGATGGTTACTGTTGAACCCATTGCCATGCACCGCGTACCAGACTCTGCCACCGACCTTACTCTCATCGAACCCACAGCGACAAAGTAGAAACTGGATGCACACAATCATGAGAAATCAGGAGAATGAAACATGGCACAAGTCCGAGTGATTGCCCGAGCCGTAGCGCGTGAAGGCAAGGCAGAAGAGCTGAGCATGCTTTTGCGTGGGATGGTGGCGCCCACACGCGCTGAGGCTGGCTGCATCTATTACGAACTCTTCGAGTCCAACATCCCAGGCCTGTTTTATTTCAACGAGCTTTGGGAAAGCCAGCGGCACCTGGATGCCCACGCCGCCAGCAAACACTTCACTGAAATATTCGGGAAGGCAAAGGCGCTGATGCAGGGTCCGCCACAAGTCAATCTCCTGACCGAGATCGTCTAAGCCAAAGCACGCTATTCGTCCGGCTTCCAGACATACGCGCCCGGTTGCGGCAGTCCTATGTGTGCCAGCACTCGGCTCACAAACTGCCGCGCCATCTCCGTCGAATCAGTCGGTCGGTTATAAAAGGCTGGAATCACCGGAAAGATGACTGCGCCCGCCTCCGCAGCCAGCGCCATGTTTCGCAGGTGGATGCGATTAAAGGGCGTCTCACGCACGCATAGAATCAACGGCCTGCGCTCTTTCAACGTCACGTCCGCAGCGCGCGCAATCAGCGAATCCGCCAGCCCGTTGGCAATCGCCGCCAGAGTCCCCATCGAGCATGGCAGCACAATCATGCCATGCGAGGGATAACTGCCGCTCGCAATCGATGCTCCGATATTTGCATCAGCGTGTTGCTGCGTCTTCGCCGGAGCATGTCCCAGTAGCTTCTCCAGCAATTCGGTGCGACCTGAGATTCCTAACTCCTCCGCCATGACCCGCAGCGAATTTTCAGACGCGACCAAGTGTACGCGCGTCACCCGCGAATCCCCCTCAAGCGCCATGAGCAGTTCCCTGCCAAAGACCACACCTGAGGCACCCGTGATGGCTACCGTCAAACTCATGCCTTCCATATGTGCGGCTTACCCCTCGTTGGCTGAGGCATCATTGGGCTTGTTTTCGTTCCACTCCTGCATCATTCGAGCATACTCTTCGGAGTGGCCATACTTTTCCAGCCTCTTCATCTCATCAAAGGCCTGGCCATGCTCTCCTGCTCCCCAAAGCACACGGAATAGAAGGATCGAAGACATCTCCGACTCTGGTGATAGCTTGATCCCGACGCGGCCGTGCTCAATCGCCTCCCGATGCACGCCTGCCTGCGACAGCACCCACGCCATGTAACTGTGCACAAGGGACGCCTCGGGAAACTCCTCCACCAGCATCTTCATCGTCTGCACGGCTTCCGCCGCCTTTCCTTCTTCCACCAGATGAACCGCCTCCCGGATGATTCCCAGTACGCATTCTGCCGACTGATCGGGTACCTGGTTCATCGTTTCTACGCTCCGAGCACGCGCTTGAAGATTGCATCCACGTTACCAAGCTGCCGCTTATAGTCGAATGTTCGCATCAGCCTCTCCGCGCTCAGCAGCGCAGTAATCTGCGCGTCCCGCGCTACTTCATCCCGGAATATCAGATCTTCTTTCCATGCTCGCATCGCATGGCCCTGCACCAGCCTGTAGGCGTCCTCGCGCAGCATGCCGGCCTCGGCCAGGTCGAGCAGCAACTGCCCGCTGAAAATGAGCCCCCCTGTGCTTTCGAGATTCTTCTTCATCCGCTCGGGGTAGACGAGCAGCCGATCGATCAGGTCCGTCGTCTTGGCCAGCAGATAATCGACCAGAATCGTCGAATCCGGAAAGATCACACGCTCGACGGATGAATGCGAAATATCGCGTTCATGCCAAAGCGGGATGTTCTCAAAGGCGGCCTGTGCGTTGCCGCGCACCACGCGCGCCAGGCCGCTGATCTGCTCGCTGGTGATGGGATTCTTCTTGTGCGGCATCGCCGAAGAGCCCTTCTGCTTCTCGCTGAAGTACTCCTGCGCCTCGCGCACCTCAGTGCGTTGCAGGTGGCGCACCTCCACCGCAATCTTGTCCATCGTGCTGGCAATCAGGGCCAGCGTCGATATATAAGCGGCGTGCCGGTCACGCTGAATCACCTGCGTCGCTACGGGAGCAGGCTTCAACCCCAGCCGCAAACATATGCGCTCCTCGTGCTCCGGCTTCAAGTGACCAAACGTCCCCACGGCACCCGAGAGCTTGCCAACGCGCATGTCTTCTGCAGCAGCGTCAAAGCGCGCCAGGTTCCGCTCCATCTCCGCGTACCAGTTCAGCAGCTTTAACCCAAAGGTCGTCGGCTCCGCATGAATCCCGTGCGTGCGGCCAATCGTCGGCGTGTGCTTGAACTCGAGCGCGCGCCGCTTCAACACGGCCAGAAGCCCCGTCAGCCCCGTGCGGATCAGCGCCGATGCCTCCTTGATCTGCAACGCCTGCGCTGTGTCCACAATGTCGTTGGAGGTCAGCCCGTAATGCAGCCAGCGCGACTCCGCGTCCAGTCCCTGCGCCTTGAGACTCTCCGACACGGCGGTCGTGAAGGCGATGACGTCGTGCTTCACCTCGGCCTCAATCTCCTGGATGCGAGCTGCTGAAAAGGAGGCCTTGGTCGCAATTGCCTCGGCCGCAGCCGCGGGAATCACACCATCTTCGGCCAGCACGGCGCTTGCCGCCGCCTCCACCTGCAGCCAGCAACGGTACTTGTTTTCTTCGGTCCAGATCTGGCCCATCGCCGGGCGCGTGTAACGGTCAATCAAGCCCTATCTCCTGCGCGCGGCAGTCATTGTGCGCCGCGTTAATCCCCGATGTTCAGGTCGAGGCCGCCTTAGCCCCGCGGAATCCCCAGGCGCTGGTGCAGTTCGTCATACAGCAGCCCCTTGCCCGGCCTGTAGGGCTGGAACCACTCGCCATCAATCACAAGTTGCGGAATGGCTCGCTTCCCCACATGGCGGATGACTTCATCGGAAGCCGCCGGATCCTCATCCACATTGATTTCCGTGTAAGCAATCCCGTGCGTATCCAGAAAATGCTTTGCGGCCCGGCAGTCCCGGCACCACGCAGCCGTATACACCTGCACTGTCATGCCTCCATTCTACTGGGTCTGCGCTGCTACCATCGATGGGTATGACAGCCGGCGAGATCAAAAAGCTGCTCAACCTGAGCCCGCATCCCCTTGAGGGTGGCTCCTACCGCCGCACCTACACCTCGGCTGCGACCATTGCTTTGCCGCGCGGCCAGCGTGCCGCAGGCACGGCCATCTACTACCTGCTGGAGCCCGGAGCGTTCTCTGAGATGCACGTCCTCGACTCCGACGAGATCTTTCACTTCTACCTCGGCGACCCAGTTGAAATGATCCAGCTCTACCCCGATGGCCACTCCGTGGTTTTAACTCTTGGACAGGACCTGCAGGCTGGTGAGCAGGTCCAGGTCGTCGTCCCCGCAGGCGTCTGGCAAGGCACGCGGCTCATTGGTGATGGCAAAGTGGCTCTGATGGGCTGCACCGTCACCCCCGGCTTTGATTTTGCCGACTATCGCAACGCCAGCGCAGACGAGCTGATTGCCAAATGGCCGCACGAGGCAGATAGGATTCGCGCGCTGACGCGGAGCTAGACTCTACCGTCGCTCCCGAAAGAAGCTGCGCAGCAGCTCCCCCGCTTCATCCGCAAGGATTCCCTGCTCCACCTGCATCTGGTGGTTGAGCTGGGGATGGTTTAGCACGGACAAAACAGACCCGCACGCCCCGGCCTTTGGGTCGGCGGCAGCAAAGACCAGCCTGTCCAGCCGGGCGTGAATCATCGCTCCCGCGCACATCGCGCAGGGCTCCAGCGTCACGTAGAGCGTGCAACCTATGAGACGATAATTTCCCAGCACCTTTGCCGCCTCGCGCAGCGCGATGATCTCGGCATGGGCCGTCGGATCCACATTGCGCAGCAAGCGGTTCTGCCCCCGCGCTATCACTTCGCCTCCATAGACCACGACGGCGCCGATGGGCACTTCGCCCTCGGCTGCAGCCTTTTGGGCCTCAGCCAGCGCAGCCTGCATAGCGTCCAGATCGGAAATCATGGCCTCGATGGTAGCGCGGCTGGCTGCTGCTGTGTCATGCAGTGCAGCGCACCCAACCCCCAGATCAGGTCCACGCAGTGGATGCCGATGACCTCGCGCTCTGGGAAAACCGCAGCCAGCGTGTTCAGCGCGATGCGGTCGTTGGGGTCGTGGAAGGTGGGCACCAGCACCAGCCCATTCGCCAGATAGAAGTTCGCATAGCTGGCCGGAAGACGCTGGCCGCGAAACACAACGGGGCGCGGCAGCGGCAGTTCCACCAGTGTGAACTGTTTGCCATCCAGCGTGCGCGCGGCCTTCAGCCGATCCAGATTCTCGACCAGCGGCGCGTGGTTTGCGTCGCTCGTGTCCGGCTCGACTGCGGTCACAATCGTCTCCGGCCCGACGAAGCGGGTGATGTCGTCCACGTGACCGTGGGTGTCGTCGCCCGCCACGCCGCGATTGAGCCAGATGACCTGCTCAATCCCGAGGTAATCGTGGAAGGCCTGTTCCAGTTGCTCGCGGCTCACGCCAGGATTGCGCTGCTGCACTTCGCTGAGCAGGCATTCTTCTGTCGTGAGCAAGATGCCTTGCCCGTTCGTGTCAATGGAGCCACCCTCCAGTACAAGCCGTCTTCGCCCGCCGCCGAGTTCTACCACCGGCTGCCACGCAGGCATGCCAAGAAGCTTCTGGACGCGGCCAGGAACCTGTTCGTCGAGATGCCAGTCTGGATACTTGGCCCAGGCGTTGAAGTGCCATTCGGTGATTGCAACCTGGCCAGCGGGATTGCGGACAAAGATTGGACCGGAGTCGCGGGTCCACACGCGGTCTGTCGGCCACGCATGAAAGCGGACCTGTGCAAGATTGGCGCCCGCCCGCTTGAGAATCCCCTGCACGCGCCGGTGCGCCTTTTCATCCTCGACAAGGATGTGCACACGCTCACGCGCGGCCAACAGGCGCACGATCTCCGCATAGACCCAGGGAATCGGCTGGAATTTGCCGGGCCAGTCCTCGTGATTGTGCGGCCAGGCCAGCCACGTCGCTTCGTGCGGCTCCCACTCGGCGGGCATGCGATAGCCCAGTTCGCTGGGGAGGGGGGCGGGGTGGGGGTTGATCATGGCTATTTGTGCTCTCCATCGCGCGCCGGACCGTGCGCAGCATCGAGAAAACGCTGTGTGATGGGCGCGTAGGCGTCGATGCGGCGGTCGCGCAGGAAGGGCCAATTGCGGCGCGTGTCTTCGAGCAGTGCGAGGTCGATCTCGGCGAGCAAAACCTCTTCGGCATCGTGGGAAGCCTGGGCAACAATGCGGCCGAATGGGTCGGCAAGAAAGCTCCCGCCCCAGAATTCCAGCCCAAGCCCTTCTGCCCGGTTGCCGAGAATGTCGCCCTGCTCATGACCGACGCGATTCACACCGGCCACGTAGACCCCGTTCGCAATCGCATGGGCGCGCTGGATCGTCTGCCACGCCTCGTATTGCGCTGCACCGTATTCGGCTTTTTCAGCCGGATGCCAGCCAATGGCCGTGGGATAGAAAAGCACCTCCGCGCCTTGCAACGCAGTCAGGCGCGCTCCTTCGGGATACCACTGGTCCCAGCAGACGAGCGTGCCGATACGGCCAAAAGCAGTGTCCGTCGCTTTGAATCCAAGATCGCCGGGCGTGAAGTAGAACTTTTCGTAGTAGAGAGGATCGTCCGGGATGTGCATCTTGCGATAGACACTGGCGATGCTGCCATCCACGTTCAGCGTGACGGCCGTGTTGTGGTAAAGGCCCAGCGCACGGCGCTCAAAGAGCGAGGCAATAATGACGACGCGGGACTCGCGCGCGACCTCAGCCAGCTTCGCCGTCGATGGACCGGGAATGGGCTCGGCGAGATCGAAGAGGCGAATGTCTTCCCTCTGGCAGAAGTACTGCGCGCGAAAGAGCTCCGGCAGGCAGACAACGTTTGCGCCGAGGCGTGCCGCCTCCCGGATGCGACGCACCGCCGCAGCCAAATTAGCCTCGGGGTCCGGCCCCATACGCATCTGCACCAGCCCCACGTTATATTTCCGTTGCTCTGCCATAGTTTCCTGCCCGCTTTCCTTTCCGGTGACACAGCAAGGCCAACCCCGCAATGCGGGATTGGCCAGGGACGATGCCGTTCCAGTTGCCTACTCTTCGAGAATCAGTACTGCGGCGGCGATGGTGGTGGTCCATAGACCGCGCTTGTCACCCACAGCGGATTGCGTGATGTTGCTGGTACGAACAATCTTGTTGGAGATGCGATAGATCTCCTTCTTTTCATCCCAGCTATCGTCCGGGTCGAATTCAACATTGAGGGTGGTCGCCAGCATTTCTGCCGCAAGCTCCTCAGCGTATTCACCCGCCTGCTCTTCAGTCTCACCAAAGCTGTGATGCTCGCTCAGGTAGCCATAGGTGTTGCGGTCGGCCGGAATTGCCACGCCGATACTCGACACCACAAGGCGGTGCGGTTCCCGCGTGGAGTTCTCGGCAATGACCGCGAAAACCACTTCGCCATGGTTGAGGTATTTAAGTCCCTCTTTACGCGGGATGACCTTGCAGTTCGGCGGAAAGATAGACGATACGCGTACCAGATTCTGCGAGGCAATGCCCGCATCCCGAAGGGCCAGCTCAAAGGAGGTCAAACGCTCCTTGTGTTTGCCTACACCCTTGGTGAAGAAAAGCTTCTTCGGGACCATGCTCTTTCCCAATTTCTATGTACCCTCCGTGACGTTGGCAGTCCTGACAAATTTCGGTTGTTCCCGCATGAGTGTATCGCATTCAGCCCCATCAAAACAGTGCGGAATCAGTTTTCATACTGCTTTTAATTTGGATGACCCGGCTGGTTGAGGCGCGCACTGAATCCGTCGCGCCAATAAACCGGAGGTAACGCCGAAAATCACCGATGAATGTCTTCTTTTGCACCGGAACTTTTGCCTCTGAATCGCGTTCACTTTAATATGAAGTTGCTTCTGCATCCCTTCATTGCGATTTTGAGCGCCGGAATTCTCTGCGGCGCTGCTGCTGCACAGAAATCTGAACTTTCCCAGCAGGGGACAGAGAACCAGCCTCAGGCCATTACCCACGATATGGCCCCGCCAGTTTCTCCCATCACTCTTGGTTCTGTTCCACTGAACTGGACACCACCGGCTTTGGCGGCGCTGGACTCGCAGGCGGCCGTGAAGTCGAGTTTCGTGCTGGACCGAAATCTGCTTCACCTGGCGGCCGGACTGGTACCTGACTCGGAGGAGCAGGATCGTCAGGTCATTAACCGGCTTGATGGCGTGAGTGTCCATATTCTGCGCTTCGGCAACCAGGGAGTACCCGACGAAGATAAAGTCGGCGCAATTCGCGCCGCATATCACATCCGTGGCTGGAAGCACCTGGTGACTACGACGAACGCCGGTGGACCGTGGCACAACGACACAACGGACCTTTGGCTCGTGCTTGATGGTTCGAATATTCAGGGAGCGGTGGTTCTGGCCGAGACGCCCAAGAGCCTGACACTCGTGAGCGTCGCGGGCAATATTAGCCCAATTGACCTGTTGCACCTGCGCGGACATTTCGGCATTCCGCGTTTTGACGCAGCGCCGCTCGATCGCCCTTAGCGGTCTCAAATTGAAGCTCTGTGTCGTCATGGTCTAGCGTTGCGCTGCACAGGAGTCACAGGCGCCTTCTGCCTGATGCATCCGAGCCATCCAATCACTGTTCCATTTCTGTGTAGAGCGTTCCCCTGATCGCAGCGAGTCCCTGAAACTAACCCGAATGTATCTTGCAGATTTTAAGATATTTATAGACATAGTCACCAGACAGCGAGACTTCCACACGTTTGTCCTCACCGACTTTGCCAGAGAATAGTCATCTTGTTCTGCGGCCCTTTGCGCGAAGAATTGCAATCTGAAGGGAAGCTCATCAGACTACAAATGCGACTGAAATTGTCCGCGTCGCTTGTCCGGGCGGCTCTTTGCCAGCCGAGATTTGCAGGTGCTAGCCTCTCTCTGCAATTGTTTATAAGGAAGGGGCATTGCGAAGATCATGCAGAAGACGTACAACGGGCACGAACTGCCCAAAGATGGCGCAATCATCCAATACAGCAACGGCAAGTATCAGGTTCCTGATAATCCCATCATTCCATTCATTGAAGGTGACGGCACGGGGCGAGACATCTGGAAAGCTTCGCAGCGTGTTTTTGATGCCGCAGTAGAAAAGGCGTACGGCGGCAAGCGCAGCATCAAGTGGTTTGAAATTCTGGCCGGAGAGAAGGCATTTCGCCAGTTCAGTAATTGGCTGCCGGACGACTCAGTGGCAGCGGCTCTCGACCTGCGCATTTCCATCAAGGGACCGCTGACGACGCCTATCGGTGGCGGCATTCGCTCGCTGAATGTGGCACTGCGGCAAATCATGGATCTCTATGCTTGCGTGCGCCCCGTGAAGTATTACCAAGGCGTGCCGAGTCCGGTAAAGCACCCAGAGAAGGTCAACATCGTCATTTTCCGTGAAAATACGGAGGATGTGTATTCGGGGATCGAGTTCAAGCAGGGCACTGACGAGGCTGCCAAACTCATCAGGTTTCTGAACGACGAGATGCTGAAAGGCGGTAAGAAGAAAATCCGCACAGATTCTGGCGTGGGCATCAAGCCCATCTCGACCTTCGGGACCAAGCGACTTGTGCGGTACGCCATTCGCCATGCGCTGGAAACAGGACGCAAGACGGTGACGCTGGTGCACAAGGGCAACATTCAGAAGTTCACGGAAGGCGCGTTCCGTGAATGGGGCTACGAAGTGGCAACCCAGGAGTTCCGCGATCAGACCGTTACGGAGCGCGAGAGCTGGATTTTGGGCAACCTGGACTCCAATCCAAACCTGACCGTCGAGCAGAATGCTGCGCTCATCGAGCCAGGCATGGAATTTGCGCCGCAGAGTTTCCGTGATGAGGTCTGCGCCGAAGTGAAGGCAGTCATCGACGCGATTGGCAAGAGCCACGGCAATGGCGCATGGAAGTCGAAGATCCTGGTAAATGACCGCATTGCGGACTCCATCTTCCAGCAGATCATCATCCGGCCGGCGGAGTACAGTGTGCTGGCGACGACCAACCTGAACGGCGACTACATCTCCGACGCTGCGGCGGCGCAGGTGGGCGGTCTGGGTATTGCGCCAGGCGCCAACATCGGCGACGGCTACGCAGTGTTCGAAGCCACGCATGGAACGGCACCGAAGTACGCCGACAAGGACGTCATCAATCCAGGATCGGTGATTCTGTCGGGCGTGATGATGCTGGAGTTCATCGGCTGGAAGGAAGCGGCCAAGATGATTGAGAACGCGATGGAGAAGACCATCCAGCAGAAGTTTGTGACCTATGACTTTGAGCGGCAGACAGCAGGCGCCACGAAGGTAGGCACCAGCGAGTTTGCAACGCGCATCATAGGCAATATGTAGACACAACGTGGGCTGCGGAGAGTGCGTGCTCTCCGCAGGAACCGCAGCCAACACGCGGGCTTTGACCCGCGAGAGAACCAGAGGAGAAACATGCGGAAAAAGGTGAGTATTGTGGGCGCTGGCAATGTGGGCGCCACAGCCGCGCACTGGATTGCGGCCAAGGAACTGGCAGATGTGGTGCTGGTGGATGTAGTTGAAGGTGTTCCTCAAGGCAAGGCTCTGGACCTGCTGGAAGCGATGCCAATCGCCAAATGTGACGTGCACGTGGCGGGCGCAAACGACTATGCAGCGACGGCAAATTCAGACATCGTGGTCATTACGGCAGGGATTCCGCGTAAGCCAGGCATGAGCCGTGACGACCTGCTGCAAACCAACTTCAAGATCATGTCTGACGTGGTGCAGAAGGTGGTAACTCAGTCGCCAGAGTCGATTCTGATTATTGTGTCGAACCCACTTGACGCCATGGCTCAAGCCGCCTATCGCCAGGCAGGCTTCAACCGCGAGCGTGTGATTGGCATGGCGGGAGTTCTGGATTCAGCGCGCTTCCGCACGTTCATTGCGGCAGAGCTGAATGTGAGCGTAGAAAACGTCACTGCGTTTGTTCTCGGCGGTCATGGCGATACGATGGTACCACTACCCCGCTACTCCACAGTTGCAGGTATTCCAATTACAGAACTGATTGCGCCGGCGCGACTGCAAGAACTTGTGCAGCGGACCCGCGACGGCGGCGCCGAAATCGTCAAGTATTTGAAGACCGGAAGTGCGTACTATGCACCGTCGGCTGCAGCCGTCGAAATGGTCGAGGCCATTCTGAAGGACAAGAAGAAAATCCTTCCCTGTGCAGCGTTCCTGCAGGGCGAATATGGCATCGATGGCTACTACATCGGGGTGCCTTGTAAGTTGGGTGCGGCGGGCCTGGAGCAGATCGTCGAGATCAAGCTGACCCCCGAAGAAGATGCCGGCCTGAAGAAGAGTGCGGCTGCCGTCAAGGAACTCTGCGCGGTCATCGGCGTATAGCTCAGACACAGGAATCAAGAAGGGCCGCCACGTGCGGCCCTTCTACTTTCTGGCGAAGAGCCTATTGGTGAAGGAATTGCACCGCACCTGGTGCGATGTCCGCCGCACACTGGCTCGGCGCCAGATGGCCACAGCCCTGAATCACGTCGAGCTGCGATTGCGGCACGAGGGAATGAATCCTCAGAGCCTGAGGCAAAGGGGTAATTCGGTCGAGCGCACCCCAGATAATCAGGACCGGCATCTTGAGCTGCGGAAGAAGATTGTCCGTAGTGTCGCTGCCGGTGAGCATTGAGGTAAGTGCCCTCTGAATCACCCAGGCATGCTTGTGCGAAAGTCGCAGAATGTCTGCCGCAACAAAGCTTGGAACAGAAGGTGGATTGGGCATAAGCAACGCATCGAGCTGAGCAATTTGGTCCGGTGTGGTCGGAGTGAACAGTGTAGTATCCCAGTCGGGACGGGCATAGAGGCCTGCACTGTCAAAAAGCATCAGCCGGTTGACACGCTCGGGGTGACGAATAGCGACGACCTGGACAATCCAGCCCCCCATGGACCACCCGCCGAGATCGACCTGGTGCAGGCGAAGAGCGTCGAGAAGGCCAACAACTACCTGTGCCTGGTCTGCAATGGAATAGGAAAAACCAGCGGGCATGTCGCTTTGGCCATAGCCAGGCAGGTCGGGCAGGTAAACACGGAACCCAGCGCGAGAAAAGTACGGCGCGAGGTTGGCCCAATCCTCGGCCCGCGCTCCGAGCCCATGGATAAGCACCAAGGGCGGACCAGAATCAGGGCCCATCGTGTAGTAATGGATGCGAATTCCGTCTACATGCGTCCAATGGCCGCGAGCGCCGTGCCACCACATACGTGCCTGCGTGATCTGGGTAAAAACACGGACCGGCACGCTATGGATAATGACGCCAACCGAAAGAAAGGAGAAGAAAGCCAAAGAGCCAAGCCACTTGGCCAACTCGCGCAGCTTCATCAAAGATCCCTTCCATAAAGAGTTTCAGCACGCTCCCACGCCTTTTCGAGAACGCGGAGCGTCACAGGATCGAGTTGCAAGGGGCTTTCAGAACCCAAGTCTGCCCGGGCGACCCAACGTGCCTCCTCAGCGTCGGAACCCGCCGCAAACGAGCCACCCTTCACAATGCAGAGAAAATCGGCAATCACATAGTGATAGCGCACACGGGAACCCTCGCGATGAACTCTGTCGAGCAGTTCGATCAGTTCTACGGGCTCGACCAGAAGACCAGTCTCCTCCTGAACCTCCCGGATCACCCCGCCGTGAAGGGATTCGCCCAATTCAAGCAGACCCCCTGGAATAGACCAGCGGCCCTTCATGGGCTCATGGGATCGACGCACGAGCAATACCCGGCACCGATCGATGACGATGGCGCCTACCCCGATGAGGGGAGAAGCTGGAAATTCCCTTTGCATTGCACTCTATTTTAATCAGTTACTCCGGTCAGTCCCCGGTGTCGCTTTGATGTATCGCAACGAAATCCCCGTCGTATCATCTAAGACGACAGGAGGAATGAATGGCGGAGTTCACACTGAGAATAGATGGCATGCATTGCGGCTCCTGCGTTCGTCGAGTCACGCAGGTGCTAACCGCAACCGAAGGAGTCCAGGTACAGGAAGTTCGAATTGGAGCAGCACGACTCAGCTCGGCAGCAGAACCTGCGCCAGTAGAACTCGCGATAGCTGCACTGAGCAAGGCTGGGTATCCAGCGCATTTGGAGAAATAGTAAAGCGCATGCCCACCCAAAATTCCGAGACATTGGAACTGCCTGTGTTGGGCATGAGTTGTGCGGCCTGTCAGCATCATGTCCAGGAAGCGCTTGAAGCGACTGTCGGCGTCGAATCAGCTCGCGTCGATTTAATGGCTCATCGTGCAAATATCGTATACGACCCGGACATAGCTTCTCCCGATGGATTGGTTCAAGCGATTCGCTCCGCTGGCTACGATGCAGTCCTTCCTCGTGAAGGAGATCAGAATACTTCGCAGGCAGAGTCTTTGCCTCTCTCTAATGAGCGGAAGGCATATGCGACGTTGATCGGCGGTACCGCAGCGATGATCCTTGGGATGCCACTGGGGACGCATTCTGGTTCGGCTGATCACTGGATGATGCGGCTTTTGCCCATCCTCTACAGCATGCCGCAAAGTCTTCTGCGCTGGTCGCTCTTTCTACTTACATTGATACTTCTTATCTGGGCTGGGCGCGCCATTTATTTGAGTGCTTTGCGTGGACTACGCCACGGTGCAACCAATATGAACACGCTGGTTAGCCTCGGAACCGGTGTGGCATTCCTCTATTCCACTTATTCGACGGTCTTCCCGGCTCCAGGGCGAGAGGTCTACTTCGATGCGGTTCTGCTGATTATTGGATTCCTCTTGCTTGGTAAGGTATTGGAAGCAAGAGCAAAGAAACGCGCCCTGGCCGCGCTGGATTCTCTGAGCAGGTTGCGCCCTGTGACTGCGCGAAAAGTGGAAAATGGTGTGGAGACCATGGTTCCGCTTGAAGAGGTTCGCATCGGCGATATGGTCCACGTTCTTCCCGGAGAGCGATTCCCTGTCGACGCCGAGATTGTAGATGGGCGCACGACCGTCAATGAGTCCATGCTGACAGGTGAGTCAACGCCACAACTTCGCGAGGCAGGCGGACGAGTTCTTGCTGGATCACTCAACTATGACGGAGCGGTGCTTTGCCGAGCACAGTCACTCGGAGAATCAACAGTGCTCGCGCAAATTACCCGGATGGTTGCACAGGCACAGTCATCACGCGCCCCCATGGAGAGGCTGGCCGATCGCGCCAGTTCGATCTTCGTCCCGGTGGTTCTGACTATCGCTGCTGTTACCTTCACCATCTGGATGCTCGCGAGCCATTCACTTGAAATGGCCATTGCGAACACAGTCGCAGTTCTCGTAATTGCCTGTCCTTGCGCGATGGGACTAGCCGTTCCGGCAGCCCTAACTGTCGCAGTTGGGAGAGGTGCACAACTTGGGGTTCTCTTCAAGGGCGGAGAGGCTCTTGAGCGGCTCGCTCATGTGGACCTGATCGTTCTCGACAAAACTGGCACTTTGACTGTTGGGCATCCCACCTTGACTGCCATTCGGCCGTACATCGGCTATGACGAAAATGAACTCTTGCGCATGGCTGCAGCAGCGGAGGAGAAATCTAATCATCCGTTAGCGCACGCTATCGTGGATGCAGCAAAGGCCCGCGGATTGTTTTGGCTGCCCGCTGACAACGTGCAAGTGGTTCCTGGACGCGGAATCCGCGCGCGAGTAGAAGGCTATAGCTGTCTTCTGGGCAATGATGAGTTTCTGCGGGAATCTTCATTGCGGACGACTGATGGGATTCCACCAGCTAAAGCCGGCATTACACGACTTTGGATGGTGTTGGATGAGATGACGGTGGGCTGCTTTGATACTCGGGATGCACTGCGGGAAGATTCGGTCTCTGCGGTTGCCACCCTGCGTGCATTAGGTCTACGGGTCATGATGCTCACGGGAGATTCAGCTGCTGCGGCCGCTCCAATCGCAAACCAAGTTGGAATCGCAGAAGTGGAAGCTGGTCTGGACCCTCTTGGAAAGCTCGCGCGAATCCGCAATTTGCAGGAGACTGGTCTTCGGGTTGCAATGGTCGGGGACGGCATTAATGACGCTGGCGCCCTCGCTCAGGCTGATGCCGGAATTGCAATGGGTACTGGCGCAGATCTTGCCCAGGAGGCCGGTGATGTTCTCTTGCTGCGGCCTTTACCTTCGTCCATCGCCGCATCTCTGCAGTTAGCGCGTGAAACCTTGGCAGTGATGCGACAGAACCTTCTTTGGGCAGTGGGTTATAACATGCTCGGTATTCCACTCGCGGCAGGACTTTTTTATCCGCAGTTTCACCTTATGCTGAGCCCTTGGGTTGCAGCAGCAGCAATGGCTATGAGTTCCGTGAGCGTTCTCTCCAACAGTCTTCGACTTCGAAAGTGGCAATCCGCTAGCCCTAAGCTGAGTCAGATCGCGCTAAACTGACTGAAGGCCATCGCGTGCGCATACTCACCCGCTACATCCTTGGCGAAATCCTCTCGCACACCGTGATCGGGTGTGCGCTTTTTACGTTCATTTTGTTCATGCGCGACCTTCCCCACATTCTTGAAATGATGGTCCGCAATAGCTCTACGTTCACGAATGTGCTGGAAATCTTTCTCTTTACGCTGCCAAACACATTCCGAGTGACAATCCCTATGGCGGTATTGGTCGGCATTCTTCTCGGTCTCAGTCGATTGGCAGCCGACAGTGAAGTGATCGCCATGCGGGCATCCGGCCTAGGGGTGGGTTACTTCGTTAGGGTTGCGTCGATTGTCGCGGGCGCTGGAACTGTTCTAGGCCTCTTAAATTCCATTTATGTAACTCCGCGCGCAAATCAAGCGATTCTAGAGATGCAGCAATCGCTCGCGACATCTCAGGCCTCGTATGAAATCCAGCCTCGCGTCTTCTACGAAGATTTCAGAAACCGAGTGCTCTATGTGCAAGATGTGCGCGGCGGCACGGGAGCGGCAAATTGGCGTGAAGTCTTCATGGCCAACGTCGCTGATCCAACTACGCCGCTTATCACCACCGCCGCGTCAGCGACCGTCGTCAATGACTCTCCTCAGGAATTGCTGATGCGCCTGCGGGACGGTGCAGAGCACCAGACAGTCTTTGGCAGGCCAGAGCAGTACAACATTTCGACCTTTAGCACCACGGATCTACCCTTGACCCTGAATCCGCAAAGCAACATACGGCTTGGGAGACTCGATACGTCGATCTACGCGATGCCAATGGCAACGCTGAAGCAACACGGGAGGGGCAAGGATGCCAATCGCTTTCTCATCGAATGGCATTCACGATTTGCATATCCGACTGCCTGCATTGTGTTAATGCTGGTTGGCGTTCCTCTCGGCGTCACGTCACGACGCGGCGGCAAGAGCTCCGGCCTAGTCTTCACTCTCTTGTTGGTTCTCCTCTATTACGTACTTTCCTATACAGGCATTGCCCTGAGCAAACAGAATCGTCTATCCCCATTCCTTGGAGTCTGGCTCGCTAATATTTCCTTCGCCGGGGTTGGAACTTTCTTATTGTGGGAGATGGCAAATGGGGGTCGCGTTCTTAATGCGATTGCTACCTGGGCGCTGGGCATTTCTACAAAAGAGTCCGTCGCGCTCGAAACTCACAAATGGCCTCTCCGTTTTCTGCATCGTTTTCGCACTGCGAAATCACATCAAAAAGGACAAAGCGCATTTCCGCGTCTTCTGGATTCATATGTCATTCGCGAGTTCCTGGGCGTATTCTCGCTCGTTCTAAGTACCTTCGTTCTATTGATGCTCGTATTTACATTCTTTGAGCTCGTCGGAGATATCCTCCGCAATCACATCCGCCTTGAGACTGTAGGCGCTTACTTGATCAATCTGACGCCGAGCATGCTTTATCAGATTGCGCCCCTGGCTGTCTTGATTGGCGTTCTGGTTACCTTCGGCGTTCTGAACCGCAATAGCGAAATCATCGCGATGAAGGCAACCGGCATAAGCATCTACAGACTCGTAGTTCCAATCGTTTCGATTGCTGCGATCTTGGCTGCTTGCCTCTATCTGTTTGATCAGTTTTATCTGCCGCAAGCAAATCGCCGGCAGGAGGCGCTTCGAAACACGATCAAAGGGAGACCGCCACAAACTTTCCTTCACCCCGAGCAGACGTGGATCTTCGGGGAAACTCCGGCCGGGCAGCCAAGTCAGATTTTCTATTATCAATTTTTTGACCGTGACCGAAATGAATTCGCCAATCTATCGGTCTTCGAAGTAGATCCAGCGACCTTTTCGTTAACGCGCCGTATCTTTGCGGCACGTGCATTTTGGAATGCTGATACAAGTTCATGGGTTTTTCAAAATGGCTGGAAGAGAGACTTTCATGGGGCAGAAGTAACTGAAGGCAGTTATCAGGAATTCAAGGAGCGGACCTTTGCAGAAATCACAGAGAGACCGAATTATTTTACAAAGGAAAGCCTCCAGTCTCAGGAGATGAATTTCGCACAGTTGAGTCACTATATCCAAGATCTTCGCCAGAGTGGATTTGACACGATGCGATTACGAGTAGCGCTTTGGCACAAGATTGCATATCCGCTGGTTACAGTAATTATGTCCATCCTTGCCATTCCCTTCGCGCTTTCGATGGGGAAGCGCGGATCCCTCACCGGTGTCGCGGTTGCAATTCTTCTGGCATTGGCATATTGGATCGTAGACGGCCTGTTCGGCGCGATGGGGAGCGTTAACGACATGCCCGCAATCGTGGCTGCATGGGCCCCGGATATCCTCTTCGCTCTTACGGGAGGATACCTCCTCCTTCGAACCTCAACGTAGCTCTCAGCTGTTGGAAGAATGATAAACCGGCAAGACTTCCGAACCCTCGTACAATAGTGATATGCTGCGCGACCTCGCTCCCCTCTTCAGCTATATGCGGCGGTACCGTTTGGGTTATGCATTGGGCATCGCTTGTGTTGTATGCACCAATGCGGTCTGGATTCTTTTTCCCAGGGTCCTGCAGGCAGCCATCGATGACTTGGATCGCGGCGTGAGCCGCGCCATGATTTTCAAGTTCGCAGGCTTACTCGTCGCGATTTCCCTTATCAAGGGAATTTTTCTCTATTCCCAGCGTTGGGTCTTAATTGGCATCTCGCGCAAGATTGAGTTCGATCTGCGCAACGATCTATTCCGCAAACTTGAATCGCAGGACTCAGCCTTTTATCGCCGCTTTCGAACCGGCGATATCATGGCGCGCATGACAAATGACTTGAACGCGGTGCGCATGCTTCTGGGCCCCGCCCTCATGTACAGTGCCAATACGATCTTTTTCACTGTCGGTGCTCTCTTCTTTCTGCTTCGCATCAGTCCATTCCTGACACTTGTCGCATGGGCGCCAATGCCTTTAGCCAGTATCCTGGTCCAATACTTTGGCCGAAAGATTCACGACAGATTCGAGAAGATTCAAGAGAGCTTTTCTGACATCTCTTCTCAGGCCCAAGAAAACTACTCTGGGGCTAGGCTTGTCAGAGCGTTTGCGCGCGAACATTCCCAAATAGGAGAGTTTGAAAGACTCAATCTCCGCTATATCGCGCGCGCTCAGCGCCTTGTGCAGTTGATGGGTATGCTATGGCCAACGCTGGAGTTTGTTCTTGGTATCTCCATGGTCATTACCCTTCTAGTGGGTGGCCATTTGGTCATCAGTCATCAAATCACCCCAGGTCAGTTTGTTGCATTTAATACCTACATGATTCTCCTGATCTGGCCCATTATTGCAGTGGGGTGGGTGATCAATTTGTTCCAGCGAGGCACTGCGTCAGTGAAGCGAATCGATGAACTGCTCCGTGCAGTTCCTCTAATTGATGACAGTCATGCTGATACCACAATCGATCCAGAAACAGTCCTGCAAGGCGAGATCGAATTCCGACACCTTAGCTTCAAGTATGACCACACAGAGGTCCTACATGACATATCGCTTCGAATTCCAGCCGGATCGAGTCTTGCAATCGTCGGGCCCACAGGGTGCGGCAAGTCGACTCTTGTCAGTCTGCTCACAAGAACTCATGAAGCACCGGACAACACCCTCTTTATTGACAACCGGCCTATTCGCGCGTATCCCCTTGCAGTACTTCGACGCAACATCGGGGTTGTGCCCCAGGAAACGTTTCTCTTCAGTGAGACAATTCGCGAAAACATCGCGTTTGGCGCACCTGATGCTACGGACCAAGATCTTTCTCAGGCAATAGAAGCAGCCCACATCCGCAGGGAATTTCTCGAGTTCCCTCAAGGACTTGAAACTGTCGTTGGGGAGCGTGGAGTCACGCTCTCAGGTGGTCAAAAGCAACGCTCCGCGATCGCGCGAGCACTACTAAAACATCCGGCAGTCCTCATTCTCGATGACGCACTTGCGAGCGTGGATACTTTTACGGAAGAGCAGATTCTGAATGGCTTGAGAGATTTCACACAGGCCACAACCAGTATTCTCATCTCACATCGCGTATCGACGGTGAGAGGTGCAGATCAGATCGTTGTTCTTGACCATGGACGGATTGTGGAAGCGGGAAATCACGAGGAACTCATTGCCCTCGATGGTTACTATGCGAGCCTGCATCAGAAACAGCAACTTGAAGAGGAACTGACCGTTACGAGTTAGTCGATTACGCCTCCCAGAGGATACTGGGGGGGACCTGTCTCAGCACTTCATCGCCACGTGCAGAATTAAGGCCAGCCGCTCGTGTCGGTAACGAAAAGTGAGATGCATCTGAAACACTGCGCGACTCCACTGCAACCCGTTTCCATGCGTCCCTGACGGTACGGATGCAATCAATAGCGTGCTCAAACTTCTGTCGCGACGCGCTATGCGATGCCTGCAAGATCGTTGCAAATATCGCAATGTAGAATTCGCTAAGCGCTTTGGCGGGGCGCCCCCCAATATCCATGCGCAGCCGCGCCTGCAAATGAATGATTATGTCCAGTGCCCGCTTCACCGCAGCCCGGCGCGATTCCATGTCGCTCCGATCTGTTGCTTCTGCAGCAGCGTAGAGAAATCGGATCATGCCGTCGTAAAGAGCGATCACGAGGTCCACCGCAGAAGCTCCCTCCAGACAGTGTTGCTGATAGTCGATCATATGATCCCCTTCATCCGTTGGGGTTTTGGTTATAACCCGTCATCGCCGAGTAGATCTCATTAATGCCTTGAAGTTGCGAAGGTAGAGACTGCAGGATTTCGTTGGCGCTGTTCAGTTCTGCGGTGAGACTCTTCTGCTGGGAAGAGATCAGTGTATCTTCACGAGCCAGATCGGCATTGAGAGTCGACTCGACGAGATTGTTCGCATTCTGAGCCAGCTTGAGAATTCCACTTGCGTAACCTGCCCCAGAATTCTCCAGCATGTTTGAAAAGTTCATCCCCCAACTGTCCGCATTCTGGAAGAAGCCGACGACGCCATCGAAATCCGTGTTCAGCAAAGAATCGAGCGAATTAGCGTCCAGCGTTAGCGATCCGTCATTGTTCACGCTGATCCCCAGGGCGGTGAGAGATGAAATATCGGATGAATTTGCGTTGTAGTTCAATGCGGTACTTGTGGAATTATCCGTAATTGCCGACGTCACAGTCAGGCTACCCGACGATCCGGCTGTTCCCGAAACGAGAACCAAGCGGGATCCCGTGCTATCGCTCACAACGCTTGCTGAAACTCCCATATCCGCCCCATTGATTGCTGAAGAGAGGCCAGAAAGCGTATTGTCCGTCGTGTTCAGCGTAATGGTATGAGCTGTGCCGGTGCCCACCTGGATTGTCACGGAACCGGAAAGCGTATCTCCGGCATTCGCGATCGGGCCCAGATAGCCGCTTGGATTCTGCACGTTGAGTCCGCCAAGAAGTTCCTGCTGCAGCAACGAGAGGGTTGGTGAACCAAAGAGTGGTTCGGGGGTTCCGGAACTGGTGGTGCTATGTTGCGTGTTGATCGCGCTGATGAGGGAGTTGTAATCAAAGACCATCGTTGAAACTGCACTTTCGACGCCGGTGTTGTAGTTGCCAATGACAACTTGAACCGGAGAACCAACTGTGCTGGTACTGAGCAGTTGAAAGGTCACCCCGGGGATCAGATTCGATACGGTGTTGGAAGCGCTGGCAAGCGTCACTCCATCAACAACCAGTGAGGCATCTGAGCCGGTCACCGTCGAGGTATATGTCAGAGCTGCGTTGGAATTGCTGGTATCGACGATCGAGTTCGAGCTGATCGTGACATTCCCGTTTGCCCCTGAGGTATTGGAGACGATGCTGAGACGTGACCCGGTCGAGTCGGTCAAGACACTTGCCGTGACGCCTGCACCCGAGGCATTAATGGCAGTGGCCAGGCCGGCAAGCGTGTTGTTCGATGTCCCCAGCGTGATCGTTTCCGCGGCCCCGCTCCCGACCTGAATCGTAATTGCACCGGAAAGAACGTCACTGGCATTGCTAATCGCAGTCAGATATCCACTTGCAGTCTGCGCAAGACTATTCACTGAGATGGTGTGCGTTCCGGCTGTTGCAGAGGAGGAGGCCGACGTGAGCTCCAGAACATTCGTGTTGGAACTCGAGCCAGTCTTTTGTGCAAGTACACCTTGAAAATCTGTGAGCGTGCTTAGAGCACTCGAAAGACTGGAATACATCGTACCAAGACTCGAAAGCACAGTGTCCTGGCTCTGCAACGAGGCCAACTGATTCTTCCAGGGTGTCTCAACGTTCTGCAGATTGCTAACAATAGTGGCAACCGTGGCGCTGACGTCAAAGCCGGCTCCGCTGGTGGGAGAGCCAAAGCTCAGTCCTACTGTCCCCATGCATCCCTCCCTTGAATGCGGCCTGCAGCCTGCATGCCGATCACAGCCTGCGCGGATTAGAAGGTTCTCATTACTCAGATCGTACGTTTTAAGTCAAGGGTTGAAGGGCGCCTATGCAGACGCCCTCCAAGAGTTGAGTTGGTGCTGGACTATTGAAGCAGCTTGGTCACTTCCTGTTGCAGGCTGTTGGCCTGCGCAAGCGCCGAAATGCCCGTCTGGCTGAGAATCTCGTACTTGGACAGATTCGAAGAGGCCTGGGCATAGTCCGTCGCTTGTACCGCATTTTGCGCGGCAACAATGTTCTGTTGCTGTGTGCTGATGACCTGGCTGACTGAGTTCAAAGTATTGATCTGTGCTCCAATGTAGCCATCCTGGGCAGCGACGTAGCTGATCGCCGAATTCAGCGTCGTGAGCGCTGTCTGTGCGTCGGACTGCGTGCTGAGGTCGGTGACAGACAGATTGGCCGACTTGTCTCCCCCGGCCCCCGCAACGTACTCAATTGTGTTTGTGGCTTTGGTTGAAGCGTTGATGCTGGTGGTTGCACCTGAAGTCGTATCGCTCAAGGCTGTGGTACTCAGGGCGATCGATACGTTGGAATTTGTGTTGGTAAGAAGAATTCCCGTATCTCCTGTATTCACGCCGGTGATGCCGGTTGCACCGGCAGTTGTAAAGCTTGCCGTCACGCCAGGAATGCCGTCCTTGTTGATCTCCTGAATCAAACCGCTCACTGAAGTTGCGTTCGTATCGATCGTGCTCGTGGTTCCATCGGCATTGGTGATGGTGAAAGTCAGCCCCCCTGTTAAGGCATCATTCTGGGCAGCGGCCTGTGTCAACACACCCCCGGTATCCTTCGATAAATCAACAAACTGTCCAGAGCTGCTCTGCTGCACAGTTCCACCTGCATCCCCAACGCTTGAGGAAGTCAGCTGTGCAAAGAATAGATTGTCAATGGAGGCGCTCTGCGTGGAGGAGTCGCCGGTGTAAACGCTCACGCCGGATGCGGAGCCGGTAAAGACCTGGTTCTGGTTGTAGGTTGTTGTCGAGCCGATGTTGTTAATTTCCGAAAGAATCGACTGGTACTCCTGGTTGGCCGCTGCCAACTGGGAGGAGTTAAGGGTGCCGTTGGAGGACTCAGTGGCCAACGTCACGGCACGGTTGAGCAGGTTCGTCACTTGCGAGAGAGCTCCATCTGCGACCTGCAGAAGACCGACCCCTTCTGTCGCATTGGTGGAAGATTGTGTCAGAGCCGTTGAGTTGGCTGCAAGGCCGTTGACAAGCGAGAGACCGGCGGCATCATCGGCTCCGGAGTTAATGCGGGAGCCTGAGGAGAGCTGCTGGAGGGTCTTGGATAGGTTATTGCTTGTGTTGTTGAGGTTGTTCTCCGCATAGAGCGCGTTCAGATTGTTCAAGACTCCGAGGGACATGGACTGCTCCTTGTGAATGCTTAGTTTGCGGCCCTTCCCTTGCATGCTCGCCACTCAGGGTATGATGCTGGTCTTCATCGCTATTGGCTGCTGCGTGCTCGGCATTGCCGCTGCATCTGGCCCCTTCATCGACCTTCACGGGTGAGACTTTACCCCGGCCGTTACAAATCCTCTTCTTCCTGTTTTGTTGACTCGGAACTCAACCTTTCCAGCGTGTCGCCGATGAAAAGCTCGAAAGGGCCAATTTTCATGATTGAACTGACACGCCTCAACGGAAGCCTCATGCTTCTCAACAGCGACCTGATCAAAACGGCAGAGGCAGCGCCCGACACAATGCTCACACTCATCAATGGAGAGAAGCTGATCGTTCGTGAAGAACCAAGGGCAGTAGCAGAGCGAATTCTTGTGTATCGGGCGCGCCTGCTGGCTTCGGTGGCTCGCCAATTGTCTTCCCAGGCAGATTTACAACAGGTTGCTTCCCTTTCCAGCCTCGATCTGGAGCCGGATGGCATTCTCACCTCGCCCCCCACTAAACCGCTTTCATGCCGGTAGAGAGAATTGCATACCTTCAAGCGTCAACCGTGTGGAGCGCAAAATGGACAAGGCGAGCTTCTTTGGCATTCTGCTTGCGGTTACGGGGATTCTTGTTGGCCTTCTTATGGAAGGCGGACATATTGGTCAGATTCTGCAACCCACTTCTGCGCTCATTGTATTTGGAGGAACCCTCGGAGCTGTCCTGCTGCAATTTCCTCTGAATACAGTCTCTTGCGCTTTTGGGCAGCTGAGTCGCATCTTCAGGATGGTTGAAAGGAAGAGGGATGACACGATTGGAATGTTGGTGGCCTTCGCCAACAAGGCGCGAAAGAGTGGCGTTGTCTCACTTGACGCGGAATTGGCTACACTCCAAGATCCATTTCTACGGCAGGCATTGATGCTGGCTGTGGATGGAACCGAGCCTGTTGAATTGCGCAAAATGATGCGCTTAAACATGGATTCGACCGCAGAGTCCGAGGATCGATACCCCGCTGTTTTTGAATCTGCTGGAGGATTTTCACCGACGATCGGAATTCTGGGCGCAGTTCTTGGATTGATTCAAGTCATGCAGCATCTCGATAACATTCAAGAAGTCGGCCGAGGAATCGCAGTAGCCTTTGTCGCGACTATTTATGGCGTCGGTGCAGCAAACCTGTTTTTTCTGCCTCTTGCTGGAAAAATGCGGTTGCAATTGCGTGAAGAGCAGCAGCGCCGCGAGATGGTTTTGGAGGGGGTTATCTCCATATTGGAAGGCATGAACCCTCGCATGCTGGAAGTGAAACTTGAAGGATTCGTCGGTGCAAGCAAGAAAAGCAAGAATCGCACGCGAAAAGCATAGCCCTCATGAAAAGAAGACTCTCACACCAAAGTCGAGTCAGCCATGACCGGTGGCTGATCTCCTATGCTGATTTCATAACGCTCCTGTTTGGTCTCTTTGTCGTGATGTATGCCTTTGCAAAGTCTGGCGAGAAGAAAGAAGCACAAGTGTCCAGAGCCCTCGAAAGCGCTTTTCGCGTGATGGGAATCAATGCATATCTTCCCGAGCGCAATGCGAATCAACACAAAAACATAATAGGAGGAACAAACTCAACGGTTCAGGTGCAAAAGGTGATAGTGGAAGATCTGGAATCATCCTCCAGAGCCCGCCATGATCTTGAGCAGATTCGCGACAAGCTTCTTAAGCGATTGAAAGACGAAATGGACCACGGATCAGTCGGCATTGCGATGGGCCAGGACGGCCTGGTCATCAGCCTACGGGAAGCTGGTTTCTTTGACTCTGGTTCGGCGACGCCGAGAAATGGGACTCGAGTTGTTCTCGATGCGATCAGTGCAGTGCTTGCGGACAGCGGCATGCAAGTCCGGGTCGAGGGGCATACAGACAACGTTCCGATCCACGATGCACGGTTCGATTCCAACTGGGAACTCTCCGCTGCACGCGCTGCGGCGATCGCCCGCATGTTACTTGAGATCCATGCCATCGCTCCGGGAGATCTTTCTGCGGCCGGCTATGGCGAGTACCATCCGGTTACTACAAATAACACCGCGGCAGGAAGGGCAAAGAACCGGCGCGTTGATTTGGTGATTTGTCCGCACACTAAAGTTGACTTCTCCATTGCGATGGGGGGTAGCTCATCTCAGGGATCGTGGAAGCGCATCACGGACCCATAGGGTAAATCGTTCGCGCTTTGCCTTCGATGAGCGAGTTCAATGGCTGGTCGTCAAGGTCAGCTTGATTTCCAAGTCATTTCAACTTTGATGGGAATCTCATTCTTGATCGGAACCGTTAGAAAAGATGGACGATCAATCTTGAAATCAGAACACGTGGCCGGAACCGTTCCCGCAATGTGCACTTGGTTGCCCTGGCCGGTACGCTGAAATGCAACATGCGAGTAGTGAGCTGTCTGTCCGGCAAACTGGACGTCCAGGTCGGCGTAGATCGTGGACTCGGTGGTCTCTGATTCTGGAAAATGCGCCCGGACTACCACCATGGGAAATTGCGCACCTCGCGTGGTTTCCAGCATATGCAGATCCCTATTTGTGTCACCGGAGTCAAAGGACTTTACTGGAGCAGCGATCAGAAAATCGCACTGACCGGCATGGCAGATCCCCTTACCTCGGGCGGCATGACTGACACCGTCCACCTGATGCATCGGATGCGACATGTGATAAGTGAGCGTGGATTGAATCAGGATCCAGTCCACATCTTTCTGACTGATGGCAGGAGACGCCACAAGCGCGAGCGCTAACAACGTCAGAATTCTCATTGCTTCTCCCAGAATTTCCAATGAATTGGCCACGACACGGCAACGATGGCCGCGCCATAGGCTGCTGCGGTCGTCACAGCGACTGGCCCATGCGCAGATGCAATTCCGTGAACCTTTTCACCCGCACTCTCTTGTTTGTAAGCCATGATGCCCAGAATGGGCGTGAGAATCATTCCCGGACCATGAATAAATGCCAAGGCCTCGTGGACGCGCGTGCCTCCATGCTTATGACTTCCTGGAATTCGCGGCGCACGAATGGCGAAATAGGCCGTCGTGAAATAGAGAGCAGTCGTGGTTCCTCCCAACGCTGCGTGAAAATCAAGATTTGCCTGGGTTGGCTCTTTGATCGGTTGCCCGTTCTTGCCTTTGGCCTTGGCCATGGGGCCGGTGATCAGCGTAGCCAGCATTGGGATTGCAGTAATAAGTCCCACCTTCTGATGTATTCGGAGCATCGTCGTACGCTTGTCCAGCGTAGCTTGCAACTTCGGATCACCCTGCGTTTGCTGCGTTGTAAAACCAAGGTCGCTCAGAGATGGCTCGTTGGATGAGGCTGGGGGCGCGGGTGCATTCGGCAAAGGCGATGACTGAGAGCCTTTCTGCTGTGCAGATGCATGATCGAGAGGTGGTTGCGCGCTTGGAGAGGAATCCGCATTTTGTGCCAATAGAGAAGTTGCGACCAAAAGCGGCAAAAGGGCTGCGGTCACCAGGAACCTTATCAGTCCTCGAATCATCCGCAAGTCTCCTGAATCGTGGTGAGGTAACAAAGGGAACGCGCGAGTCCCCGTCTTGACAAAACGATAGGCTCCTTTCTCGGGAGAGTCAAAAGATACCAGTCCCAAACATCATGCGATCATGCGGACAGAATAACGGGCAGGCTTTCTTATCCCAGGAAGGAAAGCGAATTAGCCGGGCATCACCTCAACCGTTCTCTTCAATTGACCGCATGCCGCGAAAATGTCACGCCCACGCGGCTTTCGCAGATAAACAGGGACGCCCGCTGCCTGAAGGGTTTTGCGAAACGCGTCTACGGCTGAAGGCTCCGGCATCTGAAAGGGGATCTCTGGGCCTGAATTCCATGCGATGAGGTTAACCTTGAGTGGCAATCCGGAATGACGGATCAATCGCCCAACTTGCTCGGCATGCTCAGGGAGGTCCGTGACACCTTTCAGCAGGACGTACTCCAAGGTGACTCTCTCGCGTGGACGCAGAGGGACCTGCCGCATCGCAGCAAAGATTTCATCAATTGACCACTTCTTGTTGATGGGCATTACTCTATTCCGAATCTCATCATTGGGCGCATTGAGGCTGATTGCGAGCTTTGGGCGCAATTCGGGCGATTCCGATGCAAAGCGTCGAATCGCTGGGACAATCCCCGACGTTGAGACGGTCATTCGCTGGGGGCTTAAGCCAACTTCCTGGACCAGGAGTTTCACAGCGCCCCGCCAATTGTCGTAGTTAAGGAATGGCTCTCCCATCCCCATAAAAACGAGGTTCACGCGGTCTTTTCCAACTGCAACGCCGTGCTTGCTGAGGACGGCAACCACCTGCCCTGCAATTTCTCCGGAAGTCAAACTGCGTTGGAGGCCTAGTTTAGCTGTAAAACAGAACTGGCAGTTCACCGCGCAACCTACCTGGCTGGAAACACAGATGGTTGCGCGGTCCCAAGCCTTATCGTCATCCTCGCTCCCATCTCCCTGTTCGCCATTGTCACCTTCTGGCATCCAGACAGTCTCCACTGTCTCCGGGCCCGCAACCCCTTTGATCAAGTAGCGTTCCGTTCCGTCTCTCGATATGAAAGTCTGGGTGATTGCCGGACGGCCTATTGACCATCCCGCTTCTTTCAGACGGCGGCGCAACAAGGCGGGAAGCGTACTGATGTCGTCTAGATCTACTAGCCATTGGCGGTAGAGCGCTTGCGCAAGCTGCCGTCCACGCCATGCTGGTTCATCCAATGAAACCATAATCTTCGTTAATGAATCTGCATCTAAGCCAAAAAGGGGGGCCGTGCTTTCCTCAGGGGGAAGATGTATGTCTAATCCAACGAGTTGGTGGTTTGGGACCGTCACGGCTTGGCCCAGCATACGTCATTTTTAGTCCAGATGCAGCCCCGAGAGGGCGCTTTCAACTAGAGCGTTCTTCTCTGGAAGTGAAAAAAGGCATGGTGCACAAGCTTTTGTGCATGCGTTGCTCTAGAATCAAATTCTGACAAAACGAAAATGAACCTTGAACGAAATCTCCGCCGAACGGTACTGCCAAACGGGCTTACCATCCTGACTGAACGCATGGAACACCTGCGTTCCGTAGCGATGGGGGTCTGGACCAAGTCCGGATCGCGATGCGAGCCTGCCGAAACCAATGGCATCTCGCATTTTGTTGAGCACATGCTTTTTAAAGGAACTCGTTCGCGTTCAGCTCAGCATATTGCACGAGAGATGGATTCCATCGGCGGAAATCTGGATGCTTTCACCGGTAAGGAAACCATCTGCTTCAATGTGAAGTCGCTTGCCGAACATGTTCCCGTGGCACTGGACGTGCTCGCCGATCTCGTTCTTAATCCGGTATTTGCGTCCGCCGACATTGAGCGCGAACGAGGCGTAATCCTCGAAGAGATCAAGATAGACGAGGACAATCCCGACGTGCTCGTCCACGAATTGTTTACGCAGAATTTCTGGAAGGACCATCCGCTCGGCAAGCCGATACTTGGCACATCCGCAACAGTATGCCGCATGGACCAGGAAAAACTCTTTGCGTACCATGGGGATCGCTTCCTGGGCGGGAACATGGTATTTTCCGCAGCGGGTCATCTCGATCACGATCGATTCGTTCAGTCAGTCGCCGAGAAATTTGCGCCATTGTTGCCAGGTAATACACAGATGGGAGAGCCTGCCCCTCAGACCAGCGCACGGATTATTCTAAGAAACAAGAAATCACTTGAACAGGTGCAGGTCTGTCTCGGAGTTCCCGCCCCACCGATCACTGACGAGAGCCGCTACGCCGCATTAATCCTCAATACAGTCCTGGGGGGCGGAATGAGTTCCAGACTGTTTCAGACGATTCGCGAAGAGCGCGGCATTGCATACTCAATTTACTCTGACCTCAGCCCCTATCGCGATACAGGCACGCTCTGTATCTATGCCGGAACATCGTCGAACAAGGCACTCGAGGTGGTTGATCTGATACTGGATCAGTTTCGCAAATTGAAAGAAGAACCCCTATCGGCAGAAGAACTGAATCGAGCCAAAGACCAACTCAAGGGCAACATCCTTATGGGGCTTGAGAGCTCAAACTCACGTATGGCAAACCTCGCGAGACAGGAGATGTACTTTCAGCAATTTTTCACGACGGAGGAAGTCATCGAGCGGATCGAAAGGGTGGAAGTCGCCGAAGTTCAAGCCATGGCACAGCAGCTTTTTGTCACGGAGCGCATCGCCGTAACTCTCCTTGGGCGACTCGAAGGAATCAGGCTCAACCGAAAAAGGCTTGTGTGTTGAAGCCCCAATTCTTCAATTCGCGCTATTACAATCTCAATTGATGACCCACCCCACAAACGCACAGCAATTACTCACTCTGCTAGCCCGAACCAGTTTTCAACTCGGCCAGTTCAAGCTCTCATCCGGTGGAACGAGCGACTACTATATTGACTGTCGAACGACAACTCTCCATCCGGAAGGTGGCAGGCTAACTGGCCAAGCGATCCTTGACCTCCTTGATGAGCACGGAATCGAAGCGGAAGCCGTTGGCGGATTGACGATGGGTGCCGATCCCATCGTTTCAAATGTAGCCACCGCGACCGCGTGTCGAGCCCTAGACAATCATTCCACACCGTCGCTGTTTGGATTTCTGGTCCGCAAAACGGAAAAGGCGCACGGCACAGGTCGCCGGATCGAAGGCTTTTGCCGTAAGGGCGCACGTGTGGTTATCGTCGACGATGTCTGCACCACTGGATCCTCCACGATTAGTGCAATTGAGGCGGCCCGGGAGGCCGGAATGGAGATCGCCGCGGTTGTTTGTATCGTGGAGCGTGAAGAGGCAAATGGAAGGCCAGCCGTTGAGACAGCAGCGCAAGGAGCACCCTTTTTCAGGCTCTTTACGGCAACTCAGGTGCGTGCCGAACACCTACGCCAGCTTCACCCCCAATCGAATTGAGCGAGCAATCACCCCATGCTCTCAAAGTGCTGTAAGCTAATGTGGCAATCCTGCTTTGGAATCAGGATTGCCACATTGACTTGCCTCATGTTGGAGCGTTGCCGCCTAGTTGCCACTCCCTGCCGATGCTGGTTGTGTCTGTCCGTTGGAACTCATGTTGCTGAGTAACTGAACCTGAACACGGCGATTCTTCTTTCTGCCTTCTGCGGTGTCGTTAGAAGCCACCTCATTGTCTTTCCCAATTCCAATCAGGTAAAAGCGTCGCGCAGGAATGTTGTATTTCGAAGCAAGGTATTGAACAACAGCATCTGCACGGCGTTGGCTCAGATCGTAGTTGTATTGCGCAGGACCGGTTGAATCAGTTCCACCCGTTACTTCCAGAATGTAGCTCTTGGCTGAACTAAGCTGCGAGGCAAAGCTATCGAGACTGTCCTTGTCGTCCTGCGTCAAGACTGCCTTGTCGAATCCAAATGTGACCGTGACATCGGCAATCTGCTTGTAGCTATCAAGCCCCTTGACGACGCTATCCAGCGAGTCTGCCCTGTGCACCGCATCATTGGCTGCGGATTCAGCGTCGCCAGCGGCTTTTGCTGCGTTCTGCGCATTCTGGGTAGCCGCTTCCGCTGCCGTCTGAGCTTGCTGAATGCCCGACTGCGCACGCTGATCTGTATCCTGAATAGCGCGACCGTTCGCAGCCGTCTTGTCTTCCAGCTGGCCAGTGTGCTCCACAAGGGGTGCGGTCTGGTTTCGCACATAATTCTTCGTTGCACACCCTGTAACGCTACCAACGGCCAAGGCGGCCAATATCCACATTCCCAATGCTCTGTTCATGGCTTCCTGCTTTCTGGGCTATCCGCAGCTCGATCAATCAAGCTCGGAGGCTGTCAACGTTCATCATCCCTTACTTAGCATGCATCGAGCCAAACTGTGGCATTAACATAGGTCATTATTTTTCAGATAGATAGGTCTGCCGAGCCACCTAATGAATGAAAGTCGGCCGTGTAATTTTTACCTATATCGTAAGGAATGCCTTCCAACCAAAGCTGGAAAGACGTGCCTGGCCTTCACCCAGATATCCTAGAAAGCGAACCTAGATCATCGAATCTGCGATGGACCTTTTTGAAAAAATCCGAAGCCTTCCACAGCAGCCCGGCGTGTATCTCTACAAGAATGCCGATGGCGACGTGATTTATGTGGGAAAGGCGAAGAATTTGCGCTCCCGCGTGCGTTCCTATCTTCTTGAAGCATCGCAGGCCAACGCCAAGACCGGCTCCCTCATGCGTGAAGCCGTAGATCTAGCCTACATTCTCGTGGCCAATGAGCACGAGGCTCTGGCACTTGAAAACAACCTCATCAAGCAGAGAAAGCCGCGCTTCAATATCCTCTTACGCGATGACAAGACGTATCCCTATGTCAAGCTCACACTGGCCGATCGCTTTCCAAAGGTCTTTGTCACACGCCGACTTCGCAAGGATGGTTCAGCGTACTACGGACCCTACTTTCCCGGCAATTTGGCCTATCGCATCGTCGAGTTGATCCATCGAAGCTTTCAGCTCCCTAGCTGCAAGGTTGATCTTTCCAGATACCATCCGCGGGCGTGCCTGCAGTACTACATTCATCGCTGTCTGGGTCCATGCGTGGAGGGCTTTACCAATCCTGAAGCCTACAAGAGCGCAGTTCGTGATGCACAGCTGTTCCTGGAAGGTCGCCACGCGGAGTTGGAGCGTACTCTCACGGCACGCATGATGGCAGCAGCAGAGTCCCAACAATTTGAGGCAGCTGCACGTCTGCGTGACCAGGTCTCTACCGTGCGCCAGCTTAGCGAAAAGCAAAGGATTGCGACAGCGGAGCAAACCGATGACTTAGACGTTTTTGGCTATCATCTGGACGATGGGCACCTTGCGGTCAACCTATTTCACATGCGCGCCGGTAAGATTGTCGATCGGCGGGAATTTTTCTGGGAAGACCTTCCAGACCAACTCAAGCTCGCTGAAGGCGATGAGGCAGAGCCAATCTCCGACTTGCCCTGCTCGATGCCCAATGCAGAGAGCAATGCGGAACTGATTCAGCCGAGTCATGTTCTCTCCGCCTTATTGAAGCAAATTTATATCGACCAACTCTACGTACCACGGACGATCCTCATTCCCGTTGACTTCCCGGATCGAGTGTCGCTGGCAGCACTCCTAAGTGAACGAACGGGGCACCGGATCGAAATCAGCGTTCCGCAGCGCGGTGAGAAGCGCTCCCTCGTGGACCTGGCTGCGCAGAATGCAAAGCAGTCTCATACGCAACGGTTCCGTGTCATGGCACCTGGACGCAAGGCCATTCAAGAAGCCCTTGCTGATATGCTCATGCTCCCTGATATCCCGCACCGCATTGAGTGTTTCGACATTTCTCACATTCAGGGCGCAGAAACCGTGGCGTCTCTGGTGGTGTGGGAAGACGGAAAGATGAACAAATCCGCGTATCGCAAATTCAAAATCATGAATGTCTTGGGCGTGGATGATTTCGCATCCATGCGTGAAGTTGTATTTCGGCGCTACCGAAGACTCAAGGAAGAGGACCATCCAATGCCCTCTCTCGTGCTCATTGATGGGGGCATTGGACAACTTCATGCGGCTGCCGATGCGCTTGAGGAGCTTGGGTTCACATCGCAACCCATCGCATCAATTGCAAAGCGGGAAGAAGTCATCTATCTCTACGGAAATGAGGATGAGCCTATCGTCCTTGACCGGCGCTCACCTGTGCTTCATCTGGTTCAACTTATTCGCGATGAGAGCCATCGCTTCGCGGTCGGTTATCACAGGCAAAGGCGTGCCATCCGTGACCGTGAGTCGGCACTTCTGAGCATCGCCGGGGTCGGAGAGCGGACACGGCAGCGGTTACTTACACATTTTGGCAGCTTGCGAGACGTGGAACAGGCCAGTGTGGAGTCTCTTGCGGCGGTCGTCTCGAAACGGACTGCCGAATCAATTTTTCGATATTTCCATGCGACGTAAAGCGCTGTGCAGACTGCCGTGGTCGCTGCCTCGGTGCGCAACTAACGCCCACAAGACTGCAGCGCTCCATCCAGCGCCCCAATGGGGGCCGTTCTTGGATTCACCTTGGCGAGCCGTCTGCGGTGCTGATAGATGTTGGCCAGCGCAAACCCGCACACAGCCACTCGTGGTTCTTCTTCAAGCCGCGATAGCGCACCTTGGTAAATTCCCGAACACGCGCTTGAGGATGCGGAACGGCCACTCCATCTTGGCGCGTACGCGGGCCTTGGTCCGGTTCCTGCGCTTCTCAGCTTCATCGACACCTGCTTGGGTCTTCCCCCGGCGCGAAGTCATGTCCCGTGCCCCAGGCACGGCTTGATCAATCGCCTCGGTCTGGCCCTGAAACCCAGCGTCACCCCAGACCTTCGTTTCATCGCCGTGCAGCCGCTCCCGGATTCATGTGCACATTGGGCACCGACGACGGTCGAAGAGCCCCGATTCCTACTTAGAGGCTGCAAGCTGCTGGACGATTGCCAGAGCCTTTTTCACGTGCGCATCTGGAGTCAAATGATCCGCATTGGAGGAAAACACGGCAATGATTTTATGATCCTTTCCGATCACAAAGGTCTCACGCTCAAAAAAGTCGTGGCCGATGGCGGCGCCGCGCACATCTTTCATGCCCGGACTTCCTGCGGTGACGGACACTCCATAGGAGGCGGCGATCTTGCCACTGGGATCGGAAGCTACCGGGAAGCGCCCCGCACAATAACTTGGATCGGCAGAAAACTGATTGAGTCGGGCGATACTATCCGCTGACACGCCAATAATGCTAGCTCCCGCTGCGGTGAACTGGTCCTTCTCCTGGGCAAATGTGTGCGCTTCAAGATCGCACCCGCCTGTATAGGCAGAAGGGTAAAAGTAAACGACAACTGGACCCTTTTTCAGCGCAGCCTGCAGTGAAAAATGGAATTCCTTGCCCGCAAGTGAACCTGGGGCAGCGAAATCGGGGGCGTGGTCTCCCGCTTTCAGGGCAGCAAAGGCGGGGATGCAAAATGCCGCGGACAGCAACAGGCCAAAGAACAGTCGATGCTTCACAAGAAACCTCCTGGTTCGATTCGATCCGTCGCGCTGCACAGCTCGCTGTCAGAAGCGACTTCAGGACTAGAAGGATAGCAGAGTGTCGGGCCCGCGCGTCTCCACACCGAAAGCATGGAGAACATTTGCCCAAAGCGGCTTGAACCCTTCATAAGCACATTCCCCATTTCCCCTGCACCGGAGATATCCTGTCATCGCAGGCATCATCGCCATTTTGCACTGCAGGTTCACCAGCTTGTGTCTCATGCCGGGTGGAAATGGGCAGCATGAAGGAAAAGCCTGCACTGTAAGCGCGCTGGAGCCACAATTCAAAGCGTACCTATCACCCTGAGCCATGTGGCCAGCTATCAAGAGAGGTCGTATGCCAAAGAACGAAGATGGGGTAAATCCGCGGCGCAGCTTCCTGAAGCTGGCCGCGTTGACCAGCGCAGCAGCGTTGACCGGCAAGGCACAAGCCACGGAAAAAGGCCATCCGCCAACACCGCAAAACGCAGCCAGTTCCGTCGGCAGCGACAAGATGGAGTTCCTTCGTGTCAGTGGGCAACACATTGTCGACACGCAGGGGAACAAGGTACGCCTTCGGGGGACATGCCCGGGGGGATGGATGAACATGGAGGATTTCATCAACGGCCATCCCGGCGCGGAGCACACTCTCCGCGCTCAAATGACAGAAGTGCTTGGTCCAGGTAAGGCTCAATTCTTTTTCGAGCGGCTGCTTGACCACTTCTTCAATGAGGACGATGTGGTCTTCCTCAGGAGAGCCGGAGCCTCCGTGGTAAGGATTCCTTTAAATTACCGGCACTTCGAGGATGATGCCACTCCGTTCAGGTACAAGGAGCAGGGCTTCAGCCGTCTCGATCAGATATTGCGCCATTGCGAACAGCATGGCTTGTACGTCATTCTCGATCTCCATTCTGCTCAAGGATGGCAGAATGTCCACTGGCATTCTGACAACGCATCGCGCATCAGTCTTCTGTGGACGGTCTCCTCGTATCAGGATCGCTACGTCGCCCTCTGGAAGGAGTTTGCGCGCCGCTATGCGAACCGCGCTGTAATCGCCGGTTACGACATCCTCAATGAGCCGTGTTCAAACAATGAGATTGGAGACTATCCCTGGAATATCTATTCAAATTACAAGCCTCGCTGGGACCGCATGAATTCCCTATTCCGGCGAACTGTTGCAGAGATTCGCAAAGTGGATTCCCGCCACATTATCTTTCTCGAGGGAGATAACTACGCCAAGCAATTCTCCGGTTTCGAAAAGCCATTCGACGACAACCTCGCTTACAGTTCCCATAACTACACCGCAGCCGGCTTTGGACCGGGCCGGTACCCGGGAACCATCCATCCCCGATCTGCCGCGAATGGCGCTTCTGAGGTCTGGGACCTGGCAAGGCAGGAGCGATTCTTCCTCGATGCAGAGGGCACGCAGTTTACCCAGCAACATGGCGTTCCGCTGTGGGTGGGTGAGTTTGGTTCTGTCTACAATGGCCCACCCGACGAGAATCCGGACCGGCTTCGTGCCTTGGATGATCAGATTGGAATCTTTGAACGGCATGAAGCACACTGGACGACTTGGAACTACAAGGATGTTGGTGTGATGGGTATGCTGACGCTTGATCCAGCGTCGCCATATATGGAGCGGATCAGTGATCTTCTTCGCAAGAAGCGCGCTCTCGGTACCGATGACTGGATGAAGTGGCTACCACCAACACCCGTAAAGGACGCGACCGCCGTGCTAGCCCGCCAGATTCTCCACGTTGTGGACGACCCGCAACTTGATCCTCAATTGAATGTGCGCTGCGTTTCTCAAACCTTGCTTTGCATGTATACAGGGACACTGATGCAGCCGCTCTACGCCAGCCTTTTTAAGGGATTGACAGAGACGGAACTCGATCACATCCTGTCCTCCTTCTCGGCTCGGCAATGCGTTCCGAACCAGGAATTGATCAACGTGCTCAGCAAATATATGTCGATGCCAGCGTAAGTGTATCTCAATTGCTCCTTCTGCAACTCCGCTACCCTCATTCTCGAAATGGATCCGGCAGCCCCATCGCTGCCGCATCCAATCCTGCGCGGAACTCTGAATCCGTCTTGTCAAAGCGCATCGAGATGGTCCACTTTCACTTCTTTTGCCCGCCCTTCTCCGCCGCCGCCAGCACCATCCGGCGAATCGAATCGATCATCACAAAGCGGACAAGGCTTTTGTGTTGCTCGATCATTTGTAATTGGGCAAGGGCCCTTTGCGCCCACTCCGGAGGGGCTTGAAGAGGTCCTTGGAGGTAAGAGAGAGACTCCGTGCCGATCACTCCCAAAGTGGCGAGGTTGTGAGCCTCAACGGAATACGGTGCAAGCTGTGGAATCTGTTGCATCCAAAGTCCCAACTCGGGATCCGATGCACGCCATTCTTCCAGCCAGTGCAACAGCCGCTCGCGATCCTCCGTCGAGTCGCCTCCCTGAGCCAGGACTCTCTGAACCGCTTCCGCGAACTCATGGCGCAATGGTGGATCGGGCGTCGCAGCATCAACAAGACCGTACAGTGGAGTAAGTTGATCCGTATGCTGCAATGTGTACCGTTCGCCAAAACTCACCGGCTCTACCGCATTCAGCAGCAGGTTGAGTCTCCAAGGGGCTTCCGTCCCTGCGAGTTCGCGCCGCAATCGCTGTGGCCCTGAAATTTGCTGAAGTCCCAAAGCATCCAGACGCAGCGTCATTTTGTCGAGCCTGCGATACATGTCAGGAACGTCCCGCACGGTAGAAGGTGACCAGAATCTCTCCGCAATTGCCGCCGCACGCGGCCAGATGCGGGAATCAATGGTCCATGGAGCAATCTGCTCGCCCCACATGCACACTTCCCCACCAAGAATCAGAGCCTGCTGCTCTTGAGTCAAATCCGTATTGTCCGGAATTGGATCGGCCAGGTAGTGCGTCTCCGCACTGTGCATACCGTCGAGATAGTACGGCGCGGAAAGAATTCCCTGGTACCCTTCCTTCGCGCCTTGTGCCAGAGAAGCGACACCACGCCATGACTGCACAACAATGTCTTTCGGCAGCCCAGGTGTCAGGATCTCGTCCCAACCCACCATATGCTTGTGATACTTCGTCAGAATTTTCAGAAGTCGCTGATTGAAGTAGACCTGAAGGCCCGCAGCGTTTTGGATACCATGGTCGTGCATGAATACGCGAATCCTGGGATTCGCGAGCCATTGCTTCCCATTGCTCTCATCCCCTCCAATGTGCATATAGGCGTCGGGGAAAAGATCAGCCATCTCACCAATGAAGCGATCAAGAAACTTATAAGTCGACTCGCGCGTTGGATCTATGGCAGGGTCATGCACTCCGAAGCGTCGCTGAACGGCATACGGACCTGGACCACTTGCGAGATCCGAATAGCCTACAAACCAACTTGTGGTGTGGCCGGGCATATCAAACTCGGGAACCACGCGAATACCACGAGCATGCGCATAGGCAACAACCTCCCGGATCTGCGCCTGCGTGTAATACTGGCCATCGGAACCCATCTCCTGCAGTTTGGGAAAGCGCATGCTCTCAACTCGAAAGCCCTGATCCTCAGTCAGGTGCCAATGCAGAACATTCATCTTGACGGCTTCCATGCCATCCAGAGTTCTCAGAATGACGGGCAGCGGCTCAAAATGTCGCCCGCAGTCGATCATCAGACCACGCCACCGAAATCGCGGCTGATCGTGAATGGTCACGGCAGGAATGGACGGCCCACTCGGCGTCACCTGCACCAGCTGCAGGAGCGTTTGCAGTCCATGCAATGCACCCAGATCCGTCGGCGCCTGGAGCCGGATTCCTATGGGGTTCACCTGCAGGGTGTACGACTCGTCTTCATCAAGAGATTGCACGGCTTCTGCAGAGTGCGTCACGTCAATCAGGAAAGTTCCCGAAACCCCATCCATCTTTCTGCTGAGTTCCAGTCCCGTCTCAGCCTCAAGCCGCTTCAACGCGCGCTGTGTTGCTTCTTGCAACACGGCATCATGAGTTGTCGCGAATTGCACTGTCAAAGATGAACTGACAGGGAAAACACCAGCCTGTCGTGTGATGGAGGCTGGAATTGGCATTAGAGACAAGGAAGCACGTCCCCCACCAACACCGGAATTAGGAGTTGCACCGGCAAGCATGGCAGAGCCCAGGAGACCCATCATGCAGGCATATCGGCTCCACTTGATTGCGGGGCTTTTGTGCCTACCGGCCAATTCCACAGCTTGCTCGCAATTTTCCGTCTTTTGCCGGAAGTGAACTTCCATCTTGTCTGCTCCTGTCTGGATTTCTCCCTGTGTGATCGAGACGTCCCGATGCCCAGCACTCGACACCTTGAAACTTGACTTCTTCTAGCATTCTCTCTCACCCCTCGCCAGCACAGAACATTGACATCGAGCACAGTCAAGAGCAATGGGACGGAAAGCAACATTTAGCCAACTGCTTGAAAGTGATGCGCGCTGCGCAATGCAAGAGCAGGCGAGCCGCGTGCGAGCTATGGTGAATGGCTCATCCAGTCCAATACGGCAAGAAGCTCAGAAACATTGAATCTTTGGGGGGATTAGTTCATGCTGATTGTCATGGAATATCGATTGCTCGGAGGCTCTGGCCTCAAGGTTCCCGTATTGAGTTTTGGCGCCGGCACGTTTGGCGGCGGAGTTGAATTCTTTGATGCGTGGGGTGCAACGGCCGATGAAGCGCAGGCGCGACGAATCGTCGATATTTGCCTGGAAGCCGGTGTCGATCTGTTCGACACAGCAGACGTCTATTCAAACGGCCGCTCAGAAGAAGTGTTGGGCAAGGCGCTTGCAGGACGTCGGGACAAGGCCCTGATCTCGACCAAGGCGACGTTCCAGTTCGAAGAGGGACCCAATCGCGTCGGCTCATCTCGCTATCATCTGCGTTATTCGCTGGAAAACAGCCTGCGTCGCCTCGGCACGGATTACATCGATATCTATCATCTGCACGGCTTTGACGCCATGACGCCAATTGAAGAGGTCCAGGACACGCTCCACACCTTTGTGCGCGAGGGGAAGGTGCGCTACATCGCTTGTTCAAACTTCTCTGGCTGGCATTTGATGAAGTCCCTTGCAGTTGCTGACCGCTACGGATGGACCCGTTTCGTCGCACATCAGGTGTACTACTCTCTCGTGGGCCGAGAATATGAGTGGGAATTGATGCCGCTTGCGCTGGATCAGAAGGTCGGCGCGCTGGTCTGGAGTCCCCTGGGTTGGGGACGTCTCACGGGCAAGATTCGCCGCGGCCAACCACTCCCCGCGGTGAGCAGATTACATAAGACTTCGCAAAATGGTCCGCAAATGCCCGATGAGTATCTCTACAACGTAGTCGATGCGCTCGACTCAGTGGCGCAGGAGACAGGTAAGTCGATACCTCAGGTCGCTCTCAACTGGTTGCTGCAACGGCCAACGGTCGCATCACTCATTCTTGGCGCTCGAAATGAAGAGCAATTGACCCAGAACCTTGACGCCATCGGCTGGAACCTGACACCAGCGCAGATTGTCAAGCTCGATACGGCCAGCGCGCAACCGCCAATCTATCCCTACTGGCACCAGCGTCAATTCGCGGAAAGAAACCCACCTCCGATTTAGTCCTCCCTGATCCGGTGCCGAGCCTGTTCTGAAAATAAGGGCACAGGTCCGGTCAAAACATAGACCACAAAACGACAATGCTCGTCGCAGTAAGAGTGGATCGATGCAGATTGCGCTGCAGGCATCCTAATAGTCAATTTTCTTTTCTGAAGCAATCCAGGCGGCAAAACTCTCCCACGCCTCGACCTGCAACAGTTGTGTCATGGGGAGTGCGCGCTGCAAGGGCGCCTTGCGCAACTCCTCGTAGAGAAACGCATCATCAAAGCCCGCTCGCGCGGCATCGGCAGCACTGCTGCCATAGAAGACGCAATCCAATCGAGCCCAATAGGATGCAGCAAGGCACATGGGACAGGGTTCACAGCTCGTATAGAGCGCGCAGCCCTCAAGCGTGAAGGTACGCAGCGATCTGCAGGCGGAACGGATTGCATTCACTTCGCCATGTGCAGTTGGGTCGTTGTCGGCAGTCACAGTATTCACACCTTCGCTCACAATCACACCATTGCGGACAATCACAGCAGCAAAAGGTCCTCCTCGTGCCGTGAGCACGTTTTGGGTCGCAAGTTCAATTGCCCGGCGTAGAAACTGAGGGTCTGGAATGCTCACTGTTCCTGCGCTCACGCTGCCTCCTCATCTGGCGAAATTTAGAACAGTATGTCACATGCGCCGCGTCACAATTGCATCACGAAGCAGAACCCTTCATCCGCGATACGGTCTCGCTTGAAGACCACCGCAGCGCTCGTAGTTCGAGTGTGATCTTTTCCGCTTTGAGGCACTCTGAGCGTCGTGGCACGATCCTCAACTGTCGAAATGAAGTTGAAGCCATCCAGAGGCGAAGGCGCTTACTCTGCGCGTAAAGCTTGAACTGGATCCACAACAGCGGCCTTACGAGCAGGCAAGTAACAGGCTACCCCTGCAATCATCAACACCACGATTGCAGCGACGCTGTACGTAAGGGGGTCTGCCGGTGGCACTTGAAAGAGAACTGACGCCATCATACGCATGGTCGCAAATGCAACTGCGACACCAGACACGACGCCTATGCCGGTGATCAACATGCCCTGGCGGACAAACATTCCGATCAGCGCCTCACGTTGCGCGCCCAATGCCATGCGGATGCCAATCTCACGGGTGCGCTGCGAAACGGCGTAGGCGATCACTCCATAGATGCCAATGATGCCCAGCAGCAATGCCATGCCTCCTGCCACACAAAGAATGACAAGCATGAACGACGTGCGCGCCATCGATTTCGAGTACAGTGTGCCGAGGGTCGTCTGGTCTGCCAGAGGCAGTTCGGGATCGATGGCCCAGACTGCCTGTTGGATTTGCTGGCGAAATGCAGCCTCGCCAGCGCGCGGTGAACGAATGACAAAATTCACGTAGCGCTGCACCATTTCCTTCTGCGTTTCAAAATTGTCCTGATACATGGGCCAGTAGACTGCTGTCGAGGGCGGCTTGTTGACTCCATCGTCATAGACATTGGCTGCGACGCCAATGATTTGATGCCACGGATCGCTGGAACCCACATGGATAAATTTTCCGATTGCATTTCTGGGTGAGCCCCAGTACTCATTGGCGAAATTTTCAGAAATGATGGCGACCGGACGCTTTTGGAACTCTTCGTCCCAGGTGATCTCGCGACCGGCAATGAGAGGTGTGCCCATCGTGAAGAAGTAACCCGGAGAAATAAACTTGAGACTCCGAATCGGCGCGAGCTCACCTTCCTGGTAGATATGATCCCTCGCGTAGACGGGGTCCATAGAATAATTTCCTGACATGGGAACGGTTGTGGTGAGGCCAACTGACGAAACGCCTGCGATGGCTGCGAGTTGTGCTGCAATCGCCTGCTCTGTACGGAGCACTCGCTCCTTTTCCGTATCGGGAATCTGCGTTTCCGGAATGTAAATGCTGAACGCTTCGATTGTCGTAGGATTCGAGAAACCTGGATCTACATGCGCCAGCGCGCGGAAAGTACGGAGCATGAGGCCGGAGCAGATGAGCAGAACCAATGCGAGCGCGACCTGCACAACAACGAGGACCTTGCGAGCGCGGTGGCGTTCGCGGCTTTGACTAAGCCCGCGCCCGCCTTCTCTCAGACCGGTGCTGGCAGAAACGCCGGAGTATTTGACCACCGGAATCATTCCGATGACCAGGCTGACGAAGACGGCGAGGCCAAGCGTGAAGAGTAGCACCGGAACATTGATACCAATCTCACTCAGGCGAGGCAGACCAATCGGCGCAGAAGTGACAAGGACCCGCAGCGCACCATAAGCCAGAGCCAGCCCGATGAGGCTTCCTGCAAAGCCGAGGGTGAGGCTTTCCACCAGCAAACCCATCATGATGTCTCTGCGGTCAGCGCCAAGCGCAGATCGGATTGCGAGTTCTTGGCGACGCGATTCAACACGAACCAGCAGTAAATTGGCCACATTGGCGCAAGCCACAAGTAAAACGATGGCGATTGAGCCCATCAGAACCCAGAGAATCTTACCGATATCGCCAACCACATCTTTCTTGAGCGGATGAATATCCGGCACAAGGTGCGCTTTGTTGAAGACCTCCGCGCTGAAGCCTTCCGGCGGAGGAAAGCTTCGAATGGCGATGGGGATTAGGCGGGTAAGGTCCGTATTGGCTTGCTGCAGACTGACGCCGGGCTTAAGGCGAGCGAGGCTTTGGTAGCTGAAGGCCCCGAGTTTGGTCTTGCTGCGATCAAGCTGCATTGGAAGCACGAGGTCAGTGTCTTTGTAATCCAGGAACCTGAAGTTCTGGGGCAGGACTCCAATGATCTCTCTCGCGGTGCCATCGAGGGTGATGGAGCGTCCAATGACACTCTTGTCGCCACCAAAGTGACGTTGCCAATAGCCATACGTGAGAAGAGCTGTCTTCGCCGCGTTGGGCTGATCGTCTTGCCGTGTGAAGAGACGGCCCAGTTCCGGCTTGACGCCGAGAAGCGGCAGAACCGCATCGGTTACATCGATGCCCTGTACATGTTCCGGCTGAGCGGTGCCAGTGAGGCTGTAGGCATCACCCTTGTACATTCCGATGTCCGCAAGCGTCGTGCTCTGTTCGCGGTAAATGAAGTAAAGAAATGGCGCCATGGTGAGGTTGGGAATATTGACGCCGGCAGCGCTGTTCCACACCCCGATGAGTTGCTCAGGATCAGGATAGGAAAGGGGTTTAAGAAGCACTCCGTTGACAACGCTGAAGACGACTGCGTTGGCACCGATGCCAATCGCAAGAGTAAGCAACGTCACACAGGTAAAGAGCGGAGCGCGGGCAAGCCGGCGGGAGACCTGCTTCAATGGGTCAATAACAAGAGTCATCCAAAGCCTCCTCGTGCTCTAAGAAAAGTGTTGGGATCGCCGCACAAAAACGGCTCAACCGCTGAGAAAAGCGTGGGCCGAGCAGCATCCAGCTGTCTCATCGCACTGCAATTCCGAGCGCTTCATGGGTCCAGATGGAGCGCGAACGGGACACAGAGTTTTCGAATTGCCGGCCGGTATCCGAAAGAACAATCCCTCACTGCGCCTGATCCTGGCTCTTCACACTGATTTACGCAAGCACGAGGAAAAAGTTCACGCGAGCCTTTTGCCAGCAACGCCCGATGAATATAGCGCCGGTTAGTTTGGCGCTCGCGCTCCGCAAAGAGTTTCCGCCTACGTGCGAACTCGGCTGCGCAGCGGTCTTACCGATGAGTGAGTCGCGTAAAATGACCAACCCGGGAGTCACAAAAGCACGAGACGGACTGGAGTCAGATCTGGATACGCGGTGAATGAGTGAATGCAGAGACTGACAAAAACTTCGTGCCTCGGCTCTTTGTAAGTCCTCCGCCCAGAAAAGCACATTTTCTCCGCGCTATCGCACGCCGCTCGGGGTCGGGCTTTTGAGAGAATTTGGCGCGCTACTGCGCAAAGAAGCGAAATTCTCTGCACATCATAGCTTCCGCAAAATCTTCTATTATTTGGATTTATATGCGAGTCGATCAGGCGGGAAGAGTCTGGCGGAGAGAGGGGGATTCGAACCCCCGATAGAGCTTTTGACCCTATAACGGTTTAGCAAACCGCCGCCTTCAGCCACTCGGCCATCTCTCCGGGTCTATGCGGATTCTACCAGAAAACATGCGTGCTGGTATTTCCCCTTTGGCTCAGCGCTTTGAATGAGGTTGCTCATGAGTCACTGGCGAGCGTGGGGTATGCAGGCGGCAGCGCTCTGCGGGTCTACTTGGATGAGCTGCGCAAAATTGGTAGATTCACTCTCATGCCTCGCTTCCCTGCCGGTTCGGCCACGCGCAAGCTTCGTCTGTTGCCCCTGATTGCCGCCACGTACTTCATGGTGGCAGGTGGGCCGTATGGCATAGAGGACATCCTGGGGGGTGCAGGCTACAAGTGGGCCTTAGTGATTCTTATGCTGCTGCCGCTGGTTTGGAGCTTGCCAACGGCACTGATGATCGGCGAATTGGCGAGCGCCTTACCCGCGGATGGTGGTTATTACGTGTGGGTGCGACGCGCGCTGGGCCCATTCTGGGGATTTCAGGAAGCATGGCTCTCGCTGACGGCGAGCATCTTCGATATGGCCATCTACCCGGCCATCTTTGTTCTCTATTTCAGCCAGCTGCACAGCTCGCTCACCGTGGGATGGCGGGATTACGGATGGTCTCTGGCGGTAGTAGCTTTGTCGTGCCTGTGGAACCTGCGCGGAGCGCCTGCGGTCGGCGAGGGATCAGAGGGGCTCTTTGTGGCCTTGTTGGCGCCGTTTGCGGTGTTTGTGGCTTTGGGGCTCTGGCACGGTTTCACGATGCATCCCGCAATCCAATGGGGGCGCAGCAACGCAGCAGGTGGGCTATCAACCGCAGTGCTGGTGGCCATGTGGAACTTCATGGGGTGGGATAACGCATCGACAGTGGCCGCTGAAGTTGAGAATCCCCAGCGGAACTATCCGCGCGCGATGGTGATCGCGGCTGCGCTGGCGGCCGTCACATACATTCTGCCGCTGCTTGCGTTGGCCTTGAGTGGGCTTTCCGTGGCGAGCTTTTCTACGGGCGACTGGGCAGGAGCGGCAACCGTGCTCGGTGGTCCCGTGCTGGGGCTCGCGGTGGTGGTCGGCGGCGTCATCTGCGGCGTGGGCATGTTCAACGCGCTGATGATGAGCTATACACGCCTGCCAATGGCGATGGCGGAAGATGGACTGTTGCCTGCCGCCCTCGCGCGGCGCAACCGCTACGGCGTGCCGTGGGTCAGCGTGCTGGTCTGCGGCGCTGGCTGGGCGCTGGCGCTGCAACTGCCCTTCGAGAGGCTGATTTCAATTGACCTGATTCTCTATGGATCAAGCCTGCTGCTGGAGTTTCTCGCGCTGATTGCTCTGCGAATGCGCGAACCGCAACTGCAACGGCCGTTCAAAGCGGGCAATATGGCGATGGCTTGTCTTCTGGGTGTGGGACCGGCTGCGCTGATTGGGTATGCGCTCTATGCGACGCGCCATGAAAAGCTGATGGGTTCGGTACCGGCCATCGGCTTTGCCGCAGCAGTGGCGCTGGTCGGACCGCTGGCATATTGGGCGGTTGAGGCACGGCGCCGCGCAGCAGACAGGCGCCTGGGCTGAACGGAGCCAGAACATCCAAGGGCCGCACTGCGCGCGATGCAGCCCTCGGATAAAACACCAGCGTCTATTTGGCCGCAGCGTTCCGAGCCTTGTTTTCTTCAAAGGCTTTGGCCGTGCGCACAACATGATCACGGGCATAGGCTGCATCGTGCCAGCCCTTCACCTCAACGCGCTTACCCTCGAGATCCTTGTAGATCGAAAAGAAGTGCGTGATCTCCTTCAGCAGGTGCGGATAGATGTCGGTGTAGTTCCACACATTCGCGTAGCGCGGATTGTTCTTCCCTACGGCAAGGACCTTTTCATCAAGGGTGCCCTGATCGAGCATCTCCAAAAGACCAATCGGGCGCACCTCCTGCACGCAACCGGGGAAGCTGGGACCGGGAACGAGCACAAGCACGTCGAGCGGGTCACCATCGTCGCTGAGCGTGGATGGAATGAAGCCGTAGTCACCGGGATAATGAACCGGGGAATGCAGATTGCGATCGAGCTTGAAGACGTGAAGCTGCTTGTCGTACTCAAGCTTGTTGGTCGCGTCTTTGGGAATCTCAATCACCGCCCGGAAGACTTCGGGGGAGCGATCTCCGATTGGCAATTCAAGATAGTTGACCATATTGTTGTAACGCCTCCTCGAGTGCGTGCTGGGGTTGAAAACGCTCACTCCGGGTTGCCCCATAAAGCGGAAGATGAGCAAGCAGTGTCTTGACCGAGTGTTTCACGGCAAGCGTGGATGATGGAAGCCGCAGCGGAGGGGTAATCCGGCGGTCAACCGGAGCATCAGCACTAAACGAGCTCGGCCCCGGACTACTATAATCACCAATGATGAAGGCACATGTCTATGTCACTTTGAAGTCCTCCGTTCTGGATCCGCAAGGACAGACGATCCAAAATGCCCTGCGGAAGCTTGGTTTCTCTGGTGTGGAAGCCGTACGACAAGGGAAGTATTTCGTTTTATCCCTTGCAGAAGGGCTGACCCCTGAGGCCGCCGGAACCGAAGTGGAACGCATCGCGCGCGAGGTTCTGACGAACCCAGTCATCGAGGAATTTACATACCGCATTGAGGAATAAGGACCAACGTTGCGGGTTGCATCGCAGCATTCCTAAGTTCAGAACTGTGGCTGGAAGCTACGAGGTCGCGGACCAAACCTTGACGCTCGCATAGAATCTTTCTATGTGCGGAATCGTCGGTTATGTAGGTCCCAAGAAGGTGGTCCCTGTCATTCTTGAGGGACTCAGGCGCCTGGAGTATCGCGGGTACGACTCAGCGGGTATTGCCGTGGGCAGTCCTGACCGGCCAACGCTGGAGGTAAGGCGCGCCCCAAGCAAGCTGCACAACCTGGAAGAGGCTCTCAAAGAGCGCCCGCTAGACGGGACGTTTGGCATTGGCCACACGCGGTGGGCCACACACGGGCGGCCCACGGAAGAAAACGCGCATCCGCATCGCGACTGCACGGGGCGGATCGTGGTTGTCCACAACGGTATCGTGGAGAACTACCTGGAGCTGAAGCGCGAGCTGACGGCCAAGGGACACAAATTCGTCACCGAGACTGACACCGAGATCATTGCTCACCTCATCGAACAGGTTCAGAAAGAAGCGGAAGCAGCGGGCACACCGGTAACACTGGAAGTGGCGGTACGCCGCGCTGTCAAGCAACTCACGGGTGCCTTTGCGTTGGGCGTTCTCTCCGCTGCCGAGCCGGACAAAATTGTCGCCGCTCGCTCGGGGCCGCCGGTGGTGATTGGCGTGGGTCAAGGCGAATGCTTTGTCGCGTCGGACGTGCCGGGCATTCTGCATCACACCCGCGACCTCTACTTCCTCGCCGATGGCGACATGGCCATCCTGACAAAGGCGGGCGTAGAACTGACCGACTTCGACGGCAAACCTATCCAGCGGGCCATCACACACATCCAGTGGGATCCGATCCAGGCGGAAAAGGGTGGCTACAAGCACTTCATGCTGAAGGAAATCTGGGAGCAGCCGCGGGCGATTCGTGATACCTCGCTGGGCCGTGTCTCGCTCGACTCGGGCAAAGTTTTCCTGGGTGAGATCGAGATTAGTGACGCGGAACTGGCCGCGGCACAGAGCATCAACATCGCGGCCTGCGGAACCAGCTGGCATGCGGCGCTGGCAGGCAAGTACATGATCGAGCGCCTGGCGCGACTGCCGGTGGATGTGGACTATGCGAGCGAGTACCGCTACCGCGATCCGATTGCTGGGCCGGAGGCGCTGGGGCTGCTCATCACGCAGTCGGGCGAGACAGCCGACACTTTGGCGGCACAGCGCGAGATGAAGAATCTGGGCTCGAAGACCGTAGCCATCTGCAACGTGGTGGGAGCCATGGTGGCGCGCGAAGCACACGGCGCTATTTACACCCATGCGGGCCCGGAGATTGGCGTCGCTTCAACGAAAGCTTTCACTTCGCAGCTTACGGCGCTCTTCCTGTTGGCGATGAAGATGGGCCAGTTGCGCGGCAAACTGGATCGCGATCAGGCAATTGCGCTGATGGAAGAACTGGGTCGAGTACCGGCAAAGATTGAAGAAGTGTTGCGCGATCGCTCGGCGCAATGCGAGCAGCTGGCGAAAGAATTCGCAAATGCGCGCGACTTCCTCTATCTGGGACGGGGCATTCATTTCCCAATTGCGCTGGAAGGCGCGCTCAAACTCAAGGAAATTTCCTACATTCACGCGGAAGGCTATCCGGCGGGCGAGATGAAGCACGGGCCCAATGCGCTGATTGATGAGTCGTTGCCAGTGGTGGTGCTCGCAACGCGCGATGAGACCGACCCTTCATCGAAGTTGCGCTATGAAAAGACGCTCTCGAATATCCAGGAAGTCACGGCGCGCAGCGGGCGCGTGATTGCCATCGCGACAGAAGGAGATACGACGATAGGCGGTCTCGTGGAGCACGTGATCCACGTGCCCCATACGATTGAGCTTCTTTCGCCGCTGATTGAGATTGTGCCGCTGCAGTTGCTGGCTTACTACATTGCCGTGCGACGCGGTTGCGATGTCGACCAGCCAAGGAATCTCGCGAAGTCCGTCACCGTGGAATAGACGAACACTGAACGGGCCTCACCCCTGTCTGCGTATAAAAATGTTTGTACATCGATAAAATAGTCTGGACATGAATAAAATAGTTTGGACATGAAGCGTCGAGGTGTTGCCCTGTAGGGGGTGCTTGGTTCCTCAACTGACCGATGCCTCACCTCCAAATGAAGTCTGCAGGACATTTGCATAAGTCGGAGTTCGAGGCCGATTGCGCCAACCAGCCTCACCGTTTCGTAGTGCTTGATTAGCGAGACCAAACAAGATCACGTCCCCGAGCGGGTAAGCCGCTTTAGTCTCCGGCAGCTCCGCGAGATGTATGGCTGCGCGACGATTGGTAGGGCAACAAAACGGTTGACGCACATGTTACTCAGGGCCGATGCACAACCACACCTCGTCGTCTTTTGGCCCACTTGGGTCTGCCGTGGGGTGCGGAATGATCCCTACCGCACGAATAGCATTGATCAGCGCGTCGGCAAGGACAGGGTGAGGGGCAGGGCTGGCGTTGTGAACCACGACCATCACCCCGTGGAAGTCGGGACCGAGGAAGGTACCGGACCCGTTCACGGTAATCCCCGCCTTTTGAAAGGCAACTCCGAACTGGTTCCCCAGTCGGGAGCTTCTCGTATCGTTCATCACATGGATTGCGATATTCTTGCCAGCAAAGTTCTTCAACTGCGAGGCTATGAAATCCACCTGCACGTCGGTAAGGGAGGGCGCAACCTGCATCTGCTGCGCTATTCCTTGCTGTTCCTGCGCAAGACCCTGCGTAAAAGTAGTCAGCTGTTGGTTTTTGCTCGCGAGGTCGGCTTCTACCTTCTTTTCCGTGCTTTCATGCTGCGCCAACTCGATGCGAAGTTGCGAGTTCTTCACGTTGGCGTCGGCGGCTGCCTTATTCGCATCTCCGGCTTGTTTGTTTGCGAGTCCCGCTGCTTTGTTTGCGTCTGCGGCCTCTTCGTTTGCTGCGGCAATTCGTTCGTCTGCGCTTTTCTCATAAGTTGCCAGTTGCACATCCTTCAAGTGGCTCACCACATTACCGAAGTGGATCGCACCGATGCTTCCAAGAAGGCAAATCAAAGCCGACGTAGCCCCTGCTATTTCCGACAAGAGGAAGAACTTTGCGTGCCTCCCAAGCGCAACCGCGCGGGTCTCATAAACCACCCAGGCAGCGGTCAACACGGTAAAAACAGCGCCAGTGATGTAGAGAACGTTTGAAGTAGTCAACCACCATGAGGCAGAATCAAGAGGTGAAGTTGTGGCCATGGATACCTTCCTGCTAATCGCGGTGCTGGTGCTAGTCTGCGGCCTTGGCGTGTTTGTGGTTGCCTCCATACGGCTAGAGCGGTCGCACCGGAGCGAGCAGCGAAACAAAATGTGAGGTTTGTGAGTGGCGAAAATAACATACGAAGAAGGACTCGTTGCTGGCGAGAACTTTCAGAAGCTCGCTCAGGCCGTCTTTAAGGCTCCAAAGGTTGTGAATCCAAAGCGACAACCGAAGGCCCGCCCAGATTTAGACGGGCCATCGAAAAGGGGCAAACTTCAGCGGCCAAGTTGATTGCGACGCGCACAGTCGTCGCAAAGCCGATAGCCATTCGTCCCTTGTTTCCGCTCCCATGAAGGAATATCTCTTCCGGGAGGGCAGTTGCCGTTATTGTGGTAGACCCGCTGGACTGCGGGCTTGTAGACTTCGTTTACGCTATAGAAGGGATATGTCCCTGCCATTTGGTGCTACCTCGTGTTGTAGGCAACTCCGCCTACCGGTTAGTGCCAATGGTTCCTCCCTGGCTAGAGTGCAGGCACACTATTGCCGGGGAGGGGCCTTCCTGTCCCCATTGAGACAGGGATACCCTGTGCGCGTCGCGCGCATATTTTGCTTGACTCTCGGGAGGTTGAGCGATACGCTCAAGAAGTCATAGGCTCCCAAAAGCCTAACAATGTTTCAGACCGAAGGTCGCTGCTACGAACAGCGGCCTTCCCCTTTTTGGGGGATTCGGCCAATAGACCATCGTAGGCTCTAATACCCGAAGATTTCAAGAGAAACCTTTAAGGAACCGGTGAAAATCCGGAAACTATCTGCTGGCGGGGTCGGATTTAGTGCGGCGTCTCTGGCCCCGTGCCGCCGTTCAGTGGAGCGAGTCTATGTCCTTGCCCGTGAGTTCAGAGTAGGTCAGTCGCTTACCGGCAACTTGCGTCATAAGCAAAGCGAAGCGGTCCGTATCCGTCAGTCCGCACCCCTGCGGATGATCTTTCTAGCGATCTTTTCCCCAGCGAGAGCGCGCCGCAGCCTTAGCTATTTCCCTTCTTTTGGCTCTGGCGGGTCCGCCCTTCAATCCCCCGGCGCTGTGCGGATGCTGTCGGCGCTTCGAATCGCTCTCGGCATCTTCCACTTCACCAATTGCAATATCGACAATTAGCTTGGCGAGCTGGTTTGGATCGCGCGGGGGCTTCGGCATACGTCAAGTGTCCCGCATCCGCCCCACTCGGCAACCCCTGTGGATTTCAAACTGAGACACTACCCGACGATTGCAAATGTAGCTGCTGCAAAACAGTCAATATAGGATTCAGAGCGGCTTCCCAAGCACTCAACGATTGACCCGTTCCGTCCATTCACATCACGCTGCAGGCCCTGATTTGAGTCAGGTATCGACGGAACACGTAGGAAAACTTGTAGACGGACTTTTCTACCGCTGGTCAAACCTGGTTTGCGGTTACGATTAGGAGATCTTCGACTTTTGCGGTGCATTGGTCTGGCAGACCTGCCAATCGGCGTAAGCGCCACACCTGGATTGGAAGTTCTTGCTTTAGCAATTCCTCGGCAGCCCAGATCACTCGGCGACACTGAAAATCCTCCACACTTTCTGTCACTTGGGCGAGTAGAGCCACGCACAAGGGGAGCTTTTGAAGGCGTTTTTCCAACCAACCGGGCTGACCGAGAACGCGTTCGAGCGCAAGGCGGGTAATCTGCTGAGGCGGAGTCATCGTGCGCAACTGCATCGCCTCCTGCCTTAACGTCTGTGCCGTTTCGAGATCGATAGCCTGCCAATTTAGCAGCGGTTTGTTTGGCGTGTGGCGAGACGGTTTGGGAGGTTGAAGATCCAGCCAGTGACGATCATTGCGGAAAAGCCAAGCGTAGACCGCTGGGATGCTTCGGCGTAGCTGTTGCCGGGTCAGATCCGGAGCTGCGGCGCGTCCTCCCGTCCAAGCTGCACGCATATCTTCACGTTTAATCAGTGGCATTCGGCTACGCGCAGGGCGGCATTTCCAAGGCGTCTCCAGTCTAAGCAGATCCACATACCGTAGAACGGTGTTGCGATCGACATGAAGTTCGTGGGCCGCACCACGCAGACTAGACCCGCCAGAGACTAATTCCCGCAGGCGCTGCTCGAAAATTGGTCCGAGATCTAGGATCTTGGCCCGGCTTCCTGCTTCTGGCGCAGTGCTGAATGCATATCCGCAAGAGCAGTGGAAGACACCAATTGTCTTGCCGCCCTCCCGATGCAGCTTGCACTCGGTAATCACCGGCTGGCCGCAATGTTCAGCAAGCGGGTTACGACAAGGCCAAGGTCCGTTGCCAAATGGATTAGTGAAATTGGTCAGGGGTAATGACTCTATCAGGAGACGGATCAAGATGTGCTGCAACGGGGCGAATGCCTTGCGATGCTTACGAGAAATACCTTCCAGCCAATCGTCCGGCCTGACTTCCGGAAGTATTTCGATAATGGGGTGGAAGAGTGCTAAGTAAGCATCGCGCAAAGCAAGCTGATCAACTTGCGCGTTTCCGCGAGCCATACCGCGCTCTCTGAGAGCGACCTTAATCTCATGGCCCCAAGTTGCAAGGGGGCGGGCAACTGGCGGCGATTCCAATATGGCAGCACTAGCTTCAGCGATTTTCTGCAGCAGTTTGACTGCTTCAGGTTGGTTCACCCACCCGGGCAGCTGCGGATCAAGTGGGCAATTATATTCGTCTGCAAAAATGAATTCGTTCGGAGCGGCGAGATCCAGATTGATCGTGCTATCTACTATTGGCGTACCATGCTTGCGACAAACCAGCACACCAGGAAGCTGATGGTCACGTCGCCAGTAAAGCTCTCCGGGCTCTTGTAGCATTTCAGCTCTGCATAGCATGCAATAACGCAGCATCGATGGCAATTGGATGTTGCTCGCAACCAGGCCAAGACGGACATGGAGCCCACCGGCATCAATGCCTTCTCCGCTGATCGATTGCAATGCCCAATTGCGAATCTCTTCTGGCTGATAAGCGGTCAAGTACGGAAGTAGAGTCGTCTCTATGGCCAATTGCCTCGCTTCAAGTCCTCGCGCCGTCGGAATGTTCGCCGCCAGCCGCCCGAGATTTGGCTGCAGGAAGGCCCCAGACCGGACGTTGCGATCGCCGAATAGATCATCAAGCAGGAGTTTGGGACTGACGGTGCCAGTATGACATCTCAAGCGGCCCAACACGCTGTAAAGCAATTCGCCTGAGTAAATCGCAGGAAAATAGGTGAGCATGGTTTGACCTATTCGCCTTTATACAACGGTGACGGAGTAACAAGCCCGGCTCTGCTCAATGAGGCATGCGGAGATTGGTCTTGCATGCTGCCGGCGGCTACGACCCCTTCGAAACCAGATGAGGGCTTGTCTTTGAGCGGAGCGCTCTTTCTGTGCGGAGGCGATGCTGGTTTTGATGCGCGAGCGCTCTCATATAACTTCGTCGAGATCAGGCCAACAAGTTCCAATAATGATGCTTCAGGATGTTCAGCTTGCGTCACTGTAGCCATTCGCTGAGCGAGGTCTTCGGCCAGTCCGAGTTCCTTCAATTTGGTCGCTAGGAGCTCTGTGGTCACATCGTTGTGAGTGGCAGCTCTGGTGCTCGCTTGCGCTGATGTGGCGTCTGGTTCTAGGTGGTTTTGTGCAGCTAATAAAGCCTGCCCGACGTGATCTTCCAGCGGGCGCAGATCTGCATATTGAGCGATCCTTCTGCGTTTTCCAGATTTCAAAGCAGCGATCATCGGCGCGATGATCTTGAAATGGTCCCTGGCTACGGCCTGGAATAGTGCGGCATCCATTATTTCTGACCGCTTGGTTTTGCGCGTCGCTCCCAGTTCCATCGCCCGCGCCTGGCCAAGCATGAACAGCTTGACAACGATATCGATGATGCCCTGAGATTCCTCATACAAAACTTTGCGGATATCGTTTGTCAGCTCAGATTCTTCACGTGTCCACTGGTGGGCCCAGAGCGTATCTACAAAATGGTCCCAGACTGGCCCCTGTGGAAGGCGCTCCCAGATGGCTGCTCCGAGCCCATTGGCCCGCCGTGCCTGTCTGAAGTCTCCTTGCAGAATGCTCAGGGCCCCCATTGTGCCGATCAATACTACCGGGATGCCGATTGTGTTGATGAGCGTGACTAGGAAATTCAGGAGGGCCTCACGACCAACGCCTTTGGCAAGAGTCAAGTGTTGTAGCTCATCTACGATCAGTACTCCGAGAGCGTGACGATTCGCGATCTGCGCCATCTGTGTCATCATCAGATCGATTGAGTTGCGGCCATTCCCGTGACGTGGCAGAAAGTCACTGCCTATCAACAAGTCCATCTGCTGGAAGAAGTTCAAACACAACTGTCTTGGAGAGCCTCTGAATGGGCAGTCGATCTTCAACCAGACCACCTGCTTAAGGTCACAGAGTTCCGGATGTTTGATGACCTGGGGATAGTATTCCAGCACCCTGATTATGCCGGTGCTTTTTCCAGCGCCCGAGGCCCCCAGCAAAGCGAAGCCTTCTGCCGAGCTACGGACAGGATTGACTCCCGCTTGAAGATCTCTTGCTTCAATCCGTTCATATCCATCACGCAGGCGCCGAACGTAATCAGTAGTTCGGGGATCGCGCGTGACATAGCCCTGTCGTAGCATTGTTGAGAATGCGGATTCCAATCGCAAGTGATGCTCGAGCGGAATGAAACAGCGGCGCAATCGGTAAAGGCATTGCAGCCGCAGATGTGCCGGGTAAAGGCGTTCTTCCGGTTTGAAAGCAGGCGGATCGTTTAGAAATGTCAGAGCGCGATGCATCGACATCTGGGGCGGGAGCCTACTAATGAAGAGATTGTCCTCATACTCGGGGAGCTGCGAAACATCAGACCGCGAATTCGTCATTCCTCAACCCCTTCTTCCGCGAAGCTCCGAAGAATCTCAGTGATGTCTGGCAAGCTATAGCTATCTGCTGGCGAGGCAGCTGTGAAGGGCTCCGTTTCTTCTTTTTCGGGCTTGCCGGGTTGTTCCGCGCGCACAGCGTCTCGCCTCTGCAATTCCTGTCGTTCGGCGCGCCGGTTGTCGCGAATCGCGCTAGTACGTTCGCTGTCTGGTATACCCGAAACGTCAGGAGCCATGGCTTCCGCCTCGCGGATCACTGACTGCATTTGGTTGATGAGCGTGACTCGTCCCTGTGTCTGTTCCGGCCGAGCGGAGGAAGTTAGAGACCGCGCTTCCTGCCGGAGTTGGTCAATCTCCCAGAGGGTTTTCCCTTCGTGGATACGGCTGCGATCCGTGAGAGTGCAGGCAATGAAGTTGGGCTGTCCAGGCTCACCATGCAGCCAAACAGAATCCATGCAGCGGGGATCGTAAGAAATCTTGATCTTCCATGTACCCCTTTGCCTGGCCTTGTCAAACCAATGCTCATCTATCGCGAGAGGACATGAGTAGAAGCAACCCGCATAACGGATGCCGTGGCACGTAACCGTAGCTTCGTCAGAGGGCAACAGGCTGACACGTACTTGTTCCGCTGGGAAAGTGCGCAAACAGCCACCTCCGTGACCAATTCCCCATTCCCACATTTCGATTGGGACCGGCGTCACGCGGTCGCGGATCATTTCGGGCGAGAGAGGATAGTCTCTTAGGACATGGCTATTGTTGTAGGCCAATACGCAAAAAATCAGAATGCGGGTGAACTGATCAATGTCGAGAGTTGCGTCGAGGCGATAATCCCTTCCTCCACGCTGCTGATAGTCTTCCTGAATATAGCCAGGCGTATATGCCTTGAACCGTGCAGGCAGCAACCGAAACTGTTGCTCAACCAGGCCTTTCCAGTCGGCGCGATATGGCGCAGTATTCTCAACATAGAGGTTGTAATTATTGATGAGCGTCTCCACCATGCGTCCCGCCATCTCACCGCGGTCGCCTAGGAGGCGTACAGGCATTCCTACACTCGGCCATTCCTCCGGCAGTATTCGTATGCCGAAGCGGTCACAGTAACTGACCTTGTCCAGTACGGTGACACTGAGAGCCTCCATTGCTCCCACCCAGCTCGGGCCTTCTAATCCAACATGGATACCGGTAATCAAATGGCTGAAAACATCGATGATGACATAGACAACAGGGCGCCCAATAATACGACTGCGATCATAGCGGCTGACGAGATAGACATCAGCGATGGTCGCGTCGATCTGGTATCTTTCACCGGGGCCGGAGACGCCGTCCGAGGAGGCTCCTAACAAGCCCCTCATATCCTTGTCGTATACACGAGGTGTGTGCCGGCGGCGACTAACTGCGAAGATGTCGTTGTCCTTCTCGTACCAATACCTGAACTGCACGAGCGTCGGCGAACCAGTCCGGACAACCAATTCCTGACGACCGTGATTTGGGTTGATAACGGCATCCGTGAAATTTTCCGTTAGCATCGCGTGGTAGCATTCCGCGAGATCGAAGGCAGGCTTACTTGCATAGAAGCGGGTAATTGCGGCGCGGAAGGTGCTGCGCATATCGGCATCTACGTTAACCACGGCGACGTCTGGGTTAATGGGACGACGCCCGCGCGGCTTATCGGATACGGCCTTGTCCCGACCCCGCCCACCACATTTGTCGAAGTCGGGCAAAAGAGCATTGGGGGTTATGCCACGTTGCCAGTAGCGCCGAAGAAGGCGATAAAACGAAACATGGCTTTCATCTTGCTTAGCCATTTGGGCAGCGATGAGCTTTCCTCTTTGCTCAGACAAGAAAATAGCTGGCTGTTGTACGACAAGCGGTGAAATCTTCTGCCAGTTCTTGTCGCGCAGCGCGCGATGCCGGGGGGCAATTGTGTCCTCGGCGACGATATAGGTGAACGGATCTTCTACATCAAATCGCAACTGTTTGGCGTCTGCCATCGTTTCCAACTCGGCATGACGGCGATAAAGAGGGAGGGCATTCTTCGATGCGATATCGATCAAGAAGTAGCCACGGCCTTGGATATCGATCCAAAGCACCCGCTCGATACGGCCTTCCTCAGTGAAGGCGACCAACTGGTTTACGGCCAACAGTCGCATTACACAAGCCTCCGTTTCTGGTACTCGTCGTTGACCTTCAGCTCCGAGATCGGAAGATTGCCATTCAGTGTGACGTGCTCCATGGCGCAGGTCACCTTGCGTGTGGAGAGCAGGTGGCGCATGAGCGTCAGACCTGATCCAGGCGGCAGTCCGTGACGTGCATCCATCTCGTTGCAGAACGCCGCAAGTGACAATCGCCGAGGTGTCACAACCTCATTAAGGAAGGTCGGGATCAGCGCCAGCACTCTATCCTCGATCCCAGCGGGCGAGAAAAATGGATGAGCCCAGGCGATATTGCCGATCAACTGCCGGGGTAATTCAGCTCGGGTCACGATGCTCCACGGAATTCCCCGTTCCTGCCAATACCGCCATTCAATTTCCAGCTTTTGCAGCACCCGCGGCTTTGCAAGCTCTTCTGCACTTTTGACCGCAAAGGCTCGAGTGACCTCTTTGGCCCCAAGGCGGCAGTCCTGAACGAGGTCTGTTGTCATGACCATCGGCTGAGGCGTACCTGGCATTCGCGGATGACGCACCTTCATGCCTTCCGCAATGTCCTGCGTGTCCTTAACGTCCAAAGGAAACTGCTCGCGCAGGTCAACAGTTGAGGGTTGCCAATCCAGCAACAAGAACAGATCAAGCTCAAGATCAGAGAGAAGATGATGAATTCGTCCGGTGCAGATTCCGCGAAGTCGGTGACATCTCCCTTGAGAGGGAACATCTTGGGTGGTCAGCCACGGCTTGTAATCTGCACCCTCACCCTGCCCACGTCCTTCCTTAACGAACTGAGCAGCGCGTTTTTCATCAATTACATACTTCCTTCGCCGCTTACGTGCCATTTCGCCTTTTCCTCCCCTCAGGGACTATATCGGCAAAATGACCTCTTGACTTTAGCTATGCTATAACATATCTTGCACTAATGGACGTTACGGATCAATTTGGCGACCAAATTAGGAGCCTCAGAAACGCCATCAACCTGAGTCAGGAGCAGCTCGCATCGAGGCTAAATGTCTCATTTGCAACGGTTAACAGGTGGGAGAGTGGCAAGGTGAAGCCGCAGAAGACGCAGCTCGCCGCACTTCAGCAGCTAATGGAAGAGGCAGGTGTGACCGACGTTACCAAGGTTTCTGAATTTTCCGGCACACGGCCTACTCGCCGCCGACGGGGAGTGGCGAAGAGCACCGTGCTCTCCAACAAGAGCATGGAGCAAATGCTTTGGGACGCCGCCTGCTCCGTGCGTGGCGAGAAGGATGCGCCGAAGTTCAAGGACTATCTGCTTCCCCTGCTTTTCGTGAAGCGCCTGTCCGACGTTTTTGACGATGAGGTGCAACGGCTGACGGAGACCTACGGCGACCGGGAGACGGCCATCGAGATCCTGGAATCCGATCACGGGCTGGTGCGCTTTTACATTCCTCCCGAGGCGCGCTGGCCGGTGGTCAGCAACCGCGAGCCCTTCCAGTGGCCCGCCGGGAAAGAGCCAAAATCCCTCGGTGAGCAGTTAACCACGACTATCCGCGCCATCGTGAAACACAATCCGTCGCTGGCCGGTGTCATCGACATAGTGGACTACAACGAAACGCGCAACGGCGAACGCGAGATCAGCGACGCGGCACTGCGCGGGGTCATCGAGACGTACTCCGATCCGCGCTACCGGCTGGGCCTGCACGATGTGGAGCCGGATTTCCTGGGCCGCTGCTACGAGTATCTGCTGCGCAAGTTCGCCGAGGGCCAGGGCCAGAGCGCCGGCGAGTTCTTCACTCCCACCGAGGTCGGCTTCCTGATGGCCGAGATCATGCGCCCACGCTCCGGCGAAGAGTGCTATGACTACGCCTGCGGCTCGTTTGGTCTACTTATCAAGCTGCAACTGATTTCGCGCCGGTTGGACCCGCTCTCCAAGGTGCCGCTCAAGCTCTACGGGCAGGAGTTGACCGGCTCCAGCTACGCCATCGCCTGCATGAACCGCATCATTCACGATATGGAAGGCCAGGTGGTGCGCGGCGACTCCATGCGCAATCCGAAATTTAAGGACGGCGACACCAGCCTCAAGAAGTTCGATGTCATCGTGGCCAATCCCATGTGGAACCAGCCTTTCGATACCGACGTGTACGAGACAGACGCCTTCAGCCGGTTTGAGGAGCAGGGCGGCGTCACCACCAGCAAGGGCGATTGGGCCTGGCTCCAGCACACTCTGGCCGCGCTCAAAGATACGGGCCGGGCTGCCGTGGTGCTCGACACCGGTGCGGTCACACGCGGCTCGGGAAGCAAGAACGAGGACAAGGAGCGCAACATCCGCAAGTGGTTTGTGGAGCGCGATCTGGTGGACGGCGTCATCCTGCTACCCGACAACCTCTTCTACAACACCACCGCTGCGGGCATTATCATCGTGCTGCGCAAGTCCAAGCCCAAGGAGCGCAAGGGCAAGATCGTGCTGGTCAATGCCTCGCAGCAGTTCCGCAAGGGCACGCCTAAAAACTACCTGCCTGACGAGGCGATACGCAAGATTGCTGACGGCTATTTGAAGGCCGAGCCAGTAGAGGGTTTTGTCGGCTTAGTAAGCAACGACGAACTAGCGGAACCCAAGAACGATTTCAATCTTTCACCGTCGCGCTATTTGGCCAACGGAACAAAGAACACGTTCAGACCATTGCCGGTGCTCATGGATGAATTGAAGCGGCTCGACAAAGACGCAGCCAATTTGTCCTCCGAACTTCTCGGCCTGCTGGCAAAGATGGGGAAGGCGGCGCAATGAGCATACTTGACGCACAACTCCCAAGCGAATGGACATGGAAACAGGTTGCCGACTTGTACTGGATCACGAAGAAGCCTCGCAATATTCATTTCGCTGACCACGAGGCAATTCCATTCGTGCCGATGGAACTGGTTCCAACCAACGGCAAAGAATACGTCAGCTTTGAAATGCGTGCGCCAGCGCAGATAGCGAGTGGAACGTATTTTGAAAAGGGCGACATTCTGCTTTCCAAAATCACGCCCTCTTTTGAAAATGGCAAACAAGGACTTGCGAATTCCATTGCCGTGCCCTTCGGTGTTGCCTCAACGGAAGTGATTCCTCTCCAGCGCCTCACGCCTGAAGTGAATAGCCGATTGCTCTTTTATTACTTGCTCCATCCAGAGGTACGTGAATCCATTGCCGGGAAGATGGAAGGGTCAACCGGGCGTCAACGTGTTCCTGAACGAGTTGTCCTTGAGTACCCGGTCCCGAACCCTCCAAAAGAAGAGCAAGACAAGATCGCGGCGGTGCTGTGGAAGATACAGCGGGCGATTGAGGTGGAAGAGAAACTGACGGCGACGGCGCGCGAGTTGAAGCAGGCGGCCATGCGCCAGCTTTTCACGCGTGGCCTGCGCGGCGAAGCCCAACAAGAAACTGAAATCGGCTCCATTCCTGAGAGTTGGGAGGTCGTGCAGTTAGGCTCGTGCGCGCGGATTGGCAATGGCACTACGCCCAACCGACAGCACGCAGCTTATTGGCAGGGTGGGAATATCCCGTGGATTACTAGCGGCAGAATGTACGAGAGGAGAATATCGGGTTCGGAGACGCACGTTACTCAGACTGCTTTGGACGAATGCAGCTTGCCACTCCTTCAGCCGGGCGCAATTCTAATGGCAATTGTTGGGCAAGGAAAGACGCTCGGCCATTGCGCTGTCTTAGATTCGGTGGCAACCGTCAGTAGGCACGTTGGATTCATTCAACTTCACGATAAGAACATTTCCCCTGAATTTGTCCGGTACTACCTTGAAGGCCAGTATGAATACCTCAGACAACTTGCTGCCGGAAACGGAAGCACGAGGGCGGCGCTTACGAGCGCAATTTTGCGTAGCTTCTCAATCCCCTTACCAAAGCCGCAGGAGCAGAACGAAATCGTTGCCATACTAAATGCAACCGTAAGCAAGATTTCCCTGCACGAGCGCAAGCAAGCCGCTTTGCAAGACCTCTTCAAGACCATGCTCCACCAGTTGATGACGGGCGAGATTCGCGTGGCCGATTTGGAGATTGATACCAGCGAGGTGACGGCATGAGCAAGAACCTGGCCAATGAGGCGGGCACGGTTCAGTTCCCGCTGGTGAAGCACACCGTGGAGATTGGTTGGGCACCCATCGCCGACACGGAAGCCTTGCGCTTGCGCGGTGGCGAGGCAGGACTGTTTTTCTATAAGGAACTGGAAGACGCGCTCTTGCGCCTGAACCCCGGGATCGTTAATTCGGAGAACGTGCAATCCATCATCCAGCGCATGGAAAGCGTGCCCAACAACATCGAGGGCAATCGCGAGATTCTGGACTGGCTACGAGGAAACAAGACAATCTTTGTTGAGACAGAGAAGCGGCACCGCAATGTAACGCTGGTGGACTTCACGGACCTTGCTCGTAACGTCTTCCAGGTCACCTGGGAGTGGACCTACTGCGCATTGAACAAAAAGGGCAACCGAGCCGACGTAGTTTTTCTGGTGAACGGCGTTCCTCTGGCAATTGTAGAGAACAAAAACCCCAAACTGACCGATGCGATGGAGCGTGCTGTGAAGCAGCTTCGCCGCTACGAGCTTGAGACACCCGAGATGATCACTACGCCGCAGGTCTTCAACGTGACGCACCTGATTGAGTATTTCTACGGTGTCACATGGAACTACTCGCGGAAGGACATCTTTGAATGGAAAGCGCAGCGCGAAGAGACCTATAAGAGCGCGGTGCAGAGCTTCTTTGATCGCGCCACGTTCCTCCGGCTCGTACAGGAGTGGATTCTCTTCTTTTCAAAAGACGACGAACTGCAGAAAACGATTCTGCGCCAGCACCAGACGCGCGCCGCGGTGAAGGTAGTAAACCGCTGCGCCGACGCGGAAAAGAAGACGGGGCTGATCTGGCATACGCAGGGTTCCGGCAAGACCTTCACGATGATTACCGCCGCCCGGCTGATTTTGGAGGACAAACAAAGGTTCTCCGGCTCGACCGTAATGCTGGTGGTGGACCGCAATGAACTGCAAGGGCAGCTCTCCGGGTGGGTGGAGAGGCTGGTGGGTGAGGAACAGAGCCGCGACATCAAAGTCGAATACGCGACGAACAAGGCCAGACTCCAGGAACTGCTCGATCAGGACTTCCGCGGTCTGATTATTTCCATGATCCACAAGTTCGACGGCATTCGTAAGGAGTCCTGCACACGGAAGGATTTCTTCATCCTGATTGATGAAGCGCACCGTTCAACGGGCGGTGACTTGGGCAATTTCCTGATGGGCGCGCTGCCGAACGCAACTCTTATTGGCTTTACCGGGACGCCGATCGACAAAACGGCATATGGAAAAGGCACCTTCAAGGTTTTTGGTAAAGAGGATGAGGAAGGCTACCTGGACAAGTACTCCATCCGTGAGTCCATAGAAGATGGAACCACGGTTAAGCTGCGGCACACACTTGGCCGCAGTGATTTGCAATTGCCGAAGGAACTCCTGGAGAAGGAATTCCTGAACATTGTTGAAAGCGAAGGCGTAAGCGACGTTGAGGACCTAAACAAGATCCTTGACCGCGCCGTCAACCTGAAGTCGTTTCTGAAGGCGAAAGAACGCGTGGAGTTGGTCGCGCAGTTCGTTGCCAAGCACTTCAAAGAAAATGTGGAACCGCTGGGCTATAAGGCGTTCCTGGTGGCCGTAGACCGCGAGGCATGCGCACTGTACAAAAAGGCGTTGGACAAGTACCTGCCGCCAGACTATTCCACTCCTATCTATACCAAGAGCGCCGCAGACGCGATTGATCGCCCACTCGTGTCCGAGTTGCAGCTTGACGATCCAGCCGAAAAGAAGGCGCGCAAAGCATTTCCGAAATCTGGCGAAATGCCAAATATCCTGATCGTCACCGATAAGCTTCTGACGGGCTACGATGCGCCCGTTCTCTATTGCATGTACTTGGATAAGCCTATGCGCGACCATGTCCTGCTCCAAGCAGTGGCACGCGTCAACCGTCCCTACGAGGATGAAAGGGGCATCAAGAAGCCGTGCGGACTGATTGTGGATTTCATTGGCATCTTGAAGGAGTTGAACAAAGCACTGGCATTCGATTCTGACAAGGTGAGTGGCGTGATTGAGGATCTTGATCTGCTCTTCGCCCGCTTTGCGGAACTGATGCAAGGGCCGGGGCAGGCTTATCTTTCGGCGGCGGGGAAACGCGGTGGCAACGATGAATTGCTTGACACTCTGCTCTACGAGACGTTTCTCGACAAGGACAAGCGGCAGGCGTTCAACGAGTTCTTCAAAGAAGTGGAAACCCTGTATGAAATCTTGTCGCCCGACCCGCAACTGCGGGACTACATCGAGGACTACACCCACCTGGCCGACATCTACGTGATGTTGCGCAACGCCTACGGGAAAAAGACATCTTTCCTGGGCGACATTGCGCACAAGACGGAGATGCTGGTGCGCGAGCACGCCGAAGCCCACGGGTTGGACAAACTGTCGAAGACCGTCGAATTTGACGAAGCGGCTCTTAAGGCGCTCAAAGTTGAGAAAGGCTCAGAGAACGGGAAGGTGATCAACCTCGTGAAGAGCCTGACCACGTCGGCCAGCGAGCGAGGCGAAAAGGAGCCATACCTGATTTCTATCGGCGAGCGCGCCGAGTCTATCATGACAGCGCTGGAGGATCGGCAGATTTCAACTGGTGAAGCGATGGCGCGCATAGAGAACCTTATGGAGGAAAGGATCAAGGCTGAAAAAGCGCGCCAAGAAAGCGGGCTCGATCCAGAGACCTTCGAAGTTTTCTGGTTCCTGCAACACGAAAAGATTCCGAACGCTACGATGCTGGCGAAGGAAATTAGCGCCGTCTACGCTCGATTCCCTAACGCCACCAGCAGCGAAGATGAAAAGCGACAGCTAAAAGCTGAAATCTACAAGTCCCTGCTGCGCGAGGTTAGCGGTAAGCGGATGGTGGAGATCGGCGAAGCGCTGCTAAAGCTGAAAGGCATCCGATGAATAGGCGCATCAATAGAGTGGAAGAAGCTCATGCATTCAAAGAGAGGGTCTCCGCTTGGGCAGTAAAAGTGCGCGTGAAGCCCAAGCAGGTCCGTCTGCAGACCATGAAGCGCAAATGGGCATCCTGCTCCACGGAGGGACGGGTCTCGTTTTCGTTGGACTTGTTGCGAGAGCCAAGCTCATTTCAGGACTATGTGATTGTGCACGAGCTGATACACCTCAAGGTTCCAAATCATGGAAAGCTGTTCATGAGTCTGCTCGCGGCGCATCTTCCGAGCAACAAATACAGACGCTCTCCTGTCGAATGCAGGGGTAAGTATGCCGGATGAATCTCACTTGAAATCGAGATACTAGTCTCTTTCTGGAGCTACATTGCAGATCAACTGGAAGAATATACGAACGCTAAATGGGGCTCAGTCAGAGGGCTTTGAAGAGTTCTGTACCCAACTGGCGCGTCGAGAGCATGTCGCAAGCGGGTCTGTCTTCACGCGAAAAGGAAGGCCTGACGCTGGAATCGAATGCTACTGGACCCTGCCGACGGGGGATGAACTCGGGTGGCAGGCCAAATTCTTCCTGTCGCTCGACAATGCGCAGTGGCTCCAGCTGGACGATTCTGTGAGGACAGCACTGGATAAACATCCCCGCTTAGTCCGGTACTACGTTTGCGTGCCGACCGATCTGCCGGACGCCAGACTCACCGGCCAAACGAGTGCTTACCAGAAATGGCTCGATCACGTCACAAAATGGTCGGGCTGGGCAACGGATAAGAACATGTCGGTCCAGTTCATATGGTGGGGTAGCCATGAGTTGCTCGACAAGCTTGCCCTACCGGACAATGCAGGGCTTGCCAGATTCTGGTTCGATGCAGCGGTCTTCGATTCGAATTGGTTCGAAAAAAGACTTCAAGAGTCCATCAGCACCGCCGGCCCCCGATATTCACCCGAAGTCAACGTCGACCTACCGATCGTTCAAGAATTTGACGCTTTCGGTAGAACAGCTGCATGGGTGAAGAGGCTCAAGAAGTATGCCGCAAGCATCAGCAAAGCAGCTCGCATGGCAGGCTACGATACCAACAAACTAGGTGAACACCAGAAGCAGATTGATGCGGTACTTCAGTCGACGGAAATCGCGATTGCCATGATCCGAGAGATCACGGTGGAGCCCACGGGCCCGCTTTCGTTCACCGAATTGATCGAGCGGATGGATGCATTGCAGTCGGCAATAAAGGCCACGTCAGTTGAACTAAGCAATAGCGAGCGCGCCGAAGATGAGAAGCCCAGGGATACGAAAGAGTACTCGTATCGCGAGAATCCATTCCGTTCGACGAGGTTTCGGCTACACGATCTAAATCGCGTTCTGGATGATGCTGTAATGACCTTCAAATACACGGAGAAGGTCGCCCGGAGCGCTTTCTTGATTCTCGATGGCACAGCCGGAATGGGCAAGACGCACCTCTTGTGCGACATCTCAACCAAACGACTTGGCGCAAATCTGCCCACAATCCTTCTTATGGGACAGCGCTTTTTGCAGCCGGGCGATCCTTGGACACAGGCGCTTCAGCAGCTTGATCTGCCCCGATTGTCTGCGGAAGAATTCATTGGTTCTCTGGAAGCGGCAGCCCAGGCATCAAATGCACGCGCCTTGCTGATGATCGATGCGCTCAACGAGGGAGCTGGGCGGAACATCTGGCCAAATCACTTGAGTGCTTTTTTACAGCTCGCCACCCGATCGCCGTGGGTTTCGGTTGTTGTCAGTGTGCGAACCAGCTACGAAGGACTGGTTTTGCCGTCGGGGGTCTCTGAAGAAGCTACGCGGGTTTGCCACTCAGGATTTGCAGATCATGAATTCAATGCAGCTAAGACATTCTTCCAACATTATGGGATTGAACTCCCATCCACGCCTCTTCTGGCGCCCGAGTACCGCAGTCCACTTTTTTTGAAGACCATGTGTGTGGGGCTAAAGAATGAGGGGCACTCAAGATTGCCGAGAGGGTTCCACGGCATTTCGCGGATCTTCAGGCTCTATACAAACGCCATCAATCGAAAGCTAGCAGAATCACTCGATTTCGATCCACGGTCACATCTGGTTCAGATGGCGCTGCAGAGATTCGTGTCAGCTTTTCCATCCCCCGACACCCAGTGGCTTCCGCGCGAAGACTCCCTAAACCTGATCAATTCAATTCTTCCCAATCGATCATTTCACAATTCCCTATATCAGGGCCTCGTGGGAGAAGGTCTGCTCGTGGAAGACTTTGTCCGCCTTAAGGGAGATGAAGAGCAGGAATTCGTACATCTTGGATACGAACGCATTGCAGACCACCTCACGGCAGAAGTCGTGCTTGAAACCTGTCAGCACCGTAAGGCTTCAGAAACGTCAGGGAACACAGCGCTGACAGGTCAGGATGATCGAATTAGTACTGGAGTGTTGGAATCACTTTTCATCCAGGCCCCAGAAACACTGAAACAAGAGCTAATGGATTATGCACCTTCTGTGCTGAAGCATTGGCAATGGGCCGAGGCATTTCGCCAAAGCCTGGTTTGGCGCGTACCAAGTGCTTTCACGGATAGGACGCTGCATTGGTTCAACGAGTCGATAGAGCGTGAGTCAGATGGCACTGAGGCACTCGAAGTGATCTTGACCCTCGCGAGTGTCCCTGATCATCCTTGGAATGCGCAGTTTCTTGATCGGCAACTGCGAGGGCGATCGATGCCCGATAGAGATCGATGGTGGAGTATGAAGCTGCATTATCTCTACGCAGAACCTCAATCTGCGATCCATCGAATTATTGACTGGGCGTTGTCGGTCAAGGATACGGATCTGATAGCGAAAGACGTCATTCAGTTGATTTCGTCGACGTTGGCCTGGATGTTCTCGAGCTCCAATCGCTTCTTAAGGGATCGGGCCACTAAAGCGTGCCTTAACCTGTTGACAGGACGTGAAGCCCTTGCCGCCCTATTGGTTCGAAGGTTCGGAGAAGTTGACGACCTTTACATAAGGGAGCGAGTGCTTGCAGTTGCATATGGCGTCGCAATGCGCTCCAGCGACGCTGCGCGACTTCGCGAACTTGCGGATGCAGTGTTGGAAACAGTGTTCGCGAAAGTGCCCGTCTTACCGCATCTTCTGCTTCGTGATTACGCGAGGGGAGTGGTCGAGCGCTTGAACCGGTTGGCGCCACTTCCGGCCGAAACAATGCAGCGTGTGAGGCCCCCGTACGGAAGCAAATGGCCAAGGATTCCGTCTGAGAAGACGATAAAACAACTGCAGGAGTCGCTCGATGCCGACGGTAAAGAAACGCACGGCGCTCGTCGCATTGCCTTTTCCGTTTTGGATGACGACTTTGCTCGTTATGTCATCGGTACGAATTCGTGGTCCACAGACTGGCTTTCTCTCCGACTAGATCAACCCCCTTGGCGCTCCTACGAGGAGCTCATTAATGAATTCGGAACAGGGTTGAATCTCACAGTTCGACCGGCGTGGGATGCGTATAACGATGCCGAGACGGATATCCGACGCATCTCCGCAATGAAGAGGATTGCCGAGTTCAGAGATTTGATTGACGGCGGTGATGGTCCAGAAGATGATCTCGAAGTCTCCCTGGCTGCGGCAAAAAGCGCAGTTGACAATGCCAGAATGAATTTGCTCAGTCAGCTGAATCAGGAACAAGTAAACCGCTTAAATGAGATTTGGCGTTTACGCAAATCGACCTCCGGCGATCGCCCTCCACAGTTTGATCTGCGATTGATGCAACGCTACATTTTGAAACGCGTATTTTCTTTAGGGTGGAGTGCGGACAAATTCGAGTACTTCGACACGCACGTAATTCAATATACGGGAAGAGAGGCTGCAAAGGCCGAACGCATCGGCAAGAAGTACCAATGGATTGCGTACCACGAGATCTGTGCACTGGTAGCTGACAACTTCCAACTCAGGGGCGACAGGGGCATGTCCGAGTCCGAAGAATCCTACGACGGGCCTTGGCAGGATTTCTTTCGTGACATTGATCCATCCCACGCAATGCTCGGAACGGGCGGTGATCCCGAAGGCAACGAGACCTGGTGGGCGCCGCGGTTCGAACCGGATTGGGGTGACGGTGTAGACGGTAAATTGTGGGCCGAAGAAATCTCGGATTTTCCCCTCCCGGCGGAGCTCTTGACGGTAAGAGACTCAAAGGATGAGCAGTGGCTTGTTGCTGACCTGTCATTCGACAGAGGACGTCCTATTCCTGAGGGAATGGACAGAGAGGAAGTTGAGGCCCGCAAGCTTTGGTGCCATTTGACAGGCTTTCTCGTGCGCAGCGATGATGTCGCTGCTTTTTTGAAGTGGGCCGAAGGAGTCGACTTTTGGGGCCGATGGATGCCGCAAGTACCGTCTTCTACTCACGGGATATTTCTCGGTGAGTATCTGTGGTCACCCGCCTGGAAGCACTTCAACAATGCATATTACGGGAATGAGGGTTGGGTACAGCCGAAAAATGGCTGCCCCGTTGCGATCCGCACAGCCGCCTTTGAATATCACCAAGAATCTTCGGGATTCGACTGTTCGGTCGATTCGGGCTTTACACTGCACCTTCCCGATCAAGAATTAGCAAGTGTCCTAAACCTTAATTGGTCAGGTCAAGCCGCAGATTTTCGGGATCCGACCGGACAACTAGCCGCTACGGATCCGAGTGCATTTGCAAGCGGGCCCGCGGCCCTCCTACTCCGTCGCGATCTTATCGAAGAAATGGCTAACCGAGGCCTAAGCATTTGTTGGATGGTATTGGGCGAGAAGCACGCTTACGTTACAGGTCCCATGAAACGCTTAGGTGAGATCCACATTTCGGGAGCCTGTGCGTTGAAAGAGGGGCGAGTTGAAGGATTCGTTCACTTCATCAGGGATGGGAATCGGCAGGAACTGCACGAGGCGATTCTCACGACGAAGCGGTTCTGACCATTCTGCTTTTAGGACCTCCTCCGCGCCGCGAGCCTGGTCGGCCTCACCGGAGGGTTGTCTTCTTCCTGGCACTCTCCCGTCCACGGAGTTCCGGGTTCTGATCGACTCCTTCTAAAAGCGTTGCCAATGATATCCCGAGGGTGGCAGCAATCTTGAGAAGGTTCGAAAAACTCAGGTTACTCTCGCCCCGTTCCACGGTTCCCATAAAGGTCCTGTGGACATTGCACTTGTCCGCAAATGCTTCTTGGGAAAAGCCTTGCGCTCGCCGAAGACCGCGAATACGTAGCCCGAGAACCTTCAACACGCGATTAGACAAGCCATTTGCCATTAAGCAAGTGTTGAATCTTTGGCGCGTTTAGGTCTACACTGTTTACATAGACATTGTTTACATATTCAAAGCAGGGTTGGGAATGCAGGATCACGACAGTAAAGTGTGGGCCGCATGTTGAAACGCGACGTAAGCCTCGCGCTTGGGAATCATTCTGGCAAGAGAAGGCAGGGATTGAGAGTTCGAATCTCTCTGCGGCCCACCCAATTGCGGATGCAGTGCGGATTGGCGGGCGATTTAGGCAGTCCAGCAAGAGCCAATGTCGGCCTTAAACGGTAAGGACTGCAGGTGACCTAGGCTGAAGGACTGAACGAAATGACTCCACGTGAAAATCGGAAATCCAAAACGGGACCTCGGTCTGCGCAAAGAAAGTCAACACTTGCCGACGAATGGGCGTTTCCCAGCGAGCAAGAACGGCTCCCGATGCATATTCCTGAGGCGTATCAGGTGGCAATGGGCACGCGCGGAGAGATCCTGGCCTGGTTTGAGACAGTGCCCCGGAATTCGCGGGCAATCCTGATCCACTTTTCGAATGAGCGAAGCTACAGAATATACAGTCCGATCTACTGGTATCTGGCGCACAAGCTGCCGGAGATCGTCGCGCGTTCTCAGCGCCGCAGGTTCGAACAACTCGTGGATGAATTGACACGACCATCAATAGTGAGCCGGGATCCGTACCGCCCACCCAAGAAAGGCGACCCTAAATGAAAGATGAAAGTTGGACTTTGACTGGTTGGTCAGCCGTACCCATCTTCCTGATGCTGGCAGTCACGCAAGTGGTTACAGCGCTAGTCGTATCGTTACCGGTCGCCTGGCTGGTTAATCACATATTTGCGGCTAACGCCATCTACACAGTTTTCGGTGTCGAGCACTTAGGGTACTGGCGAGTCATCGGACTTTTTGCGATATTGTTCGTGGTCAAATTCAAGATCAAGTTCTCCGGTTCTTCCAAACGTAACCCGCCGATTTGAGCATCGGCAACCTCTGCATGCTTGAGCTAGACATGGCCAATGAGCGCAAACTGACCTTCAATCCGCCCCTGAATGAGTCGGAGTTCGCAGGGCTGACGAACGCTGAAACTCTAGATTTCGCGTGCGACTGCGCTCGTTGGTTGGGTAAAGGCGACGGAACGCGCGAGCTCATTATTACCGAGGAAGAAGAAAAGCAGATGCTTCGGCCCTTGGGATGCGGATCGAAGCATACCTCGCGGCGCAATTTAAAGCGATCTGGATACTTGAACCCAAGAACGCCAGAAAATATTTAGCTTTGTCGCAACGAGCAAGTGGGCCAAATCCGGTCCGCACGTATACCTCTGAGTACGTAAAAAAGACCCGGCCAGCATTTTCGAGTTTATGAAGTCGTACCTGCCGACGGCATGGGACATGCCCACAGGCTTGCCTGTGGAGTCCGAATTCAATCGCGATATATACAACTCGGTTTCCAGCTTGATTGATCCAGCGACGGTTGCCGCTGCACTTCAGCAGATCTATGGGGACGAGCTTGCGACTCCCAACTATCGTCTCCCATTGAGAGAACCTAGGGAGCGGCGTCTCGCTCATCAATTCATGTTCATTCACGGCAAGGTTCTTGCCGAAAAAGAGCACGGCCAGGCGCGATCGGTGCACTTTAGGAACAAACTTTATTATCCCGATTCCAGTTCGAACCGCTCAAATAACGCGGTTTCATGTACAAATACATTCGTATCTTTCAACACAGCTCCGCTCCAGATAAAGCACTTATGACCATTTTATGTACAAACATTTTTCTACTCAGACAACCCCAATCTTCCGTCTGCGCGCATCAACCGGTACACCGCGGCGATGCGCGCAGCGCGAACCACGTTCGATTACCACCATTCCATCGATCGACCAGAGGGTACCTTGGCTGTCGTCTCAGGCCTGGGCGTGCGGAGCAGCAGGACGGGGCACTGCGCTAGCTTGACGATCTTTTCGGCGATGGAACCGAAGACCATGGGATACCAGCCGGAAAGGCCGTGGGTGGAGATGACGATCATGTCGGCATCCTCGCGTTCGGCGGCCTCCAGAATGGCACCCGCAACATCGTTGCCTACTTCCACCTTGGAGGTCATCTTGATGCCGCGTGCGGCAAGCGCCTTCTGCGAGACCGCGAATCGCTCTTCCGCGGCCTTCTGCGCCTGCTCGACCACAGCCGCTTCAGTGAATGAATCCGGAACGGAAACGTTGGGAAATGCAGGAATGACGTGGAGCAGAGCGATCTCCGCATTGAATTTCTCGGCCTGTTCGGTTGCCGCATCCAGTGCCGCATGTGAGGAAGCGCTGAAATCAACAGGGACCAGAATTTTGGTCGGAATCGCACTGGTGGATTTTTCTTGAGACATTGCATTCTCCTTGGCGGGCCGCTCTCGGAGCCGGCTGTGAATTTTCGCCACCATCATACCAAGCGGCAGCTTGGGCCGGTGCGTGACCGGGCGCACAGCGATGCGGCCGCCAGATCCAGCATGCGCATGCAGGTTCGAAATCGCCTCAGTCGAAATTAACCTCGATACCCGCTGTGAAGACTCGCGGTTGCGCAGGTGATGCGATGAAATACGCAATCTCGCGGAAATCGGCAAATTCGTGGATGAGGAAATCCGCCTGCTTCCCGGCTTCGAGAGAGCCACAACGCCGACCAACACCCAGGCTCCAAGCGGCGTTAATGGTAGCGGCGCTGAGCGCTTCGCCTGGCGAGAGGCCCATGTGGAGACATGCAAGGGAGAGGATGAATGGAATGGAGACAATCGGTGAGGATCCAGGGTTGAAATCCGTGGCGAGCACAATCGGCAGCCCGAGCTCGACCATTAGGCGCGCGGCAGGGTAGGTGCTGCTGCCGAGAGAAAAAACAGAGCCGGGGAGAAGCACCGGCTGCACGCCTGCTTCCTTGAGCGCCTGCAACGTCTCGCGGGTGGCCATTTCGAGATGGTCGGCGGTTCGCGCGCGCATTTCGGCAGCGAGTGCGGCACCGGTACCTGGCCGGAACTGTTCGCAGTGAACGCGCAGTTCCATGCCGTTGCGGCCTCCGGATTCAAGAATCGTGCGTGCTTCTTCCACGGTGAAAGCATGCTCGTCGCAAAAGGCATCACAGAATGCG
>JAKAJO010000066.1:0-5969 GCA_021813745.1 Acidobacteriota bacterium
TCACCCGCTGCGGCCTGAATCAAACCACTGGTATGATGGTCGCCGAGGTATTGCACGCAGAGCACGAGTGTCGCAGGCAAGGAGTGAGGCGTGAGAGGACGTGAACTTAGTGCAGTTGCGGGAAGAATTGCTGTTCTTTCCTATTGCTTTGTTGCCGGAGCCCTGGTTTGGGGTCAGGGTGGGTTGAAACCGGTGCCTATTCCTCGCCCGCCGATGGGCTGGTCTTCCTGGAACAGCTTTTCGAACACGGTAGATGAGCAAATCGTGATGGAGCAGGCTCGCACCATGGCCGCCAATGGCATGCAAAAAGCCGGCTATAGCTACATCAATATTGATGAAGGCTGGTGGTTAGGCGAACGCGATGCGCAGGGGAACATCGTGGTTGATCCAAAGCAATGGCCAGCGCTGGCTCCCAATGAACACGCCGGAGATATGTCGAACATTGTCCGTTTCATTCACGGACTCGGATTGAAAGCTGGTATTTATACCGACGCTGGCACCGCAGGCTGTAGCATGTATCCCGATCTCGGTCCAAAGTACTTTCACGCCGGAAGCGAAGGCCATTACGACCAGGATTTTCTGCAGTTCGCGAAATGGGGATTCGATTACGTGAAGGTGGACTGGTGCGGCGGAGACAAGGAAAAGCTCGATCCCGCGGTGCAGTACGCCGAAATTGCCCGCGCAATCGCGAGAGCCGAGGCGATTACTGGGCACCATCTTTACTTCTCGATTTGCGAGTGGGGCAAAAACAGCCCGTGGACCTGGGCTCCGAATATTGGAGGATCACCGGCGGACATCTGGCGGACTAGTGGCGATATTGTTGCTCCCATCGTTGCCGGCCATGAGCATGCAGACCGCAAGGCCAGCTTTGCCAAGGTGCTTTCAAACTTCGATGAGGGCATTCATCCGGAAGCGGAGCACACCGGTTATTACAACGATCCTGACATGATGGTGCTGGGCATGCCCGGTCTCACGGAGGAGCAGAACCGCCTGCACATGGCGCTGTGGGCCATGTCTGGGGCGCCGTTGATTGTCGGAGCGGATTTGACAAAGCTCACGCACGCTGAGCTTGCCGATCTGACCAATCCTGCGGTGTTGTCAATCGATCAGGATCCTACCGGGTTGCAGGCGGTGAAGGTGGCAGAGCCGAGCCCAGGGCTGGAGGTATGGTCAAAGCCGCTGGCTGAGAGCGGTAAGCGAGCTGTACTCCTTCTCAACCGGACCAATTCTGCAGCGTCTATTCCGGTTCACTGGCCGGATCTCGGACTTGCGAATTCCCTGCCGACCGTCAAGGACGCATGGACCGGGGAGCATCTGCAAGCCGCGGGTGATGGGTACACCGCAACCGTTGCGCCGGGCGATGGCGTGCTCCTTCTCCTTTCTGGCGCCGAACTTCCCATGACTCGTTATTTACCCAACAAGCCAGCACGCAAGTCTTTGGCCCCGGGAAGCGTGGTTCCGGATCATCGGGTTCAATTTGTAAACGTGCACGCACGAGAAGCGATGTCCCGCATTCAAATCGCGTACAGCAATCCGGACCCGAAACCGCGTTTTGCCGAATTGCAGGTGAACGGAGAGGTCATCACGCGCATTGCGTTTCCTTTCACTGGAAGGACGGGGGCAGGATATGTCTGGATCCAGTCGATGCTTAAGCCCGGTGGCCCAGCGAACATCTTAACCTTCTCGACAGACTGCGCCCCCGGTCCGGTGATCCGGTCGATCTCCGTTCAGTGACTGAATTTTGAGTGGAGTGCGCGAGAATCACTGCGAGAGAGTGAAGGAGCAGGGAATGCAGAGACGCCATTTTCTGCAAGCTTGCGGCATCGGCGGCGGTTGCCGGCGCGCTCAATCTGAGGGGCGAGGCCGTAGAGTGAACATCGGCCTCAACCGCGGAGCTTCAAAAGCCGGTGCAGACTTTTGCTCAGGTGTGTAGGGAACAGAACGATGGAAATGACCGGACCAAGGGGTGCGGTAGGCTTGTGGAAGTTCCTTAGCCAGATATGGAGGACACATCGATGACAACCCACCATCTTTCTCGCCGTACATTTCTCGCCGCGGCTGCAGGGGCCGCCGTACCACCCGCATTTTCCCGCGCTGGCGGGGCCTTGGCTTCACTTGTGCCCAATTCTCCGCCGTCTTCGGCCGAGAATTGGAAAGACGCGGGGGTGATCGATCTTTCCAGATCTCCCTATGCGAAGTTGAAGACCGTCCCTGTCCACGCCGTCGTCATCGAAGAAGGATTCTGGTCGCAGCGCCGCCGTACCAACCTCGACTCCAGCATCCCGTCCATGCATGATGAGCTTGTAGCCCATGGCCGCATGAACAACTTTTTGCGCCTCATTGGCAAATCTTCAGCACCGCAGACCGGGCCTGTCTATTCGGATTCAGACATCTACAAATGGATTGAGGCAGTGGGGTTTTCGCTTCAGTCCGGCGATCAGCCGGGACTCAGGCAAACCGCGGCCGCAATGATTGGCGATGTCGTTGCGAGCCAGGAGTCCGATGGCTACCTGGATACATACTATGTGGGCGACCGCAAGCCTCTGCGCATGTTGTATCCGACGCAAACCACCGGTCACGAACTCTATAACATGGGCCACCTCCTCCAGGGAGCCATTGCATATTACCGCGCCACGGGCAACCGCGACTTGCTTGACGCCGGCATCCGTTTCATAGATGACTTTCTGTTGCCCAACTATGGACCAGGTCCAAACCAGAAGGGAATCGTAGCCGGTCATCCTGAGATCGAGATGGCTCTTGTCGAGCTCTACAGAACCACCGGGAAGCGCCAGTACCTGGATCTTGCCGGCTATATTCTGCACGGTGATCCCCGGATTCCGTTGCGGCCCCAGCAGATCGTTTACATGTTCTGTGGCATTCCCTTCACTGACCGTACCCGCCTGGAGGGCCACGCGGTGCGTGCCATGTACGCCTGCTGCGGCGCCACAGACTACTATCTGGAGACAGGCGATGCGAGTTATTGGAAGACGCTGAACACGCTCTGGAATGATCTCACCCGGCATCAAATTTATGTCACTGGCGGAGTGGGCGCCCGCGAGACGGGCGAGGCTTTCGGCGATCCGTATGAACTGCCCAATGCCCGCGCCTACGGCGAAAGCTGCGCGGCCATTGGCAACATGATGTGGAACTGGCGCATGCTTGCCGCTTCAGGCGAAGCGCGCTTCGCTGATGTGATTGAGCGCGCGCTTTACAACGGCATCAATTCTGGCATGTCGCTGGATGGAAAGACCTATTGCTATCGCAATCCGCTCGCTTTCGATCCCAGTGGAGACTCTGCTGACCGGCATACGCCCAACGGCAAAATTCGCAATCCCTGGTACGACACAACCTGCTGTCCTCCCAACCTTGAGCGAACCTTTGCCTCTCTCCCCGGCTATTTTTACAGCACCAGCTCCGACGGTGTTTATGTGCACCTGTACGACAACTCTGAAATGAATTGGCGCCTCCACGATGGCAACGGCCTCCGCATTACGCAACGCACGCGTTACCCATCGAGTGGCGATGTAAAGCTCACCGTTACGCCGGGGACACCCAGCGAATTTACGGTCTATGTGCGCATTCCTGGCTGGTCGCCGCGCAACACGGTCAAGGTCAACGGCAGTGCAATTCCCGGTGCCCATCCTGGGGAGTATCTCCCCATCCATCGCCGCTGGTCAGCAAATGACACCATCGATCTCAGTTTCGACATGACAGTGCAGCCGCTTCGGGCAAACCGCGCCGTGAATGATGATCGCGGCCGCATCGCTTTACAACGCGGCCCCATCGTCTTTTGCATGGAAAAGCTGGACCAGCAGCACCAGGAAGAGGCGAAGCACATGTGTGACTACGTTGCCCGCCTCGACGCCCCGGCGGAGTCGCATTTCAATCCAGACCTGCTGCAAGGAGTCATGGTTCTCGAGCAGCCGGGAACAGTAGTCAGCCCCACTATCGACCGGGGCCTCTACTTCCCGGTCACCGAGAGCGAGCATCCCACGGAAACCCCCACAACTTTGAGCTTGATTCCTTACTACGCATGGGCCAACCGCGCTCCCAGTCCCATGCAGGTGTGGATTCCGTATACCAAAGTCTGAGTTTTTCCGCGGAACGCAAAACGGCGCATGGGGAGTGAGCAGCGGGGGCTATTTTCCGGCAGGGGCTTGATGCGCCGTTTCATGCCCCGTACCGCTGTTTGTCGCGCATAACTCCTTTGCCTTCAACGATCGTATAAATGCGATCGACCGCAGGCAGTTTCAAGGATTCTTTCGCGCCATCGGGCCAGCCCATCGCGTGATGCCACACCGTCAGGCCGGCCTGTTTGGTTACACTCTCAAAAAGATGACAGGACCTGACTTCGCAAAGCCGCTCGCCGGAATCGGCCGGTGCAAACTGCCGCAGCCTGAGTCCCGGTGGGCATTCCGCGCGTTTGCGTCGGCGCAAAGCCCGTCGTGGGCAAGAAAAGGTTCTCAAGTGTTGCGCCCAAAACAAGTCCGCGACAACGCAAACGCTGCCCCATGTTTGGATGAGCAACAGGGCAGTAGCCCTCGACAAGTCCTGCTATGCGCTCTTTGATCGATGCAGGATGGTTGCACACACCTTGTCCCGGGAGAGGATGTCGACCTTGCTGAAATGCTGGGTGGAAAGCCAGAAAAGAAGAATCGCGACAAGCGTCCGATAGGAACCCAAAGGTAACCTGAGCCGAATCCGGCTAGCGACGCTCCAGCGCAAGTTGTTGATTTTATTGGTGGCGGAGGGCGGGATCGAACCGCCGACCTACGGGTTATGAATCCGTCGCTCTAACCATCTGAGCTACTCCGCCGGGGTGCTACGCTTATGAAAGCGATACCAGATTTGATGATACGGGGCGGCTGGAGAGCTGGTCAAACCCGTCGTCCATTGGACGTGAGGCGGATTGTTTTGTTCCGCAGTCATGGTAGCGACCGCCTATGGAAGCCGGCAGAACGGCCGAAACGAGTTATCGGATGCGCCACAGCAGGTTGTTTGTTTCCACGGCTTTGTCATCTCAGGAGGCGTCCTGATGCCTGCACTTCTCCATATCGATTCCAGCCCCAGGCAGGGTTCAGTCTCCAGCCGGCTGGCTGGCAGATTCACTGAGGAATGGAAGCGCCGGAACCCGGACGGCAGGGTGATATTTCACAACACCTCCCACGAACGGATTCCTTATGTCGATGAGGAGATGATTGCGGCGTATTCAGCGCCGACCGGTTTACTTTCGGAGACGCAAAAGAAGGTTCTTGCTTACTCTGACAGGCTGGTTGACGAACTGCTTGCTGCCGATGTGGTCGTGCTGGGAGTGCCGATGTGGAACCTTGGCGTGCCGGCGTCTTTCAAAGCCTGGATTGACCTGGTGGTGCGCGAGGGACGCACCTTTGCTTTCACTGCGCAGGGTGTGCGAGGACTGCTTTCACCGGGCAAGAAGGTCTATATCTTTTCGGCGTGCGGAGGTATCTATCCGGAGGCGACTCCTGCAAAGTCTCTCGATTTGCTGGAGCCTTATCTGCGTGCGATTCTCGGCGCGATAGGATTGACGGACATCACGTTTGTCCGGGCCGAAAACCAAAGCAGCAGTCCGAAAGCCGCGGCGGAGGGCTTTGCCCGGGCGGAAACGGCGTTGACGGAGCTCTTCGCTTGATTGGCCTTTAGGCGGCGTGACATGCAAGCGTTTACACTCGACTGCATGAATTCCACACGCATCGCCGGCGTGATTCCGGCGCGACTGAAATCAACGCGGCTTAGCCGAAAGGTATTGCGCAATATCAGCGGGCGGCCCATGGTGGAATGGGTGTGGCGCGCAGCAGCAGCCAGCGGCCTGATGGATCCTGTAGTGGTTGCCACCGATTCGGATGAGGTGGCGGGAGCATGCCGGGAGCGGAGTATTCCGGTCATCATGACATCGCCGGATTGCGCGAGTGGGTCAGACCGGGTGAGAGAAGCGGCGCAGCAGATCGGGG
>JAKAJO010000066.1:5979-8728 GCA_021813745.1 Acidobacteriota bacterium
TTCAAGGAGATGAGCCGACGTTGACGCCCGATTTCTTCCCTCCCTTGCTACAGCCCTTTGAGCGGCCGGAGGTTGAGGTTTCGACTTTGGCTGTGAGTTGCCCTCCGGAAGAGTTTGCAAACCCCAACGCCGTGAAAGTGGTCACAGCGCTTGATGGCCGAGCTCTTTACTTCTCCAGGGCTACGATACCCTTTGATCGCGACGGAACGGGGTTTACCGGATACCGCAAGCATCTGGGCATCTATGCCTATCGCAAGGCCGCATTAGAGCGTTTTGCCACCTTGAAGCCTACACCGCTGGAGATGCTTGAGCGCCTGGAGCAGTTACGCCTGCTTGAAAACGGTATCGCGATCTATGTGGCGGATGCGCCTCGCGACACGATCGGCGTGGACACCGAGGAAGATCTGAAGCGGGCCGAAGACATGCTGAGCGGGTTGCAGAACCGAAGGCTCTGAGTGCTGCACATCGACCGTTGGCCGCTACTTGCTTGAACCGATGAGGCGAAGGCGGGCTGTCAGAGCGCGGCCGAGGAAATTGCTGAAGGTCAGGTATTGAGGCGAGCCAACCACGTTGTTGACCACCATTGGATTGTTACTGTCCGTAGCGTTCTCCATGACGCCGCGCAATCCCCAGTACTGGCCGTGAAAGTGAAAACGCCACTCAAGACCGGGACTGAAATCGAAGTAGTTTGGGAACCGGTGAGACCCCACATGACCGACTACCTGGTCAGCCGGATCGACTGAAGTGATGGGGAAACCCGAATGCCACTCGAAGGTGTACACAAAATCCCAGTTCCTTTTGAACCACGGCACATCAAATGGCAGCCAGCCCCAGGAAATCACGCGGTTTGGTGTATCCCACGGGAGTGGCCCGCTCTGCTGGGCGCCAAGTGGCGAAGGAGTAGGCAGATAGTCGAGAGCAGCATTGGTATGCGCGGAAGAGTGGGTGTAAGAGCCGAACAGGGTGTATCCGTTGGCGAAAATGCGGCGTGCGTGAATCTCGATGGAGTTATAGCGGTCCTGACGGGTGTTGGTTAGAAGATAGGTGCCAGACAATGCGGAAGGACCGCTCTGATTTATGTAGGAGAACATATTGTTTGTGCGTTTTTGCAGCAAGCTGAGGCCCGCATAGATGGATCCAGGAAGCTTTTGTTCAATAGCCAGGCTCCAGTTAAGAGCGAGAGGATTCTGAAGAAGACTGTTGTTTACGACAAATGATGTTGTTTCAGCAGGCCCGGCAGGAGTTATTCCGTTGGAGTCGTAGTATGTGTCGGTTCTAAGTCCCGCACGGGCGCGAGTTAGGTACTCAAGCTGAGTACGGCCATAATAGACACCAATGCCGGCTGAAATCTTGGTGGAGTTTTCGCGGCCCGGCGGCGAATACACGGCCGCAATCCGCGGCGAAAACTGGGGACGGCGGGTGGTTTCATCCCAGTCAAACCGCAGCCCCGGTTCAAGGAGCAGGCCGTTACGCATGCTCCAGCGATCCTGAATGTAGGAACCGACGTCAGCATTATGCAGCGTGAATGGCGCGACAGGTGCGAAAACGCTGCGACGCAGGAGGGTTCCATCTTCGCGTAGATAGCTGACCGGCGCGCGAGTTACATTTTCGTTATAGCCGATGTGGTCCAGGTCAATTCCGGCTTGAAGGTCGTGTGTGCCGGCCCAGTGGCGCGGAGGCAGATAGAGAGTGGCATTGCCTTCGGTTCGCTGCGCGCGGCCGGTCATGTTTTCGAAGTAACTCCCCTGAGATTGTTCTGGAGTAATTTCATAAGGAGTGTCTTCGTGGGGCTCATGACCATCGCGAAAGCGAAGATCGGCGATGCCGATGTCAAGTAATGTTCCGTTGTGAAAGCTCCACTGTTCGCGCGCGTAAGGAAGCCAGCCAATTACGTCGCGATTCGTAGTGCTGACCCGCGGCATCAACTCGGAGAGCCCTTCGTAGGGTGAATGGTAGTCGTTGAAGAGCAGGCTGGCAGTGAAGATGCTGGCCTGCGTCAGGTTCGCCTGCACTTTGAAGAGATTGCTTCCTCGAATGACAGGATCGGTAGCGGCATTGGCGGGAAGCCCTGAGACATATATATTGTCGTACTCGGTTTCAAGGCCGTCGAAGAACCACACGCGATTCCGCACCAAAGGGCCGGAAAATGTGAAGCGCGGCACGAACTTGTCAAAACGAATTCCGTTGATGTCATGAAAGGAGGGAAGGAAGTCCGTCGCGTTGAAGCGGAACTTGTTGTCGCCCATTCCTGTATAAAACGCGATGACTCCTCCGGTGGAACGCCCAAACTTGACCGGATAGCGCGTTGTTTCAATGTCGATGGAGCGAACCGCGTCAGTGCTGACGCGCATATCGAGCGCGCCATTGATAGGGGATCGAATATCGAAGCCATCGAGAGTGTCCAGGGTCTGCCAGGTCTCTGAGCCGGCAACGTGCACCTGCTGGGCCGCACCTTCGACAACTCCCGGATTGAACGGAAGCAGATAGCGGATATCGCGAGAGGTTGGATAGGGGATGTTCACAATCTCCGGCGTGTTCATGATCTGCGCATTGGAGACCTGCTGTGTATCAATGCCGGGCGGCGATGCCGTGACGTTGACCTGTTCCTTTACGATCTGCTCGTGCGCCAGCGTGACATGCACGCTCGTCTGGTCAGGCTCGACCCCAGTTTGAGTTGCCTGGTAGAAGCCAGGCTTCTGGATGCTGAGTTCGTAGGGCTGGCCCTGATTGGGAGTGAAGCGGCAATGAC
>JAKAJO010000005.1:0-4087 GCA_021813745.1 Acidobacteriota bacterium
GCCGGCCGGCGCTGGAACTGGATCGCGAGGCTATCCTCCGCGACCGGCAGCGCGGACAGAGTCTCGGCCAGATCGCACGGAACTATGGCATCAGCCGCACCTCGGTCCACCGCGTGCTCACCGAGAAACTCCCTGTCCAACCGGCTGTTCCAAAAGGGTCGCTCCAGCACCTCGCCTAAGCCCCACAAAACAAACAGCCGGATCTGAGCGATCCGGCTGTTCCTAAAGGTGTGGGTTCGGGAACAGATCATGAGCAACGGGCTTTGCAATGGGTGACACTCTAGAAGCCCGCCTTCGAATATTTATTATGCTTTCGCCAAGGGGGGACCCGCTCTCATTGAGTGACTTGGCCTGCTCTCGCCAATTGAGATTTACTTCTGGTGTTCAGGATATACAGGACGTATGAGTCGGCGAATGAACGCAGAGCTTACTTTTGCGAATTACTGATCAGTCGGCGATTGGCCGGATCAACGGCTTGATCGACCTGATGCGCCTCCGCTTGCATTAATGTCTGTGCGGATTGAATGAATCCGTGGCTGGGCCCGCAATGGTGCTGCTTGATAATGTTCATCAATTGCCGATGCTTGTCTGATTGTCATGCGATGAACAATTCCGTCACATTTTGTGCGGTTCGTCGCTGACGAAAGAGCTCCAATTGAATCCTCTGCGGCCGGATACGAATCCGTTAGAGAGGGCATTGTCGAGGACAGAGAGAATGAGTCAATCAATAAGGTTCGTTCTTCGCGTGGTTGCTGTTCTACTTATCGCTCTTGGAATTATCTGGGTTCTGCAGGGGATCAATGTGCTGCCGGGAAGCTTCATGACAGGGCACATTCAATGGGCTTATCTCGGTGGAATTGCCGCAGCTCTTGGAGTGGTCCTTCTACTGGTCGCAAGGCTGAGTCGCTGATACATCGAAATCTCTACGCTGCATTTGTGGCGCCTGGAACCTGAGAATAGCGTCGGCACATCGGCATGTATTTCCAACAAGGCTATGACGGGCACTGGTGAAAAGCAAGTATGAGCTTCAAGTTCCATACCCTTCGACAAGAACAGTGGATCTCGCGACCCGTCGAAGAGGTATTCGCGTTCTTTGCAAACGCTCGCAATCTGGAGGACATCACGCCTCCGTGGTTGGGTTTCAAGATACTCTCCGTGAGCTCCAGCTCCATTTCGGAGGGCACTGAGATTAGTTATCATCTCCGCCTGCATCAAATACCTTTCGGCTGGCGAACCGAGATCCGTAGGTGGAATCCTCCCCATCGTTTTGTAGACGTGCAGAGATCGGGACCTTACAGACTGTGGCATCATACGCACATCTTTCAGGCGCACGGCGACCAGACACGAATGATCGATGTCGTTAGGTACATGCTGCCTTTCGGCGTCCTCGGACAGATTGCTCACGTGTTGAAGGTGCGCAGTGATGTGCGGCGGATATTTGAATACCGGCGTCAACGTATTGAGGAGGTGTTTGGGAGAACGAGGGGTAGAGTGGCATGAAGCTGCCAATTCTTATTGCCGGCGCAACCGGGTACGTGGGTGGAGAATTGCTGAAGGCCCTGCTAGCCGCGGGTTACCCGGTACGCTGCCTCGCACGGCGTCCAAAGATACTCGAGGCCAGGGGACTCCCTGGGTTGCAGGTCGTAGCGGGGGATGTTCTAGATGCTGTATCTATACGCGCCGCGATGGCTGGAATTGACTCTGCATATTACCTTGTTCACTCAATGGGCTCGACTCAATCCTTTGAGGAGCAAGACCGAATCGCGGCACAGAATTTCGCGAATGCCGCCCGGGAATCCGGGGTTACGAGAATCATCTATCTTGGCGGTCTAGGCCACAGCTCGGACCAACTCTCCGCACATCTGCGCAGCCGTCAACAGGTGGGCGAGATTCTCAAATCCACGGGGGTTCCGGTCATCGAGTTCCGTGCCTCAGTGGTCATCGGTTCAGGCAGCCTATCTTTCGAAATGATCCGCGCTCTGGTGGAACGACTTCCTGTCATGATCGCGCCGCGCTGGGTTACCGTTGCCGCTCAGCCTATCGCAATCGCCGATTTGCTCTCCTATTTGCTCGAGGCTCTGGAATTGCCGCCGACCGAAAGCAGGATTTTCGAAATTGGAGGCTCCGATCAGGTGTCCTACGGCGGTCTGATGAGGGAGTACGCTCGCCAACGGGGACTGAAACGGCTTGTGATTTCCGTGCCGTTCCTTACGCCGCGCCTATCTAGTCTCTGGCTTGCTCTGGTCACCCCTCTTTACGTCCGCGTGGGCCGCAAACTGATTGATAGTATTCGTCACGAAACAGTCGTGGAAGACCAGACTGCCCTGCGCCAGTTCAAGACTCGGCCTTGCGGATTTCGAGAAGCTATCGCGTCAGCCATCAGTGCGGATGGGCTGCATCTTAAGGTCGATTCCCGGGCGATTCACGTGGGCGTTTCGCCGAAGGAGGCTTTTGCCCCGATTCGACGGATCGGTGGTTCCAGCGGTTGGTATTATGCAAACTGGCTTTGGCAGCTTCGCGGACTGTTAGACATACTGTTTGGCGGCGTCGGACTTCGACGCGGTCGTCGCGACCCTGAATCGCTCCGTGTAGGCGATGCTGTGGACTTCTGGCGCGTTGAGGCGATCGAGCCGGATCGGCGTCTGCGTCTCGCCGCGGAGATGAAGCTTCCCGGTCGCGCCTGGCTCGAGTTCGAAGTCGAGAGTGATGCAACTGGCTCTATGATCCGGCAAACAGCCACATTCGACCCCGTAGGCTTGTTGGGCCGTGCCTATTGGTACTCTGTTTTCCCCTTCCACCAGTTCGTTTTCCGCGGCATGCTGCGGGGTATTGCAGCTAAGAGCCGAATCGACGCCTGAGAGTCTGCCGAGAAGCTGTACTCCGGGTCGGTCGAGCCTGATGATGCCCAATCGCCAAGTCACTCATTGAACTCCGATTTGTATCGTTATGTGGCCTGTGTTGAGGTAAAGCTTTTGTATTAGGGCGGAGCTGTTTCTCAACTCACACCTTTAGGAACAGCCGGATCGCTTCGCTCAGATCCGGCTGTTTGTTTTGTGGGGGTTAGGCGAGGCGCTGGAGCGGCCCTTTTGGAACAGCGGCCTGGACGGGGAGTTTCTCCGTGAGTACGCGGTGGACCGAGGTGCGGCTGATGCCATAGTTCCGTGCGATCTGGCCGAGACTCTGTCCGCGCTGCCGGTCGCGGAGGATAGCCTCGCGATCCAGTTCCAGCGCCGGCCGGCCCAGCTTGCGGCCCTCGAGCCTGGCGCGCCGCATGCCGGCGCGCACCCGCTCGACGATCAGCGAACGTTCCAGTTCCGCGATGGCGCCGACGATGATGACGATGGCGCGGCCCAGCGGGCCGCCCGTGTCAACCTGTTCGCGGAAGCTGACGAACTCGATCTCCAGGTGATTCAACTCATCCAACACCTGCAGGAAGTGGGTCACCGACCGGGCGATGCGGTCGAAGGCCCAGACCAGGACCACATCGAACCGGCCGCGGCGGGCATCGCGCAGCAACTCGTCCAGACCGGGCCTCCGGGCCTTGGCGCCGGATATCTTGTCGGAGTATTCCTTCGCGATCGTGAAGCCGCGCTGGGCGGCGAGCTGCCGGAGGTCCAGCAGCTGCGTCTCGGGGTGCTGGTCGACCGTGCTGACTCGGAGGTAGAGAGCGGCGCGCTTCATGGCATCTTCGAGGGTAGCATATCTATCTGAGATATGTACTGCCTCGCCGAAAGCGCTCTTCTCGACCCGACTACCTCATCAACTTCCGCAAGGGAGATCCCTACACCAAGGTCGACCAGGGATACGCCCGGCTGCCCGGGGCCGGCTACGAGGCCCTGCATCCGGAACTGAAGGACGTCAACCCGGAGAACTACCCCGACCTCGCCAAGCTGCGCATCCTGGGCGACGTCGCTCCGTACTCGAGGGAGTACCAGCGCGTGGCGTCCCGGGTACGCCACCGCGCCCAGGGCCACCCGGAGATGCTGGCCGAGTACGAGCGGATCGCCGACCCGGTGCGGCAGAGGATGGATCAGACTACGTCCCTTCCCTCCGCCGCAGCACATACACCCCCCGCGCGCGGGCGGGG
>JAKAJO010000005.1:4187-8583 GCA_021813745.1 Acidobacteriota bacterium
GCGCCCAGGGCCACCCGGAGATGCTGGCCGAGTACGAGCGGATCGCCGACCCGGTGCGGCAGAGGATGGATCAGACTACGTCCCTTCCCTCCGCCGCAGCACATACACCCCCCGCGCGCGGGCGGGGAAGCCCGGCCCGGTCCACGCATACCTGGGGCCGGCTGATTCCATACACCTCGTGTGCGCGGGAAGCCCGGCGTCCCGGGTCCGGTGCTCCCGTGTCTCCGGCGGGACCGGCTCTTCGGGGTGGGCGACGTCGGTGGGGAGAGAGAAGAGCATCCGGGGTCAGCCCCGCGCCCCTTCCGGCCCGGGGAGGCCGTCCGGGGACGCCGGAAAGGGGGAATCAGATGTGGTTACTTTCGCTTGGAGAGGCCGAAAAGGACCCCGAAAGTTCTGTGCAGAAAATCGACCGAAAAAGGGTGGGGTACACTGTACCCCACCCCATCGATTGATACTTATGTCCGCATTTCCGGCCCCAAAGGCCCGCACTAGTATATCCACTTTCAAGTAAAACACCGAAAATACGCTCTGCGCTCACTGCGGTTTCGGGGCCCCCTGCCGGCTCCAGCCAGCTGCCTGACTCCCCGTTGCACGACGAGTCCGGCTGCTGCTCCAACGGGGATCCCTGCCGGTTGGCCGGCCGATCCGTTTGGACAAGCCGGCGCACCCGCAACAGCTTGCCCAGGGGAAACTCCACCGAATGGCCCCGCTTCTGCGCCTGCTGCATCTCCGTGAAGATCAGGTTCAGCACACGCACTGCATGCCGGCGCGACAGGCCCCGATCCTTCCATACCAGTCTCAATCAACTCCACTGGTACAGAATTTGCTGGGCACTCCACCGACCGTGATGATTTCGATGAAATCCGCATTTGTCGAACCCTTTCCCTCTCGGGGCTGGTGCTCGAGTTGCGGAAGAATCCTCGCGACCGGAAGCAGCCCAATTAACGCAACTATTGGAGACGATTGGAACGGGAGCATATTGCCGCTTCGGCTCCGTGGTCATTCGAGGATTCCGTTTTCGCGCTTATGCACGACGCAGAATCGAAAAATTCACCTGACGTCGAAATGTTTTTCAGAAACTATAGTTAGCAACTACCCACTTGCCATCGGGCTGTTTGCCGAATACCACGTTTCCCGTTCCGGTGATCTTGTCTTTGCCGGAAAGTGCCTTCGCTGCTCCGTTGAAGTCTACATGCCATCCAAACGATGCTTGTGCCATCGTGTCTGACGCCAAAAGCAGATTCGTAATTTGATCGATCTCGATCTTTCCAGCTTGGATTTCGTCTTGGTGAGGCGGTGGAAGTATCTCGAACTTACTCGATAGGACATAAGAATAGACTGGGACAGTTATATTTCCGCCCGGACCGTTCCCAACTAGAGTCCCGGTCAAAGGGTTAAGTCCATCGGCTCCATTAAGGAAGGGCAGCTTCCCCGTCAGCATCTCTTCCCCGTTTGCAGATTTGAAAGCGTAGTCCTCATTTGCGCCTCCATAGGAGAGATGAACTGTGCCATTCGCATCGACACTTCCGGAAAGCATACCATTCGCTGACTGTGCTCCACCGCCAGTTGATTCCTCGTGATACTGTCCCGAGATGGAATTGTCCGATGGCTTCATTGCGATCGTCACAGCATATATGGCATGCATGTGATACGACCCCCACATGACCCAGCTCATATCCGCATGATAATCACCACTGACGTTGGGAACGGTGAAAGAGTTTTCAGACTGTGAGACATATCCTGCTTTTAGGAGACGCTGGACGACCACTTGAGGATTGGGAACCTGCATGAATCCAGCCGAGAGGTATTCGGGATAAACGCCTTGACTGTAGTCATTCCGGGTGTGCTCATTTAGCGTTTGACGAATATTTCCAAAGGCAAGCACATACTTGTCTTTCTGGTCAGCGGCCATCTTTGCGACGAGCATACTCTTGCCCGACGATTCGTTGAGACGCGACGTTGAAGATGAATCGCATCCAACAAGGTACGCAACAACGATACAGAACGAAAGCCATCTCAGAACCTTAGCTGAGTTCATGGTTACTCCTCGGGAATATCAGAGTTCTTAATCTCATGCTGACGCCCATTCAAAGCTACGAAGGATGGAGCGGCTCAGTTGGAATGCTGGGCTTGCTTTGGCCCGCAGTGCGAATGAAGCCTCGCGGGCTTTGTGGAGCGCATTGCGTTATTCCATCGGTTCATTCAGCGATCCGTGGCTCATTTCGCGTATCGAACCGATTGCGTTTGCCCAAAAATATCCGCTTCTTTGCGGCTTTCGCCGACGACGTTTCCTTCTGCATCTGTGTGAACGGTCTTCGGCTGGCCCAGCCAATCGGTCTCAGGCCTGCTTTCTCCGATCACGTGTCCTTCTGCATCCGTGTGCACGGTTTTAGGATTTCCGAACCAGTCAGTGTCCGGCCGACTCTCGCCAACGAAATTACCGTCGGCATCTTTGTGCACCATTTTCGGGTTGCCAAACCAATCGGTGCCGTATTCACTCTCCCCTATCTTGTTGCCAGACGTGTCGAAATGCTCCTGTTTTGGCCTGCCCAACCAGTCCGTCGTGTGCTCAGTAATTACGTTGCGGCTACCAGAGCCCTCTTGGGAAGGAATCAGCGCGATGAGGCCAAAGATCAACGCGACAATGAAGAGAATTATCACCAACGAAACGACAGCAAACGCCAAGTAGGCTGCCAGTAAGAGTAGACCGGCTGCGATGCCACAAATGAAGATCAACATCGTAGCTCGTGCCCCAGCACGAAGATGGGCGTCGGGAATGAAGCGAGACCATCGCCAGGCCGCTAGACACGAGCGATAGAATGGCCTCTGAAAGAATCGTGCGAACTTGCCATCACGCTCAGCGGCTCTCGTGGCACCCTGATTTAGCCATCGCTCTATGGCGTTGATCTTCTCGGAAACTACTTGCAGACGCATCGCTTCAACACAAGCGCCGATTAGCAGAGGTGCTACAAGTAGCAGTATGCGTACGTCGCTGGTATGGAGATAGCCAAACGAAACGAGGAGTGCGACTGCAAGTCCAGCAGTGCCACGATAGATCCACTCGCGCCTCTCGGTCTGTGTGATACCAGTCGGGGCTGGATCTGGTGATTTTGGCGAAGATCCTGTCAGCAACATCTTTGCCTCCTGGCAATTCGTGGAGGTATCCAGTTCCCACTCGGGGATGCTTTGGAAGCAGCATCCTAAGCTAACGGCTATCTAAGTCATCCGTTCAGATTCCCCAAGCGGCATGCCGGAACTCCGCGATCAGGCATTACCACTGCCACCGCGGCCAAGGCACTCGATTTCCATCCAGTCATCACATCGGGAACAACCTCCTCTTTAGTGATTGCCTCGTCGCTTCATTGCTGCTTGTTCATTCCATTCAGTTCACCGTCAGCGTGAAGGTCGCCGTCGCTGTTGTGTTGGCTGAATCATTGCCTATGCCAGTGACCGTGATGGTATACGTGCCGGAAGTGGTTCCCGGATTTGTCGTTGGCGGCGGGTTGGATCCGCCAACGCTTGTGCCGCCACCACAACCAGTCACCGCGCCAATCACGGCGCAGACAACAAGGACTCCAAGCATCGACTGCCATGTTCTCTTCCGTCTCGGAACCCACAGTACGACCAGCACAGCCAGGGCTGCACCGCCACCCGCTCCCTCCCAACCACTTGAGCCGCCGTGCCTGGGCCAGCTCAATGCGCTGGTGCTGGCAGCCGTGGTGCTCACGCTGATGGAAGCGGTGCCCGATGTCGTCCCTGCACTGAGCGTGACCGTCTGGCTGCTGCTGCAGGAAGGCGGATCCACAGCGTTAGCTGGGCTCGAGGTCACCTTGCAAGTGAAACTGACGGTTCCTGCATAGCCAGTCGTTGTGCTCACCGTCAGAGTCGACGTGCCGGAACTTCCCTTGGTGACAGTGACTGAAGTTGCCGACATGGAGTAGCTTGCTGGAACAACCGGGGTAGTCACTGTCACGGTTGTAGAGCCGGTCGTTGCGTTGTAAATCGACGAACTGGAGGAGTCCGGGGTGTAGCTAACGGTCAGAGTATCGGTCCCGGCAGTCAGCGAATTAGCTGGGATGTTGATCGTTGCGCTGCCACTGCTCAGCACGGTGGCTGCAGAGGTATAACCGCCGCCTGCGAGAACCACCGATCCCGTGGGCGTCGGCGACCCACTCACGTTCACCGTCACCGTCAACGCCTGCGTCGTCGTAATGCTCGATGACGATGGCGTCACCACCACCGTCGCCGTCATCTTAACCACTGACACTGATGCGGATCCGCTGGCCGAGTTGTAAGTCGTTGAGGCGGACGTGTCCGGGGTATAGTTGACGGTCAAAACATCCGTCCCAACAGAGAGTGACCCGGCTGGGATGTTGATCGTGGCGCTGCCGCTGCT
>JAKAJO010000078.1 GCA_021813745.1 Acidobacteriota bacterium
CTGGAACCACATGGGTGCTGCTCTACACGGACCAGCCAGACATAGCTCAGGGGAAACTTGCCACATCCTTTGTGGAATGGGCCATCACAGACGGCCAGAAGTACGCAAACGAGCTTGACTACGCCGTTCTAGCCAAGAACCTCGTCCAGAAGTCCCGGGCCGCTCTCCGTACCGTCAAGTGCGGTGGAAAGCCCTGCTTGCAGAAGTAGGCATTGCGCATTGATCACTTACCAACTGCTATGGAACCGGGGAGCAATATGGCAACCATGGTTGCGGAAGCGCCGTTAACTCGGCCCAGAGAAAAGAAAGCGCGGGCTGGCCGCGGAGATCGCATTTACCATATCCTGATCAAAGCGATCGTTGGCATGGTGCTTGCGATCTTCGCCGGCGTTTTCACGGTTGTAGTCATCGGCGCATGGCCAGCGGTGAAGAGGTTCGGCCTAGGTTTCCTGATCCACACCGGCTGGGATCCGGTCCACCTTGTTTTCGGTGCTTTGCCATTCATAGTGGGCACGATCCTCGTAGCACTCGGCGCAATGATCCTCGCCGCAGGGATCGGCCTGATGACCGCGGTTTGCATCACGGAGCTGCTTCCGCGGTGGCTTCAGGCGCCGGTGACCTACCTGATTGAGCTCCTGGCCTTCATCCCAAGTGTGGTCTACGGGCTTTTCGGCCTGTTAGTATTGGCGCCGTTTCTCCAAGACACTGTTGAAGTGTGGATTATGGAACATCTCGGGCCGCATTTTGAGGTCTTCAACGGCGCGCCTTACGGAGTGGGGTACATGAGCGCAATCCTCATCCTGGCGATCATGCTTCTCCCTCTGATCGTTACCCTCTCGCGAGAAGCTCTAGTTTTGGTCCCGCGAGACGTTAGGGAAGGTGGTTATGCGTTAGGTCTCCAAAAGTGGGACGTCGTCTGGGGCATCATTGTGCCCTATGCGCGAAACGGCATTCTCGGGTCCCTCGTTCTGGCCCTTGGCAGAGCGCTTGGAGAAACGATCGCGGTCGCAATGACAATCGGCGGAGGATACAGTCTTCCAAAAACAGTCATGGATCAGGGATACACTTTGGCGAGCGTAATCGCGAATGAGTTCAACGAAGTCAGCTCGGATATGTACCTATCCGCATTGATCTATTGTGGCCTCATTCTGCTTGTCATTACGGTTGTGGTCAATATCCTGGCATATTTTCTTATCCGGAGGCTATCGGGTGCCCATGGCTTCAAAGCGTAAAACTGTATCTTACACCTGGCGAAAATGGCGCGGCGCCCTGGGCTTCGGGCTGACGGGCGTTGCGACTTTGATTTCACTTGGCGCGTTGTTTTCGATCCTTGGCTATTTGATCCATCAGGGGATTGGCGCGATCAATTGGAACTTTATTGTCAGGGAACCGGCCGCTGTCGGCGAAGCAGGCGGCGGCATTGCGCCTTCTTTGCTAGGCACTCTGATCCTCGTGGCTATTTCAATGGTGGTGGGCATGCCCTTAGGTATCGGCGTCGGAATCTATCTCTCCGAGATGGCCGGTGACACGCGATTCGCCAACCTGGCGCGCGTCGCGATCAACACATTCATCGGTGTTCCATCAATCATCATGGGGATCTTTGTCTACTTCATCCTGGTCAAACCGACGAATACCTTTTCTGCTGTCGCGGGTGGCCTCGCCTTAGGGATCATTATGATCCCGATTATCGCCCGAACAACAGAAGATGTATTACGTCTGGTTCCGAAAAGCATTCGAGAGGCTGGGCTCGCAATTGGTGCACCCAAGTGGCGCGTCACGTTCGATTTGGTTTTGCCGGCCGCACGGGCTGGTGTCATTACCGGCGGCATTTTGGCTGTAGCCCGCGTTGCGGGAGAGACTGCGCCGTTGATTTTGACCGCGCTGGGAAATGAATACTACCCTACGAGTCTCTTCAAGCCGATCGATGAAATCACATTGAGAATTCTGAAGTACGCGAGAGGACCATACGACGTTTGGCACCAACAGGCATACGGAGCTGCGTTGATCCTGGTTTTTGGCGTAGCGATCGGTAGTTTGCTTTTGCGTCTATCGACGAGAGATCGCGACGCGTTGAGCCGTTAGAGAGATTCGCGGAGGCGCAATGACCTGACAGGGGCCGACCCCTCTACCCCCCGGACCAGGATCCTCCTGTTGAAAGGATATGTCTCAAGGTGAGTCTTATGGCTGGTACTACCACGAGCATGCAATCGGAGTCGACGATGGAGGTACGAGATACGGATATACTCAAAAGTGACCAGAGCGCCGCCAGCGTCGATCAGGCATATAAGCTTCGGGTCAAAGATCTGAATTTCTATTACGGCGCCTTTCAAGCCCTCCACGGCATTTCGATCAATGCGGAGAAGAACCGAGTAACTGCATTCATCGGACCGTCAGGTTGTGGGAAATCAACGTTCTTGCGAACGCTCAATCGGATGCACGAGGAAACACCGGGGGCGCGTGTCGATGGCGAGGTTCTCCTCGACGGAGAGAGCATCTTTGATCGTGACATCTCCGAATTGCGTCGATCGGTCGGCATGGTCTTTCAAAGATCGACGCCGTTCCCAAAATCGATATTCGAGAATATTGCATATGGGCTTCGAATTCGTGGTGTAGATCGTTCGTCAATAAGCGATTTGGTTGAACAGAGTCTCAAGAGGGCCAACCTGTGGGAGGAAGTCAAACACAAGCTGAATAAATCGGCCTCCAGCTTATCCGGTGGTCAACAACAGCGACTGTGCATCGCGCGGGCACTGGCAGTAAATCCGGAGTTGTTATTGCTGGACGAGCCCTGTTCCGCTCTCGACCCGATTGGAACCTCCAAAATTGAGGATCTTCTCCTGGAGATCAAAGAAACCTGTACGATCCTGATCGTTACGCACAATATGCAGCAGGCGGCAAGAGTATCAGACTATACAGGTTTTTTTCTGTCGGGGAAGCTTATTGAATTCAACGATACGAAGTCCATGTTCGAGACTCCTTCGAGCAAGTTGACCGAGGATTACATAACGGGCCGATTTGGTTGAGGGAAAAGGGGCAACGCAGGGTGAAACTCTTTTTTGAATTGCTCGATCAGCTTCAGCGCCAGTTGCTGGAGCTCGCAGCCCTGGTGGAATCCACCATTCATCAGGGCGTCACGGCGGCTTTGGCGCGAGACGCTTCGGATTCCCGAGCCGTGATATCCCAGCAACGGAAGATCGATGAACTGGCGGCTGGCATCAATGCATTCGTGACCGATTTGTTGGCGCTGCATCATCCGGTTGCCGGGGATCTCGCCTTGCTCACGGCTTCTCTTAAGATCAGCAGTGACTTGAAACGAATGGGAGAGCTCTCGGTCAACATTGCCCAGCGCAGTATCGCACTCAGTGAAAGATCCCCAATTCAGTTTCCCCATGGACTAGTGGAAATGGCCCATCGCGTCCAACTGATGGTCAGCAAGAGCCTTCAGGCATTTGCTCAACGTCTGGAAGAACTCGCAGCCGAGGTTATTACTGCGGACGACGACGTCGATCGACTAAGGACTGCAATGTACGGCGATTTGGTCAGGCAGATGGAAGAGCAGCCCAGCTTGGCGGCACAGGAAGTCGATCTGATGTTCATCGTCCACAATCTTGAACGCATCGGGGATCACGCAACCAATATTGCGGAAGACGTGCTCCTATTCGTTGGCGGAAGTAAGAACTGGGCACCCTGGACAGAAAAGCCAACGGATACAAAAGAGTCACTCGATGCGTTCCCCAGCGCACCGGACGCGGCAATTTCCGAGCGGCCCGGTCTCAAATAATCGCATATCGGAACAGTCGGTGGGGGGAGGTCGAACAATTGAAAGATGCACTGCCAGTAAAAATGGCAGATACGGGTAAGGCTCTCCCCGTCTCCCGGCACCGCTTTCATTTTTGGTATTTCGGTGTGCTGCGTCTATTCGTTGGGTTGGCGCAAATGACTGCTGTTATTTGGTGCGCGGTTCTTCTCTGGGAACATGGATTTAGCGCCAAGACAATGCGTGCTGTTTTCATCGGAGTGGGGCTCACAACCTTAAGCCTTTTGCTCTTCAAGATTCTGGGCAAGGCGAAATAACACTTTTCCATCTATTCGAAATGCGGGATTCCCCACATGGCGACAAACGGAAACGATCGCGCTCAGCAAACTCCAAGAACTGAGCTTGCACGGACCTTATTGGCCATCGCAGACCCAATTCGATTGCGAATGCTCAACTTGATGTTCGCTGGTGAATTGTCCCCCGAGCAATTCGTCCAGATCCTCGGCGTCGATGAAAGGACTATTTCCCGACACCTTGTGCTCTTTCGCGAAAGCAAAACAGTCTCCATGCGGACGAAGCGGAACGCAAAGTTCTACACACTTCGAGCCGAAGTCGAATGCCCACATATCAGACTGCTTCGAATTGCGATTGAATTGCTAGCAGACGATTCTGTTCTGAACGCCGATGTCAGAGTGTTTTACGCTGTTCACCAACTAGTCCCGCAGTCCCAGCAGGACGGTGAAGACCCGCATTCGAACCCTATCGAAAGATTACGGTTGGCACTATAAACCCATGTAATCTAGGGCTTCGCCAGACATTTCGCCGGGATCTGTCTCTCCTCTTACCCGATGTGCAACGTGGACTCTTCTATTTCTTCCCGATAAAGACATCCGCGGGCAATTTGAACCGCACGCTCAACCTCTGCACCTGCTCCAGAGTGAGCTTTCGCTGACCGGCCAGAAACATTGACACTGCGCTCTCCGAGCCGAATTGAGGAATCAGATCACGCTGCGTCAAATGCTGCTGGTCAATGAGAAATCGTACAACCGCGATAGGATCAGCCGCTGGAACAGGGTAGTGGCTCTGTTCATAGCGCTCTATCAGCAGGGTCAGCAACTCGATGGCTTCGGTTTCCGACTCAGAAGTGTTTTCGATCGCCGTTAGTTGAAACAACGCATCCGTGTAGATTTCCAGTTCCGCATCGTTGTGAATGATGCGGGGCGCTCCGTGCGCGATCATCTCCGCCGGGTTAGCAAGGATTGTGCTCATTTGCTTCCAAACCTCCGATCCCAATTGCTCGGATTGTCGTACTCTTTGTGTGTCAAGAACGAACGGATGTACACATGCCCATCGGTCTCCCTCTTTTCCGTCCTCTTCGCGTAATGGATGACAGTGACGAGCCTGTAGCGGTTGCGCCGAATATTGAAAATTACATAGCCGTCTATGTAATCGGCGTCCCTGAACATCTCCCGCACTTCCGCAAAGTTTTGCCAGCGAACCGCTTCGATAATCTCTGCCCAAGCAGCGATCTCGGTTGCTGCATTGGGGTATCGTTCCATCGCCTCGCTCAAGTGTCTGCGGGTGACAATGTGCACCCTCCAAAGATACTTCACATCTTGTGAAGTTGTCAAATGAGGCATGCACTGAGGCGATGCAATGACGCATTGCGTTCGCTCAAGAGATGTACGGGGAAATGTCGAAAGTGGGCCTCGACCCTGCGGGCAACGCGGCTATAAGTGCCTTATTAACTGGCGTTTCTATGCCTGGGACCCTCGGGGACCCACAGCTTCAAGCTCGTTCGCGACGAGGCGAAACACAGGTGGAAAGAGAGCCAATTCCCGTGGACCTTCTGGTGGCCCTTCTTGCCGTTCGCTACCGCGCTCTGGATGCGTTCCGATGGCTTCCCGTGCTTGTGTTTTCTTACAGTTATGGTGTCAGTCGAGTTTTCACAGCGATAACACGGGTTCAAATCCCGTCGGGGACGCCAAATAGAATCAACTATTTAGACCAAATACCCCAAATCGTCGGGGACCCATCGGGGACCCTGTTTTTCAGGCCCCAAGAGCCACCGTTCGAACCGCCTCCGGGCGCATCATCTCGACTACCTTCCGTTGTGCCTCGCGCTTGGCCGGCATCTGCGCTTGGCTGTACACGTCCATCGTCACCTTTGCCGAACCATGCCGCAGCAGTTCCTGCACCACCTTCACGTCCTCACGGTTCGCTTGAAGCAGTGTGGAGTAGGTCCGCCGGAACGTGTGCCAGGTAACCCGCTTGTTGATGGCGAGACGCCTGACCACCGGCTGGATGTGGTAACGCATGACCGACGACAGCCAGATCGGCTGATGGCCGCGCTTCTTCCCTGCCCGATTACTCCCGGAAGCAAATACGTAATGCTCCGGGTTCTTGTAGGGAGTCAGTTGGTGCCAGGCCAGCAGATCCCGCACTGTTTGCTCATCAAGGGGAATCCGCTTCTGTGAAGCCTCGGTCTTGCATCGGCCAACGACCTGATCGACGATGGTCCCGCAGCGCAGCATTGGGCATTCGTTTTGTTGATTGTGCCTCTCGCATTGATTGGTGCACTTCGCATCGGCCTCAATCCGAGCATCGCGCTGATGATTGGACTTGCTACATTCGCGGTTCTGTTTGCGATCAACTCTGCGGTCCATTCCTACCTGGTGCTCGCCTATACAGATGAAGACAGCGTTGCGCTCAACGTCGGGTTCTATTACATGGCGAATGCCGGAGGTCGACTTCTCGGCACCCTACTATCGGGGCTGATCTTTCAACATGCTGGATTCAAAGGCTGCCTATGGGGATCTGCAGCGATGATTCTTACAGCAGCGGTCACTTGGCTCAAATTGCCACGCGGCAATCCCGTTCAGCTTGGCGCCACTCTGGATGGAGGCGAGTAGAAGCGACGAATTGCGCTTGCGGCGGCAGATACCTCAGTTCACATGTGAATCGGACACTGCTTGCTTAGTATGGCGAGCCTTCTTATCTGGGATATGAATAATTCCGAGACCCCCGCTGTTCGCTCCCGCTACAGTGCACGCTTACCTTAGGAGTCAGAGATTTAGATCAAATTGGAGAGATCATCTTGATCGCCGCGACAACGAGTGCAATAGCGAGCAATCGCCGCAATGTCGTGGGATTGAACCGCTGGCTTCCGAAATAAGATCCGACAAATCCTCCAAACATTGCTGCAGGAATAAGCCAGAGGACCAGGATTGGCAGCTGATGAATTGAAGAAACATTACCCGCAAGCCCAGCAACAGAGTTAACAAGGATGAATGCCGCTGAAACACCGGCGGACTGCCGTGTCTCTGCCCACCCGGCGAGGAGCAGAAGCGGTGAGAGGAAGATTCCTCCACCAACACCCGTGAGCCCGGATAGCAGACCGATGCCGGCACCCCAAAGCATGCCTGCATACAATGGCACCTTGGTAGTGCCCTCTTGCCCGCGGCCAACGCTTGACCGGACCAATCGATATGCTGCATAGAGAAGGACGACACCGACGACCGGTTGGTAGATGTGACTGGGAAGGGAAATCCGGCCGCCGATGAATGCCGCGGGAATCGAAGTGAGCGCAAACGGCCAGAAGAGCGGCCAGGAAAAATAGCCAGACCGGTAGAACCTGTGCGTAGCAATCGTGGCAACAAAAAGGTTCAGGATTAGAGCGATCGGCTTCACGGATGCGGCTGGAACGCCAACCAGACCCATGGCCGCAATGTCGCCCGAAGCGCCAGCATGTCCTACCGAGGCGTAGAGAGCAGAGGCAACGAAGACGAGAAACGCGAGGATTGCAGTGTTGACCACAGAGAGAGTCATGGTGAATTTCAGTCTACTGTCTGAGAACGAATTCACTGCCGTATCCTCATGACATGCTTCGCACATCCATCGCGAGACTGGTCTGGATCTTCCTGCGTTACGCAAACTTCACGTTCGGTGGAGGAACAGCGACAACCGTTGTAATCGATCAGGAAATCGTCGAGCGTCAAAAGTTGGTGGACCTGGATACGGCCAGTCTTTCGTATGCCCTCGCCCGCTTGACCCCGGGTACAAATGTCCTGGCCTATTGCACCGGAATCGGATGGAAAATACGGGGATTTCCCGGCGCGTTGTCTGCCTTGATTGCTGCCTCAGTGCCTTGTTCGCTATTCGCGGTCCTGGTTACGGTGCTCTATGAAGTGCTCATCAAGAGACCAGCCGTGATGATCGCAATGCATGGTGCAATTGCAGCAGCCATCGCAGTGATGTTTGCGACCGGATGGACGATCATCCGCCCCTTGCGCAGATCGGTCAGCAAAACGCGCCTCGTGGTGTTGACATTAGCCGCGTTCGTTGCGTCCATGCTTGGCATCTCGCCGATTCAGATACTCCTGGGCGCCGCACTTCTCGGCTGCTCGTTGCCGGGATCGCTGGGAGGGGACCGATGAAGTTGCTGCTCCTTTATGCTCTCCTTCTAAAAGCCACTCTGACGACGTTCAGCGGTCTGGCATCCTTGCCAGTTTTGCGAAACGATTTAGTGTTGCACTACGGCTTCATCACGGATCGACAGCTCGATACTGCGGTCGTGGTGACTCGGACCACGCCAGGGCCGGTTGGTGTCTATGTTGTCAGCGTCGGCTATTTTGCGAGTGGTGTGCCTGGGGCCATCGCAGGCTGGCTAGCAATGGTCACCCCCGCACTCCTGATCATCCCTTTGCTTCGGTTCGCGAGCACGAAATCCGAACATCCAAGAGTGAAATCAATGATCCAGGCTGTTGTTCTGGCAAGCGCCGGTCTCCTCTGGGCCTCAGCAGTTCCTCTCACTCGGGAATTAGCTCACGACCCATTTACCTGGGGCTTGCTCATCGTGTGCACCGTAGTCCTTCTGTCGCGGAAAGTGGAGTCACTATGGGTTGTGGTGCTAGCAGGCCTGATCGAACTAACCGCGTCTTCGTTGCACGTTATCCAGGGTCCGCTACCGTGAGTTTCCAGCTCTGTAGCGGTCCGAATCTGTGTCCGCCACCCGAATCCCGAGTGGAAAGGCAAAGGTTTACAGGGCAGAGGTCGCGGGTTTGATATGAAAGAAAGCGAATTGATAATTGCGTTTTCATTGTCGGTAGCTCCCTCAGAAGTTAAATGCGATGTCAGTTTGAAATAGTCTGTCGGTGCCCTTCACAGCAGCGACAGGATCTCTGCCAGATTGGTAGCCATAGGCAATCCGGCCAATGATATTTCCAGAAGGTGTAAGAGTCTTGCTTCCACCTATCGTCCAACCATGATTGGATTGGAGTCCAACCCCGCTGTCGCCCGTGATCTTTTGGTGCAGAAGGTCATAGCGGCCCGAAATGGCCAGACCCTGCACAATGTAATAGTCGATCGCCGCGTAGGAGTGTTCCCGAGGAAAGAGGCGGAAGATCCGTCCGGCGCCACCCAACCATCACGGCTGTGCATCCAACCACCCAAAAAGTCGACCTTGGATAAGAGCTTGTAGTTGCCAAAGACACCTTGCCGTCTAATAACCGGGTGAAAGGTGAAAAAGTTCCCAGTCAGGTCAGTCTGGAGGTTGTCCTTTTTGCCGTAATAGTCAACAAAGGTCACTCCACTCTCCGGGGCATACCAGTAATCGATATCAGCCCAGAATGACTTTGAATTTCTCGCCGATGGTCCGAGGATCTCGCTCCCGTCCGCGTTATCCCCGTTCGTCACCTTTGCCGACGCAGCGAAGACTTGCTTGTATTTGTCTGAAATGTGGGTATAGCCGGCACTTATGCCAACGGGAGATTGATCGAAAATAAAGTTCGTAGGACTCGCGGTTTCAAATAGCAAAGGAGACTTCGGAAGTAAGCTGTAGATCTGTGCAGCGCGGGTTCCCTGCGCCACTTGCAAATGCTCGCGCCCTCCCACCACGTACCAGCTGCTTCTAGCTGTCCCGCCACCGTATCCGATGCATGCATTCGACAGGTCGGGATTGGTTGCACCTCCACTGACGATGTCGAACTCGGCATGGTAAAAGAAGCTCGTGTCCGGGACCCAACCTGCAAAATATGCGTTCCAGCTACCTACCTGAAAAGCAGAGGTGGACCCAGGAGTCTGACCATCCTGAGTGGTGCGTTCCGCGGAATAGCTAAAATCAGTCACGGCAAATGATGCATTGTTGGTGATATCCCACTTACTCCTGTCGAGGATTTCAGATAGTCTGGGTGACACTTCTCCTTTTGAGAGAGCGGGAGGGAGATGATAACCGAGCCGCTGAAAAAGCATGCCCTGTTCGTTGAGTACCGGCACGAGTGTGTGGCACGCGGAGCACTTGACGTTATACCGTCGTGAAAACTGCGGGAGTGCCTCCGATCGATTCGGGAATAGCAGAAGGACAAAGCCAACTGCCAACAATAGAGAGATACGTCGATTCTTGGAAATCACAACGGGCTCCTTGTCCGCTCTCAGGCGGGAGTGGAGGTGTGCCATCCGGAGGGCAAATACTCCTGTTGGTGTCTTGCGACCTAAACGGTAATTACTACACGACCGGATACCGAATGAACTCGGCACTTCCCCATAGGCATCGTTGAGTAATCTCACGAACGCCTGAATCAGGAACCGGATGCAGATCGCTAAGATGCAGCTGAGGATTTGAGGATGGGATCTAGATAAGGAAAATACAGAGCGATGCTCGCGGAGGATGAAGAAGCTGTTCGCCTCTCGATGGTGCATATGCAGCCCTCGTAATTACGAGTCCTGGCTGCGGATCAATGAAGTCGTGGCTCCCCGAAGCACTGTCAAGGCCGGAGTAAAAGGAGACCGGTGGGGCGGAGTAAAAGGGAACCAGTATGGTGTTCGGTACGGCGGGGTCTTTCGGGGGAGAAGGGGCTCTGGAGCGTAGCGGAAGAGGCCCTTCTCCCCCGAAGCGCGTTCGGCGGGGGCAGGTTCAGCGTTCTGAGGATGGATTTCGTTTGCGGCGGCTTTGCTTGAGGCGGTAGCTGTCGCCGTTCATCTCCAGGATGTGAACGTGATGGGTAAGGCGGTCCAACAGTGCGCCTGTGAGCCGTTCAGAGCCGAAGACTTCGGTCCATTCTTGGAAGGGTAGATTTAATGCTGAGGGTATTGTTATGCGGGGCTCTCGTTGCCGAGAGCCCCGCTGTGCCCTACGCATCCGATCTTTGTCGCCGCATAAAAGAATGGGTTGTCAACGAGGCGATCAACTTGTCGCTGGCGTGGAATCGGCCCGACCGAAGGTGGGGTGGTGTCGCCGCCTCGAGCGCCTCAAACTTGACCGAGGGATCGGCGCGCGTATAGATCTCTGTAGTTTGCAGGTTAGCGTGTCCGAGCCAGAGTGAGACCTTGCGCAGATCCTTTGTCGCTTCCAAAATGCTGAGGGCGCAACTGTGCCTCAGCACGTGAGGAGATACGCGCTTGCAGAGGATGGAGGGGCAGTTTCTGCCGGCGACCACAACATGCTTTTTCAGGATGTATTCGAAGCCGGATCGTGTCATAGCTGTGCGGCGCGCGTTCAAGAATAGCTCTGGGACCAGAACTGTTTCGTGAAGCGCCAGCCATGCGCGCAGGGTTACAGTGGTTTGCTTCCACAAGGGCAGGCAACGTTCTCTCCGTCCCTTGCCGTGGACCACAAGGCTGGCATGTGGGTGCAAGGAGACATCTTTGAGTTGGAGGCCGGTCAGTTCAGAAACGCGCAGTCCGGCAGCGAAGCATAGATGCAGCATGGCGCGATCGCGAATGCCGGCCCAGTCTACAGGGTTGGGGGCGTCCAGCAGTGCTTGGACTTCTTTGGTGGACAAGTGCCGCACCAAACGTGATTCTGTCCTCTTCATGGGAATGGCAAGGATACGCCGAATCTGATCCAGCGCTGCCGGAACCCGGAATTCCATGAAATGCATGAAGGATTTGATTGCCGCCAGGCGAACATTTCGAGAGCTTGGTCGATTCGAACGGGTGGCTTCCAGACTGTTGAGGAAATCTACGACCAAGGATGCGTCGATTTGCTCGATAGCTATGCGCGATGGTACGACCTTCAATCGCTTGCTTGCATAATCCAGCAGCAGCTTGAATGCGTAGGCGTAGGAATCGCTGGTATGGACACTTACCCGTTGCTCCTGGGCAAGACGCTTTTGAAAGAAGGCAGTGAGATGCGGAGCCAGCACTGTCATAGCGCACCTCCGCCGAAATGCTGTTCGCAGCGTTCGGCAATGCTGCGCATCAGTTCCGGCACCGCCTCCTGGTACCAGTACGTGAGTGCCGCATTGCTGTGGCCCATATAGGTAGACAGCATAAGCATGTGTTTGGTGATGTGGTCTCTTCCATCGGGACAAGTCAATAAGGATCTGACTGCAAAAGTGTGGCGCAAGCAGTGCGGCGTTGGCCGACGCTGCCTTCCTCCGACGGGCAGGCCCATTTTGGCAACCACGGTGCGAAACGCTGCTTCCGCGTCTGCAATCAGGAGTGGCTTGCGCCGTATGGATATGAATACGTGATCGTCAAAAGGCGCGTATGGCCGGCGCAGTTCGAGGTAGCGTTGGAGTGCGGCTTGAGCCGTTTTATGCAGTGGTACCAAGCGGCTCTTGCGAAACTTGGAAGCCCGGATCACCAAGCCATCGGGAGTGATGTCGTCGTATCTGAGCCGGATCGCTTCCGAGACGCGGAGGCCTGTACAGGCAAGCAGGCCGAACAGCGTGGCGTAGGTCTGGCGACGCAAAGTGCGATAACCTGACTGGCCCGCCAGTTGGAGGAGGCGGATGATCTGTTCATCGGAAAGAATGTAGGGAGTCGGACGTAGAAAGTGCTCGCTGCCGAAGGTCCGTGGTGGGATTTCGTGCCGCGGATCTTCCGCCTTCAGATACCGAGCGAAGCGCGCAACGTCTCCCAGTCTGCGAGCCCGCTGAACTAAAGACGGCACTTGCTCTGCCCACTCAATCACGGCTTGCGCGCAGATGTGCTGGTAACCTCTCCGGTCGGAATATGCGGCGAAACTTCTGAGATGGAGGGCCACCTCTTTGAGAGAGAAGCCTGCCGATCGACGCAACGTCAGATAGCACTGAACAGAATCGCTTAGCATAGTGGCACCTCCGGCCAAGGCTGAGCAATCTGTTTCAATGCTGTGACATCCACCTTCGCGTAAATCTGCGTCGTTTCAATGCTGCCGTGCCGAAGCAGGGTGGAGATATCCTGCAAAGACGCTCCATGCCGCAACATCGAGCTGGCCAAAGAATGGCGCAGCAGATGGGCCGCTCCTCGGCCCGGGCGGATGATCCCGGCACGCCGTATGGCGCTGTCAACAAGCACGGAGACCGCGCAGTGCGAGGCCAAAGCGCGGAATGGAGCCCGGCTCCGCACAAACACAGCATCGCTGGTCGTTTTGGGCCGCCCGTCTTGCAGATACGAAACAATCGCACGGCCCACCTCTTTGCTTAGCGGCAATCGTGCTTCCCGACAATTCTTTCCGCTGACATGAATCCACCCGTTTTGCCAGTCAATGTCCTGTAATCGCAGATGCACAATATCGCCTGCCCGGAGTCCGAGTCTGGCAAGCAGAAGAAGAATGGCCCGGTCACGCTTGCCTATTGCAGCGGATCGATTGCAGGAGTCAATCAGACGTTCCACATCCTCTTCCGCCAGATATCGTGGAAGAGAGGCCAATCTCCAACAGGCAACGGTGGGAACGGCTCCCAAGAGGTCTACCCTGCAGAAGTCCTTGGAGGCCAAAAATCGTACAAACATCCGAAGCGCCGTCGTGCAGTGTTTTACCGCCGCCCGACTGAGACCGCGGCACTCGTCAACAACGAACTGCCGTAATCGAAACGCGTCGAGTTGACTTGGATCTTCTCCTACATATCGAAGCAACTTCAGGATCGGCCTTCGGTAATTACACAAACCCTGGTTGGTGGTTCCCCGCTGTGCGGTCATCCACTCACAGAATCCGTTCCACAGTTCCGGTTCAGCAACGATCCGTCGAGCACTTGAGCTGCCTAGATCGATGCCTTGAACATGCCTTAGGAACAGTTGCACCCCGGCCAGGATCTCTCGGCGATTAAAGCAGGAAAAACGGCCACACCGGCAACGGGAGAGGTGCTGCCTGAAGCGCTGAAGTGCAGAGCCATCGATATCGAGCATGGAAACATGACGATGGCTGGCCCAACAAATCAAATGTTCCGCCGAACGGATGTGCTGACGGGCAGTTATCTTGGAATAGCCACTCTGAAACAAATGGCTCCCGAAGCCCTCAAGCCACGATCCGCATGGACCATGTCGCAATGTGTGGATGCGTAATGGCGATTTGAAGTACTCAGACAACATAGCGAACTCCTTTCCGAATCGGTTGGGGGAGAACGCTATTTTTATGCTGACAGCTGTGGCCGCGCTACTGTCCAAAATCCGCCGCGAAAGACCAGGCTGTTTTCAATACCGATGCTCGACTCTACATAAAGATAAGCGCCGCATTAAACCTCTAATGCGCCGCAGCGCATTAGAGATTGCTTGTGACCAGTGTCGAAGCGCGTTCATAGCGCTGGCTGAAGGTTTCGAAGAGCAGCTCGGCACCGGTCTTGGACAGCGGGACGAAGCCCAGCTCATCGACGATGAGAAGTTCATAGCTGGCCAGAAGCTTTTGGAAGCGCAGCAGATGCTTCTCGTCGCGGGCTTCGATCAACTCGCTGACCAGGGTGGAGGCGGTGGTAAAGCGCACGCGGTGGCCTTGCTGGCAGGCTGCCAAGCCCAGTGCCAGCGCCAGATGGGTCTTTCCGGTTCCGCTGTTACCCAACAGAAGCAGATTTTCCTTGCGTGAGAGGAACTCGCACCGAGCCAGGTCTAACACCAGCGTCTTGTTGGCCGATGGGATGGCCAGGAAGTCGAAAGTGTCGAGGGTCTTGACCACAGGGAACTTGGCCTGCCGGATGCGGCGGTCAGTGGCCCGGCGGTCCCGATCCAGCAGTTCGAGTTCAGTCAGGCGCAGCAGGAACCGGGGAAAGTCCACCTGCTCGACCGCGCACTGCCGCGCCACCTTGTCGTACTCCCGCAACATAGTGGGCAGCCGCAGCGCTTTCAGGTGATGCTCCAGTAACAACTGCGGGGTATCCGGAGTGGGCATGTCCGGCTGGTTATTCATAGCGCCGCCTCCGCGTCCGAGTGCGACGTGCCTGCAGGCGGGCAAGGCAACAGCACCATGTAGTCGGCGGCCTGTGTAGTTCGCACCCGCGCCAGCGGAAGATACGGCCAGTTCGCCATATCCAGCCGCGGCGGCCGGCGCTCGATGCGACACAGCAGCAGATGCTTCACTGCGTCGAAGCTGATCGTTCCTAGCCGTAGAGCGTCTTCGACTGCACTGGTGACTTGTTCAAGTGCAAAGGTCTCCAGCAGCCGCAGCACCTGGATGTACTCGCGGCTGCCAGGCTTGCCGAGTCTTGCTTCGAGTAAACGGCGCAGAGTGAGGAAGCAATCAGGCAGTTGCCAGCCTACCAGCGGAGCGGCCTGGTCGAGAGCACGTGTCTTCTGCTCCAGCAGCGCCAGGTAGTGCAGCGGCTCGAAGACGACTGCCTCGTGCTGATAGCTGCGAGCATGCCGGGCGATCACCTGGCTGCCATGCGCGATCACCACTTCATGCACGTACCCCTTCACCAGCACCTTGCGATGTCCGTACTCAGTGGGAACGGAGGAGTCGTTGGTGCGATAACGCACCAGCGACAACGAGCTGACTCCTGTGGAGACCTTCTCGCAGGCTTCGTACGGAGCAGCAGGCAACGGCAGCATCGCCGCCCGGTCGCGTTCGAATCGCTCGCCGATCGTCTCCGTGTGCCCGCGCAGCCGCCGCTCACCCCGCTTGCGGCACTGCCCTGCAAGGTAGGTGTTCAACTCTTCCCAACTGTTGACACTCGGAATCGGAACCATGAAGTTCCGCCGTGCATAAGCGACGAGTCCCTCCACATCGCCCTTGTCGTTGCCCTTGCCCGGACGCCCGAACTTGTCGGCGAACAGATAGTGGCTCTGCAACTCCAGGAAGGCCTTGGTCTTCTCCCGTTCCTCGCCGCCGAGGATCCGCGCCACTGCGATCTTGGAGTTGTCGTAGAGAATGCGCGTGGGAACGGCGCCGAAATACTCGAAGGCAAGTACGTGGCCTTGCTGGAAAGCCTCTGTCGTTTCGCCTGGAAACGCCGCGACAAATCCGTCATCCGAGTGAGGGCAATCCATCGCCAGGAAGTGCGCCTTCTGCTCCACTCCAGCGATCACAACCAGCGCTTCGCCGAAGTCGGCCTGCGCCTCGCCTGGCGGATGCACCAACGGCACGAACATCTCCCGGTTGTGCAATTCCTCGCCGCGCACATAGTCCTTGACGATGGTATAGCCGCCGGAGAACCCGTGTTCTTCTTTTAGCCGCTCAAAAATCCGCTTGGCGGTATGGCGCTGCTTGGCAGGCCTGGTCTTGTCATCCTTCAAAATGGCGTCGATCACGCCAAGCCACGGTCCCAGCTTGGGCCGCCGCACCGGCTGTTGCCGCTGATACCCCGGCGGCACCGAATACGCCAACATCTTCCGCACCGTCTTGCGCGCCAGACCGAACTCCCGAGCTACCGTCCGCTGGCTCTTGCCCTCGATAAGGGCTGCCCGTCGCACTCGCGCATACAGTTCCACCGTGTACATACCTCCGGTGTCCCACGGATACGACTGCCACTCCACGGCACTGAACAAGGTTCGCACCTCGTTCGTTACCCCTCAGGCATGCCTGAGGTCCGTGAAACCAGAATCCGGCGGTGGTCTACTTTTACACCGCCACGTTACGCCCCTAAAACGGCGCCACGTGGTCTATTTTTGCTCCGGCGCTCAGAGGAACAGCTGCGCCAGTATCCGCATGATCGCCAGGATGTGGCCCGCTACCTCATATCCTGCGGATGTAAGACCGACCTGCTGATGGCAACGGCACTGGGCGACCTGGACCTGGTGCGACGGCATCTGGACGCGGACCCTGCATGCATTCGCATGAGCGTCAAGGAAGGGTGGTTCCCCAAGAACGACCCTCGTGCCGGAGGCACCATCTACCTGTGGGAACTGGGAGCGAATCGAACCGCTCATACGGTGGCGCGGGATTTTGGTCACGAAGACGTCTTTCAGTTCCTGATGGAGCGGACTCCGGAAGATCTGAAGCTGGCGTTGGCTTTCGAACTGGGCGATGAGAGCACGTTTCATGCGTATCTGGCTCGTAATCCGGAAGCGGCTAGAACTCTGTCGGACGCAGAGCGGCGCAAATTACCCGAAGCCGCGCAGAGCAACAACACCAACGCGGTCCAATTGATGCTGGAAGCTGGCTGGCCAGTGAATACGTCGGGCAATATGGGAGCTACCGCGCTTCACTGGGCTGGTTTTAACGGCAATGCCGAAATGGCGCATGCGATCTTGCGTTTTCAGCCGGACCTTGAGCTGAAATCGCAGGAGTATGAGGGGACCGCGCTGTCCTGGGCTCTTTTTGGATCAGGAAATGGCTGGCACCGCGAGACAGGAGATTTCGCCGGAACAGTTCGTGCACTTCTCGAGGCTGGGGCAGTCCTTCCGCAAGACCCGGAAGGGCTGGAGCCCAGCGATGCGGTGCTGGAGGTGTTGCCATGAATGCAACAAGACGCCCGGTTTCTGTCTGGGTTCTCTCCTGCCTGTACATTGCGGTGGGGACAGTCGCCTTCGTTTACTATCTTCCTGCGCTGACTGCACACCGCGCAGAAGGCGTGTTGATCGAAGTCACTGAACTGCTCGCCATCGTTTCGGGAATATTCATGCTTCTCGGCCGCAATTGGGCGCGCTGGCTGGCACTCGCCTGGATGGCTTTTCACGTGGCGATCAGCTTTCCGGTCGTGCGCCAGGTCGTGAACCACTCGATCATTTTCGGGTTGGTTGCGTGGCTCCTCCTTCGTCAGGATACTCGTCGGTACTTCCAGCCAGTGGATGGAGGTTACGAATAGCGGAAGATGCCACGGTCTTTACTTTGGCGCATCATCGCCGAGTCACTCACCGAGCCGACGTGGTCCTGAACGAGTGACCCAAACTTCACCCTTGCCGATTCTTCCTGCCCCAGGGGACGGCACTATGTGGCCCGCCTTCATATCTCTCGCAGATTGGTAGGTTCCCATAGAACGGCTGTCAGCATATTTCTAGAACAATTGGCAGCATAGCGCTGAAATTAGTGGCACAATTCGCTAGAACGAGCAGGTCATCCCCTGTCAATGAAGGAGATCCAGCTTTGTAACGCGGATGCACTTCTCTTTGCGTGCGCCGATGACTGGACATCAAGAGTTGCGCTCTTCTGCGGAATCACTCTTCAATCGATGGCATCTCACCTGCGACATACGCCTCTGCGAGGTCCGGAAAACGCAGGAGCCAGCAGGTCAGATTGATGAGGTGACTTCGTTCAAGCGCTGTCCGGAGCCTGCGGTTCTTCAATCCTCGGGAGAGGATGGCGCGAATTACTTCGGCCTCGTCCAGCATTTCGAAGCAGACCTTAAAAGCACCCTCATTCACCAGCCGGTCACGAAGAATGCAACCAATCGCGTACCGAATCCGATATGCGTGAGCGGCTGGATCATAAAGCTTGGCGCGGTACATCTGAAACCTCAGGGCTCTTTCTCGGCAGAGATTGCCGTCATAAACTCATCTCTCCTCGACGCGATGAGTCCCGAGCAATTTCCCGCTCGCGTCGTACGCGACAAATTTCTGCCAGCACGCCTCCGGTTTATCCAGTCCGGAAACCACCCACGTGATTTTTTCGATCTGTGCACAGAGATCTTCCGGCCACCACGGACGCGGATGCAGAGCGCGCGATGACAGACTCCCTCTCCTCGCCAAGCGTCGCGCCTGTTCTCCAAGAAATGGCCTCATCAATATCTGCGACAATGACAGCCTCCGCAAGCAGGCCCAGAAGCTCTTTAGTAGCGTGACCGTTTTCGAAGCGCAACAGTCACGCAGGCGAGAGGTCGATTGAATCCAGCCATTGTCAATACCCATCGAGGCGATGAATGCCGAGTACTTGGCCGTGGCTATCGTATGCGGTGAACTCATGCCAGTCTTCTCCAGCGTCGCCCAGCAGGTAGACCCTCCATATAATCTTGTCGACTTTCTCACAGGTCTCCTCAGGCCACCATGGCACATAGTGCACGCCTTTCCCCGACACCTTGCCCGATCTTGCAATTTGACGTGCTCTTTCTCCGGTAAAAGTCCCTCGTACGTACGGCATTGGAAACTCCGCGTGTTATGAGCCGAGGGGAGAGATGTGCCGCGCCTTAGGCGCAAGCTAGCGGGTGGTGCAGAAAGGATCTTTCGTTTCCGGCAAGTCTTTCCCTGTTGGCGAAGAGATGGCGTCCAGGCTCCTCCGGGCAACGGCTGCAAGAAAGCGGTTGTCGCTTCTACTAATCGCTTCCAACAGCGGCGCCGCCCGGGGGTCGCGCAAAACGGCCATCGCTTCCAAGGCAGCTCTGCGTACGAAAAGATCAGGGTCACACTCAGCAATTTGCATCAGGTCCGGCACTGCCGGTTGAATCTTGTTTTCACCGATCAGCCAGCAGATTCGCACCCGCGCTTCCGGAAGAGGATGCTCAAGAGCAGCAACCAATTTCTGCTCGTATGTGCGGGGGTCGGAGTTCAGATCTTCCCCGCAGCTGGAGCAAACATTGAGCGCAGCGTCGATCTCCGTCCAGCAGTGAGTGCAAAAGGCCATCATCGAATGAACCTCACATCCCGGTGTCGACATAGTGATGCGACCTGAATACTGACCCTCTCTTTAATTCCACGTCTCAGGTCCGGCTCCTGGCTGCGCCCCTGCAGCAGTCCGTTGAAGAGTGCGGCCGCGCTCCTCGATGATCGACCTGCATCCGGCAATTACCAGGTCAAGCTGAGCAATGGCCGATGTCATCGAACTCGCGTTGCCCTCTTTAGGATTCAAAACGAAGCGGAGGTTATCGACTACGATCGCGACGGCCGATTCTAGCTCCTTCTCAAATGCTGAAACAGACTTTTTCAGCCTTTCCAGATAGTCGTAGCGCAGCCGGCCCGCGTTGCGATCCAGTTCCATGCGGATATACGATCGCATCCGGCCAAAGACGACCCGCCGCAGCAAAAACCTCGGAAGGATGAAGATCAGCTTGTCCAGCTGATACTGGAAGACATGATCCGTGTAATAGTAGAGTCGGCTCTCCACGGTGAGGGAGGACCTGAAATCGACATGCGAGATGGGAACGTCGAAGAGTGCTCCGGCCGTATCCTGTAGGTGCTCGAGAACCTGGTTTGTCCTCTCGACGAATCGTTTGGAGAGCTCTGCGACCTCCGCGCGAATCCGCTCGTCTTCTTGGACACGCCAATCTACAAACACGCATTCGACTTCGCCAAAGATAAACTTGTCGAGGAGGGCGCCCAGCTGATCCCGCGTTTCGTTCGGATGAGCCTTCTCGAACTCATCAAGGTGGCGGCGTACTACTGGATCGGCCGACTCCACATGCTCCTTTAAGTCGTTCTCTATTCTTGTCACGATCGCCGCTACATCCTGCCTTAACAGGTGACGGAGATCTTTCATCTCCCGATCGGATTTCACCAGCGCCGCCTCGAGGGCACGTTTCTTCGATTCCAGCTCTTCGCCGTTGAGGGCTCTGGCGCGTTCACCCACGCTGGCCGCAAACCGCAAGGTTCCCGCAGTTCGGAGAACGTCGAGCGCAACGGATTGGAACAGTACTTGCTCTTTCTCCTCCGAAGCGAAATGGCGAAGGCGCTCGGAAAGCCCTTCCATGCCACTCTTGCCCGCAGAACCATTGTGCTGGTGTGTTCGCTCTTCCAATGCCAAACGGGCAGAAAGGGGGAAGAGTTCAGGGTCGTCAACACCAATGCGGTTCTTCAGTTCACCCTCGAGAAACCGGGCCACGGAAGCAGCTTCCCGCGGCAACACCAGGTCAATCTTGTTGATCACAAACAGAAGGCGTGGGACGTCACGGCGGATCTTTTTCAGAAACTCCGATTCAACTTCTGTAATGGGCGGATCGACAGAAAGCACCACGATGCCGGCATCAACTTCAGAAAGGTAATCTTCGGTCGTAGAGGTATTGTGCAAGTGCGTGGACCCAATTCCGGGAGTGTCGATCAGGTCGATCCCCATTCCGAGGAATTGCGAGGGATAGGTCACTTCAGCCGCGGCTACCTGCTTGCGGTTTCCGGGATTGGCCGCTTCGGTGATGTACTGGGGCAGCGCTCTCAGTTCGATCGGCTCCACGTTACCGGACTTGAAACGGATCAGGGCTGTTGGAGAGGGACCGTATTTAACCCTGGTAATGACTGAAGTCAGCGGGAGGATTCCTGTCGGAAGAATCTCCGTACCCAACAGCGCATTGACAAATGAGCTTTTTCCACGTTTCATCTGCCCCAATACGGCCAGGTTGAAACGGTTGGCCGATAGTTTTTCGAAGAGTCCATCGAGCACGGCGGTCAAATCGCCAGCTTTGCTATGGCCTGCAATCGCGCCAAGTGTTTCGATAAAGTGCGAGAGCGTCTGTTTTCCCGGTTGCGCCTCGCGATACGCGTCCACCAATGTGTTCGGCATACGATCCCACCTCAGGCATCCCTAATCCTTCTTTAGCGTCTTCTCGGGATCTCGGGAGTAGCGGATAACCTCGACTTGAGAGATTGCTATCAGCCCTTCTTCCACCATCGTGTCCAGATGTGGAATGAGCATATTGATCTGCTCTTCCCGATCAATGATGCTCAGCATGACAGGGGTGTCTCTCGATAATGTCCAGTGACTGGAGTGACGGATGCGGGTGCTGGTTCCGTATCCCTCAATTCCGCGGTAGACAATGGCTCCCGCGATGCTCAATTCCTGGCATTTCGCGACAATGGCTTCGTGCAACGCCTTGCCCCTCCACTTGTCGCTTTCCCCGAAATAGATACGCAGCATACGAGCCTGAAATTCCTCTTTCATCTTGCCCCCTTGCATTGTGGTTGCTCCGTACTGGCCGACCGCCCGTTGTACGTAGCTACGCGAGTGTCGAAACCTCCTGTTCCAATCGGTCGAGCCGCTCGATTGCCGACTGTACGGCTGGAATTCCTTCCTCTTTGACCTTTCGCGCCCGGTCGAGTGCCTGTTCTGCGATGCGGCTGATTTCGTGCAGCAGTTTGCGGATTTCCACCTCAAGGCGATCCCGGCTCTCCTGGATGCGATTCAGAACATCGTTTTGTACACGAGAGCTGTTCGTATCCAAAAGATGCCGCAAGAACTCTCGAGCCTCATTTGTGAGGACTTTGCGTGCACCTACAAGCGGTAGGAAGACATCGGCGAGCCAGCTTAACGGTGACGGCGGATCGGCTGTGCTGAGGAACTTCTCGAAACTGAACTGCGAACGTACGCGCAAGCCTTTCTCCGGATCGAGCGCATGGGGCATCCGGGCGAGTTCGCTAAGGCCTGCCTCCTCCAGCTTTTTCAGAAAGCTGTTTCCCATCTCCACAAATCGGAGGGCCACGGCCCGATACTGGCGCTCGCCTTCCTCTTGCTCAGGCTTGAGCCAGGGCATGACATCGCGTTGCGCGATTTCCGTACTGAGATGCATGACGCGGTGCCGGTAGCGCGGACCAAAGCCGCGGGGTATCGACTGCAGTCCTTCATCAAACTCTTTCTCGGATGCTTTCCAGGCGAGTTCGAAGAATTGCTTGCGCCTATCAACGAAGTAATCCGAAATCCGCTGCTGCTCCGCCATGAACAGGAAATTGAGTTCGCGCATGGAGCGCTCGGCCTCGCTAATGGTTTCTCGCATGAGCCCGATGCGGCGTTCGGATTCTTCGATCGGCCGCTGAAGCGCATCACGGTCCTCGTTGATAATGGCCAGCAGTTGTTCGGTCAAGCGCTGGAGACCGCGTTCGCAAGCTGCGCGAACGAGGTTTCGGCCGGAGTCTTCAACAAGGAGGTGCAGGCTCGCCAGCAATTTGTCCCAATCGCGCACAGGGCCGCGATTTTCGGCCCGTTCGGAAGCGCTCACCTCAAAAACCTCGCCCATTGGGCGATGCAGCCGCTTCTCCAGGATCTCTCGCGTAAATTTTGCTGCCGCCGCGCGCTCCGGATCGGTGGTCCGGTCTGCTTTGTTGATGATCAGGATGAGATCCTGAACTTGCTTGCCAACGGCTTCAACCAGCGTCAGTTCTTCGCCCGCGATCGGCGGATCGGCACCGATCACAATCAGGGCCGCATCGATGTGTGGGATGAATGCCTGCGTGGTTGCCGTATTTCCAGTCCAGACCGACCCCAACCCAGGGGTGTCCACAAAACACATGCCGAAAGATAACAGGGGGCTGGGCACGAAGACTTCGGCCCCCTCCACGCCCTTCTTGTTTTCAGGGTTGAGTTCTTCGGTCACATATTCCTTCAATTCCGATACAGGAACGTCGTGCCAGGACCCATCCTGCATGCGAACGCGCGCATGGAGCGTGTCGCCAAACCGGATCACCGTAGGCACTGCTGTGACTGGAACAAAACCGGTCGGAACAACGTCGTAACCGACCAATGCGTTCAGCAAGGTGGACTTGCCTCGCTTGAACTGGCCGACGCAGGCTACATAGAAACGCCCTTCGGCAACCCGCGCCGCTAGCTCGCGTGCTTCTTCGGCGACGGGCTCAGCACCAAGTTCCTGGGCCAACTCGGCAAGCCGCAAAAGGCGGGAGGCGCCATCCATGGTCATGGATGTCTCCAGCGAATTGCTGGCGTAACCTTGCAATGTGGTGGTACTGTTCAATTCCTGCATGTGCTATTACCCCTTTGGCCGAACGCCTTCCTGAGGAACGTATCGGATGACCTCTACATCCGACATGGCGATCAGGCCCTCCTCTACCATTACGTCGAGATGGGGAAGAAGCTTGGCAATCTGCTCTTTTGTATCGATGATGCTCAGCATGATGGGGGCATCTCGTGAGAGAGCGCGGCTATGGCGAATTCTCGCGCTGGAGCCATAGCCTTCGAGACCCCGGTAGACGATAGCTCCTGCCATTCCCAGCTCTTTGCATTTTGCGACGATCGCCTCATAGAGTGGTTTGCTCTGCCACTTATCGCCTTCGCCGAAATGGATGCGCAGCATATTGCCTTCAAACTGTTCTTTCATAATTCAGCCTCCATTCATGCCGAACCGATCTCGGATCCGGTGTGCTCTTCTGGTGCTCCGGCCTCAGAAGCACGATAGGAGTACTTGATGATGTCCACGTTGGACAAGACAACCAGCCCTTCCTCCACCATCTGGTCGACGATGGGAAGAAAGCTCCGGAGCTTTTCTTCCGAGTCGACAACCGAAAGCATGATCGAGCTGTCATGCGACATATGGAGGGGCTTGTCTTTATGGACGCGGCGATGCGCGCCATACCCGAGGATTCCTCGGTACACAGTGACGCCGGCGATGTCATTGGCCCGCATCGCCTCGACGAGAGCCAGATGTAGCGGCTTGTCTTTCCACTTATCCGCTTCGCCGATGTATATCCGCATCATCTTGGCCTTGCCCTCGAGCCTGAGATGCGCGGGCAGGATCGCATCCTTCGGCTTGGAGCCCCGTGCAGGTTTGGCGATCGTGGTCTCCTGCACTTCGATCATGCCCGTCCCGCACATCTCCTCGAGCTTCCCAAGCAATTCAGTTACCTTTTCGCGCGACTCGATGAACTCGATTTTGAGTGGCAGACTATCCGAGATCTCAACAGTGCTTGCGGTGTGAAGGTGGTGGTCAGCGCCAAAGCCGGCAACACCCTTCAGGACCGTTGCGCCGGCCACGCCGCGATAGAACAGAAAATCGAGAATGCTCGAATAGGTGGGCATCCCGTGATGAGTCATCCCTTCGCTGAGGTAGATTGAAACCTTGAGAGCTTTTCCGGCTTGTAGCATCGCTTCCTCCTTATGCTCTTAGTCCACGTTGGGCCGCCAGAAACTCGGCAGCTCGCCCAAGCGCACCCCAACCGGATCGGCCCGGTCCTGGATCGTTGCGCAGCTGGAGCAGTTCGTCATTGAGTTGCTCACGATAGTTCGCAATAATGGTATCTATCCGCGGCGCGAGAATGAGAGAAACCTTGTGCCGCAGCTTGGTTGCATGCGGAATGCAAAACACCGCTTCCGTTCTAAGCCAGTGCACAACCTGCGGTTTTCCCAGGAGAGTAACCAGCTCGCGAATGCGCAGATCTTCTTCTGCCTCGAGCTTCAAGCAGACATCGCAGCGGGGTTTTTCTTTGGGAGCAGGAACTGCCTGGTTGACCAGTAGACGGATGAAGACGTCGGCTGCTGTGGGCGCATCTTGAACCGCAGCCAGCCCCCAAGTGTGGAAATTGCAAAGATGCTGGATATCCTTTGCCGAATCTTCCTGCAGATGGAGTGCCTGGAAGTCCTTAAGGAACCGGCAGAGACAGCACCCTGGCTCATGCAGAACATCTTCGAGCGACTGATGAGGCACAAGGAGCCGATGCGCTCTCATGAGATCACCTCCGCGAGCATAGAGCCGCACCAAGCTGCGGCAAGGCCTAGGAAAAGACTGACAAATGCGTAGAATGCGGCAAGGGCAAACGCCCCGGTCCGGAGAGTGGATAGAGTCTCCCACTCATACGTAGAAAACGTGCTGTAAGCGCCAACGAACCCCACCGGAATCAAGAAACGCCAGGCGGGGTTCAACTCAGCTCGCTTACCGAGGAACGTCAGAGCAAACCCAATGACGATGCATGCAGACACATTGATGACAAAGGTCCCGTAAGGAAACTTTGTACCCAGGCGGCTGGCGATCGTCGTCCCCACCCAATACCTGGCGATAGAGCCAAGCGAGCCGCCAACCGCAATGAATATGTACTTCTGCAACTTTTATCTCCTTTTCTCCCTACGCTCTTTTCTGCGCCCCGTCCCCGGTTGCCGCTATGCCACTGCGGAGGAGCAACGCAAGGTCGTGTTCCATTTCCGGCGACGCGACAGCTTCGGGAGATATGCCAGTGATCCTGTTAATTTGCGCGCGATAGGCGTCTGCATAAGAGTTCATCAATGCTTGCACCTTGCGCGTCATTTGCTCGCTCCACTGGCTGAGTGCGCGGCCATACTGATGAAGCTCCTGCTTTAGGGAGGGGCCAAGGCTTTCGCGCAGAGAGTTCCTGGCCAGGAATCGAATCATCCAATTTCCCAGCCAATTCCAGTGCGCAAGGCTGATCTTTCCGGGGATCACCCCTATCTCGAAACGTGGCGCATCGCGCATCAACATCTCGGCATCTTCCTGTGATGGCGCCTCTGAACGGCCCATCTGTTTCGCAATCTGTTGCAGTGTTTGGATCGCTTTGAGGCTTACATCCCGGCTATGAGACAAGGCCCTGTCCACGCGATCCTGTACAACGGTATGGGTCCATTCCGACAGCTCGAACGCAGAAATTGCGTGGCTTCCCCCGGAAGCGACCCGCGAGACGACTTTTTCCGCCAGTTCTTCCAGAATCACGTCCGGGCGTTCGCCTAATTCAAGAAAGGCGCGGTCAAGAAATGCCCTTTGTTCGCCGACCTCTCCGCTTACGCGCCGCAGTTGAGTCTCAACCTCACTCGTATCGACCGCCTGTGAGGCTCCCTTCGTCCGCCGTCCGCGGTCGAGTACTGTTTCCAGTGCAGCAATAACGGATTCGCGCAGTGCGCCGATCTTTCGAGCGACCGATGCCTCGCGTAGGCTGCGCGCCTGCTCAAAGCGCGGAAATAACTCGCGCTCAAAGAAGTTGTCCAACAGAACGGAGTATTGAGCCAGCGCGCTTACCGGATGCACGCGAATACTCGCGCCAAGTTCTCTTTGCAGCTGCGCCTCGATGTATCCAGTGACGCGATGCAAGTCGCCCGCTGCCAGCAAATCCGACTTGCTCAGCAGGACGAGTGGCGGAATACCGCTCTCGTAGAGAATTCGCAGCGTGCCAATGTCTTCGTCATTCAGAGCGTTACCGGAATCGATTAGCAGCAGCGCCAGATCGCACGACGGCAGGTACGCCATGGTTTCCGCGGCGCCACGTTTTGCAAGGGAGCCAAGTCCCGGAGTATCGACAAGCACAATGCCTTGCTTGAGTCGCGGCGCTGGAACCTCGACAAGCGCTCGGACGACACTGCGTTCGTTGCCTGGATTACCCTGCTCGGTGATGAGAGTCGCAAGCTCATCAAGCGAGACGTTATCCTCTCTCCCGCTTGCATAAGCTACGGCGGCCTGGAGCTGCTTGCCATAACGCAGCCTTGTCGGTACGGCAGTGATTGGATTGACACCGACAGGTAGAACATTGATTCCCAGAAGCGCATTCAGCAGCGAAGATTTTCCACTACTCACGCGGCCGAAAAGCGCCACTTCGAGGTTGTTATCCTCAAGACGCAAGGCGAGGGATGCAATTCGAGAACGGAACTCCACCAGGCCGTGCCGGGTGACGATCTCCTCGATCTGCTGCAGAAGGGCCACATCGTGGCCCCCGCGCTCGAGCTCTTTCAGGCGCGACTCCAGGTTGGTGCCGAATTCCTGGCGAATGTAGCGCTCCATGCTTTGCGCTGCTGAGCTGAGTTCGTAAACGACACCATTGAGTTCATCGGCGGCCTCTTGGGAGACACCGCCGGAACCGCGCATGTACTTCGGCTTTAACTCTTCGATAGCGATGTCGATGAAAGTCATTAAAACGAGCAATGCGCGCGTAGCCGGTATGTCAGACGGTTCCGGTTTCATCCGCTGCCACGCAAGCGTGCGGAGTAGCTGCTCGCGGATGCGGCGGATGTGGTCTTCGAGAGCCCGCGTTTGTGCCGGCGTCACGTCGATCATGTGGCGTGGAAACGGAGACGGGGAATCCACTTCGTGCAGGATATGTTCGGCATCGCAGAGCAACCTGTCGATGTGCTGACAGGAAATGCTCAGATGTCTCTGCTGATTTTCGTTGAGTAGCTCTTGGGATCGCATTTGCGTGATCTCAGGTTTTAGGTCGGGCATGACTCCTCCAAGTGGTGATTTCGCTTCGAGGAGTCATTTGCCCAGTTGAGCTGTTTCGGTGGACTCCAACACCGGTTGTGAGCGGCTAGGCCCTCACTTGCTTCTTTCGCCGTTCGTAAGCGTTGATACCTGCGTAGCGGGCGCTGCTTCCTAGTTCGCGCTCGATTTCAAGCAAACGGTTGTATTTTGCGATCCGCTCGCCGCGACATGCCGAGCCGGTCTTGATCTGGCCCATGCCCGCGGCTACTGCCAGGTCCGCAATGCTGGTGTCGTCGGTCTCTCCAGAGCGGTGGGAGATCACCGCGCCGTAGCCGTTATCACGGGCCATCTGAATACAATCCAGCGTTTCAGTGACAGTGCCGATCTGATTCAGCTTGATGAGGATGGCGTTGGCGATGCCGTCCTTGATGCCCTTCTCGAACAGGCTGGGATTTGTGACGAAGTTGTCGTCTCCAACAAGTTGAATCTCGTTGCCAAGTTCTTTGGTGAGGAGTTGCCAACCCCATTGATCGTCTTCCGCCATCCCGTCTTCGAGGGACCATATCTCGGGGTACTGCTTGAGCCACATTTTGTATAGCTCAACCATCTGCTGGGAGGTCTTGCCGCCTTGGTTGGATTTGCCGAATGTGTACACGCCGTCGTCGAAGAACTCACTTGCAGCGGGATCGATCATGATGACGAGATCTTTACCGGGTGCGTACCCGGCCTTCTGAATTGCTTCGAGAATCAGTTCGATTGGCTCTTCGTTCGACTTCAGCTGTGGTGCGAATCCACCCTCGTCACCGACAGACGTGCTCAAGCCTCTCTTGTGCAGCACAGACTTCAGAGTCTGGAATGTCTCGGCTGCCGCGCGAAGGCCTTCGCTAAAGGACGGAGCGCCGACCGGGGAAATCATGAACTCCTGGAAATCGACATTATTGTCGGAGTGACGTCCGCCGTTGAGAACATTGAGGCCAGGCGTCGGAAGCAGATTCGCGGGCTCATTGACGAGCGAGGCATACAACGGTAACCCGCGGTCCTTTGCGGACGCGTGCGCAACCGCCAGCGACACTCCGAGAATTGCGTTTGCGCCCAATCTCCCCTTGTTGCGTGTCCCATCCAGATCGCAAAGTTTTTGATCGAGCCCTTTCTGGTCGTTCGCATCGCATCCTCGGACGGCAGCTTGAATCTCCCCCTCTACGTGCTCCTTTGCCTTGAGCACCCCTTTGCCGCCATAGCGGGACTTGTCACCATCGCGGAGCTCGACTGCTTCGCGTTTCCCCGTTGACGCACCCGAGGGCACTTTCGCCGTGGCCTTGACCCCGTCAGCAAGGGTTGCAGTAACCGCCAGTGTGGGATTTCCCCGCGAATCCAAAATCTCGAGCGCTTCAAGTTTGGCAATTTCGGACATTGTTATCTCGCTTTCCCGGCCATCGGGCCGCTTTCTATGCAAAACACGGTGCGTGTCATTGCTCCATTCCTCTGACTAGCGCACCAGCATGACGGGACAACGGGCGTAGCGGAGTACACGCTCCGAGCTTGAACCACGTATCCAGTGCTCCACGGCGGGTTTCTTGCGTCTCCCCATCACGATCAAGCTGGCTTGAAACGTCTCGGCCCGGTAAATGATCTGGTCGGCCGGCCTGCCCACTGCAATTTCGGTATCCAGTTCAATCTCGCTCTCCTTTGCTTGTTCTCGGATAGCAACGAAACTTCGCTCGTACCCTTCTCGTCCGTCGTCGAGAACGGCGTTCAGCTCAGCTCGTAGAGCTGGCTTTGGTACCTGCACGACGGAAAAAACCAGCACCTTGGACGAAGCCATCTTCGCGAGGGAGAGTGCAATCTGCAGCGCGTGCTGCGATTGCGGAGAACCGTCATAAGCCACCAGGATGGTCTCGATTCTCCTGAAAGTTCTCCACGACGGGTCGTCCGGCGAAGGCCGGTCGCGCAAAAGATTTTGAGTTGGAAGAAGAATCTGCGGGGCGCGCACTCCTCCAGCCGTAGCAGGAGTCGGGGGATACTCCCAGCGGAGGTCAAGCTGGAGGAGTGTGGCATGCGCCCCGTGTCGGGAAGCCGCCAATATTTCGAAGTTCCGTGGAGAATCATCAGGGAGGAAGGCCCGCGAAGGAGTTGCTCGCTCAACGGCAGAAAACCCTACAAGCAACAGGCGCAGCCTAACGGCGCACGCTGTCGCGAGGGACACCAGACCGATCCACAAAGCACACAATTCCCCTGACATCGTCCTACTCCAAGGATTGTGATCAGGGATCGTGCTAGGACATGACTTCCCAACAGGATTCCCTGTCAGGAGTCATCATCTGTCCGCTCTATTGATGGACAGCGGTTAAGGGTGAACTCCGTCACCACCTACAACTTCAACAGTATACACGAGCCTTCGGGTCCCGGGCAAGGCTCGCCTCAGGGGGCTCTGGTGGCAGGATTAGCACGGTCAGGCGAACCATTTCCGCAGATCGGTGCTAGCAGCAAGTTCCTTAAGCCATGCCTGCATCTTCAACGACGATTTTCTGATGCCTCGCGGCCACAAACGTTCAACGAGGAAGCGATGTTCATTGGCTTTCATGAGATTCAATGGCCTTCTGTTTTGATCTGGACAAGCAGCATTCTCACCGGAGATTTAGCCGAGATGCCGTGCGGCAGCATCGCCGGCATATGGATGAAGGAGCCGGCTTGAGCACTGACCTTGTCGTTGCCAAGCTGGACCTCGGCGGTTCCCTCAAGAAAGTAGAGAATGGCAGGTGTCGGAGCTGAATGTGCGGAGAGTTCTTCGCCTGCGGCAAAGCCAAACAGCGTGACGTTGACGTTGTCATCCTTGTGCAGAATGTGGCTGAGAATACCCTTTTCCGGCAGTGTGAATTCCTGTTGCAGGTTGGCAAGAAATGTATAGTCCATGATCCCTCCATGTTGTCTCTTGGGAAGAAGGCCAGCGGCACTATCGTAAGAAAATGCCGCTGGGTGTATCGCCGGTCAATCAACGTCCGGCGAGTTCGATGTTGCGGTGATCCACGTCATCAGAGGCTGAAGCGCTCTCGTCTGCTGACAGCGACTTGCTGTAGGAGTGGCCGGTCAACAACCCAAGAACAAACCACGCGAAAAGAGCCGCTCCGATCGAAAACAGAATATCTCCCGGAACGCGCATCCAGCGCAGGGTCTGCATGGTGCCGGACTGCATGAACTCTGCGGATCGCGCATACCATGTGCCGTGTTCGACCGATGCCCACGCTTGCAGAAGTCCTACCGGCAACATGCTGAGGATGACCATGAAGATCAGGCCAAAGTTGAGAGACCAGAAAGACAACTTCAAAGGACCTTCCTTCCACTTGCGGCCGGGCTTCAGTGCGCGCAGGCAGAAGAGTGTGAGGCCAAGTCCCAACATTCCATAGACGCCGAATAACGCCGTGTGTCCGTGGACGGGGGTGAGGTTCAGTCCCTGCACATAATAGAGAGAGATGGGCGGATTGATAAGGAAGCCAAACAAGCCGGCTCCAACCAGATTCCAGAAAGCGACTGCAACAAAGAAATAGATGGGCCACTTGTAGTTCGCGATCCACGGTGATTTCCTGGTTGGCTGCGCAAGGCGAATGTTTTCCCAGGCTTCATAACCGATGAGCGTGAGCGGAACGACTTCAAATGCGCTGAAGATCGCTCCCAGGCCAATGACTGCGGGCGTGGCGCCAGCGAAGTACAGATGATGGAATGTACCGATGATTCCACCGGAGAGGAAGATGGTTGTCGAGAACAACGCAGCTTTGGTTGCGGTACGGATCTCGATCAACCTGAGCCGTGTGAACAGGAATCCGATGACCACTGTTGCGAATACTTCAAAGAAGCCTTCAACCCAGAGGTGAACCACCCACCAGCGCCAGTACTCGGCAGTGACCAGGTGACTGCGCTGGCCGTACATGAGGCCGGCCGAGTAGAAGAGCGGTATGGCGATGCTCGAAATGAGGAACAGGATAAGCAGCGACCGATCCTCGCTCTTGCGCACAAGCGCAGGCTTGAGAGATGAAACCATCAGGACCAGCCACAGAACCAGGCCGATGAACAACAGAATCTGCCAGAATCTACCCAGATCGACATATTCGTACCCTTGGCTGCCAAACCAGAACCACGCATTGCCAAGTCGCTGCTGAATTCCAAGCCATTCGCCGGCAAGCGATCCACCGACTACGAGAATCAGTGCTCCAAAGAGTGCATTTACGCCGAGACGTTGATACTTCGGTTCGTGAGCGCTGACGGCGGGACCGACGTAAAGTCCGGTTGCCAACCAAGATGTAGCAATCCAGAAGATGGCAATTTGCAAATGCCATGTGCGCGTGACTGCATAGGGCAAATATTTATCGAGAGGGAAGCCGTAGAATCCGTGGCCTTCGACTCCGTAGTGTGCCGTCAGGATACCCATTAGAATCTGCACTCCCCAGAGGATGACTACGACCAGGAAGTATTTGAATGTCGCACGCTGCGAAGGTGTGGGTTGAAAAGCAAGAAACGGATCGCTCTCGGGATAAGGACCGTGAACGAGTTCCTTCTCCTGGGAGGCGTACCACCAGACCAAGCCACCAATGCCGGCAAGCAGACCGACAAAACTGAGGATGCTCCACAGAACCGATCCGGAGGTCGGCACATTGTCGACCAGGGACTCATGTGGCCAGTTGTTGGTATACGTCGCATCGGAGCCGGGACGCTCGGTACTGGCTGCCCATGAGGTCCACCAGAAAAACGCCGCGAGTTGTTGCTGCTTGGCGGGGTTTGTCAGTGCACCCTGGGGAATGGCATACTCCGACCGGCCCGTGGCGAACACATCGGTGTAGTAGGCCTTTAGTTGCACAAAAGCCGCGGCGCGATCCGCGTCGATCGTGACTCGGTTGCGTGCGGCATCATAAGTATTGGTGCGCATCTCGCGAATCAGACGAGCCTTGAATACAGCCTGTTGATCCGGCCCCAGGGAGGCGAAGTTCCGCGCGCCAGATCTGACTGCCCAGGTGTTGAGCAGCATCTCGGACTCGCGATGCAGCCAATCGGCGCTCCAATCGGGCGCGACGTATGCGCCATGGCCCCAGACGGTGCCGATCTCTTGGCCGCCGATGGACTGCCATACGCCCTGTCCATCCGTGATGGAGCTTCCGGTGAAGAGAATCTGCCCATCCGTGGTGTAGACATCGGGAATGGGCGGAGCCTCGCTGATCATCTTCCGGCCCACGCCTCCGAGCACGGCAAACGATCCGATGATGACGATGGCCAGAGCCACCCAATAGCGTTTATAGGACATGGTTACTCCTCGACTGAAGACCCTTATGCTTGCTCTCCATAGAAACCTCCTGCTGGAGTACCGCAATGAAGTCACAGTAGAGGTAAGCCAGGTGTCGATGCAGGGACTTAAGTCACCGCCGGATCAATCCTTTGCTCTTTTCATATACGGAAGGCAGAGTGGGACCGGAGAAGCGAGACCGGACACCGATTTCAGTGACTTAAGTCGCTTTCAGGGCTAGATATGATCGCCTAGATTTACCAGGGATGCTGGAATCGATTCATTCACTACCCCGTTTCTCGAAATTGATGCGTATTAGCTAGTCAGGCTGCTACAGTTCCACCATTCCGTCTTGTTCGGTTTAGCCTCTGCAAAATGGAGTTCGCTCCTCCTTCTCTCTGGAGTTCGGCCTTATGTCCTTTCGTTCCGTGTTTCTGGCTGTTGTCGTTGCTTTCGCGCTCATCCTGTCCGCTTTTCTCATCAATCGGCAGCGACCGCGCGTCGAAACCGCCCAACCGACCGCGGATTTTGTTCGCGCCTCGGGCAAGTGCGCCGAGTGCCACGCGCGTCTCCAGTACTCCGTGGTTCATGAGTACGAGATGTCCGCGCACGCGAAGAAGGGCGTCAACTGTCTTGACTGCCATCAACCTGGTCCCGGACAACAGAAGGTCGATCACCACGGCTTTGTCATCAGCACGCATCTGACTGCCGGAAACTGCCGTTCCTGCCACGAAGGCGTCTACCAGGAGTTCTTGCGCAGCCGTCACGCTGCCCCGAGTTGGGCAGCGGTTCACGGAGAAAAGGGGCTCAGTCCCGAACAGGTCGCTTACAGCGAACAGTTCCAGCCGGGCGGCACCAAGCGCGCGCCCAATCCGCTCACTCTCCCCGAGGGGCACCCGGCCATCACCTCCGGCTGCGAACAGTGCCACGCCATCGGCAAGCCGAATGACGACGGCACTATCGGTAGTTGTACGGAATGCCATTCCCGCCACACGAGTTCCGTCGCACTCGCGCGCCTGCCTTCAACCTGCGGGCAATGCCACATGGGCCCCGATCACTCGCAGATCGAGATCTATAACGAGTCGAAACACGGCATCATGTTCGCCGCGCAGCGCAATCTTTTGAACCTCGACGCGAGCCCAAAATCGCTCACCACGCGCGACATGTTCGTGCCCACCTGCGCCACCTGCCACATGTCAGGAATCAATGGCCTCAAGGTGACGCACAATCCATCCGACCGGCTCGGCTGGTACCTTGCCGATGCAGTCACCACGCATCGCCCCAACTACCTGCAGGCGCAGATCAACATGAAACAGGTCTGCACACAGTGCCACACGCAGGCTCGTATCGACCGTGTCTACGCTCAGGGCGAAGAAGTCATCAATAGCACCAACGCCAAGGTGCTCGCCGCCAAGGACATCATGGACGGACTGCACAAGGACGGCACGCTGACCGGTCAGCCCTTTACGCACACAATCGACTTCACCTATTTCAATCTCTGGCACTATGACGGCCGTACCAGCAAGCATGGCGCATTCATGGGTGGCGCCGACTTTGTCCAATGGCACGGCAATTATGAGCTGCTCTCAAAGACGATTGAGCTGCAGCACCAGGCCGACGAACTGCGGAGAGAGCATGCGCATAAGTAAACTGCTCGCGCGCGTTCAAAGAACTGTTACCGATCCACGTCTGCGCTGGGCGCACGATCCGCAGCTATGGGTGGAGTTGTTTGTCACGGCGAATCTCGCGATTCTCGCCGCGGACATTTATCTTGCGCATTCCGTCAACCACTTCCAAAAGGCTGCGGAATATATCCCGCTCTACTTTTCTATTGGAGCACCCGTAGTGCTGGGAATCTTGATTGCGCTGCGATGGATCTGGGGGCTTCAATCGGCGTGGCGCGATGTCGGCTACCTGGTCGGAGGTCTCGCCGTTCTGGTGGGCCTGGGTGGGGTTCTCTATCATCTCGAAAGTCGATTCTTTCTAGATCGAACCCTCAAGAGCCTCACCTATGCGGCGCCGTTTGCAGCGCCCTTGGCCTATACGGGACTCGGCTTTCTGTTACTCATGAACCGCATGGTGGCGGCACGCAGCGCGGAATGGGCCCGTTGGGTGATCCTGCTCGCGCTCGGCGGCTTCTTCGGAAACTTCGTCCTTTCGCTAACCGATCACGCGTCGAACGGGTTCTTCGCACGTACGGAGTGGATTCCAGTCATCTCGTCGGCTTTTGCCACGGGATTCCTGCTCATCCCTCTCGCAATCACTGTGACACGCCGCTTTCTCGACGTTTGCCTGGTGGTTATGCTCGGTCAGGCCTTCGTCGGTGTGCTGGGCTTCTGGTTTCATATGCGCGCCAACCTGATTGAGCCCGGAGCAGGCATTTTCGACAAGCTTGTGAACGGTGCCCCTCCGATGGCCCCACTGCTGTTTCCGAATCTTGTGGGGTTGGCTCTTATCGGACTGTGGGCGCTGATTCCGCATGTGCCGGAGACTGAACCGGAGACCTCCTGGCTGGGAGCCGCATATGCCTGGGCACACCCAGGAGATGAGACTAACGCCACCAACTGAAGCGTGCCGGACTGCGCCGGGCACTATTTGGGATAAAGCGGTATGAGCTCTATGCCGCCTCATGCCCGGTGGCATTCATTGCGGCAAATGCGGAGCGGCCCAACAGAAGCGTCAACGCGAGATTCGTAGCGAACAACAGGACGCCGCCAAGCTCCAACATCCCGGAGATAGGAAGGGTCTTCCAGGCAAAAGCGAAGATGCCCTCGTAAGCCATGGGTTCGGACGAAACGCGCAGCGTGCAGCCAACCTGCAGCAGGAGCAGGCTGAGAAACATGAGACGTTTGCTGAAAATACCTTGCACACCTGCAAAGTGCGGAAGAATGCGAGGCCCGACAGCAAACACCATGGTCGCTGCGAAGCCAACGGTCAGCGCATGACGCGATGCGCCCCAGATGCCTCCATGTTGATCCGCAAAGGCAGCCCACACGCTCATGGTTCCGGCAATAATCAGCCACACATAGGCGATGCGGATAAAGGAAGGAAAGCTGGGGTGAATGCCTTGCACTTTGGCGAGTCCGTGAGGGCGTTCACCGAGGTGCAGCGCAATCCCTATCGCGATTGCACTTGCGGCAAGCAGAATCGTCGCAGGCTTGCTCCATCCACTGACGCCGCAGAGTACGCCCACTAGATCTAGAGCCAAGGCTGTACGAAAGACGCGAGCATTGGGTTTGGCAATCGCCAGAAAGGCGGACAGCCAGCGCGCTGAGAATCCCCAGACGACAGGAACCAGAAATCCCCAGCCAAGCAGCACAAGGTACTTCTGGTCGAGTGCATGCGGAAAAGATCGCAGACCCCCATGGATCGCGAGTTGCAGGCACTCAATGAAGTTGAAGGTCACCGCTGCAGCGAGTCCCACCGTTCCAAGCAGCACTGAAACCATCCAAAGTTCCATGGAAGATCTCTTCGGTTTTTCTCCGTCAGCCTTGGGCAACTTGTGGTGAGACGCAGCTGAAAGAAACAACAGCACCGCGATCAGTTCCAATCCCGCTGAGACCGGCAAGAGCGTACGCCAATGCCAGCCGTAGATGTTGGCAGACCAGCGCATCGCGACGCCCGATGTCCACAACACGAAGCACAACAACGGCAGTCTCATCGCAGACCGGCCCCGCGCCGGTTGCGAGTAGAAACCGATCCCCAGGATGAAGCTGCCGATCCAGCCGAACATCTGCGCGTGGCCATGGCCTTCCATCCACGCGGCTGGCAAAGCCCCAAGGCCATGATTTGTGCTGATCGCCATCAAGTTCGAGAAACCGAGCAATGTTCCCGGTAGAGCCATGAAGAAAAGGCCACTCAGAATCCAGGCACGGAGCATGAGACTCTTCTGGCGTTCGCGCGCGATGAGATCGCTGTGAGGCTCGATTTGAAGAATCGTGGACATCGCTCACCCCCTGTTGTTCAGTTCCGCTTCTAGCTTCATTGCATGCGGAAAGAGTACGTCGTTTTCTAGATGTACATGCTGCTTGAGGTCGGCTTCAAATTCGCTCAGGCCCGCAAAGAACGCAATGTGCGTGGCGCACGCCCATTCCGGCGGCGCAAAGCCCTCGGTAAGAGAATGAAGTTCAGCCATGATTCGATTGGCCGACTCATGCTCCTGCTCCATCATGAAGATAGGATGGGATACCGATCTGAAACATGCATGTGCCGGCGGATAGGCAACAATCGCTTCCTGATCCATCTGAGCAATGAACGGGAACAAGACGTTCTCTTCTTTCTGGATGTGGGCGAACATATCGGTACGCAACTCGTCGATCAACTGCGCGACCTTCTTCAGTTCGGGAGCCCGATCACTGCGCTTGTCTGCCAGTCTCTGCGCCATCTCGGTGAGGCGTGGCAGTTCCTGACGGACGCACTGATGATGGACGCGAACGATGTGCTGGATCAGTCGCTCCATCGAGAGCGTGTCGGGATTTGCGAATGAGTTGCCGTGTTCCAGCGCATCCGCATTTGCCAGCTTTTCGAGCACTTGATCGACGGAGAGCTGCAACTCCGCACACGCGCTGTCAAGGGAATTGTCCGCCTGCGTGCACAGGTCGATTTCAAACCGCTCGAAGACTCTGGCGGCTGATGGCTGGGTTTGGACGATTTCGCGGATGGACTGCGTTGAGGTAGACATGATGCACTCTCCACCTGCAACAGTAGAGAGTGTCTTATCCGTCAGCAGTAACTTATGTCACTCGCAGGTTAGGATGTAGTTTCGAGCAGCGCGCTCAGGCCCTTCATATCCTTGACCACGATCTGCCGCGCATCCACATCCAACAGTCCTTCAGCCTGCAGTCGCATCAGGTTTCTGGAGATCAACTCCCGAACGGTGCCAAGTTGGTTGGCCAGTTCCTGGTGGGTCGCAGGGAGCTGAAATTCAATGCCTCGCGCTGTTTTCGTGCCCCCACTCTGCGCAAGTTTCACTAACGCGGCAATCAGCCGCTGCCGGATCGTGGTGAAAGACAACTCCTCGATGATTCCCACCAACCGCCGCAGCCGGGCGCCCACAACCTGGAGCACTTTAAGCGCAACCTCGGGATGTTCCATGCAATAAGCCTGAAAATCGCGGCGCGAAATGTATGCTATCTCAGCGTCTTCAATAGCCACTGCGGAAGCCGGGAATGGCCCGCCATCGAAGACAGGCAGCTCGGCGACAGACTCTCCCGGTGTGTTGACGGCGAGTACCTGTTCCCGACCGCTCATGGAAGTCTTGAAGATACGAACTTTGCCCCGTGCGATGATGTGCAAACCATGGCACGGCTCGCCTTCAGAGAACAGCAATTCTCCCGAACTGAAGAGCTTGCGCACCGTGCGGGAGGCGAGCGTCTGCAACTCGGGCTGCGAAAGGCCCGAGAGCAACGCGGTTTTGCCGAGGACTGCGGCGAGGTCGATGCGTTCAGCGGTCACTCGGAGATTCTAGCAGCGCGACTTAAGTCACTGCATCGGCTGCCGATTGTGCGGTTCCATAGATTCATGAATCCGCAGATCAACACGACCGATTTTGATGAGCGTCCATTCATTGCCATCTGGGAAGTGACGCAGGCTTGCGACCTCGCGTGTGTGCATTGCCGCGCTTCCGCGCAACCAGATCGCGATCCGATGGAACTCAGCACCGACGAGGGAAAGCACCTGATCGATCAGATTGCAGCAATGCGAGTACCGGTCTTTGTGCTCACCGGTGGAGATCCCATCAAGCGGCCAGACCTGTTCGAATTGATTGCTCACGCGCGTTCGGTGAACGTGCGCGTGTCTCTAACGCCCAGTGCCACGCCCTTGCTGACAAGAGATATTGTTGTCCGACTCAAGGAGGCGGGACTGGCGCGACTTGCCGTCAGTATGGATGGTGCAAGCGCTGCGACGCACGATGCGTTCCGGGGGCTGAGCGGCTCCTTTGCCCGGACAGTCGACGCCGTCCGCTGGGCCAACGAGGTTGGACTCCCGGTTCAGATCAATACGACCTTCAGCCGCAGAAACATTGCGGAGATCGACACCATCGTCGCCCTCATGAAAAGCCTTAGCATCACCCTTTGGAGCGTCTTCTTCCTGGTCCCGACCGGCCGCGGAAAACTGAACGATCTGCTCAATGCGGATGAGTTTGAAGTGCTCTTTGGGAAGATCTACAGCCTTTCAAAAACTGCAGGTTTCGACATCAAAACCACCGAAGCGCAACATTACCGCCGATTCCTTCTACAGCACCGAGTTGCCGAACGCCGAGATGGGACAGCCGTCGTCGGGGCGCAGGAGAAAGCAGCCGATGCGATCGGTCGCGCACCACGTGGTCTCAATGACGGCAAGGGCTTCGTCTTTATCTCGCATAGGGGAGAGGTCTTTCCCAGCGGCTTCCTGCCGCTCTCGGCTGGCAACATCCGCCAACAGAATCTCGAAGTCATTTATCGCAAATCGCCCTTATTTCAGGATCTGCGGAACACGTCGAAGCTCGAAGGCAAATGCGGCGCCTGCGAGTTCAAAGCAATCTGTGGCGGGTCACGGTCTCGCGCCTACGCACTGACAGGAAACCCGTTTGCCGAAGAACCTTGCTGCTCCTATGTCCCCAAGGGCTATATCCAGCCTGCTCAGCAGGTAAAGAAAGCGACAACACTGCATGTACTTCAAGGCGCGTGAAATTTACGAACTGGCCACAATCAAGATGAACGAGAGAAGAAGGCACAATGTGGCCGTCCGGATTGGCGTCGAGCCGGACAGAGGATTTGACGATTCGATTGAAATATAAGAAGAAAACCAATCGGCATCAGCTCACGCATCCTGGCTAACCCATCTGGCTTGTCCGACCGGGCATCTAGCGAAAAGCTGGTCGGTTTGGAGACGGGTGCACGCCCACTCTATGAACAGTGGCAACGGCGGAAGAGCGCAGCCCGCGCAACAACATAGCGATCCAAAGACCCTCAAGTTATCTGGCAGCAGTTCATCCCGCATGTCTGAGTCAGGCATCCAGTCTTCTGCCAGATCTGCGGAGTTAATTACGTGGCTGTGACTAAAGTCGTTTTTCCGTTTCGCGGCTTGCTATAGAACTCGATTGTGAGGTTTTTATGAGCGAACTGTTGCAGGACCACTCTCAGAACATCGAAACGATGAAGCACGTAATCCGTCATCTGCACGAAGGGAAGGCGCCGGACCAGGTGCGCTCTCAGCTTCGCCAACTGGTGAAGTCTGTCAACCCTTCCGACATCATGGCCATGGAACAGCAACTCATCGCCGAAGGCATGTCGATCGACGAAGTCCGGTCCATGTGTGATCTTCATTCACAGGTCACGCGCGACGTGCTGGTCCAGATTCAGCCGCAGTTCGGCATTACTCCCGGACATCCGGTGGACACATTCCGCGAGGAGAACAAGGCTCTGCAGACAACCATCGAACAGGCTCGCTCGTTCCTCCAGTCCTGTGACTGCGCACCGCGGCAGCTCTCCAGCCTGCGCCATCTGTTGCACGAGTTGCTGGATGTTGAAAAGCATTACAGGCGGAAGGAAGGCGCGCTGTTTCCCTGCCTGGAGCGCTACGGAATCAGCGGCCCGTCCAAAGTGATGTGGGCCAAGGATGACGAGATATTGCTGCTGCTGAAGACCGCAGTGCGGTCTCTCGACGATCCGGCGGTTTCGCTGCCACTCCCAGCCTCCGTAACCGATGGCTTGCAGAAGTCGTTCGCGGCGATCGAAGAGATGATCTACAAGGAAGAAAACATTCTGCTGCCGATGGCGTTACAGACGCTTTCCGTCGAAGACTGGGGCGAAATATGGATTTCCTCTCCGCAGTTTGGCTGGTGCCTTGTCGATCCTCGCAAAGGCTACATGCCGCCGGTGGCGCAGACGGATGCCGCCGAGCGGGAGCAGTTGCGCAACGGCGTGGTTCAATTGCCAGCCGGAAGCGTCAGCGCCGAACAGTTGATCAGCATCTTTTCGGTTCTGCCTCTGGATCTGACGTTTGTCGATGCCAACGATCGTGTGGCCTTTTTCACCGAAGGGCCGCATCGGGTCTTTGCCCGCGGTAAGGCTGTCATCGGGCGCGCTGTGCAGCACTGCCACCCGCCGGCCAGCGTAGGAACCGTACAGAATATTCTGGACGATTTCCGCTCGGGTGCACGCGACGTCGCCGAGTTCTGGATCAACCTACGAGGCCGTTTCATCCATATCCGCTATTTTGCTGTGCGCGGCGAAGCGCGCGAGTATTTGGGCACTCTGGAACTGACGCAGGATC
>JAKAJO010000126.1 GCA_021813745.1 Acidobacteriota bacterium
CCGCCCTGGCCAGCACTGCAAAGCAGGCTCGCACGATCTGCCATTCATCCTCGGTGTATCTCACAGAAGGAAGCTCAGCGACCTCTGCGAGGCATGCCCTAAATCCATTCAGGTTCTGCAAGGTTTCGGTCAGCTGCTTGAACCAAGCCTTTTCCTGCTTTGCATCCGTTGGGAATCCTTGTGTTTTGTTTGGCGACTTGCGAAAGCTTCCATCGTTCGTGAGTAGCAGGGCTCTGACGGCGTTCCAGGCAGCCAGCGATTCCTCGATGGCTTCTTCGTTTGCATAGGGCCCCCGTGGAAATTGATCCATCTCGGCGAGGTCCCGGTAGAGCGTGCCCCCGCTTTGCTCACAGCCGAAGCGCGCCAGCGCCATGATTCGTTCCGCCGCCCCCGGTGCTTGCTGCATCCAGTCATGCAGCTTCTCAAGATGAGCACGCACGCACTGAACAAAAGGCCACTCGAGATCGGCGCGCAAATCATCCTCCGGCAGTTCCCGGTTCATCACATGGACGTTCATCCAACTGTCGCGCCGGGTCAGCATCTGAATGAGCAACTCTTCCATTTCCTGCCAGTTGTTATCCCGCCAAAGCAGGAGAGCGCGTAAGCTGCTTCGTAACCGCTCGTCGGTTCCATCGAGCTGATCCAGGGTGCGCCGCGCCGCGCGACGGTAGAGCTCCGCCGGATGATCGTGAATCTTTAGTTCTCCGCCAATTCCTGAAAGAAAGGGCTGCTGCAACGCGAGATCGTGGCAGAAAGAGTCGATCGTGGAAATGCGCAGCTGAGAGGGCAGATCGATCAGACGCCAGTCTTGAGCCTCAGCGCGTTCCAGGGCGCGTTTCGCCAGGACCTCCATCGAGTCAGCGTCCGCCTCGGGAGGAACTGGCCTGCCTGTCTGCGCCTTTTCCAGCTCAGCAAGAATGCGATGTCGCATCTCCGCTGCGGCGGCTCGTGTGAACGTAATTGCGACAATTTCTCCGGGATCGTTCACCTGGGCAAGCAAGCGCAAAAAGCGACGCGTGAGAAGGTGCGTCTTTCCCGATCCAGCCGGCGCTTCCACCAGAATTGATCGCAATGGATCCAGGGCACGTTTGCGGCTCTTATCGTCGGGAGGCACTGGGTGATATGTGGACTCAGTCATCGGATTCCTCGAGCTCCACTTCATCAGCAGCAGACAGACTTGTGCGCTCCTGGATGCGGCACACAGCGTGCAGGCGGCAGCTATCACACGTTTTGGGAAAATCGCGCGGGTCCACTGTCGATTTTCCTTCCAAATAATCCATTGCGAGCTGCTCAATCGCGTCGCGCCATTGATCCATCTGTTCGACAGTCAAGCCATTCTTCACCAGGCCATGATTGCTGTGGAGAGATTCGAGCAGTTGGCCTTTCGCATCGACAACATATCCTTCAAATGCCGCTTCGCCGGAACGCACCTTGGCGTAGACGAGTCCGCCGAGTGCTTCTTTGGCCGGAATGGCAAAGCCTGCATAGAGTGGAAGCTGTACGTCCGCCGGCCGGGGTAGCTGCCAGTCCTTGATCTCGTTGTCGCCGGATTTGTAATCAATCACAAGAACGCTGCCATCCTGAAGCCGGTCGATGCGGTCGAGGCGGAGCTTGAGGGTCAAGCCTGCAATCGTCACCACTTCAGGTGATTCAGCCAATTCCACCTGGAAGGGATACCGCGTTGCTTCAAAGGCAAGCCACTCTGTCACAAGCTGCGTAAGCCTCTCGTCTTCCAGCTTGAGATATTGCGCAGACATCCGCTCTCGCACACTGACGGACAGTTTCGAAGCGAGAATCCGGCGCACATGTCCGGCAACAAATTCCCTTGGATTGGACAAACCGCGCAGATCGTCGAGACTGTGAATCCCCTCTGGCGGACCGCTCCAAATGGCACGCAGCAGGGCATGCAGTAGCTTCCCGCGCTGCGCCGCAGTGAGGCAAGGCTCCGCAGGTCTCCAGCCTTCTGCGCCCAGCCTCGAAGTGGCAAATGCCTGGAAGGGGCATTGTGACTGCGCTGTAAGCAAACCAGCACCACCCGACGCAGCATGGTCTGGACAGGGCAGGGCAGCCACATCTTGAACCGCAATGGTGCGTGGCGGTGAATCTGACCCGTCCACTTCCTGCAAGGGCTCCGGAGTGCCAGCGACCTTCATCAGAACTCGCGATGGTCTCGCTTCAGCCGAGCCATTGTCCCGCGCATAGCTGAAGCGCACCAAAGGGGCAGACGCTATCAGCCGCTGCGTCATCAGGCGTGCCATCTTCAGGTCCAGTTGCGGGCTTGCATGCGGCATTCCAGCTTCCCGTTGCACGGGCAAGGGAAGCAGTGGGTGCGCCGCACCACGTGGAGGCCATGCGTCCTCGTCAGCACCGAGAAACCAGATTGCATCGGCCGTCAGACCGGCGGCTTCCGCAACCCCCATGATCTGGATCGGAGCTTCCGTCGACTCCGGCGTGAACAGAGTCTCTTGCGTCAGAATCTCAAGTCTCTCCAGGTAATGTTGCCAGGAAGTACGCTGCCCATTGAATCCAAGCGACGCGCTTGTGTCCATCACATGCTCCCAGCGCTGCAGAACCTGGAATTCAATGCTTGAAAGCGTCCGGGTTTCGTCGGGGTAGATCTTCTCCAGAAGCTCAGAAACAAGCGCAGCCCATTCCAGGGGGATACGATCGCGCCGCATTGAAGCAAGCAAATGTTCCCGCGCTCCCGTCATGCGATCCATCCATGACTGCGGCAAGGTGGTTGATCCGCTCTGCTCGCCTCGGAATGCTTCCAATGTCCATGCAGGTCGCTCGTGCCCGGCATGCCGAATTGCGCGCATGTGAGCCTGCAATGCTGCAGATTGTTCCGCGCTGCCGCCGGCGAAATGCGCTGAGAACAACCAGTCCAGAGCGTTTTCCTCAACGGCTTCAAGCAGCCATCGTAGCGACAATAAATAGCGACGGATCAACGGCACGTCACGAAGAGAAACGCCCAGAGAGAATTCAAACATGGGCTCAGATCCCATCGGGGCACTTCGCAGAAATGTCCGCTCAATCTCTCCGCGCCGCTCGGTCAAGTCCTGGGTAAGAACGAGAATTCGGGCGGCTGGACGTTTCGCAAGCAGCCGCATGCACCATGCCGCACAGGCCTCCAACTCGTGACGGGGATCAATGGCGCTGCCATAGCGAAGATCGGTTGCGGACGGTGCGAGTTCTGCAAGCTGCCACCTGCCCCACGTGTCCAACAGGTACTGCTCCGCCGGCTTGAGCCTGTCAAAGCCTACGGCCAGAACCGGCGCTCGCGCGGATTGCGAAGCCTCAAGCAGTGGAATTAGTTCCAGCGCGACTCGACTCGCACTCAAGACACCCGACGTCTCGCACTCAGTTTCGAATCGGGTGAGCCAATCACTGAACGTTCCTGGATCAAAACTCCAGCCCGTTCGAGCCTTCGCTTGCAGATAACGCGGAGCATAGCCGCAGACAAGCCCGTGGGCGTCCATTACAAGGCGGGCGAGTCGGTGCCGCGGCCCTTCCAGGACTGTCGCGAGACGCTTCTCTCCAGCAATGATGGCTTCCCAGAAGAGCTCTTCCTGAGCTGCATTCAACACCATGCGATCGTGACTTGAAAACTCCAGCCACGCCTCCTGGATGAACGTCGACCAGGTCATCACGCGCGGCGCAGGCCAGGCATGCTGTCCCTCATCCCGGCGTCGCAAGTGAAAGCGATGGAGAAGCGCCCGCGTCGCTCGATCGCTGGATGTGACCACGATACCGCCGCCGCGGAGCCACTCATCGATTTCAAGATCGTACGGAGGGCTCATTTCAGCGTTATACGCTGCTGCTCCAAGGGCGCGTCAACCCTGTGCGACATGACGGTCCACACCAGAGTAAAATGAGGTGTGACTCGTCGACTTCTCACCTTGTCTCTGTTGTGTCTCATGACTGTGGGTGGCTGCCATTCTGGATCGCATGTCGCCCCATCCAGTTCTGCCAGTCCCGTTTATAAGGTCTATAAGGTCCGCGGGAAGGTTGTGGCCGTGAATCCTTCCAATGGCGAAGTCACCTTGGATTCTGAGAAAATTCCTGGTTTCATGGAAGCAATGGTGATGCCCTACAAGCTCAAAGATCCGAGCATCGCGAGCGAACTGCATCCCGGCGATGTCATCACGGCTGACGTGCTTGTCTCACAGGGTGAGGACGCCGGCGTGCTTCTTGACAACATTGACGTCGTTGCGCAGGGTAAGCCGGATTATCGTCCCACGGCCATCTATCATGTGCCTGCCCCCGGCGATGTTGTGCCTGATTTCACACTGCGCAATCAGGATGGCCAGTCCATCCACCTTCATCAATATCGCGGACGCGCATTGTTGATCACCTTCATCTACACACGTTGCCCGCTGCCTAACTTCTGCCCTCTGGTGACCCACAACTTCGCTCTGATTGAAAAGCGCCTGCGGCAGGAGCCCGCCCTGTTGGCAAAGACCGAACTCCTCTCCATCAGCTTTGATCCGGAGCACGATACCCCTGCACGCCTCAGGGCTTACGGCGAGGACTACATGAACACCAGCGCAAGGGATCCGTTTGCCTACTGGAACTTTGCCGTGCCGCAAAAATCCACCTTGGATGCCATGGCCAAGTACTTCGACGTAGGCATCACCACCGCGCCCGATGGGGCAATTACCCATACGCTCTCCACCACGCTGATCGGCAGAGACGGCAAAGTGATACGGTTCTATCCAGGCAATGATTGGAGCGTCGATCAGGTTTTCAGCGATGTCAAGCAGGCCGCGACAGGAGCCTGATTTTCCTACCCGATTGGTCCTGCAGAGGACCAATCATGAGGCAGGCCAAGGCTGCGAAGGCACGAAGTCTTAAATCAGCTGATGGATTTGTGCATCGCTGCGATTCGCGAATCATCCAAACAACTGCGTCACAGCCAGACAAAAGGGGATAAGAATGGCGAAAGTCACATTGGTGTTTGCCGGGCTTCTCATCGCGCTCGGACTTGTGAGTTATGTAGGTACGGGGAGCCAGCATCCCACGGCGCTCATCCCTGCCGGATTTGGGGTTCTGCTCGGCATCTTCGGATTTCTTGCCGTCAGCCCCAGCGAATCCCGGCGCAAGCTCTTCATGCACATTAATGTGACGATCGGCCTGTTAGCGTTTCTGGGGGGTGCTTCTGAGGCGGTGCGCGGGTATGTCCATGCCGAGTCCGCCGGTCTGCAGCCGGACATGATTGCACTAGCGGCAAAACTTACCATGGCCGGACTGATGCTTATCTACGTCCTGCTCTGTGTGCGATCTTTTATCAACGCGCGCCGTACGGGGAAGGTCTAGCTGATGGGGGGCTTGCGCGGGCCTGGAATCGGCATCGGAATGCGTGCCGAGCGCATGCCTTCCGGCCGCGGCGCACGCTCTGGTGCATCAGATTTGCCCAAACGCAAGCCCAGCCTTAAGGCGATGGGGCCTCAAATCTGGCGGCTTATCGCGCCTCGCAAGGGGTTGATTGCAGTCGGCCTCGCACTCATGGCCGTCAATCGTCTTTCCGGACTCGTGCTTCCGTTTGTCTCCAAGCGGCTCCTCGATACGGTCCTTTCTCCCGTCCATCCTAATCCTCGACTCCTTCCGGGCATCATCACGGTGGTGCTTGTGTCCACGCTGGTGCAGGCGATTACCTCGTATTCGCTCACCCAGCTCCTTTCGATCGCGGGCCAACGCCTGATTGCCGAAATGCGCCGTGAAGTGCAGAAGCATGTTGGGCTGCTCTCCGTCGCCTACTACGACGAAAATCGCGCGGGTACTCTTGTAGCGCGCATCATGACCGATGTCGAGGGCGTGCGCAACCTCATTGGAACCGGCCTCGTGCAGTTTGTTGGCGGACTGCTTACCTCTGTGCTGGTCTTTTTCTTCCTGCTCTATCGCAGTGCAACAGTCACGCTTACGGTCTTTGTGGTCGTGGGAGCCTTCGTCGTCATTCTTCAGTATGGGTTCAAGGCAATTCGCCCGATCTTTCGCGAGCGGGGCAAGATCAACGCAGAAGTGACCGGCCGTCTCACTGAGTCGCTGGGCGGTGTTCGTGTCGTCAAGGGCTATCACGCTGAGGAGCGTGAGCATAAAGTCTTCTCAAAAGGCGTGGATCGCCTGCTTGAAAACGTCATGAAGTCCCTGACCATGACCAGCGTGCTTGGCTCAGTCTCCACCGCAGTCGTAGGCATCGTTTCCGCGCTCGTCATGTGGCTGGGTGGGCACCTTGTATTGAAGAGCGTTTGGACCACCGGCGATTACTTTCAATACAACATGTTCCTCGTCTACATGGTTGCTCCCGTTTTCCAGATGGTCAATATCGGCACCCAGTTGACAGAGGCCTTTGCAGGCCTCGACCGTACAAATGAACTCCTGAATGAACTGGAAGAGAATCACACGCCTGGCCGTTCCATCCAGATGCCCGCTATCCAGGGGAATGTCCGGTTTCAGGACGTGCACTTCGCATACGTCTCCGACAAGCCCGTTCTTCACGGCGTCAGCTTCACATCCACGCCCGGAACTGTTACCGCGCTGGTTGGCTCCTCTGGATCTGGCAAGTCCACCATCATCAGCCTCATCTGCGCATTCCATACGCCATCCACCGGTCGCATCACCGTGGATGAAGTCGATCTGGCCCACGTCGACTTGCACACCTATCGTTCGCAGCTCGGTGTGGTCTTACAGGAATCCTTTCTTTTCGACGGATCGATTCGCGAGAATGTGATGTTCTCTCGACCGGAGGCTAGCGAAGAGCAGTTTCTTGCGGCGTGCCGCACGGCGCGTGTTGATGAGTTCGCCGAGCGCTTCCCGGAGAGATACGAGACGATCGTCGGCGAGCGCGGGGTCAAGCTCTCCGGCGGACAGCGCCAACGGCTTTCGATCGCCCGCGCCCTTCTCGCAGAGCCACGTATCCTCATCCTGGATGAGGCGACCAGCTCTCTCGACTCCGAATCGGAAGCGATGATTCAGGCAGGCCTGGCCCAGCTCATGCAGGGGCGCACGACCTTCGTCATCGCCCACCGCCTCTCCACAATCCGTCGTGCCGATCAGATTCTCGTGGTTGAAGAAGGTCGGATTGTTGAGCGAGGCAACCACGAAGAACTGTACGCCCTGGGAGGTCGCTACTACGACCTCTACACGCGACAGCACGGGCTGGAAGCCAATCTATTTCTCGCACCTGGCGAGGGAGATGTGGTCCCGGCCTGATTCGGGGACAGCGCTGACTCAGACTTCGCCTGTTGCCGCACGTCACCTTGCGCAGTGCTGCCTCCACCCAGCGGGGCAACGCAAGCCATCTCATGAAGTGAATCAGTGTATCGAACCTTGACGCATATCTCATATTTTGAGAGACTGTCTCTGTGATTAGAAACAGGATGGGGAACCGGAATGCGAGACGCTTCACCGCAAGGCATCTATAAAGTGCAAGCCCTCGACAGGGCTTTTGCTGTGCTGGACCTTCTTGGCGAAAGCGACACGCCGCTTGGCTTGGCGCAGGTCGCTTCATCACTGCAATTGCATAAAAGCACCGCTCATCGTTTTCTGATGGTTCTGGAGCGCCACCACATGGTGGAGCGAACCAGCAGTGGAAAGTTTCGTCTTGGGCTTCGCCTCTTTGACTTCGGCAACCGTGCCATTGAGCAATACGACCTGCGGGAGCGCGCGCAGCCCCACCTTCGTCGCCTCGTTGCAGAGACTGAGGAGACGGCTCATCTTTGCATTCTTGAACAGGCGCGCGTGATTTACATCGACAAGATCGAGCCGGCGCGGTCCGTGCGCATGATCACGCGCATCGGCTCCAGCAATCCTGTTCATTGCACTTCAGTGGGTAAGGCGATTCTGGCATTCCTGCCTGAAGATCGCATCGAAGAGGTCATCCGCCGCACGCGCTTTGAACGATTCACCCATCGCACCATTGCCAATGCAGAAGCCTTGCGCGCTGAGATTGAAAAAACGCACCGTCGCGGCTATGCCGTGGATGACGAGGAGTTGGAAGAAGGATTGCGCTGCATCGCAGTTCCCCTGCTCGATGCGCAACGGCAGCCCGTCGCGGCCGTCAGCGTTTCTGGGCCGTCCTTCCGCGTTACTGCGCAAAAGCTGCCTTCCATCGCAAATCATCTGCTGCATTGCGTGCGCGGAATTGCACACGATATGGGCTACACCTCGTCCAGTCGCGGCAGTCGCGCAGCGTGGACGGCCTGAAGAATCCGCGTGCCGGTCGGTCTGCTCGCAGGCCGTATCGGCACGTCCCATAACGTCGGGCTTTCTGATACACTCAATCTTGTTGCGAAGGCAATGTGCTCCGTGTCCGCCAGGGCCCGGATGCAGCCGGAAGTAAGCCGCTGGCGGAATGAAACTGGAGAAGCGAAGTTAGCTTTCCGAACCTTCCTTTGGCGCACCTTCCGGGTACCAGGTCCAACCTGGGGACGTAGCTCAGTTTGGTTAGAGCGCTGCCCTGTCACGGCAGAGGTCGCGGGTTCGAGCCCCGTCGTCCCCGCCATAAATCTAAAGGGTTTATGGCCGATGACTCCCTGAAAAAGCA
>JAKAJO010000036.1 GCA_021813745.1 Acidobacteriota bacterium
GAATGTGGATTTGGAGCGGCGGACGATTCAGGTTCCCCAGGGCAAGACAAAGGCGGCGCGGCGGCTCTTGACTCTGACCTCTGCGGCGGTGGAAGTCCTCAAGCGGAGAATGACCGGACCGGAAAGCCCGTATGTGTTCCCGTGCGAAACGGATTCCAAGCGCCCCATCCCGAAAGTGAACAATGCCCATGACCGGGCTGTGAGGGATGCGAAGATTCCTCCGCTCCGCCTGTATGACCTCCGCCACACTTGGGCAACGCGCGCGGCCATGTCCGGGATTGACCTCGTGACGTTGGCGGCCATGCTTGGGCATTCACGGATTCAGATGGTGCTTCGGTAGGCGCACCCCACCCAGGCGCATCAGGCAAAGGCGATGGAACAGTTGGAGCAGTTCAACGCGGAGCAACAGATTGCGGCCTTCGAGAAACACCAGCCCGAAATGACGCAATGAATACCAAGACACGTTCAGTTCGATTTCTTCCATTCGTTGTGAACCCGGCGAAGTTCCGTGACCCACATTGAATCGCGGTCGGATATATCTCTGCCAAGTCCGACAGCGCAATCGAAGAAGCCTTTGCCGGGCATCACATCACCGTCTTTGTGAACCACGACCGCAGAGAGCATTCCGCGCCCACTCGCATCTTCTTCCTCTGAAATCTGCCCGAGCATTGCTCCCATTGCATTCTCATGTGGGCCGATTCGGATGGAAGTAAGCTCATTTGAGAGGTCACCATACGAAATTGTTTCCTGCCGGGACGCAACTCGAATTAGGATCGCGTACATCTCTTTCTTGCCAGTCTCCCACTGGCGTTCAGTGAACCCATAAGAGCCCGCCATGTCGAGTGTCCCCCTTCAAAGTTCAGCTTCGGAGCTTGATTTCGTGATTCGATAAATTTGCAGTGAAAAACGGCAAAATGCAAGTAGTCCCCACAAAAGTCCCCACAGCGGCACTTTTGCCCTTGCCGGTGAGTCAAGCTAAGTTGTTGATGAGATTGGAGGCGCGGGCCGGGATCGAACCGGCGCATAAAGGTTTTGCAGACCTCTCCCTTACCACTTGGGTACCGCGCCTTGGCAGGGCTGCGCTGCTCTGCGAATTGATGGCTCCATTCCACCGTAGCCAACCCGGCTGGCGCCGGAGGGCGGATTGGAGCGGGAGACGAGATTTGAACTCGCGACCCTCGCCTTGGCAAGGCGATGCTCTACCACTGAGCTACTCCCGCTTACTGCAAGACTGAGTATACCGGGCTGACCTAGGCTGGTCAAACCGTTGCCGGTCTCTCCGAAGAGGCAATCTGGTTCGTTGCCTGCGTAGCAATTAATGTCTGCGAGCCACTCTCTTCCCGCACAATTTCTCCATCCCGCATGTGCAGAATTCGCCCCGCAACCGCAGCCGCCTCAGGGTTGTGGGTAATCATCAGTGTCGTCTGTCCCAACTCCTGATTGGATCGTTGCAGCATGTGCAACACCGCATCAGAATTCCTGGTGTCAAGATTGCCAGTCGGCTCATCCGCCAGGACGATTGCCGGCCGGGTCACCAGTGCGCGCGCGATGGCGACACGCTGCTGCTCACCTCCGCTCAATTCCGATGGACGATGCTTCAGGCGGCCCTGAATCGAGAGAATCTCGCAAAGATGATCAAGATAGCCCCGATCCAGCGGCTCGGCGCGTCCACTCACCTCATAGGCCAATTCGATATTCCCATAAGCTGAGAGCGTTGGAAGAAGATTGAACTTCTGGAAAACAAAGCCAATCCGATGCTTTCTCAGGCGAGTCCGTTCCGCATCGTTGAGACTGGCAAAATCCACTCCATCAATCACTACGCGGCCGCTACTGGCGCGGGTCAAGCCACCCAGCAGATAAAACAACGTCGACTTGCCGGATCCGGATGGTCCTACGATGGCCACGAACTCGCCCGGCTCCACTTTGAAGGAAACACCGCGCAGTGCCTGCACTTCAATCCGTCCCGAGGTATACACCTTGGTCAGATCTTCCACGGAGATGATAGGCGACGAAGCTTGAGAAACCACCCCTCAATTGTACCGTGTGCCTTCAACAGCCATCCGTGCGCACTAAACTGGAAGTTGATTGTGATGTCGATGGCGATACTCGGCAAAGCACTTCTCGGTGTCGGACTTCTCTTGGCGCTTGTCGGGGCCTTTCTTGTTCTGGCGAGCAGACTGGGCCTTTCTTGGGGGCGTCTGCCGGGAGACCTGGTCTTTCGCGGTAGGCATGTTTCCATTTACCTTCCGTTGGGCACTTCGATCCTCCTCAGCATCGTGCTTTCGCTGGTCTTGTGGGTGATCTCTCGCCTCCACCGGTAATCCGATCCAACCTCGCGCTGAGCCCCTCATCGAACCACACTTCTCCCTCGATACCCTAAAATAGAGGAGTATCAATTCCAATTCAGGTTTGCCATCCATGACCGTCGAAGTAAAGTCCACCTTAGTCTCCGCAGTGCGCGTAGCCGCCGACAAGGCAGGCATGGTATTGCAGTCCGTCAGCACAGGCAGCGATTTTCATGGCGAGCCCACCACAATCTTCCGACTTGGCTTGTCGAACCAGCCCGATCGTTCGCTGCAACTGGAACTGAGCCACACCTTTGACTTCGACAAACCGCACTTGCTGCCCGACATGACAGCGCACCTGGCAGGAGAAGCCAAGCGCCTCCGCAATCCTCGACCTGAGTGCTATGTGACCCTGGCGGGACTACCCATTGCATTTGGCAAATTCCAGTGGCCGTTCCATCGATCCACTTCCGGGGCGGACACCTACATCGTCCACGGCGAAATGCGCCTGGCCGACGGCGGCACAAACGATCTCCATGCCAAGGTCGCCGCATCCGTCACTGTCACCTTTGCCGAGATCGTACCCGCGATGGAACAGCCGTACGCCGAGACCTTTGTCTACAACGCCATCCGGAAGACTGTCGACCTTGGGCAACTTGAGTTCCTCAAATCGGGCAACCGCCAGCCGGTTCCGGTCACAACCCGCTTTTACAGCCGCTGGCAAAAAAAGTTCGTCTTCACCGACACAAATGATGATGAAAGACTCGCCTATCTGCTGCGCAAGGTCTATTGGCTCAGCGGCATCCTGGGAGACGGCAACCCAATCTGGATTGCGGATCCACGCGATGCGCAGTATCTCAACACGACAGAGAACGATTTGATACGGATGGCAAGTCACGAAGCCGGCGAAGGTCTCATGGCGCTGGATGGAGAGTTTGCGGCCGCAACGCCCGCTTTAATGGCTCACGCAGAAAAGTATCAGGCCGACTTGCAGGCAGCGCTCAATTTCACCAAGCCACAGTTCAATGAGTCCATGCGCGCCGGCCAGGCAAACATGTAAGATCCACACGCAGCGCTCGGGAAAATCCGGGGCATGGAATCCCAATCTGTGCCCAAGAATCTGATCGACGCCTCTAAAGCGCAGATCCGCACCCAGAGCAGTAACGTGCCCCTGCAGGATTCGCCTGATGACACCGCCCACAGGCAAGCAGCATCCCCGGAGCAGCTCCGGGAGCCACCGGTGGCACCTGCACCGCAACATTCATCGGCCATCCCAGGGGTGGCATCGCCATCCCGAGCGCAGCTGCAATCCCCGCCGCCTGAATTGCGTTAAACTCGCGCACGCGCCCGGGCATGAAGAAGCATTCAATGAAACCCAATACCGTGGTGATGCCCGTCCAGAAGAAGCAGAGGTACAGGATTCCGAGGCCAGTGCGCCGCAGATAGAAATGATGCGCACCAAAAGTTCCCAGAAAGAGCGCCAGCAGAATGCCGACCACCTCGTCCCTTCGCATCATCTCGTATTGCTGGTAGAAAACCGCCTGCGGGTTGGGAATAGGTGCGCCGCTCATCACAGTCCTCCTGGTGAACCATGCATCAAAGAATACGCGAGCAGCCAACGCGAAGTTCCACATTCGGGCTTAGTTGCGGATTCTGATCGCCGTGGTGGCGGGATGCAATGGATGACCCAAGGGTAGTGCAAAGATCGTCAGGCGCGTGATGTCGCCTGTTTCACCATGCGTACGACAGGCAGCGTCTCGCCGTTGGGAAGAGGTACGGCGAGTTGTTCAGTCTCCACGTAGCCCCGAAGACGGTAGAGTGGTACCCCGGTGAGAGTTGAGCCCATCTCAAACCGGTTAAACCCAGCGGCGATCGCTTCAGCCTCCACCCGGGCCAGCAGTTTGGATCCCAGCCCGCGGCGCGCAAATCGCGGGTGAACAAAAATGGCGCGCACTTTGGCCGCATCGCTAGCCGGATCAAGGAGTTCCGGCTCTCGACCCGGACCCCGGTCTGCACCGAAAAGCGTCTTGCGGCAGGACCATCCCCCGCACCCGGCAAGCTCCGGCGGCATGCTTGCGTCCCCCGGATACGCTTCGGCGATGAAATACGTATGATCCTGAACCAGTTGTGTGTCGAGGCCAAGTACTGTACCTAGCGCGCCCTCTATTTGTGCGGGCGTGTAGTCTCCGGCCTGCAGACCGCGCACTGAGGCTTCAATGAGCGCATGCAGAGCGGGAATATCGACCTCTTCTGCCAGGCGCAGCTCAAATCGATAGTCCTCCATCATGGTTCAGGCCTGCTAACGGCTTTTGACCACCGACGCGGCGCGCGCATACGAACCAAGATTGTGCGCGTTGGTATACCCCATCGCCCGCAATTGGCGCCGCGCTGCACCGCTGCGCATGCCGCTTTGGCAATGCAGCAAAAGGACCCGTTCCTTGTCTTTCACCTTGCGCGGAACCAACTCACGAATTTCACTCAACGGCATATTCACCGCATTCGGCAAATGGCCGGCGATGTACTCTGCTGCGCTGCGTACGTCGATCAGCATCGCGCCGTGCTTGAGATGTTGCACAGCCGCCTGATGAGAGATTTGCCCCGCGCGCTTAAACCAGATGTACAGCGCGATCAAAAGAACCACAAGTGCTACAGAGGACCAATTCATATCTCTAAGGTTACCTCGTCGAGACTTTCCCCGTCACTGTGTTGAATGGCCGGCCCGCGCACGACCTTATGCCCGCGCTACCTCGACGAGCACGGAGTAAAAAGTCGCTCCCTTGCCCAAGTCGGTCAGACGTTCGCTCGTCAGCACATTCTGGTTGACGCCCTCGGGATGAAGCTTGGCCCAGTCCAGGCGCCCGGCAACGACCCCCTGCGGCACGCTGGATGGCTCCGTTGCTGGAACCTTGGCCGTCAAGCATATCTCGCCGCGGTCATTCCATATTCTGACTCGATCGCCGTCGGAAATTCCCCGGGCGGCTGCATCGGCCGGGTGCATTTCAAGTCGCTGGCTGGTCTGCGCCTCCATGCGTCGATGGCCATCCAGGTTGGCGAAAGTCGAATTCATGTAATGGTCTGCCTTGCGACCCAGGAATTCCAGCGGATAAGTGCTCGCGCTCGCGCCCCAGCGGGACTCCGTTGCCGGCTCGAAATGCGGCAGGGGATCAAGCCCTTGGGATGCAAGCGTCTCTGAGCAAAATTCAATCTTGCCGCTGGGCGTGGCAAGCGTCCCCTGTGTGTATGGAAGAAACGGGGAATGCTCAATGTCTCGATGAAAGCCAAGCGGTACATGCCCTTTGCGCTTCAAATCTTCCAGTGCGATGTGTTCCATCCCATAATTTGTGGAATATCCCGCTGCGTCCAGGGCAAGCGCCTGCGCGACCATCTCCTCCGCACCGTCAAGAAAACAGGGCTCCGTGAAGCCCATGCGCTGAGCGAGCTGGCTAAAAAGCCACACGTTCGAGCGCGCCTCCCCAACCGGCTCAATCGCCTGCTGCGAAAGCTGCACAAAGTAATGCCCATACGCACCCTGTAGGTCCGTGTGCTCCAGAAACGTCGTGGCGGGCAACACGTAGTCAGCGTAATCCGTCGTATCAGTAAAGAACTGTTCATGCACGACGGTAAAAAGATCCGTACGCTCCAGTCCGCGTCGCACCGCATTATGATTTGGGGCAACGGCCCCGGGGTTCGAGTTGTAAACAAAGAGTGCGTGCACCCGCGGACCATCCTCAGGCCTCTCCCCCAGTGTTGTCAGCGCTTCGCCCAGAGCAGACATATTCACAACGCGCGCTGGCCTTTTCAGCGGAGATGACCATGCAAGATCGGGCCGCTCAATCGCTTCCTTGTCCCAGGAGAAGCCGCCGGATGTCGAAAGTACTGCGCCGCCTCCGCGATACCGCCACGCTCCCGTCAACGCGGGCAGCATCGCAATGGTACGCACCGCCGTCCCGCCAAACTCCGCGCGCTGCACTCCGTAGTTGAGCCGTATCGCTGCAGGCTGCGCCGTGGCGTATTCACGAGCAAGCTGCTCCACCTCACCGGGAGTCATGCCTGTCCAATTGGCCACGCGATCAGGCGTGTACTCTTTCGCTCTCTCCGCAAGCCGCTCAAAACCGTGCGTGCGTTCGGCAACAAATGCAGCATCTTCCAAGCCCTCTCGGAGAATGACATGCATCATCCCCAGAGCCAGTGCCGTATCGGTACCAGGCCGAATCGCGATGTGCCAATCAGCGAGCCCTGCGGTTCGCGTCCGGTAGGGATCGATCACGATCAATCGCCCACCGTTGCGTCGCGCGTCCTCAATCATCGGCCACAAATGGATATTGTTGCCATGAATGTTCGCGCCCCACGCAATCACAAGACGCGCATGGCGAAAGTCCTCGGTCGGAGTGCCCAACTTCTTGCCATAAACAAGGTTCCAGGCCACACCTCCGGCTTCGGAGCAGATGGTACGGGCCAGCTGGGACGCGCCGAATCGATGAAAAAAGCGCCGATCCATCGACCCAAATCCCAAAAGACCCATGTTGCCCGCATAACTGTAGGGTAAAACCGTCTCCGGCCCAAATCGCTGTGCCACTTCCCTCAAGCGCCCTGAAATCTCGTCCAATGCCGCTTCCCATGAAATGCGCTCGAAGACTTTCTTCTCGCTGCCCCGCGGTAGTGGCCCTTTGGCCACGCCCGGCTTACGCTTCATGGGGAAAAGAACCCTGTCCGGCGAATAAACGCGGTCCAGATACTTCGCGACCTTGCCGCATAGAAATCCCTGCGTCACCGGCTGCGATGGATCACCCTGTACCTTGACCGCGCGGCCCGTCGAATCGACCGTCACCAGCACGGCACAGGAGTCCGGGCAGTCATGCGAGCAAACTGCGTGCACGATTTTGAAAGTCGACGATGCGGCGGCTTTGGCTTCCATAACTCGATTGTAGGATCAGGCATCCCTCCCGCCGCATCCTTGGGCTGCTCACCTCGTCTTTATGAAGACGGCGCTGTGCCGTCCGGCGTCATCTGGTTCACCACATTGGGTAGGTGCTGGGCGAGCAGGCTGCTGACCTGGTCGGGCTGCAGTCCAATCTTGGCGGCAATCTCATTCACCTTGTCTTGACCAATGACCTGGATGATCTGATCGGCAGAGATCCCTTGATTAGCGTCGTTCCCAACCCAGGAGCTGACGACATTGCCAAGGCCATTACTCTGAAACTGCTGAATTAAACCCTGCAATCCACCCGTCTGCGGATTATTCACCAGATCCATCACATGACCCATGATGCCGGACTGGCCGCCCGAGCCACCTTCCACCATTTGTGTCAGATTGTCGAGAAATGACATGAATGACTCCTTGAGTGCAGCAAATTTGTGGGTGCGAATCCCAGCGAAATCCCTCCCGCGACGTAACGCAACGCAATTGCCGGCTCCACCATCGGTCAAGCCGGCAAGGGGAGAATCGGCTCGTCAACAGCGACTATTTCTTTTGCTTGGCGATCACCAACCCGGCAATCTTCTTGTACGTAGCCTCGGGCAGAACCTTTTTCTGGACCAGGTCCGTCTTCTTCGCATAGGGACGTCCGTTCACAATCTTTTGCGCGTAGGCGTCTCCAATGCCGGGTAGAGCCTTGAGCTGCGCCAGACTCGCAGTGTTGAGGTCAAGCAGATTCGTGACGGACGCCGCCGCTTTGCTCATCGTCTGCTTTGCCTGGGACGCCTGGGCTGAGGAGGAAACTGCCATCGGGCTCGCGCCCATGATGATTGAGAATCCCGCCAAAAGTGCCAGTGCGGGTAACATTCGGATCTTCATGATGTCTTTCTCCTTGCTGAGCAGTGATCCAGTTGCTAGTTTTTGGCTGCGCGGTAACCCGCCTTCGTCGCTTCCTGTTCCGTCATCCACTTACCCTGCTTGGTCTTCCCGTAATAGGCCGACCCGGCTTTGTGGTACACCTTCGAGTCCGTGTTGACCCATACCATTCCAGGCTGTGGCGGCGTCTGGGCAGTCATTTTCGGCCCATGACTTGAGCTGGCTGTCGCAGCGGGTGTGGTAGCAGGCTTGCTCGTAGCGGCTGTTGCACTTCCTGCAGGCTTCGAAGGAGCCGCATTTGCAGGCGCAGCAGCGTTGCTCGTGCTTGAAGTGGATTTCTTCATCCACTTGCTCTTGTGCTTCGAGTGTGAGGCCGGCGCGGAACTGGATGACTGCGTCGCCTGCGCGTGGCCCGCTGCAAGCGTCCCCCCTGCAAAAAAACATGCAGAGAGAACAATTGCAGAGGCGCAATGCAATATGCGTGATTTCATGGAACTGCCTCCATACTTTCTGATTGAGTGAAGCCGCATTGCTTCTGAAGCATTAAGGGCCTTACTTGTAGCTCAGCGTCTTTGAACCGGGAAATGTTCGAGTATCTTGTTGCCCATCGCACTCCATTGTCAAGTGAAAGAACGGCTGGCTCCAGAAAAGGCCCGATGCGCAGTGAGCGGTCCCAGCAGGAACCAATCACAAGTCCAATCTCCGATCGTGCCTTTCGTCACACAATCTTGTCTCTCTGGCCAGAAATTAGGTCCACGTCCGAAAATTTGCACGCTCATCGGCTCAGAAGCAACCATAGAGGTGCCGACTGACACTAAAATATGCAGAAATGTGTCGAATGTTCTGGCCATTCCTCCCTGCAGCTCACAAGTAAGAGATCAGAGATGCGCAAGTGTGACCGACCAGGGAGGAGTTGCAGTCCTCAAGGATGTTTTCCACTTTAACTGCGGAGCGCTAGAATATTGCGCGGGTGTCAACAGCGGTTTGCTTTTGCTTTTCAGCCGGCAGCGTCGGTTATTATGTGCTGCCCTTTTTCAATGAGCCACGAGTAATCCGGAGGATCTAGAACATGTTTTCGCGAACGTCGAAATCATTCAGTCTGGCTTTGGCTGCGGCCTGCCTGACTTTGTTGCCGATGGGCTGCAAAAAGCAGCAGATCACTTTAGCCTGCAATGCGGCGCCGCCGTCTGTGTTCCCAGGGGAATCCGTCACTGTCACCGGAACAGCAGGTGCCGTCAGCACGAAAAAGAACAATAACCTGATTTATAGCTGGTCCGGAGACGGGGTAACTGGCAACGGAAACACCGCCACCGTCAATACCAGCGCGCTGAATCCTGGCAGCTACACGGTCAAGGGCAGCGTCAAGGAAGGCAAGAAGGGCAAGGAAGGCAAGAAGCCTTGGGAAAATGCTGAGTGCTCCACGAGCTACACAGTCAAGGAATTCGAGCCACCCACGATCAGCTGCTCTGCCAGCCCATCCACCATCCAGCCTGGACAGACCAGTACCGTCACGGCGAATGGCGTCAGCCCGCAGAACCGTCCGCTCACCTACAGCTACTCCGCCGCGGCAGGTTCCATCAGCGGCAGCGGCTCCTCAGCGACTTTCTCTTCGACAGGCGCCCCGACCGGCCCTGTGGAAATCACCTGCAAGGTCGCAGACGACAAGGGTCACACGGCATCTGCCGGTACAAGCGTGACCATCGAAGCGCCCCCGCCGCCGCCAATCGTTCATGTTGAGACGCTCTGCGTGATGACCTTCGACAAGGATCCACGCCGTCCGGACCGCGTTGACAATGAGTCGAAGGCCTGCCTCGATGAAGTCGCGATCGAACTGCAGAAGCAGCCGGATGCGAAGGCCGTCATCGTCGGAAACTCGACGCAGAAGGAAAGAGATGCCCTCAAAAAGCACCATCATCGCAAGGGACAGACGCCCGCGGACCCCGGCGCCCAGAGAGCCGTGAATTCCAAGGACTACCTGGTGAAGGAAAAGGGCATTGATCCCTCGCGCATCAGCACTGCGACTGGGAACACAGACGAGCAGGCGGCACACAATTACCTCGTACCTCCGTCCGCCAACTTCTCCAACGACGTGCAGGGCACCACGCCGGTGGATGAATCAACCGTGAAACCCCAGGAGCGCAAGCCACTCGGAGAAAAGCCGCATCACAAGAAGGCGGCAGCATCTTCCAGCAGCTCCAACTAACTCTCGTTGAAGAAAGCACCAAAACTGCCCACCAGCACCCGGCGCAAGCCGGAGTTGGTGGGCAGTCTTTCATCTCGAGTTGACGCGTCGGCTGATTAGCCTACAACTAAGACAAAACGCTCGCGCTCCTCGTAACGGGAACCATCTTTTCCAGGAAAGCTTTCGTAAAGGATGCATTCCCGCGCCCAGAAGGCAGGAATCCGCAAAGCGCCGTGAAGCCTCTGCTGAAGCCCTAAGGGCAACGTTCCTTTTCCGCGCCGGCGGGCCAGCGTCACATGCGGTCGAAAGTCCCGTTCTTCTGTGCGAAAGCCACAACGTCCCGTGGCCCTTGTCACAGCCTCCTGCAAATGCACCAGGTTCTCATTCCGACGCACGCCGGCAAAGATCACGCCAGTGCGATCAAAGCAATCTAGCCTGTCGAACTCCAGTTCCACGGCGGGCGCTCGTACTGTTCGCACCTGTTCCGCTACGCATGCACATCTGTCTGGAGTGACCTCACCCAGAAATTGCAACGTAACATGCCAAGAGGCAGGCTCCATCCATCGCATGCCGTCATCGCGGCTCCGCAAGCGCGCCACAACCGCAGAGAGTCCCCTTTCAGCGGAAACCGTTAACGGAATGCCGAGAAAGAGCCTCATACCCCACCAGTGTAGGACCACCTTGCGAACCGTGCGCCCTCCTGTACACTGTGGACGTCATGAGTTGCCTTTTCTGCAAAATCATTGAAGGTGCGATTCCATCCAAGGCCGTCTACCAGGATGAGCAATGCTACGCCTTTGCGGACATTCACCCTCAGGCACCCACGCATTTTCTGATCGCGCCGCGCCAGCACATCGATTCCCTTGCATCGGCTGGAAGGAATGATCAGGCGTTGCTCGGTCATCTTTTATGGACCGCCGCTGAGATTGCACGCTCTCACGGACTCGGAAATGGCTACAGGATCGTCATCAATCACGGCGAAGAGGGTGGCCAGACCGTGGACCATCTCCATGTGCATCTGCTCGGTGGGCGCGCCATGCACTGGCCCCCAGGATAATCGCTCCGAACATACAAAAGGCGCCCCATCACTGAGGCGCCTTCATTGCTCTGTGTCCCCCCGCTTAGACCGGCTGAGGCACGTATTCTTCTTCCTCTTCCAGGCCATACCGCCGCAAAAGATTCGGCAGACTCTGCGAAAATGCTGAGCGCGGCATCACGGTGTCACAGCCGGCCTCGATCGCCTTGAGTTTCAAATCTCCCTGCAGGTGGTTCAGAAAGCCCACGATGGAGGTGGCCTTCTTGAGCTTCGCCTTCAGCTTGGGGATGAGAGTCATCGGCTTGGCATTCAGGTTGTTCAAATCAAAAACCACCAGAGTCGCACGTTCGGATTCAGGAGCGTCGGTGAGACGGGAAAGAATATCCTTATCGCCTTTGACGAACTCGACCTTGACACCCAGTTTGCGTGCGGTCTCCTGAATCTTTGCCTGGAAAAACAGATCTTCAATGAAACAGAAAATCCGAGTGGGCGCATCCTCACGTACAGGCGCAGCCACCACGGGATTTTGCAAGTACAAATCCGGGTAGTAACCCTGGCCAGTGCCACCCGTCGGAATCGTCGACGCCGGGCCGTCGGCGACATTGCCGTTTACCGCCCGATAGCTGTGGTCCATGGGCCCCACAAATGTGCGTGGGCCTTTCTGTGATCGCTTATCCCTGCGCTTACCTTGGGACGGAGGCGCAATGCTGTTACCAGGCTGGCCCACGGGTTGCTGGGTCTTCTGGAAGAATTTTTTCTTCTTACGGCTCTGCCCCTGGTGCTGCGGTCGCTGCTGCGACGGCGGCGCGGCCTGTCCCGGCTGCTGGGTTGGCTGCCCTTGCTGTGGCGGAGACTGCTGCCCCTGCTGCATCTGGGGCACGCCCTGTTGGCTGGACTTGTTCTTGCGGCGGCGCCGGCGGCGGCGATGCCCCTGCGACTGTCCCTGCCCTGCGGCCGGAACGGGCCCCTGCTCAGGCTGGGGCTGGGTCGGTTCTGTCGTCATGCGTGCACTTCCTGGCACATTATGTTGTTGTGCTTCTGCTGGATGGGCTCAACCATCCTTCAGCTGTGCGCTGAATATCGATCCTGACTGCTCATCCCCTTCGGGGCTCGTCTGAGTCATTTCGGGCCACACGACTCAAGCAGTGGAAACTGGCCCATTCTCGCCGAACCTTCGGTGTTCATTCCACCAAGACTTGCGGTCTATAGCCGAATCAGCCAGCCGACGTACCAATCTTGTCAATCGTGCTGTGGTTCTCGTCCCGGACGCAATTCAGTCCCAGGAAAACACCTCAGGGCTCTTGCTACAGTCAATAATGCTTTCCTCGCCTCTTACGCCTGTCCCTCGCAAGTGGCCATATCCACTCGTCGGGATTTGGGCAGATTCGGCGTGTGTTCCTCTGGTGATGCCGGTCCTTGCGATGGGCTTCCCTTATCGGCCCGGATCACATAATGATCTGGCTGGAAAGACATCCATCTGAAGCGGCGAGCTCTCACAACCCCAAATTCGGGAGGATTTCATCAGCCGCCCAAGTGGGCAACTTTGATAGTACAGCTTGAGGCCGGGGGACGCAAGTCGAGAATCCAACGAAAGCACAATCACCCCTCGCGCTCCCTGCATTCCACGAGTGTGAACTCGCCCCCAAACACACAAGAAGCGCCACTCGCTTTGAGTGGCGCTTCCTGTCCTTGCATGAGTCGCTGGCCTCCCGGTAAGTTGAGCGCGATGGCTGCTCCATCGTGCTTTTCAAGAGCTTTCCCAGCTGGTTTTCCCTTCTTAGGAGGGCCGCCTCATGGACGGTGGCTCTTGCCGGGCGCTTACTGTTTTCTTTGCCTACCGGGGTTAATCCAGCAAGCGGTACATCACTGGCACACTCCTAATAGCAATCATCCGTCCACTCTCGCTCCTATTTCTTTTCAATCATTTACGGCAAGTAGAAGCTCCCATTCGTCTTCATTCCGGTAGGTCTTGGCACCAAATCTCCTGAAAACCATATTCGCCTAGCGCTGACACTGTGGACAGTAATGCGTGCTCCGTCCGCCTACCACAACTCGCCGTATTTCGGTGCCGCAGACACGGCACGGTTGGCCGTCTCGTTGGTAGACCCGATGCTCGAGTTGGAAGAAGCCGCGAACCCCGTTGGCATCGACATAGTCAGAAACAGAGGATCCCCCAAGCTTGATTGCCTGCCGCAAAACACCCGCTAACGCTCTCCGCAGCCGCTCCAACTCAGCCGCTGTCAGTCGACCCGCCATACGCCGAGGTCGAATCCCCGCACGGAACAGGCTCTCGTCCGCATAGATATTGCCCACCCCTGACAAAAGTGTCTGGTTCAACAGAGCAGCTTTTACAGCAAGGCGCCGCCCGCGAAAGAGCGCCGCAAAGGTCTTCGCATCGACCTCCAAGGGCTCCGCACCTGGTGCGGTAAATCCCTTCAAATCGTTGAGATCCCGATACTCCAGCCTGCCAAATCGCCTGGGGTCGACGAAACGCAACTCCCGGCCGCTCGCCAAAGAGAGCCGTGCATGAGTGTGCGCTGCGATGGGGGCATCTTCGGCCGTGACGAGTAATCGGCCCGTCATCCCAAGATGCACAATCCACTGGGCTTCAGGCTTGCCCCGCGGTATCGAGCCCAGATCGCACACAATATGCTTGCCTCGACGCTCAACCGCTCGAAAGTATTTCCCCTGAAGGCCCTTCGCCATCTCAGCAGCAGAAGACTTGAATGGCTCGCTATGCCGCCCTAGCCAGACTTCAAGCACGCGGTCTCCCTGCACGCGGTCATGAACTCCCCGTGCGATGGTCTCCACTTCAGGCAGTTCTGGCATTCGCTTATTGTAGTAGGGGCATTACGGCTCGTGCTTTTCGCCGTGACCTGCGATGGGACTGACTTCAAAACTGACGATATGCCAATCGCCATTGTCGTCTCGCACCCAGACACGGGTATATCGAAAACTACCGGAGATCGGGCCATCCGGAGTTTTCCCAACCACATCAGCACGAGACGTCACCAATGCCGTCGAACCATAAAACCGCACCTTGCGATCGGAAAGCTCCAGCGACTCAAAATGCATGGACCCACTGCGCAAAGCAGCCAGGAGGTCGTCCTTCGATTCCAAGGTGCCCGCGTTGGTGATCCCAACATAGTCATCCGCCAGCAGACCATTCATCTTGCTCACGTCGCTTTGCAGAATTGCCTGGCGCCACTCGAATTCAAGCTGGTCGATCTGATGGCGTTCTTCGTGCCGCTCTGCGCGTGGCATCGCTGTGAGGCACGGTCCTGCGCTGCATGCCAGGCACATCAACACCGCAACAGCCAGCACGCTGATCCAGCCATTTCGTCCATTGGCCTTGGTCGTTCGCATCAGTGTAGAGGATGGTAGACCGTGCATGGAGCGACGGTCAATCGACTCCGGAATCGAAAGATCCTGCTGCAACAGAACGCTATGCAACAAAGGCACTTTCGCTACACAAGAGCATCCAGGTCTTCCCTGCTGCGCTCCAGCATCTTCTGATAAAGCCCACCAACAGCGTACCGCTTAAAGTGCGCGGACTTGCGATGCGCCTCTTCGGCTGCTGCGTCCCTGTACTGCTCATAAATGACGACCGTGTCAGGGTCGCCTTCACTCCGATGCGGAATATAGCTCACGCAACCGGGTTCCTGGCGTGATGCTTCGGCCAGTTTCATCAGCAAATCCGCAATCTCAGCTCGATCATCCGGGGAAAACTTCATGCGAATCAGAAAGCTCGTCATCGTAGCGGCGTCCTCGTCACTATCTGGGGCTGGCCTCGATCTGCCGTTCGTTCAGTCTACCCATGAATCAGCTTCAGTGCCTCGCGAAATTCCGGAAGGACCATCGTGTGGTCCCGATCCGCTCCCGTCGAAACCATCGCGATCCGGGCGCCGCTTTCGCGTTCCTGGAAGCGCAGGTATTCCTGAGCCGCCCGAGGAAGCCTGTCGAATTCTGTGATTCCTTCCGTGGGAGCCTTCCATCCCTTCAGCTTGGTATACACAGGCTCGATCTTCTCCAGCCCAGCTACATCCGCAGGAACCTCATCGGTGATCTTCCCGCCAATCTTATACCCCACACAGATTGGAACCTCATCCAGCTCATCCAGAACATCCATTTTGGTGACCACGAGCCACTCCGCACCATTCACCTGGTTGGAATAGCGTAGCAGCGGCATATCCAGCCAGCCGCAACGCCGTGACCGGCCGGTCACCGCCCCGTATTCCTGGCCTCGCGCCCGCAGGTGATCACCAACCGCCTCATGAATCTCTGTCGGGAAAGGTCCTTCACCCACGCGGGTCACATACGCCTTGGTCACGCTGACGACCGTGCCAATCGCGGTCGGTCCTACACCCGTGCCGGTCGCGGCGCCACCCGCCGTTGCGCTGGACGAGGTCACAAAGGGATAGGTGCCGTGGTCAATGTCGAGCATCGTTCCCTGCGCACCCTCGAACATAATGCTTCCGCCCTGCTGTAAAATTCCGTGCAACAAACGGCCGGTATCCCGGACAAACGGTCGCAATTGCTCCGCAGCTGCCGCATATTCGTCGTACATTCGGGCAGGATCCAGCGGATCCGTGCCAAAGAGTGCGTGAGCGATCGCATTTTTCTCAGCGCACGCAGCATCAATGTGGGTCTTCAGCAGTTCAGGTCGCAGCAGATCCACCACACGAAGGCCATTGCGCGCCATCTTGTCCTCATAAGCCGGACCGATACCGCGACTCGTCGTTCCGATCTTCTTGCGCCCCGGCGCGCTCTCAGCGGCAAGTTCAATCATGCGGTGATAAGGCAGAATCACCTGTGCGCGATTTGAGACGAATAGCTGACCGTCCACATCGATCCCCAACTCGCGCAGCTTGGTCACTTCACGCAGAAATGCAATTGGGTCCAGTACGACGCCATTTCCGATGACCGCCTTGCAGCCGGGACGGAGCACGCCGCAGGGAATGAGCTGCAACACAAACTTCTGCTCGCCGTGGATGACCGTATGACCGGCATTATGCCCGCCTGCATACCGCGCCACCGCGCTGAATTGCTCACTCAGCACATCCACAATCTTGCCCTTGCCCTCGTCGCCCCATTGGGCGCCCAGCACTACTGCAGTCTTCGCTCGCATCGTCGCTCGTTTTCTTCCTGGATTTTGCACTGCGCATGCACCCAACGGGCCTTCCCGCAGTGGCAGGCAGGCAGGTTGAAGTCATTTGCCCACGCCATCTCCGATGATAAACCCTGCCTCCATCGGCAGCCCGATCACCGGCCCGCCTTCGCCGGAATGATCCTTGGGGTTGGCGCGTAGTTCGTTTCGACGTCCGAAATGGACAGGGCATGCGACTCCAAGGGCCGTTCGAATCACCGAACGACAGCTCAACATCTTCCAGAACTGCCGCGCACCGATCCTCCGGGCTCGCTGAAATGGCCCAAGGCGATGTCCTTCAAGCGCCAGCAGCCAGCACGGCATCCGCAATCAGCGCAGCCTCTACTGCGGAGCGCACGGCGTGTGAACGGATGATCGATGCGCCCTGCAAAATCGCAATCACCTGAGCGGCAAGGCTGGCGGTCTCCCTGCCTTCGGTCGGTGCGTCCGCGCCGTCGTACAAAGGCGCGAGCGCGCGCCCCAGAAACGACTTCCGGCTAAGCCCTGCCAGAATCGGGCGTCCCAACTCGAGAAACTCCCCCTGCCGCGCCAGCAAAGCAAAATTTTCCTCGAAGCGCTTGCCAAATCCATAGCCCGGATCGAGCACGATGGCCTCCGGCACAATCCCGGCTTGAAGTGCCCGTTGCATGCTTGCAGACAGTCCGGAACGGACCTCCAGTTGCAGAGCTTCGGGACCGAGTTGTTCATAGGAGGACCACGTATCGGGCCGGCCCCTCGTGTGCATCAGGACCACTCCGCAGCCCGATTGCGCGCACGCTGCAGCCATTTCCTCGTCCCAGGTGAATCCGCTCACATCATTCACAATCTCGGCACCAGCAGCCACCGCAGCGCGAGCCGTAGCCGCTTTATAGGTGTCCACGGAGAGGATTGCGCCAGGGCGCAAGCGCAGGATACCTTCCACCACCGGCAACAGCCGCTCCTGCTCTTCGTCGGCGCTCACTGCAGGGGCATCATCCGATCCCGGCAATCCACCGGCGCGCGAGCCGGGCCGCGTGCTCTCCGCGCCAAGGTCCAGCAGGTCCGCTCCGTCTTCCAGCAGCCTGACGCAATGCCCAACCGCCTTCTCCAGCGCCAGAAATTTTCCTCCGTCGCTGAAGGAGTCTGGCGTGATATTCACGACTCCCATCACCAGGGTACGCGGGCCTAATGGCAGTGTTCGGCTCCGCAGCCGCCAGACTGTCTCACTGCGCCGCACTCCTATTGGCAGGGCTCTCATTTCGATCTGCATATCCACCTTGCATTCTACGGGCACGAACAGGACAGCCACCTGCTACACTCCCGCCATGAGGATGCACAGGGCTTTTACCCCACTCCTGGCCGTGCTCCTTGTGAGCCCCGGCGGACTCCAGGCCCAGGCACGACACACCCATCGCCCCCAAACCGCCACGTCACGTGCACCCGGCTTACCGCTGGCGAGCCGCATCGATGCCATCCTCGCCGATCCTGCGTTGACACATGAAGAATTCGGGATCAGCGTCATGACCCTCGACGGACAGACCCTCTTTGGACTCAATGACGGCAAGCTCTTTATACCCGCGTCGAATGCCAAGCTCGCCACCACCGCGGCGGCTTTCGCTTTGCTCCCTGTGAACACCCTCACCTGGACAACCAACGTGGTGGCAACCGGGGAGGTGGATGCCGGAGGCACATTGCACGGCGACCTCGTACTCCTGGGTGTCGGCGATCCGACCGTGAGCAGCAGGCTCTACCCCTATCGGGAGCCCAATGCGACACCTTCCTCCTCTGAGGCGCCCGCGCCGCCCGGACCCATGTCTCCGATGGATCGCCTCGCACAGCAAATCGTCGAGTCTGGCGTACGCAAGGTGGACGGCAATGTCATCGGCGACGACAGTTTCTTTCTCGACCAACCCTACGCAAACTCATGGGCGTGGGATGACCTTCAATGGAGCTTTGGTGCCCCGGTCTCGGCCCTCACCTTCAACGACAATTCCATCGACCTCATCCTGCGCCCGGATTCGAGTGCACCCAGCGGACTCAGCGCCACCTGGTCGCCGGTCAACATTTACTACACACTCGACAGCACCATGACGATTGCATCGACCGCTGAAGCTGCCCGACCTGGGCTGAATCGGCTGCCGGGAAGTCTGCTGGTGCGGGCTTGGGGGACCGTTCCGCCTCAGGGATTTCGCGCCAGCCTCGCCGTCAATGATCCCGCCGAATTTACCGCCGAAGCCTTTGCTCAGGCTTTGATGGCCCGCGGTGTCCAGGTCACCGGAACGGCAGTCACGGCACACAGACTGTCCAACGGAACGGGTAACTTCATCGCTGAACGGGATCAACCCCTTCAACTCAGTCCAGTCGACTTGAAGACGGTGGCTGCTCCACTGCAAGGACGCCGTGTCCTGGCGACGCTGATCTCAGTGCCGCTCGTCGAAGACATCACAGTGACCAATAAGATCAGCCAGAATCTCCATGCCGAGCTGCTCCTGCGGCTCCTCGGCCGCCTGCTGGGAAATGACGGGAGCTTCGAACAGGGCGCGCGCGTCGTGCGGCAGTTCCTTCTCCAGGCAGGCGTCAAGGATGAAGACTTCTTCTTTTACGACGGCTCCGGTCTCAGTATGGACGACCGCATCACGCCCCGCGCGCTGGCCCAACTCCTCAGTTATGCCGCTCGGCAGCCTTGGGGCGCAGCCTGGCGGGCGACGCTGCCCGTTGCGGGCCTCGACGGCACGCTCGCCGGATGGTTCAAAGATTCAACGTTGCGGGGGCGGCTCTGGGCCAAAACCGGCACACTCAATGAGGACAACGCACTTTCCGGCTACCTGACATCGTCCAGCGGCAAGACCCTTGCCTTCTCCATCCTTGTGAATGGCCACAAGCCCGGCAGCGGGGTTGAATCCAGGACCATTCAGCGCATTTGCGAAGCCATTGCCAGCTCGGAGTGACCACTCGTCCCCACGACTCGGGTATCATCAGACCAAGCAGATGCGGACTCTTATTGTTCTCTCAATCGGTGCGGCCCTGGCTGGAGTCGTAGGTTGCCGCTCGCTTCCGCCCTCAAAGCCTGCCTCGCAATGGACCGCGCAGGAGGCGCGCGGTGCAGCCGTCTTTCAACGGGATTGCGCGCGCTGCCACTACCCCACCACCACCAGCTCCCTCCACGGGCCGGGCCTCCAGGCCCTCACCAAACTGCCGGCCATGCCATCCGGCATGCCGCCCACGGATGAGCGGCTCACCGCCGTAATCCTGCACGGCCGCAACATGATGCCAGCCACTCCTCTTACCGACCAGCAGCTACAGGATCTTCTCGCCTATCTCCACACGCTATGACCGAACCCACCCCTGAGAAGCCCGCCGCGCCCAGCCGCCCCCAGCGGCAATGGCTCGTGCTGCCTGGCGTTGCTGCCATCAGCCTCTATCTGCTTCTTCTCGCGGGCGATATCATCCTGGGTGTCGTCGGTGGCCACTATCCCCGACTGTTTCTGGTGCTCTCCACAGCATTCATCACCGCCAGCGCGGGTCTGCTCATGCTGCTGCGCTGGGCCTGGGCGCTCTCTCTCAGTGCCGTCCTGCTGCTTGCTTGCTATAACCTTTGGATCTTCTCAGAACAGCACGCAGCTCCCGGTCTCATCCAGGGCCTCTTGAATCTGGTCTTCTTTCTCTACCTCATCCGCACGGAAGTGCGTGAGAAACTGCAGTAAGCCATCCTCACAACGCAATCAGCGGGCGCGGCAACCGCGTTCCGGCACGCTCCAGAAATCGACGCATCCGCATCGCTTCTGCACGCTGCGCCGCGACCAGGCGCATATGCCGCCGCAGATGATCCGGACAACTCAGTCTCGACAAGCCAGCTTCATCTGCGTCGGCGTTCTGCTCCAGGCGCTGAATGCGCTCTTCGAGCAAACGGCGAAAGCGGGGACTGATCTCAAAATCATTCTGCAGAGCGGGTAGAGGACTCATCGAGCACACCTGAAAAGACAAACAGCCAGATCTTTTCTCAAAAGAAAAGCCTCATGTCTTTTACCATTCTGCCGATAGACGCGAGAAGTGGATTTGCGCCTCAAGACACAACGACGCAGGACTAAGGTCATCAAGTGTCGCAAAATGAGACGCTCGCGCGGCCAAGACCTGCGCCGCGCGGCCACCGGCCTCTACCGCTGCAGCAATTGCGGGCCCTGCTGCGGCTCATTCACAACCGCTCCGTTCGGCCCCACCATCACCGTGACCACCACGGGCGTTTGCAAATCAAACTTCACAATCGACTCGGCAGGAATCTGAACCTGCTGCCCGCGCGTGATGGCATTCACGCCAGCCCCCGCGCCGCCTCCGGCAATCGCTCCGATCGCCGCTCCCTTGCCACCCCCCGCCAGCGCACCGATAATCGCGCCCAGAGCCGCGCCACCGCCGGCCTTTTCCGCGGTGTTCTTGCCACGACCAGCGCCTTTGGCGTCGTACGGACTGGTGGAGAGATCCAGCTTCTGTCCATGCGCCGTCACTTGCGTCAATTCAATCGAAAGCGCGGCATTACCCTTGAAGTGCGCTGCCTCTTTGGCATCAACCACCCGACCCAGCACCGGCGCGCCCCGGGGAATGGCAACGAGGCCCTGCACCATCAGGTCCTGTGCCATGGTGGCATGAAATACATCATTCGTCTGCGTGGTCTTGGTGTCCAGGCCCTCCGCCATGCGCACCGCAATCTGTGTCCCCGCTGGAATCACAAGCTGGCGCGCAACAGGCTGGGCTGGAGTTGGAGGCGCCTGCGGCATTTGCGGCTGCCGCGGAGGTGGCATCGGCGGCATCGGCGCTGAAGCACGCTCCGTCGTGGAGGGCGGCGCTGCTGCAGATGGCTTGCTGCGTCGCTGCGAAGGCACATTGCGCACCGGTTCTTCGCGCCGTGCAGGCTCCGCCACAGCCGGCACAGGCGGCTGCACCGTCAGATTGTTCACCACCGTTTTGACTCCCGCCACGGAGCCGCTGTCATTCCCCGCCAGCGACCGGGACGCTTCATCGCTCACCGTGCCGCTCAATGTGGCAACCCCGCCCGAGACACTCACCTGAATCGGTTGCTGCGCCAGCGCCTGTTCTCCCTGAATCTTGGCCTGGATGTCGCTGGCGATCTGCTGATCCGTCCGCTCCATCGGCTGCGGCCCCTGCGTCTTGCACCCCGAAACTAATGCGATGGCGAGGGAGAGCACGGCAACTTCAGCCCATCCCCTGGACTTGCTCTGGAAGGCTCGTACGTTCATGGCGTTCACTCCGGTTTTTCGAGTCAGTTGCTGTCAGCCGTGGGCGCGAAGTAACCCCGGCGTATCTGCACTTTCCTGCCTTCTCCGCAGGAAACCGCAATATGACGGAAGGTTCCATCTAGCTTGGCATTGGTTGGCGTGTAGGTCGCCACATACTGGGTCCGCAGCTCATCTTCGATCTGCTGAAAAGCCTCGTCCAGCTTCCTTCCGTTGCTTCCCACATTGATCACCCGACCCCCCGTCTCCTCCGCCATCTTCTTGGCCGCAGAGTAGCCTCCGTAGCCCATGCCAAAGTTGCCGTAAAAGCCCGTATCGGCAATCAAAATGATGTAGATGATCGCATTCGATCGCTGCGCGGCAGCAATGGCGTCGTTGATTTTAGTCGTGCTGCCTTCATCTTCGCCATCCGTCAGGATAATCATCGCTTTGCGGCCTGACTCCTGGCTCAGTTTGTCGTTCGATGCCAGGTAAACCGCGTCATATAGCAGTGTCCCCTTGGGCGTGCCATACACGGGCACAGTTCCACCACCCAGCCCGGGAATCCCGGCCGCTCCATTTCCGCCTGCCGTGTTGATCTGGGCCTTGTTCATGGCTCGCGAAAGCATCCGGGCACTATTTGTAAAATCCTGCAACAGGTCAACATTCACGTCGAAGGACAGCAGAAACGCCTGATCCTTGGGCCGGAGGACGCGGGACAGAAACTCGCTGCCTGCCTGTTGCTCCAGCGGCAGGACCCGAGACTGGCTGCCCGAGGTGTCCAGCAAAATTCCCAGCGTGAGAGGAAGATTGTTCTCTGCCACGAAGCTCTTGAAAGTCTGTGGCACCTTGTCCTCGCTCACCGTGCAGTCAGCCTTATTCAGGTGTGGAACCAGGTTGCCGTCTTTGTCCTTCACCGTGAAGAACAAATCCACCAGGTTCACCTGCACCTTGAAGGTGGCAACAGGGGATTCGTCCGGCGGCGGAGGGGGTGCGGTGCTCACGGGCGGCGCATCCGGAGAGGGCGCAAGCTGACCCCACAGCCCTGGTCCAGCTACGGCGAGGCACAGTACGACGGCGGTGGAAATCAGACGGATGCGCATATTCCTCCAGATAGACGGAATCAGAAGCCCGAAGAGAGCATACCTGACAGGAATCCAATTCGATAGACAACCCATCATTGGTCCGCGCGTCTGATACTCTGTCGATTGGGGCCCATGGGCAGTTTTATGACCCATTGGAGCATTTGACGTAGGACGCTCCCTGGGCTCGCAATCGGGAGGACGGTACACAAGTGAGGTTCGGGTTCAGGGCATCGGTCATCGCAACACTTTTCGGTTCCAGTCTGTACCTTGCCTCCACGGCTTCGGCACAGCAGAAGCAGGCTCCTGCCGTACCAGATGCGCCTTCACCGCAAAGTGCGTCGCCTCTGACAGATATGAGTGGCCCCATCACGCCGGGAATCGGGGCAAATGCAAACACTGGATCGGCAACCGGCGGCTCGGCTCCGGCGTCTTCCAGCCAGAACCAGGCCCCCATGCAGCCTGCCACCCCTATCGCCCAGACCCCGCCGCAGGCCACCCCTCCCGACATGCCCAATCCGCAGGATCTGGGACCCATCCTGAAGGTCAACGTGACCTACGTCGAAGTTCCGGTTACAGTGAAAGACTCCAAAGGCAAACTGGTATCCGGTCTCACGTGGCGGGACTTCCGCGTCTTTGAGAATGGTGTCTACGAGCCATTAAAGGAGTTCTTCGTCGACCCCTTCCCGCTTTCTATCGCGTTCGTCATTGACCAGAGCCTTACCGCCGATGTCATGCAGCGGGTCAACGATTCGCTAGGCGCCATCCAGGGCGCCCTTACGCCTTACGATGAGATCGCCATCTTCTCCTATAGCAACGGTGCACAGGAGCGTACTGGCTTTACCGGCGCGCAAAGCGCCCGGGTACCCGCCGTGCTTGCTCTCACCAAGGAAACCGGACGAGAGGAGATGATTCCTTACAACTCCGGACCCATGGCAGGCTGCAATATTCATGTCAACGGGAATTGTGCTGACCCGAATATCCAGCCGGGTCGTTCGGTTGGTTCCGGGCCGTTCATCACGATTCCCAAAGAAATTCACACGTTGAACGATGCGATTCTGGAGGCGGCCAAAGAACTTTCGACCCGGCCGAAAGGGCGCCGCCGCGTGATCTACGTCATCTCTGACGGCAAGGAGTACGGCAGTCGCGCCAGTTACCGCGACGTACTCCACTATCTGGAGACCAATAACATCGCCGTGTGGGGCACGCTGGTGGGCGACTCAGCCCGGTGGGGTGAGGGCTATATCAGCCGTTTCCATCTCCCCTTCCAGATGTACGACAACGTACTCGTCAAATACACTGCCGCAACCGGTGGAGGCCTTGACGCCGAGCGCAGCCTGAATGGCATCGAAAAGAGCTACCAGGAGATTGCCGAGGAGGCACGGGCTCAGTACACCCTCGTTTATGCAAGCCACGAATCCATCTACGACGGCAAATTCCGCAGCATCGACGTTCGAGTCGAGCGGCCCGGACTGGAAGTGACCGCAAAGCGCGGATACTACCCCTCTGCGCAAGAAGTTCAGTAAACGAGCCTGCCCATCAAAGAGAAGAGCCTGCGCACGCGCAGGCTCTTCTCTTTGATTCAATCAATTTCCGCTTACCCCTTTTGGCCAGGGGCAACCTCGTCGAAGACACACTTCGGGAGCTACTTCTGTTCGGTCTGGGTCGTCTGAGGAGGGGGTGCGGGTGCTGCGTTCTGCTGCACATTCGGCGCCGGAGCACTCGGCTCATTGATGCCCTTCAGGCCTTCCTTAAAGCCTTTCAAGCCTTCACCCAACCCCTTGCCGAGTTCAGGAAGCCGCTTGGCACCAAACAGAAGAAAAGCAACGATCGCAAGCACGATCAGATGCCATGGTTGCAACAGATCACCCATAGTTCTACCCTCCGTGCGCCCAAGACTGCCAGCACACCGCGTCATTGGTTATTGTCGCACAACTGCGCTTCCGTGCGCTGGTCCCTGGTCAGGCAGATGAGCCTAGTTGACGCGGGCCGGACTGCCCAGCCGCTCCGTCACCTTCGCGAAGAAGCTGCGTAGATCCTCCTCTTCGCCAGCGGTCAACCGGCGGTATACCTTCATCAGTGGAAACATGCGTGCGCCACGCACTTCCACCGCAGGGACCGCCGCCACACCCCCGGGATATTGCGTCAACTCCCAACTCCCGGCGTAGCGTCTTCTCAGCACCTCACCAAGATAGCTACCCCAAAGGCGCACTTCGAAATCCAGGTCCAATTCCGGGCTTTCCCCCACCTGCACCAGGATCTCGTCCAAAGCTTCGACCGATTCCGCCGAGTAATCGAGCCTTTGCCGGAATCCCACCGAGGCCAGCTCCACGGCTGCCGCCGCATAGCTCTCCATCATGGCGCTTAGATCCGAATACTGATTCGATTCAAGCCGTTTGCGAACGTCACCCATCGCCATCCAGAGTACATCCTAATCCCCAGGGAGCGTATCCCACCAAAGGCCCGCTGTGTTTATGGCAGACTAGGAACAGCCTCTGGAGGTTCCCCAACCATGCAATTCATTCGACTTCTGGCACTCTCAACGGCGCTGTCTGTTGGCTCAGGTCTAGCCTCGGCCGCGCCACGGGAGATCTATCCCGCTCCTTCTCAGGCCCATTCTGACCTGAAAGCTGCCATCAGAACAGCCGCAGCGACCCACAAACGCGTCCTCCTTGACTTTGGAGGAAATTGGTGCGGCGACTGCCACGTGCTCGATCTGTATATGCACGACCCCACCAACCTGCCCATCCTCCAGGCCAACTTCGTTGTTGTCCACATCAATATTGGACGAATGGACCAGAACGTAGACCTTGCCGAAAGATATCAAATCCCTCTGCGTCGCGGCGTTCCTGCTCTTGCCATCCTCTCAAGCCAGGGGAAGCTGCTATACAGTCAGAGGAACGGCGAGTTTGAATCCATGCGCAACCTGCAATCTGACGATGTGACCCATTTTTTGGCAAAATGGAAGCCTGTCAAGCCCGGTTGTTCTGCCGTCGAACTCACCTGTTAACCTGACGAGCTAATGGTGGCCTAGTGTGCGATTTCCGCCGATGGCGTGCGTGCGCCCTCCGCGGTCTTGGCCACCTCGTCCATCTTCCCGAAGATCATTTTGCCGCTCGCCGTCTGGAGCACGCTCGTAACCGAGATGTCGACTGAGCGCCCAATCATCTTGCGCGCATGGTCAACCACGACCATCGTTCCGTCGTCCAGATAGCCCACGCCCTGATTGAATTCCTTGCCTTCCTTCAGAATGAGCACGGTCATCCGCTCGCCGGGCAAAACGACCGGCTTCAGCGCGTTCGCCAGATCGTTGATGTTCAGCACTTCCACGTGATGAAGATGGGCCACCTTATTCAGGTTGAAGTCGTTGGTGACGACTTTGGCCTCCCACTTCTTCGCAAGCTCCAGAAGCTTCAGGTCCACTTCTCGAATGGATGGAAAATCGTCGGGAACGATTTGCACCTGGATCTTTGCGTTCGACTGCATCCGCTGCAGCATGTCGAGCCCGCGCCGTCCCCGCTGACGCTTCGACCCATCGGTCGAATCCGCCACCACTTGCAGTTCGCGCAGAACAAACTCAGGCACGACCATCGTTCCATCAATGAACCCCGCTTCCGCAATATCCGCGATGCGCCCATCAATAATCACGCTTGTGTCGAGCACCTTGACGGAACGCCGCGAGGGACGCTCGCCACTGAAAATCATGCTCAAAGCGGCAGGATTCAGAAGATCGCCTTTGCTCGCGCCGACCAGCAGGCCCACGTAAGTCATCAGCAGCAACACAAAAATTTGCACCACCGCCGAGGTATTCCCTTCAAGGGGAGCAGACCGCAGCACCAGGCAAAAAAGCGCCGCGCCAAAGATACCTAGAACGCTGCCCGCGACCGCGCCGATGAGCCGGCTCAACGTCAGCGCGCGCACCCGTGACTCGAAGACAATCACCGCACCCGCAGCAGCCGCACCGGCCATCGCCGCGGGAACGCCTGCGAGGCCAAACGGATGAAAGAAGTAACAGACGCCGGAAAATAACGCTACAAAAAGAAGCCGGATAACTACGATATCCATAAAGACTCGCCCCGGCCGGCGGTTCGCGAATTCAGCCCGGCGGCCACAGTTGGCGAGTATGCCTTTCACCGCGCCATATCGTCAAGAGGAGCCACAAAGGCAGCTTCATCTCATCCAGCCGCGCAACATCAGCGCAATTTCCGGCCAATGCATTGCAAATGGAGGCCATCAGCATCCCGCTGTGGTTGGCTCGCCACTGATTCAACCGCCGCAGCAGGCCATCGCTTCTGAAATGGAGTCCTGCTCCTTCTTCATGACGCCACAGCCAGTTCCTGGCTGTGCGCGACGCGCTGCGTCCCCTTGCGAGGCCCACGCTTGCGTGCACTCATCGTTTTCACTCGCTCCAGCAACTCTTGAGTGGAGCAGTTCCGCTTGGACACAAACGCATCCGCAGCATGCGGCTGTCCAGCCACCTTCTGCGGATCACCCAGCAGCATCACAGGAACATGCGGAGCCGAGCGCTTCAATTGTCCCGCCACGTGGTCACCGCCTGGTTTCGTCATGGACATGTCCACCAACACAAGGTCAATCAGGTTGTCCGTAAGAAACCCGATCGCTTCCTTGGTTCCATTTGCCGCCAGCACTCGGTAGCCATGCGTTGCGAGCAAAAAGCTCAGTACAGAGAGCTCTTGTTCGTTCTCATTCATGCAAAGGATGACTTTCTTAGGCCTCATAATGCGCTGAATCGCTCCTGATCTCGATGGTGTTCGCAGCCCGAAAAAACACCGATCCTATACCCGCTGGGCAACGGGTTTTACTCGACAAAATTGCGCGGCAAGGCAGCAGTGTTCCGGTTTTACCGATGCGGCGGCTGACTCCAAAGAACCTGCATGATCCCGGCCCGCCCAAAATGGCAAAGACGCAGAATCTGCGCGGGAAAAAGGGAGTCAGGCCTGGGTAAAAGCCTCCGCTGGTACAGAGGATTCTTCTACTCCATTGCTCGGCAAAACCGGTGAAAGAACCGGCAAACTTGTTTCAGTTCTTCGAAAGACTACGAACAACCGAAGCCCTTGGAAAGAGGGAAAGAGAGGCGAAGACCGCTGTCTCAATCCAACGCAGAGTGGTGGATATCCGGTAGATCGCTCGCAACATGCTACTTGCCTTGATGAAAGTCTGTTGAAAGCTTGTGCATTACGGCAGGAAAAGCTGTCCATTTGCAACAGGAACAGTGCTCCCTGCAACGCGGACATCGACGACCTTCGACCCATCAAGGGCGGCTCGCAACATCAGTTCGCTTGCGCGGCCGATTTCAATTCCTTGCTTCATCTGAACCTGCACTTCAGGCGCCACAACTCCGTGCGCAACCAGATAGCTGATCGCACACCCAGCGGCCGACCCCGTCGCAGGGTCCTCTCCGCCATAGAACTGCATACGCGATCGGAAAATGCGCTCGGAGCCGCCTTCAGGAGCGAGCGCATAAAACCATCTCGCACCGCGTTCGCGCAGCCATGGCGTGGCCTCCTCATGCCGCACTCTGAATCGCGCCAAGCTTGCTTCAGAGCGCAAGAGAACAATTGCAAAAGCGGTGCCCGTAGAAACCACCTGCGGCGCATGCAATGGATCCAGATCTTCCAGTGTGAGCCCGGTCAGGCCTGCCACCTCTGTCCGTTCTAATGTTCTTCCTAGTTCCGGTTCAGCCTGGGTCATCTCCCCATACAGTTCTTCTCCGTCAAAGCGCACGGGTATCGCTCCCACCTTCAGCGCGAGCCGGATGCAGCCATCCTGCAACGTTTCCGGGGCAGCCTGGCGCAACACACTAGCCGTTCCCAGGGTGGGATGACCCGCAAACGGAAGCTCCTCCTGCGTGGTAAAGATGCGCACCTGCACGCCTTCACGTGCTTCCACATCGGCGTTCCTCCGCCGCACAAACGTCGTCTCAGACAGATTGAACTCGCGCGCGATTGCCTGCATTTGCTCGGTGCGTAGCCCGCGCGTATCCATCACAACAGCTAACGGATTGCCCTGCAGCGCTGTCGTTGTAAACACATCCACAAGGTGATATTCCAGTGGATCTCTGCGTAATACGGTCGTCATCCCATGATTATCAGTCATCGCGAGAGCGATGCTTCCACGCCCATCGCAGACGTAAGTACGAATGACCGTCTCACATTACTCCCGGTCGATCTCGATGTTGAGCAGTACATATCCCAGGCTTTTGCCATGCGCATCCAGTGCAAGAGACCGCGTCACGCTCTCTGAATCGGGTCGACGCAACACAAAATTCAGAGCGCCAAGCCCGGGCACGCAATATCGCTGCACGGACCCCACGATCAGGGGCGCATACAAATGCGCCACGCGCTCCGCCGTCACCTCCCGCTCCAGGAATGGATAATCCTTCTCTTCATAGGCAATGAGCGAAATGTTCAACAGGTTCCCCTTATCGCCGGTACGGGCATGCGCAATCTCACGCAGTTTCACCTCGCCACCTCCAGTTCAACGCGCGTTTTGATTGCTTCGCGCGGTATAAACGCAGCATCCATGGCAATGCTTTCGCGGAGGCCCGTTGCCACTCCAGCCCCTCCAGCGGGCCCATTGACGTAGAGACTCTCCACTTCGTGCATCAGGCGGCGCGCATCGCCCTCCGCAAACAAGCGCCCTGCCACACGCAGCCGCACTTCATAGGGATGCTGCAAAGGGTCAGACAAAGCACTGCCATGCATCGAATCCACTCCGATAAAGTCCATGCGGAAATCGCCGGATTTGATCCAGCCCAGCCGCTTTGCCAGAATTGCTCGCGCGAGTTCGGCTCGCGCCAATGCGCCCGGCCCGGCGTATGAAATCTGTCCTTCTGCGATAAAACCCGCGCTGAATCCAGTCGATACTTTCAACATCTCCGGCCGTTCGGTTCCGCTGGCCCCCCGCACGCGCACACGATCCTGCTGTTCCTCTTCTTCGAACTGGATCGTGCTGAAATCCGCCGTCACATCCGGCGTCAAATAGCGAGATGGATCCTGCACCTCGTACAAGATCTGCTCCTTGCAGCTGCGTATTGAGAGGGCACCGCCGGAGCCCGCTAGCTTTGTCAGCACAGCATCGCCGTTCTCGTCAACTTCCGCGATTGGAAAGCCGAGTCGATCAAGTCCTTGGACATCCTTAAGGCCCGGATCTGCGAAGTATCCGCCCGTCAACTGCCCCGCACACTCCAGAAGGTGCCCAATCGCAGTCCCCTTCCCGAGAAGAGGCCAATCATCCAACCTCCAGTTGAACTCGTGCACCATGGGTGCAAGAAATAGCGAAGGATCTGCAACTCGGCCCGTAAGGATGACATCGGCGCCTTCAAGCAGACAGGCAAGAATTGGCTCAATGCCAAGGTAAGCATTGGCAGAGACCAGTTGTTCTCGCGGGTCGGCTGAAGCGATCGACCCCATAAGAAGCAACACGTCATCGCCTGTGATCCAGCCAACGCGCAACCCGGCGAGACCCAGGCGGCTCGCGATGCTGACGGTCTCGCGCGCCGCCGCCTCCGGATTTGCCGCCCCCATATTCGTGATGATGCGCGTGCCGTTCCGTTTGCAAGCAGGCAAAACGGCTTCCATGCGCGCACGCAGCATCGGATCATATCCCGCGCTGCGCCCCTGCTTCTTTGCAAGCTGCGCCAGCGCGATGGTTCGCTCGGCAAGGCACTCAAACACGAGATACCGCAGATCTCCGTCCCGCGCCAGATCGACCGCCGGCTCAATCCGATCGCCGGAGAATCCCGCTCCACCGCCAATGCGCAATGTCTTCACGTTACCTCGCTCTAAAACGAAAAGATCCCAAATGCGACCGCGGACAGCGTCATCACCACGGTTGCCAGAAAAAGAAACGGTCCTGTGAATCGCTGATGAGTTCCAAGATCGGTCTCCGTCAAACCCGTCACAAGAAACGTTGCAGGCGTCAAAGGAGATACAGGAAAACCTGTCGTATGCTGGCCCAGCAACGCAGCTTGCGCTACCCGCACAGGAGCCACACCATAGGCGCCCGCCGTCGTAGCAATCACAGGCAGCACGCCAAAATAGAATGAGTCCGGATCAAACACGAGGCTCAAAGGCATGCTCACCAGTGCAAGCAAAAATGGAATGTGATGACCGAACTGCTTCGGCAATGCATGCACACAGACACCGGCCATTGCAGTCAGCATACCCGTCCCGCGCAGAATCCCGGTAAAGCATCCGGCGGCACACAGGATCGCGGTCATCATAATGGCTGCCTTCGCATGCGTCTCGATCTGAAGGCGCTGTCGATCGGCATCGGGAAAATTCAACATCAACGCCAACACCGTTCCCAGCAGAAAGCACACGGCTGGCTCCACCTTGCCTGAAAGGGCTGCTCCCAGCACCAAGATTGTCAGTGCGACATTCACCGCAAGTCGCACCCGATCTTTGTGTTCGGTCTGGACGAGTGTCGCTTCCCTTTTGTTGCTTGTCTTCATTCCCAGGCGAAGCTGCTCTCTCTTGCCCAGCCAGACGCAACACGCCAGCGCGAAGAGCAGTCCAATCATCTGAACTGGCAGAAGGGGTCGAAATAACTCGAGCGTTGAAATATGCAAGGCTGCCGCCGCGCGCATGGTGGGGCCAGTCCATGGGAGAAAATTCACTCCAGCAGCCAGCGATGCGGCACAGGCAAGAATCCGGCGATCGATCCCAATTTCGTCGTAGAGCGGCAGCAACGCGGGCAAAGCGATCAGGAAGACGACTGCCCCCGACCCATCCAGATGGAGCAGCAACGAAAGCACAAAGGTCCCCGGCACAATTCGAACGGGATCCTTGCCAACCACGCGAAGAATCAGATCAATCAGCGGCCGCAGCATCCCGGCGTCCGTCAAGACCCCAAAGAAGAGAATGGCAAAAACGAACATGGAGATGACTGGCGCCATACTTGCGATCCCCGCGAGGATGAAGTCGGACGTCCGCAGCCCAAATCCGCTCAAAACTGACGTCGCCACTGGAATCAACACCAAAGCAGTCAGCGCAGAGAGCCTGCGGCTCAAAATCGCTGCAAGTACCCCTAGGATCGTCACAGCTCCCCAAAGCGCCAAAACGTTGCCTCTCCCTTCAATCAGAAATCCTGCTGAGTATATGCATGCCGTGGCATTCTGTACATTCAATATTTGTGGTCTCTATAATCGAGAACTCCGATGAGACATGACTTCCGTAAAGTACGCGCATTTCTAAAAGTGGCGGAATTGAACAACTTCACCCGCGCAGCTTTGGCGCTTCATGTATCGCAATCCACTTTGACTGTGCAGATCCAGCAGCTCGAAGCCGAGCTCGGAGTCCGCCTCCTGGATCGCAATAAGAGGAACGTTTTCGTTACGCAGACGGGATGCGAACTGCTGCCCTTGCTTCGACGCATCGTTGAAGATGGGGAAACAGTGATCGGGCTCGCCCAGGACATGGCCTCGGCCCGCACGGGCACCGTCTCCATTGCCGCCTTGCCTACCATCGCAGCAAATCTTCTGCCAGGCGCCATAGTCACTTTTCAGGATTCACATCCTAAAGTACGCATCCTCGTGCATGACGTCACCGCGGATCGTGTCAAGGAGCTTGTTCTTTCACGCACCGTCGATTTTGGCTTGGGAACCACGCAGCAGAACATTCCTGAAGTTGCAGTCAAGGCCCTATATCGGGATCACCTTGCCGCCTTCGTCTGTTCCGAGCATACTCTGGCCGCCCACGACGCAACCTCGCTGCGCGAATTATCTGAATTCCCCCTCATCCTTCCCAGCCGCGACAGTAGCGTCCGCCGCATGGTTGAGAGTTCGATGCTACGCGAGCAACTTGCTTTGAATCTCGAATATGAAGTGAACTCATTATCCACTGCGCTTGGACTGGCCCGAAGAGGGCTCGGTATTGCGATTTTGCCGGGGCTCGCATTGGAAAAAGGGGAGAAGGCTCTTGTACGTATTCCGATTCTGAAGCCTGCACTCACTCGGCAGATCAATCTCTTTTATCGGCGTGATCGCACTTTATCTCCTGCGGCAGCCGGAATGGCCGCGTGTATTCGGAATGAAGTGAAAGCCGTCGTCCAGCGACTGAATGCGCGCCGAGAACGGCATGCTCTTCGCATCCGCTAGCTTTTAAAGAGGCCCTGCGTCACCAGGAGCGTACTGAGGCCATTCCATGCGATCTGAACGCCAATGCAGAACAGGATGAAAGAAATGACGCGAAGAATCCCGTGTGAAGTTGATTGGGGGACCTTGGCCGTAATGGCAGGAGCGTAGGCGTAAAAGAAGAAGACCGCAGCACACATCAGCGCCATCCCGGCCAGCACGCCTAATTGGGCAAGCGCGATCTCCAGGAAGCTACCCTTCGAAGCGTGGGCACTCAGTGTCAGCATCACAACCAGCACACCTGGGCCTGCAGTGACAGGAAACGTAAACGGATAAAAGATCTTTCCGTTGAGTCGATCAAGATTGTTGGACAGGGGGGACGAGCTTGGTTGATCAGGCGTATCTGCCTTGTTGAGAAGTTGCCAGCCCATGGAGGCCAGCACGAGGCCTCCTGCAAGCTGCATGACTGGCAACGAGATGCCAAACAGCTTCAATACTGTCGTGCCGGCAACATCCATTGCCAACAGAAATATGGCGGTGCTCACCGCAATCTTTCTCGCTAGCGTCCGAAACACCTCTTTCGGTGCCGGCCCCACCATGCCCAGAAAGACCAGCGAAGACCCGATTGGATTCACCACCGGCAGCAACGCGCCAAGTGCCAAAGCAAAATAGCTGATGAAAGCCTTCATCGAAGCTCATTGTACGAGAAGCAGTCTTCAGAGTCGCCGGTTGCATGATTGCGTCGCTGCTGAGGATGTTCTTCGCGTTCGCCGCATGAACTCGGCCAAAGATCCGCCTCGATCCATTCAATCTCCTGAACTGCTCCCGGATATTCCCTGCATCCGGACTCAAATTTGTTGCCAATCCGCCCCAATGCAGGAAATGTTGGCATTCAGGAGCAAGCCACCCGCAACCAAGTAACCGGTCTCGTCGGACGACCTCCTGCTTTGATAGAGAGGAGTGAGCTCAATGGAGCGTCCGTCGCCCTCTCAAAAGCAACGGCTTCCCTCAGCACTCGTGTGGCTGGCTCGGTGGAGATTCGGCTGATGCGTCAAGCGCAGTTGATCTTCACCCCTTCGCTCGTGATCCTCCTAGGAGAATGCCGAGCCAGCCTGAGACGTTTTTGAAGCTGTCGCTCTCTTGTCTCGTCAATCCTTCTGCAGCCGGATGTCACGCGAAGAGGCTCCAACGTACACGTGGCTCCCCGGGATGAACTTCCAGCCGTTTTCATCCACGCTCCAAATGCTCTGCATGCGCGGCGAGATGGAAATCGACACCTTCCTTGATTCGCCTGGCTGAAGGAGAATCTTGCTCCATCCAACCAGCCTCTTCGGTGGCTCATTCTGATCCCTGATCCCAAGGTAGACCTGCGGAATCTCCGCACCTGTTACCGGGCCATCATTCTTCAACTCGAATGAAACCGTCATCGAATGATCCGCAGCATTGCTAACAACCAGATTGGAGTATGCAAAATGGGTGTAGGAGAGGCCGTAACCAAACTCAAACATCGGTTTGATCTGCTTCGCGTCATACCATCGATAGCCAATATCTAATTTCTCCGCGTAGACCGGGTCCTTCGCGATGGATCCATCCTTGCCCCAGGTGGGAATATCCTCGTTGCGCGCCGGAAACGTGAGAGGCAATTTGCCGGAGGGATTGACCTTCCCAAACAGCACACGGGCGATGGCGCGTCCTCCTCCCTCGCCCGGAAACCAGGCTTCCACAATGGCCGAAACCCGATCTTTCCACGGCATCAGAACCGGATTGCCATTTTCCAAAATCACAATCGTATGTGGATTAGCTCCGGCAACCGCCTCGACAAGAGCGTCCTGATTCGATGGATTGGCGAGCCCCAGACTCGCTTGCTCGCCAAAGTCTTCACCCGCCGGTTGATTCACAACCACAATCGCCACGTCGGATTTCGCAGCCAAAACAGCTGCGTCGTCAATCTCCTGCTTTGAGTACGCGCGATAAGGATCATCCAGATCGCCGTTACCACCAAACTTCACTGCCGCATCGGGCGCAAGCTCCTGGATAGCCTTCACGATGGGCACCGCTAGCTTGAGCCAGGGAGTCCGCCACCAATCACAGCCGGCATGAAGGCCAAATTGCAGCCCTCCGCAATCAGTCAGAAATCCACTGACTGGGTCAAGAGTGTCCCCTGAGCCGCCACCAGTCCCCACCGCAATATCGGCATGGCCACCAATCACTGCGATGCTCCGCAGCCTGCTCGCAGCCAATGGGAGTTGGGCATGTTCATTCTTGAGCAGAACAATCGACTGCTCCTCGGCATGCTGGGCAAATGCCGTGGCGGCCTCAAAATCAATCTTGCCCCCTGCCTTGGGCGGATCGTCCATGAGGCCCGACGTGATCATGGCGTAGAGCTTGCGCCTCACCATATCGTCAATCCGGTCTTGTGTGATCTGGTGGCTGGACAAAGCAAACAACACATCAATCCGATTAAAGTACGTCGGTCCCGGTTCCGATCCCTCCTCCTCATCCAGTCCAGCATTGATGGCCTTAGCCGTCGAATGCGTCGCTCCCCAATCCGACTGCACCATACCTTCAAAATGCCAATCGTGCTTCAGAATGTCGGTGAGCAGATGCTCATTCTCGCAAGCATAATCGCCGTTCAGCCGATTGTAGCTGCACATCACACTGCCCGGATGCGCCTGCTCCACCGCGATCTCAAAGGGCGTCAGATACAGTTCCCGCAACGTCCGCTCGTCAACCTGGCTGTTGCCGCCCATGCGATTGGTCTCTTGATTATTTCCAGCAAAGTGCTTGATGGTGGCAATCACGTGTGCGCTCTGCGTCCCCAGAGAGCGCTGCGCCAGCATCTCACCAGCCAGTACCGGATCCTCACCGAGATACTCAAAAATGCGCCCGCCGCGCGGATCACGGGCAAGATTGGTCCCCCCGCCCAGTCCCATGCCAAATCCTTGCGCCCTCAGCTCGTGCGCAATCTGCGCCGCATAATCGAAAGACAACTGTCGATCCCAACTCGCCGCAATCGCAATCGTCGCCGGAAAGGTGGTGCTCAGCTGATTCTTACTCCCCGAACCCGTGGATGAATCCGACATGTTGAGGTCGGGAATATGCAGACGTGGTATTCCCTTCACGTATCCCGCTCCGCCTCCAGGGCTGTCGATGAAAGGATCATTGGAGACGATCAGCTGCAACTTCTCATCAAGCGTCATCTGCTTGATCAACGCATCGGCGCGCTGGTAGGCCGCCTGATCCGTGCTCGCGGATTGCGCGCTACTGGTCATCGAGCCAATCAAGGCAAAAGCGCCCGCTTGCAGGGTCAGGGCGAACAACAACTGAATACGCATGGATGGCCTCCATCTTGCGCTGCCCCGAGCCATGTACCGCTCGGCGCCGCGAAAAGCTACGTGAAGAATGTAGTGCGATTGTAGACTCTCCAGGCAGATAGCCCGTCGAGGCGCGCTCCCGTCATCCCAAAACATACTCTTGAGTGCGCTTCACTCCGATCGGGCCGCATCGGGAACACCGCAGCATTTTAGAGTTGCAAGCGACCGTCACCGCTCTTCTTCCTACTTAAGATCAATGGCATTCGACTGAGATGAATGCTTGTCCTCTCTGCCCCACCACTGTCCCGGCACAGCGGTGGAGCAACAAAGACATGCTTACGCGCCGGTCCATTCGCAGGATTCAAGTAGTCTGACGCGGATGGTAGAAGCCTCATCGTGCGCCGGACAATCTGGCACCTGCGGGAACAATGCCCGAAAACGGAGAATACCAATGGAGTCTCGGCCCTCTCGTTTTGTCCTCTCGTTTTGATTGTCTGCGTCGATCTGGCACCAATCGCGATGCTTAGCGCGTTCCATTCAAGGCGATGCAGAAAGGCATCGGTCACGCCTTCACCGGGGCGTTCACTTTGGATGTGTACGGAGCAAGGCCTGAATCGGACAGGAACGTTGTGGCCGCTCGCTGGGCAGGAGCGGCAATTGAAAGGGCAGCACATTCGGTGATTGCAAAGCGATAAGAGCAGCGCAACCCAAAGATCCGCTTCAGAGTGAAAGTAGCAGGGCCAATACTCCTCACGGCTTAGGGAAATTTTTTCTACTCTCAAAAATAGAAAGCGGCACAGGAGAAGACTCCGCTGTGCCGCTGACGATTCGATGGATACTGTTGAATCGAATTGGTTGCGGGGGCTGGATTTGAACCAGCGACCTTTGGGTTATGAGCCCAACGAGCTACCGGGCTGCTCCACCCCGCAAATACAGTCTATCAACCATGCGCTGCGGGGTCAACGCGTGCCTCCACTTCTGCTACTCCTCGTCTTCTGATCGCTCACTACCTTGCTCTGCCGCAAGCCTTTCCAGCTGATTCCGCCAGTCCAGCCCTTCCACAAAGCTCCTTGACTCGCGCCATCCCGGCTCCACAATCACGTGCAGTTGCAGAAACACCCGCGTTCCCAGCAGAGACTCAATCTGCTTCCGCGCGCCCGTGCCAATCTCCTTCAGCTTCGCTCCGCCCTTGCCAATCAGAATCGCCTTCTGTCCCTCGCGTTCGCAATAAATCGCCGCCGCAATCCGAGTCAGGGGCAGCTTGCCACCCTTCGCGCGCGCCGTCTCCTCCGGCTCCTCATAGTTCTCAATCACCACCGCCGCGGCATACGGAACCTCTTCGCCTGTCTCCACCAGGATGCGTTCGCGAATCAGCTCCGCCACCATGAACCGTTGCGGCTGGTCCGTGTACTGGTCTTTCGGGAAATACCGCTCGCCCGTCGGCAGCTTCGCCACAATCGCGCGCACCAGCACGTCCAGTCCGTCCCGCTTCTTTGCACTCACCGGAATCACTTCAGCAAAGTTGTACTGCTGCGTCAGCGACTCGATCAGCGGCAGCAGCTTGTCTTTCGACACCAGGTCAATCTTCGTCAGCACCAGAAACACCGGGCAATCCAGCCCGCGAATTAGGCTGAACAAGAACTCGTCCTCACTCGCCCACGCCGCTGCGCGTCCCGTCTTCTTCCCGCCGGCCTCCCGCTCCGCATCCGCCGCCTGCGCCTCTTCCAGTTGCACGCGCCGCGTCGCATCCATCAGGACGAGCACCACGTCGCGCGTCTCCAGTGCTTCCTGCACTTCCTGCAGCATCCGCCGATCCAGTTGTGACGTAGGCTTGTGCACGCCCGGCGTATCCACAAACACAATCTGCGCCGCCGGATGAACGCCCTTCCGCGCAGCCACCTCCACCACGCCTACAATGCGGTTTCGCGTGGTCTGCGGCTTTGGCGTCACAATCGCCACCTTCTCACCCGTAAGGGCGTTCAGTAGCGTGCTTTTCCCGGCATTCGGCCGGCCCAAAATGGCAACAAATCCAGAGCGCACTTGACCTTCTTTCTTCTTCCTATTATTGCGGATTCCGCCCCGCGCCGCTGCTATCATGACCCATGATTCCCGAAGGCCGCACCGCGCGACTCATCCTGCGCCCGCTCCAGATCGCCGATGCCCCGCAGATGCAGCAGCACTTCCCCCACTGGGAGATCGTCCGCTACCTGCTCAATCGCGTCCCTTGGCCTTACCCGCCCGACGGCGCTCTCCAATACCTGCGCGATGTCGCCCTGCCGCAAATCGAGAGCGGCGAGGCCTGGCACTGGAGCCTGCGTCTCGCGCAAGAACCCGATCAGCTCATCGGCGTCATCGGCCTCGTTCGCAGCCCCAAAGACAATCGCGGCTTCTGGCTCGGCCTTCCCTGGCAGGGCCATGGCTACATGATGGAAGCCAGCTCCTGGGCCAACGACTTCTGGTTTGACACGCTCGGCTTCTCCGTCCTGCGCATCCCCAAGGCCGCCGCCAACCTACCCTCGCGCCGCATCTCAGTGAAGCAGGGCATGCGCCTCGTCGGCACAGAGATGCGTGACTACGTCGGCGGCCGCATGCTCGCAGAGATCTGGGAACTCACCGCCGATGAATGGCGCACCCAGCGCCGCAACACCGCATCGCCCGACGAATCATCTCGCGCCTAATCTGCCGCCTCGTCGTCGCGCACCGGAGGATATACCCGCACCCTGTCTACGCGCCGGTCCGTCGAGGCCACAATCTCCGCGCGCATGCCGCCCGGCTCCAGCATCACCACCTCGCCCGCATGCGGAATCCGCCCCTCGACCTCGCTCAACAGTCCGCCCAGCGTCGTCGCCTCGTGCCCGGTTCCCACATCCAGCGGCTCGCCGAATAGATCCTCCAGCTTGTCCACCGGATACCGCCCCGGCACAACCCACGCCCCGCTCGCCTCACGCTGCGGCTCTTCCATCGCAATCTCTGCCTCGTGCTCATCGCGAATATCGCCGACAATCTCTTCCAGCAGGTCCTCAATCGTCACCAGCCCCGCCACGCCGCCGTACTCATCAATCACCACGCGCATGTGCTGCTTTTCGCGCTGCATCTCGCGCAGCAGCTCATAGCCGCGCTTGGTCTCCGGCACAAACTCCGCCTCGCGCTGGATGTCGCCCACCGTCTGCGTCCGCGCCGCTTCATCGGAGATCTGCAGCAGGTCATGCGCAAACGCAATCCCCGTGATGTGGTCCAGCGTTCCCTCATACACCGGCACGCGTGAGTAGGTATGCTCCTTCAGCATCTCCAGAAACTGCTCCAGCGTCGTCGTCTTCGGCACGGCAAACATCCGTGGCCGCGGCGTCATCACCTCGCGCACCAGCTTGTCGCCAAACTCCACCGCCGACCGCACCAGTTCGCGGTCCGCCTCTTCCAGAATGCCTTCTTCCTCGCCTGCTTCCAGCAGCGCCTCCACATTCACCGCGGCCTCTTCTTCGGCGGTTGGCTGCGGCTCCGTCAGCGAAGCCACCGAGTGGAAGAAGCGCACAAATACCGTCAGCGGCGTCATCAGCCATAGCAGGAGCCGGATCGGCCACACCAGGCGCCGCGCCCACCGCCCGCGCGTATGGTCAAACAGCAGCGCAGGCAAAATCTGGTTGCACACCAGAACCACCAGCACCACACCCACCACCGCCTGCGCGATTTCATCCCATCTCGGCCGCGCCGCAAGACCATCGCGATCAAAGAGCACCGCGCCAAACTCCAGCGCAATCGCGCCCAGTGACAACTGCTGCAGCACCGCCGCTGAAATTGCTGCATGTTCCCGGCTCAAGCCAAGCAGCGGCTCCACACCCTCCTGCCACGCATCCAGGTTGTCCTGGACCTCGTGCGAAAGAATCTTGCCAAACTCCGCATACACGCGGTTGATGTACGAAGCCAACACACACACCAGCGCCAGCCCCACCACCAGTGCAACGCCCAGCGCACTCATCGCCGCCCGCCTCTCGCCACCGCTTTCGCTGGCTTGCCTTCCACGCGCTCAATCAGCCCCAGCGGCAGTCCCAGCTTCGCTCGCAGCGCACGCTCGCGCTTCGCCATCTGCCCTGCGTCCGTCTCGTGATCATAGCCCGCCAGGTGCAGCAGTCCATGCAGCATCAGCACCTTCAGCTCCACGGCCAGCGCATGTCCGTGCTCGGCTGCCTGCTTCCGCGCTGTCTGCACGCTGATTGCCAGATCGCCTGCCTCGTCCCCTGCCATCTCCCCCGCCGGAAACGACAGCACGTCCGTCGCCTTATCCTTCCCGCGAAACTCCTGGTTCAGCCGCCGAATCGCACGGTCCGTCGTCAATAGCACCGTCACTGCGCCGCGCAAACGCACCGCCGTCTGCGCCGCGCGCAAAAAGCGCTCCAGCGTCCGCGCCGTTGGCAGCCGGTCCTTCCGCTCGCTTGTTTGGGATTCCTGCGCGCCCACCTTCCGCATCCGCTTTTTCAGCTGCGGTGCGGCGTCGGGCTCCAGGTCTGGGTCGAAAAGGATCATCGTGCGCGCGGGCCGCCTGGTGCGCGGCCCCGCTTCACTTCTATTTTACGTGAGCGGCAGATTTACTGCGGCTTCGCGGCCACTTGCGCCACAGCCTGCCCACGGCTCTCGTGCGTCGCCGGTTCCACTGCAAGACTCTCGCTCATCTCCAGCGGCAACTCCTGCTGTTGCGGCTTCACGCTCTCATACGCGCGCACAATCCGCTGTACCAGTGCATGCCGCACCACATCGCCCTCTTCAAAGTGGCAGAACTCAATCCCCTCCACGCCATCCAGAATGTTGATCGCGTCCACCAGCCCCGACTTCCTCGGATTCGGCAAATCAATCTGCGTAATGTCGCCCGTAATCACGGCCTTCGAATTGTTCCCCATGCGCGTCAGGAACATCTTCATCTGCTCAACCGTCGTGTTCTGCGCCTCGTCCATGATGATGAACGCATCATTCAGCGTGCGCCCGCGCATAAAGGCGAG
>JAKAJO010000003.1 GCA_021813745.1 Acidobacteriota bacterium
TTCTCTCGCGACTACCGACCGGGAGAAGGATCGTCAGGGCAATTGGTCCGACAGGACCGAGTGGCACAACCTGGTCGCTTACGGCCGGACCGCGGAGATCGTGCGGGATTATGTGAGCAAGGGCACGCAACTCTTCATCCAAGGCAAGATCCAGACCCGCTCCTGGGATGACAAGGAATCTGGCCAGAAGCGGTACTGGACGGAGATATTCGTCCATGATCTGACGCTGTTGGGCGGCGACCGTGGGGAGAATGGCGGCTCTGCTCACAGCAATGGTCGGGACGATTCCCGGAGGAGTTCTGGTGGATCGGGCTACCAGCGGCAGGGGATGGAAGGGCAGTACGCCGACGAAGAACTGAACCCTGATGAGATCCCGTTCTAGAACAATGTGTCTTCATCAACGTGAACCAGGGCGCTCTTCGGGGCGCCTTAGTTTTTGAGGAGCAAATGAGATGGCAACCAATGAAGCAAAGACTGGTCCGGATACCGAGGCTCTGTTCACGCAGTTGGCAGAGCCGTTTGGCTCTTCGGAGATTAAGTGGCGTGTGACCCACACCACCCACGATGGCACTCGCGGCGCGGTGATCGCATTCGCGGATCCGCGAGCTTACACAGACCGCCTCAACCAACTCTTCACTCCGAGCGGCTGGACCAGGAACTACGACGTCACCACGGTATCGGCCGTGAGCCGGCAGAAGCGGGACAAGATCATTCAGACCGGTAAAGTTTTGGTTACGTGCACCCTGACGATCGCGCGGCTTGGGACTCACACAGGAAGCGGGGAGCAGTGGGCAGATGAACAGAACGCGATGACGGGAGCGGAAGCACAGGCTTTCAAACGCGCCAGCAGTTGTTTTGGCCTGGGCCGTTATCTTTACAACCTGCCGGAGACCTGGGTCGATCTCGATGGGCAGGGTAAGCCGACCAGGCTTCCTGCACTTCCCAACTGGGCGCTTCCGAAGGCTAATTCGGCAACCAGAAAGACGAACGCGGCCTGCGGTCCACGGCCTCCGGAAGTGCAACGTGGCCCCATCGACCAGAAGACCACGGCGAAGATTGAAGGGTTCCGGCGTATCCTGGGCGACCCCATTTACGGGGAAATCCTCTGGCGCGTCGCGCGAGCGCGGCAAGCGAACGCAATTCCCAATGCGCAGCTTCAGGCGACTGTCGCGGAGGCGATGGAACGGGCCTCACGGGGAATCCACAAGGCGCAGTCGCTGGCCGAGTCGATCAGCGATACGCAATTCGTCTCCGTGCTCGATCGCTTGCACATCGGGTCGATGACAACAATCAACAATCTCGAAGCACTCAGGCATTTGGTTTCGGAACTCGAAGGATTGGCTGGGCAACCAGCCGCCTGAACGCCGAGGAGTCGTGCATTACCCCCGCCCTTTCGGCGCGGAGGCGTCACACGCACGGCGCAGATAAAACGCCGCGCTCCGGAACCTGTCTCGGCCCCTTCCCGGTGGGCTGTCTGCCTCGATAACTGCAAAACCTCACACACGCTGCGAATCCTTCGATTGGCGGATGAGTCGCTGCGCCAAGGAGCTTTGAATGAGCGCCGAAGACGATCGCCCTCAAACATTCGTTGAATGGGTCCTGGCCCTGCTTGAAGAACGCTTTCCATGGCTTGGTTCAGGGCAAGATGAACCCGTCGGCGGAGCGGACACGGTCGATGAACTCGCCGACCTGTACAAGTCGTTGATAGAGCAACGCAACAGGGCGAGTCGCGAAAACGGTGGGCAGCAATGGTGATCGGCATCGGACGACACCTGGAGGATCTATGTGCAATGTACGGATGATTCGAACGGAACCGGGCCTTGTATCGATTCCCCTGGAGAAGGCCGTCTATTGTCAGAACTGCACGATGGTCTCCTCTTCGGCCCGGCAGCGGTGCGGTCTCTGCGGGTCGGAGAGAATCGTAGAATTGGCGCCACTCTTCTCGGGGCCTTGCGATCCCGGATCCCCTCCTGCACCTCCGGTTGCATCTTCTTTCAGAATCGCGGCTTAATCTCGCCAACCGCGTTCTCGGGTATTCAGGTAACGCCGCCAAGCGCCATGGGTTTCGGTTTGATCAGAGCCTCAGGAGAAAAGTACCGCGAAAGCTGTCTCGGCGAGTGCCCCAACTCAATGAATGGTCTTATTTTGATCGAGGGACCCTCGATTGGTACCGTTGACGAGAACGTCTCTGCCATAGACGCCAGCGAACTTTATCGCCATGCCAAGGTCTCAATAATTGCAATGAGGTCGGCATCTTTTGGCTCAAGTTTGGGCCGGTTGATGCTTGGCATAATTCAGTATTTCCAATCGGATCTCTTCAGTTCATCCTTCGAACCCATGGCCTAATGCTGACTCGCCGGCTTATCTGGATGCGCTGTCTTTGTCTCAACGAGCACATCCGAGAGGTTATCGGCGTCAAGTCGATACCCATAGGCGCGTTTGACTCATCTTCATTCGAACTGTACAGTTGAATTAGGCGAAATGGAGGGTTTATGCCGACTGCAACCTCGAACAGAAACGGCGCGATCGTAGTCTCGGCCCTGAGCCTGCGTACCAACCTCGGAAAGATCCTCCAGCGCGTGGACGTTGAACGACGTTCGCTCGTCATCGAGAAACGGGGTACACCGACCGCCGTTCTGATGAATATTCGCGACTATGTCAAACTTGCCGCGCCGGAGCCCGAAGTCCTGAAGATCATTGGTGATGAGGCTAAGCGGGACAAAACCAACGCACTGACCTCGCGTCAGATCGATCAAATTATCAAGGCGGCGAGAGCGGAAAAGAAGAAGCGCTGATGATCGCATTGCGCCTCGTGATTGATACGAACGTTATTGTCTCCGCGGCACTGAAACCCGACGGCCTTCAGCGTACAACATTCCTTCTGGCGATCACAAAACCGGCACGCCTCTACGTTTCCGAGCCTTTACTTGAAGAATACGCAGACGTGTTGTCCCGTCCGGAGTTATCCATTCGGAAAGGGTTGCGGCTGCAACTGCTTCAACTCATCAAGAACCACGGTTACTTGGTCGCCCCTTCGCGCCGCATCGAGGTGACGAGCGATCCAGACGACAATATCTTTGTCGAGTGCGCCGACGCGGCCCGTGCCGACTTTCTGGTCACCGGAAATCGCAGGCATTTTCCGGCGTTCTGGAAGAGTACGAAAATCGTCACCCCTCGCGAGTTTGTCAGCTTGGTTGCACCACATCTCATCGACTGATCCAGTTCTCCGCTAGCTGTCGAGTCGACTCAAAACCAAAACATCCAACGTGAGGTGAATCCATGCGGAATGTCGCGCGCCTGAAAATGGGTTACTACCCATTATCAGAGGCCGAGGGAGTAAAACTGCGCTCCCTACTCTCCTTTACCGTGCCGGCTTCGGTGATCGATCCATGTGTGGGACAAGGTACCGCGCTTCATCTCGTTACAAGCGATGCGGAGGTTCGGCGCTACGGCGTCGAGCTCGATGCCGAACGTGCGCGGATTGCCGGCGCCAACGGCATCGAGACCATCCGGGGCAATGCCTTTGACGCTATGGCGCGGCCCGAGTCCTTCTCGCTCCTGTACTTGAATCCGCCTTACGATTCCGAGATCGGCTCCATCGCCAACCGCAGAATGGAGGCCGTGTTCCTGGAACATACCTACCGCTGGCTGGCAATGGAAGGCGTTCTCATCCTGGTGATCCCGTTCGAGCGACTGCATGACTGCGCCGGCATCCTTGCTTCCCACTTCACCCAACTCGCTGTTCTTCGCATGACAGATGAGGAATCGGTCAAGTACCGGCAAATCGCAGTGCTTGGCCTGCGGCGCGACGTCAGAGGAACTGCCGTTGAGCACAACAAACGACAACTGCAGAGCGTTGGCCTCTATGGCAGTTTCCAGGCACTGCCTGAGTTGCAGCCGGGCGCCTGCCCACCCTATTCGGTTCCTCCATCCGCCGAAGCGGAGCTGAGCTATCGCGGCCTTGCCTACGACTTGTTGGAGGACCTGTTGCCGCAATCGGGCGCATGGAAACAGGCGGCGCCGCTGCTGATGCCGCATGAGGACGTTGCAACTGGCCGGCCCATCACGCCGCTGCATGGTGGCCATGTTGGGCTCCTGTGTACCGCGGGGCTCCTGAACGGCGTGTTCGGCCAGGGCGACGACCGGCATATAGCCCGCTGGCGCTCAGTCAAGCATGTGACGACGTTTGTGGAACAGGACGGAGACACCGAGATCATCCACCACAGGGAGCGGTGGGCCAATGAGTTGTACCTCGTTTACGCCGATGGGAGGACACTGAAACTCACTGAAATGCCGGCGAAGAAGGAGGGCGAAGCAGATGGAGAATGCACACCTGCGGCTCGGGCTGCTTGAATACGTGCGCATCACGGAAAAGGCCTCGACCCGCATTCGTCTGCGGGTCGATCGCTATATAGGGGAAGACCGGCAAGCACATCTTCTCAGCGTCTTCGGCAACGACTCGGATGTCGGCGCGATCACGGCGGCAGTTCACGAGAAGGCCGCATTCAACGTGACCTTTCCGGACGGTGAGACAAAGGAAGTGTCGCTCGGCGAACATCCTTCCTGCTACAAAGGAGCCGTGACTCTCCCGGGCCGGAAACATCCTGTGCGTCATCTGCTGGCGGTGTCCCAGGAACTCCACACGAATGGGAGCGCAGGGCGGACGATCCTGTTGCGATACCGGCGCGAGGAGGCGTGGGCTACGCTGGTGAGCTTCCTTGGGCTGCCTGCCGATCCGAAATGGGCAGACCACATCCTTGGGATCGTCGAGGGGGAGAAGAGGATCGAGGAGATCGACGGCATCGGTTGCCAACCGGTACTGATCTCCGTGACGACCGAGGAAGTGCTTGGGTGGATCGGGGATGGCCTGCGTTCGGGGAGACTCGCATTCCCGGACAATGATGGGCTGATCGTCTGGCCGCGAATCGTGATTGCGACGATGTTGGGTCAGTGTGCAACGATTTGAAATGCTCAGAGCCCCCAATTCTTGCTAGAAAGCCCATAGGTACCCGTTGGCAGAGAGTTTCACTCCACAGTTGGAACTGCACAAGATGCAGTAGCCAGGCGCGATGTTGACCACAGCGCAAATATGGTCTAATATTTAGACGGTAATGGAGGGCTTATGCCACAGCCAGCACTGAAACTGAAGCAGGCCAGCGCGGTTCTGAAGGTTGAGCCGAAAGAGTTGCAAAACCTGGTGCAATTTGAAGTGGTCAAGCCGAAGTGGGTGGATGGCGCCTATCTCTTTGACAGAGAGACGCTTCTCACAGCGAAGGTTGCGTTGCGCCTGAAGGAGTCCCTGGGAACACGCGCCAATGTTCTCTCCAGGCTCATCGCTGTTTTTCGCGCCTCCGAAAAGAGGCTTCGTAAGGAAAACCCGGAGTACGTGGTATTTACCTGCCGCTTTTCGGCTGCCGAGGAGCCGATCAAGCTGGGCGTTCCCTTTCGATCTCTCGGCGAGCAAATCGAGCAGGGTATGAGCCGGGCAGAACTCTACCGCGACCTGCCGCGCGGGCGGAAGCGGCCCGGATGGAAGAAGGAGTTCCTCGATTCGCTTTCCGATGCGGCCCAGGATATAGGGGAGATTTCGGAAGAGGAAATCCAACGCACGATCCGCAGCTATCGCGCTGAAAGGCGCCAGCCGGAGATTACCGTTGCAGCCGAAGTCTAAAAAGCGAAAGCAACGCGCCGTGGTGGACACGAACGTTGTCGTGGCGGGCATCTCCGGCTTTCGGAGACAATACGTTCCAGGCCGGGTTCCGAGCGCCGACCTACTCCACCGCTGGGCCGGTGAGGGACACTTTGTTTGGCTGTATTCGGAGGATGTCCTTGCTGAGTACAAGGAAGTCCTGAAGCGATTGCACGTTCGATCCGCCGCAATCGGGACACTTATCAATATCATCCGAGAGCTAGGTGCGCCTGTCGAGATCCGCTACTCGGACGAAATATCGCCCGACCCCAAGGACGATGGATTATGTCTTTGCGCCGAGGCGGGACGGGCGGACATCATCTTCACACTCAACCCCAGGGACTTCCCGCAGGACCGGTTGAAGGCGAAGGTAATCGAGCCCCATCCCACGTTAGGCCGTCATAGTCGCTGAGGCCTGCCCCAAGGCAGCGAATCATCTGACACCCGCCTGTCCTCTTCTCGAAAACTCATCCCATACAGCACTGACGAGGTTTCTCTATGGAGACGACCTTCCAATATCTGCGTCAATTTGGGCCCCTGCTCGCCGAACGCATCCTTGAAACCTATCCGCCAATGCAGAGCACGAAAGACCCCGTTTCGCCGCACATTGCGACGCTTCTACGGAAAGCTCTCCCTGCTCAGGCGCTCGCTATCACCGGCACCGCGAAGTATTTGCGCCGGGCCAAAGCTGCGCGGATCGTGGCCGAATGCGGCGCGGGCAAGACGTTCATGGCTTTGGGCACAATCCATGTGCTGGCGGATGGGCGGCCCAGCACCACGCTGGTGATGTGCCCATCGCACATCACGCACAAGTGGGCGCGCGAGGTCTTGCTGACGATCCCGCGCGCCCGCGCCTTCCTCATCGAGGACATGCGCAATGGTGGCGATCCCGGCAGGCCGCACGGCATCTGCGAGGTGAAGCTGAACAAAGGCAAGACGGTTTACGAGGGCAAGCACCTCAGCCTGCCCGAGATGCGCCGCATGGGCCGCAAGGAGTGGCGGAAGCGCTTTCCTGGTCCGACGTTCTTTATCACGGGCAAGGACAAAGGCAAGCTGGGTTACTTCTGGGAGCACGTCTATCTCAAGGCAAAGTCCGGTCCGAATCTGGGTGGCGTCGTCAATCCTGATTCCGGCGTTGCCATCCTGGACTCCGAGATGCAGAAGCTTACCGCGCTCGACTTCACCGACAAACTCAAGGTCTCGGAGGCTCTTACCGCGCCTCGCGGAGGCACCACACGCTATTCCGCGCTGTGGCAGGCTGACCGGTCGCGCATTCAACGGATGGCGCCAATCGAGTATGTTGGGCGCTACATGCTCGGATGGTTCGACTTTGCCATCGCCGACGAACTCCACCAACTCGCCGGCGACACAGCGCAAGGCAACGGACTTGGCGTTCTGGGACGCGCGGCGCAGAGAGTGATCGCGCTTACTGGAACGCTGATGGGCGGCTACGCAGACGACCTGTTCAACATCTTCTATCGGATGGAGCCTCACGCGATGGTGCGCGAGGGCTTCGCCTACGGAGGACAAGGCCGGCGGGACTTCCAGGAGCAGTACGGCGTTCTCGAAACCATCGAGAAGGTGGAAGAGGCGGACAACGCTTGCTCAAGGGCAACGAAGAAGACGGTCCGGGTTCTGCGCAAACCCGGAGCCTCGCCGATGCTCTTCGGTAAGTTCCTGATGACCACGACGGCGTTTCTGTCGCTTGAAGACATCTCGGACAATCTGCCGCGATATGACGAAAGCGTCATCTCGGTCGATATGGACGACGCCCTGCAGCTGGCATACGAGAAGCTGGAGGAAGATATTCGCTCCGCGATGAAAGCGCATCGCGGGAACAAGAGCCTGATGAGCATTCTGCTCAACACGCTCCTCCTTTATCCCGATCATCCCTACGACTTCGACCGGATCTGGGCGCGAGCCTTCGATCCGCAAACGAAGGAGTACGTGAAGTTCCTGGTGACCGAGCCGGAGAACCTCACGCGCGAGGCGCTTTATGCAAAGGAGCGCGCGTTGATCGCCGACGTGAAAGAGGAGTTGCGGCAGGGAAGGCGCTGCCAGGTCTATGCCACCTATACGGGCGAGAAAGACGTCACTTTGCGCTTGGAGGCAGTGCTCAGGCAAGAGGGCATTCGCGTCGCCGTCCTCCGGTCATCCGTTGCCACTGATAAACGAGAGGATTGGTACGACCGGCAGCTGAAGGCCGGCGTTGAGGTGGTGATTTGCCATCCCAAACTGGTCGAGACAGGCTTGGACCTGCTGGCTTTTCCAACGCTCTACTTCTACGAGACCGGGTACTCGTTGCATACCTTGCGTCAGGCTAGCCGAAGGTCGTGGCGCATCGGGCAGAGGTTCCCGGTGCGGGTGAAGTTCGTCACCTACTCAGGCACAATGCAGGAGACCTGCCTCCGATTGATGGGCAAGAAGATGCTGGTAGCGCTGATGATGGAGGGCAAGTTCTCGGGCGAAGGTCTGCAGGCGCTCGATACCGACGAAGACCTGATGAGTGCAATGGCGCGGGAACTGGTGGAGAAGGCCGGTGTCGGAGAATCCGCCGACGCCGTGTGGCGAGACCTCGGCCACGAACGCGAGAAAGTGCTACCGCGTCCGGCTGCGGTGGAACCAGAGTCCGAAGAGGAGTCCGACCTGCCGGGCTTGATCGCAGCAGAGCCGGCTCCGACGCCTTTCGGCATCCACCTCTTGGACCCGAGCACGCCACCAAAGAAGCGGAAGAAGAACGCGCTTTGGCCGACCGCAACAGAAACCAATGTGCAGCTCAGTCTCTTTGACTGAGCCGGCACGCTTTCAATTTGAGAGGTGACACTATGAGCGAGGAACGGGATAAGGTTCGTTGCCGCAGTTGCGAACTCGTCCAATGGAGCGATCGGGCCAATTGCCGGCGTTGTGGTACAACTCTGCCAGAGCCGATCGTGAGGATTGTTGAGCGGGTAGTGGAGAAGGTCGTGATCCGGCAGGACCCGCAATGTCTTCAGAAGCTCGAAGAGGCCTCCAGATTGATCTCGACGGCAACCGAGCGGTTGACGCAGCAGTGCGTGGGGTCAGTAGCTCCAATCGTCTTAGCGCAGGTTCCAGAGACGGGAGTCTTTCCGACTATGGCGGAGGTGGAGCGAGCGATGATCGTGTCAGCCTACGAGAGGTCGAATCGCAGACCTCTTGAAGCTGCACGGTTGCTCGGAATCGGCAAGACCACTGTGTACCGCAAGCTGAGGGCGATGGGCGAAGCGGCAGCATGACGGCGACAGAGCCATCAATCTCCCCTGGAACCGCTGGTCTTCAGCGTGTACGAGTGATAGCGTATCCATTGGGAGAGTGTTTCAACGAGGCCGAGACGGTCTCAACCAAGGCAAGGAAGAGGGTCGGCTGCGGCTGGCCCTTTTTTCTTGAGTGGAGATCACCATGCCCAAGGGGCCATTTCTCCCATCGGACTTCACAGCGACGAAGTTTTCAACCGCTGCGGACAAGGCGGAGTTCGGAAATACTTTGCTGCGCTTTATTGAATCGGAGTGGGTGCCGGCGCTCTTCACCAAGCACTTCTACAATCGCCTCTCCATGTGCTTCGGGCACATAGCGCACTACAATCGCACTCAATTCTACGAGGAGTGGTTTTCATCCCTTGCCGCTCAGGTGCGGTTCCTGAAACACACGCTGCGATTCCCCTGCTACGGAGATCCGGGGTACACGTTTTCCGATGTTGAGAGGGCGGTCCAGCGAGAAATCGTAAACTGCAACTACCTTGCGCGGTATGAGCTGCGCCTTGCGGAAGAGCAACAGGCAACCGATCTTGCGTTGCTCAGGCAATTGGAGAGCAAATACAGGACGCCGGTGGGAGAGCGGGATCAGGAACTTCAAGTTGCTGTTCCACGAGTGGATCAGACTCCTGTCACGCCTGTTCAGGGCTCGTTGTTTTGAAGCCGTCTCGAATTCCAACTGAGCGCCTTCCGGGTCATTTGACCGGTTTCTGTCTGGGGGTACAAACCCTTCAATGACGCGGAGGTACGGACAGCGCAAGTATCCCCGCCACCGCAGGAGGCCCGAGATGGAAACCTTAGAACCCACGCCCCGAGAGTGCGGTGGAGAAGATTCGAAATCGTCCGCCCCGGCCAGCGTTGATGAGCAAACCAAGTCGGCAGACGGGGCGTCAAAATCTGCATCCGACCTGTTGGGTCCGCCCGCGGCGAATCGCCACCGGTTGCAGGATGAGCGTTCGGCCATCACACATCACTTCGCCTTCGGGGGACATGAAGGCTATCTGACGGTCGGTTTCTACCCGAACGGTCAGCCGGGCGAGATCTTCATTCGCATGGCAAAGGCCGGGTCAACCATCGCCGGTTTAATGGAGTGCTTCGGCACCGTGGTGTCGGTCAGCCTTCAGCATGGAGTGCCATTGAAAGTGCTCTGCGAAAAGCTCTCGCATACACGTTTTGAGCCTTCCGGCTGGACCGGCAACGCGGAGATCGGGTATGCAAAGTCCATCATGGACTACATTTTTCGTTGGCTGGAACTACGGTATCTTTCCGCCGAGCAACTCACCCTCTTCAGCGGAGGCCGTAGTGGCACGAGCGCGGGCGGGGAGTTGAAACCCGGTCCGGTCGACGGTTCTCTTGGGCGCGCTGCCTGATAATGGACGGAATGAAAAATGTGACCCTGACCACAGACGGCGCGTGCGTGCGCAACTCCGGCCCTGGTGGTTGGGCATACATCTTGCGATATGGTGAGCACGTCGCTGAACGAGCAGGCGGTGTTCCTGATTCCACAACTAATAATCGGATGGAGATTCAGGCCGCAATTGAAGGGCTCAAAGCTCTTAAAGAGCCTTGCAGGGTCCTGTTGGTGACAGACAGTACCTATCTCTTGAACGGGATCAATATCTACCGTCATGCATGGCGCGACAGCGGTTGGGTTATTCGCCGGAAGAACAACAAACCAGTGCCGAATGCTGATCTATGGAAAATTCTTGATGAACTGGTTGAGCAACACACCGTAGAGTGCAAATGGGTCCGGGGGCATTCGGGAAGCCCTGATAATGAACGGTGCGACGCGCTAGCCACGTTGCATGCCGCCGGCAAGGCTACCAGCTGAGCGAACGCACCGCGTCCAACGCCCCGTGCCAACTGGAACTTCAGTGGATGCATTATCCACTATCCTCCGCAGCGGCACGAGACACGCTGGACCTTTGGCGGTCGGGCCTCATGGATGTATACCCGCATTTGGCGATTCGATTTCAGGTTTTGGAGCAGAATCCATGTTCCTATCCCTCGCAGGCTTGCGCCTTCCTACTTAACACCAGTCATACGGCGACTCTGGCGGAGGCTGATTGCGGAAATTCTTGGTAATACTCAGGTCAAACGGGTATAGCGGAAACAGTAGCTCGCGAATCAGTATGTCTTGGTACTCGGTCGTGACCGTCTGCGGCAGCAGACCTCGTTTGTCCAGTTCCTTCAACATCCCGAAATTGAGTTCCGTCAATTTCGGCCAGGAGATCAGAGCTTCCGAAGCAGTCGCCAGTACATCGTTTGCGACGTCCACAAACGGGATTTCTTGCCAGTAATCTCGAAAGACTCGGAGTGCGTCAACTTCGAAGATTCCTGCGGATCGAAGAGCCTCTACAACTCTGATCGTTGCCGAATGAGAATGTATTTCAAATTCGAAGGGATCGCGGGGTGGAATCCACGCGCGCGTTCCGTCGTCGTTGCGAATGTAACTCACATAGAGTAACGACTCGCGGCCGGCCTTGATCTGATTCGGTAGAATGAACTCCCCGTATTCACCCTCGCGATAGAAGCCTTGACGGACTGAATCCACAATCCGTTTGACCTCAGCCATATCGCCTGGAGATGTTCCGTAGTAGCGTAGGTAAACGCCCTTGCCGATATGTTGATCGATCTGCTTAACCAGATGACTACGCCTTTCGGTAAACGAAACCGGGCACCGGATCGCATCGAGCAAAATGAGCGCCTTGGCCGCCTCTTCCTCGGCAAACGTCTGCAAAATGCATGAGCCACGGCGAGCGCCGATCCGTGACATTTCGGCGGCCTCTTCCCAGAGACTGGAGGCATTTTCCCAGATCAGGGGGAGGCCAGATGCAACTGTTGTGAGGAGGTCTGTTTGCGAGAGCTGCAAGAGGTCCTTGTGAGCTGGTCCCGGTTCAACTGCTAGATAGGCGCCGCATTCGGAGCAGTAACGATCTCCATCATCATTCGTGCCGTCACATTCTTCACATTTCATGGCAACCTCATCATAATCGCACTTGGATCGGCCACAGCATTCGTTACTAGCGCCATGCAGTTCGCTGTCCCCGTTAGGCCTCCTGGACTCGATCGTCGATTCGCGGCAAATCGCCAACCCACGCACAGACCACCAACCCGGTGATTGGCCATCTCGGCTGGCACACCGCCTCTTGGGCATCTGGCCAAGAATACGCTCAGACGGCTTCCGGAATTGGTCTGCAACGTGGGCCAAACGCAGGGCTCCGTCTCGCCTGCACCCCGCACGCTCCACATTCCATGTACAGCCCAAATCCACCCCGGAGATGATGATTCATGAGCAGTCTGACTGTGAAAGCCCTGCACCGCGAGTTCTTCTACAACGGGACCCGCATCCCCGATCCCGCGCCCAACTTGACCGTCGAACAAGTGAGAGAATTGCTGACGTCGTCCTACCCCGAAATTGCCACGGCATCACTGACGGGGCCGGACGACACCGGAGACACCCTTCGCTACACGTTTAGCAGGGCCATCGGCAGCAAGGGCTGATCCTGAGACTCCAAGCAGCGCCCCGTTGCGATCTTCTGCCGCGCTCCTTTTTGGCGCCTGCTTTGCAAGGGAGTTGGTCGCTACCCTAATCATCGAAACAAGGCGGCACATCATGAAGAACAGCAAAGCCGATCAGATCCAGTTGCTCGCGGAGTTCCGCCGGCTTGAGTGCAAGCCACCGAAAAGAGCCGACCGGCTCGTCGCGAGGCATTTGAAATGCGAAGAGTCACAAAGCCTGGCCCACGCCGTCGCGGAAGCGGCCAGGAGATCGTCGTCCGGCACGATGCCGGTTCTCGAAGCCCCGAGCGAACTGCTGCCGCCACTGATATAGCGCTGCTGGGACAGGGTTGCGGTGAAACCCTACCATCGCTCCGCCGCATCCCCGCAAACTATCGCCTGGAGACAAACGGCGAGCGCCTTTACCGACTTTGCCTGGAGTTGGTGGAGCGGAATCTCGCCGACGCGAAGCTTTGGAAAGAAAGCGGCGAGGTCGGCGTGGTCTTCGCGCGAACTGCCATTCAGAGGCTCATTGAAGAGTTCTCCGGCGGCGCGCTTAAGGACAAGATCGACTATTGCTTTGAAGTCAGGGACGACCTTGGAACAGGATATTGGCGAGGTGGAGTTCTTGGGGACGGCAAGCTGATGGCCATCTTCGAACTCCAGGCCTGCGGCTACCTCAAGATCGGAGCCGCGCTGGAGGCGCTCGAAGAGCAGGAGCGATTCCTCGGAGCGGCGTTTTACTTCCTGCTGCGGAGCTCACTCTATCGCTGGATACGAATCTACGACCACACGGACGCCGAGTGCTACAACGAACAGCTGCATGAGTGGATGGAGCAGGACGAGCCCGAGAGCCGGGATGCTTACGAGTTCCCGGCGGTCGATGAGGCGATCCCGGAACCCGTTAGGACCGCGAAGGACTGGACATATCCCAGCGCACGGAGGCTGCTACGAAAGCATCTGCATGGTCCGCACTCTATATGGATTCAGAAACTGCTGACGCTTCATCGGTTGTCGCGGTTGAAGGGCCAGGTCATGCGCTTCGAGGGGGAGTACGACGACCCGCCGGTGCCGAGCCTCTTGCTGGTCTTCCGTGAGAACGATGCGGTTCAGGCCTGCTTCGATCATGAGTCTGAACGCTATAACGAGACCACCAATGAGCCCTCGTGCGCGGTCTGCTTTCGGTCAGAGGTCGGTGACGAGTTCGACGCGGCAATTCGCACGATGGCGATCTTTCTCAGGGTCAACATGGAACTGGCCGGTCTGATTACTCTGCTCAACGAGATGGAGGAGAAGCATGCAGGTCAACGTGAGCATCGGACAGAACCATCACTTCGCGCTGCATGATGCCTTGCTGATCTACCGGTCGACGGAACACCAAAACGGCAGCTTCGGAAATACGTTCATCACCCACCACAAAGTGAACGCAGAGAATCGCGCCAAGCAACCGACACTGGGTCCGGCGAAACCGTTAACCATCGAGTTTGTTCACGCGCTGGTCCAGGCCCTGGGAGGCCGAGTCGCGGTCGAATTTCTTCCAGAAAACGTGATCGCGCGCACCGAACGGTTGATTGCGTGGTGGACGCCGGCTCAGAAGCGCCAGATGTTCTTCGGAACGACGCAAGGTGACATGGCCGGAATGAATGGCGCGATCTTCCCGCAACCCGCTCTTGTCTGGCTGGCGATGGATCACTCGCTCTCGATCCGGGCGCTCAAGGAGAATCGCCGCCCCGCGGCAGATACCAAGCTTTGTGTTGCTCCCTACTGGAATGTGTACGACACAGGGAACGTCTGCCTTGGATCGATGCGGGCTCCCGATGCTTCCACCGTCGCCTCCATTCCCCAGTGGGAACAGAGCTTCTATGAAAGCGAGTTCACGCACGGCAACGTGGGGAGGCTCACGCGACATGCTGGCGGCTTCGAGGGACTTTGGAAGGAACTCGCCGGTAACGAGGAGTTTCCGATTGACTCACTGATCGAATTGCCGGAAAAGGTAGGGGAGTTCTTGTCCAGGAAGAGGCACGGTCATGATCAATGAACACACTCTCTCGAAATCACTGTGCCGCAGAGGGCAACCGCTCCGCGTGCTGATTGTCGGCGCGGGAGGCAACGGCAGCGCAGTGCTGCTCGGCCTACCCTATCTCCACCAGGCGATGAAAGTGTGGGGCCATGCCGGGGGTCTCCACGTGATGTTGGTGGACGGAGATCTTGTCTCTGAAACCAACTGTATCCGCCAGCCGTTTGCATCGGCCGATGTCGGACTGAACAAGGCAGTCGTCTTGATCAACCGCGTCAATCTCTTCTGGGGCCTGAGGTGGCAGGCGCACCCCGAGCATTTTCATAAGGATTCGCTGAGAAACAATTCGGCAGGTCCTCACCTGATTATCGGCTGTGTCGATACGCGGGCGGCGCGGCAGGCCATCCTGTCGGCAGTCACCCGAGCGAATGACAGCACCGTCTACTGGCTCGACCTCGGCAACAACGCGAGCAGCGGTCAGTTTGTGCTCGGCCAACCGTTGAACTCCGCAAACCACCGCAGCGCGGTCCGGCTGCGAACCGTTGCGGAGCTCTATCCGGAGATTGCGGATACGGAAGCAGGCGAGGACCCGCTGCCCAGTTGCAGCGCGGCGGAGGCGCTCGAACGGCAGGAGCCATTCATCAATCAGGTGTTGGCGACAAGTGCGCTGGCGATGCTCGCGCGCCTCTTTCGCTACGGTGTCCTCACCCATCACGGAGCCTTCTACAACGCTTCAACAGGTCGGACGAGTGTATTGGGGGTAGATCCTGATCTCTGGAAAAAGATACAGAGGCGCACTCACAGAACTTCATTGGCCGCACGCAAGAAGCGGAGATAATGTCTCGCATACAGGTGGACCATGAAGAAATCTTCCGCCGATCCGGTGCTGGCTCTCGAAGCCAAGATGATCGTTGCGCTGGCATTCCGAAATGGTCCCATCGAGGATCTGCACGCGGGAATGGTCTGTCCGACCTGCAGTGCCGACAGTGCTTATTCCCGCATCTCCGATGAGGAGATGAAGGGGATCATGAAAGCGGCCGTAAACACGGTCTACTCACTGCTCTGGAAGAGAGAAAACGACAGTGAGGCTCTTGCAAAGTCCCTTGTTCTGGGAGCGAGATACACCCAGCACTGGGACGACCCCGAATAATAACCATCCAATTTACAGTTTCATTCTCACAGGAAGGTGCATCCATGTTCAAAGAACTGGGTCCGCTGCTCCGGCAGAGGACCGTTGTCATGATCCTGACGCGTTTGGAGGATGACACCATCCGCGTCAACGTCATTCCCCGCAAGCTCAACGAAAGCGAAAACGACGCGCTCACCACTCCGCTCAGCGTGGCTGGCACGGCTGAAGGTCTTGACGCCGAGTTGCCTTCCGCGCTGGTCCAGTTTGTTGGCGCCCATCTCGAATTGAGGAACACGCTCGAATCCGCCAAGGAACAGATGGCGGTGGCAGCCAAGGCTGCAAAAGCGGAGGCCCGGTCGAAGGCCGCACCGAAAAATGCGCCGGTCCAGACCGAACCGCCGGCGGCTGAGACAAGGAAGCCAGGGGACGCGGCACCCAAGCACGCCGAGCCCAGGAAACCGGAGCCGGCTCGCAATGCCAGCCTCTTTGACATTGGACAGGCGCCAGAGTCAACTCCCTTTTCCGCGTCGGATGCGGACGAAGAGGAGGAGATTCTTGCCGGAGCCGCAGAGGAAGAGCCTGCGGATGAGATTGACGACTTTGACGAGGCCGCTTAAGCTCGAACCCTAGTCGAGCTATATCTCAGACCGGGCAATGTCCGGTCGCGCGTTATTTCCAGCTCTCGGGAATGAGAGCAAGGTCTCCAATTCCGCTCCACGGCTGTTCCAAGACAGCTTGTTGGTAGCGTTGATCGGGAAGATTGGCGTGTTCGAGAACAATTATCTGAAAATTAGGCGTGAGATCGTTGCAGACTGAAAACACAAGATCGAACATCCTCCTGACGGCATCCAGGTCTGCGTCGGAATCAAGCGTTTCCTTAGTCGTTCCTGAAAGCGCGACGTATTCCTGCATTGATGGAAAATAGACCTGAGTCGGCTGGTCAAGAACAATGAACCCAGGCACTGGGCGCTTATCCTGCACGAAATGTTCATGCAGCGCGAGAAGCGCCAAGAGATGGCATCCCAACCAGTTCTTGCCGCCCCCCATCCTGTACATCGGGATCGGACGCCCAGGACGGTCGGCAACCACAGTCAAGTTGTTAATGTCCAGACGATACGGCGCATTATGCTCAAGGTGTAGTAACTCCGCCCATTTTGTCATCTGCGATCCTATACGATTCAAGATCGAGAGAACAAAGTCCTGCTCCTCATCTGCGCCAAGCAACGCCTGGACGCGATCAACCTCGGCCTGTGCCTGCTTCACGGCCTTCTGTAGCGTTTCACGCTCGTCCACCAGATGAACAGTTTCGACATACAGACTTACGCGCCCCACCACGCGCGCCGCTCTCGCATTCGCATTCCGGAACTCTTCTGCTGCCTCCTGCTCCGCCAGGGCCGCTTCTAATCCGAATTCCGCTTCTGTGAGCTGTTGCCTTGCTTCCTCGCGATCGGTTCGCAGATTGTCAATGTACTCTCTCAGCCTTGGGCGTTCACCCTCTACCTGTTGGAGATCGGCATCCAAACGCCGAAGACTATCATTCAATGCGGTCACAGTCGGAACCTCGGCAGGAAGATCCGATGAGCAAATCGGGCATCGATGGGATTCCGCGGCACCTTCAAAAAGCCCGATCGAATTGAGGCGCATGACCTGTTCGCCCGCTTCGCCCGCATAGGCCTGCGCGTCGCGTTGGAATGTCTCGGCCGCCTCGATTTGTCTTTGCAAATGCTTAAAACTTGCGCGCCTTGAGTCTGCGAGATTGCGGAGAGTGGCGAGCCTGTCTTCCTCAACGAGCGGAGCGGCAGCAGGTGACCAAGTTAGAACATTCTTGAGCAATCCGAGAACGTCCTCGGTGCTCTCCGCGACCACATCGGTTCTTACTATCCCGACTTGTTGCGCTTCGGTGATAAGGCTCTGCCCACGCCTCAGTTTGTCGGTGGCGATCGAACTGGTTTCGTCCAAATCTCGCGACGCCAACTTCAGAGTTCTCTTCGCAAGACGCAGTTCGTGTTCCAGCCGAACTCGTTCAGAGTTAATCGCCCCTAGGAAATAAGGCAACGTGTCCTTGATAGTCTGTGGCATCATCTGCTCCTGCTGCCGGTGAAACAGCAGATCCTTGTTAGCGATGAGCCCCTGAGTCTGGAAAAGATAGTAGATGGTGTGCCGAATCGTAGCTTCCAGTTCATCGCGCGATTGACCTGCGGGCGGCGTATGCAGATTTGGAACGATCCCGAGACGGCCGGACATATCCGCGATAACTGCTTCATCATTCGAGTTTGGAGCCAATTTGGAGAAAGGAGGCACTACCAGCGATGAACCGACCTCGTAGTAAACCTGGCTCTGGCTGGCTGCATTTGCGGCGGGCGCGGGTTTGGCGACAAGTACTTCGGTATTGTCGCCGATTTTGAAAATGACGCCATACCAAGCCACAGCGTCCCGAATCACTCCTTCCGGAATGTTGAAGGTGGATCGACCCATACAGTAGTCAATGATGTCAACGATCGCCGATTTGCCTGTCAACGACCTTCCTGTGATGATATTGACGCTTCCGAGTTGGAACGAAAGCTCACGCATCGCACCCGAATGGTTGTAGAGAACAATGGAACGGATCTGCATGCTCATGGACGGACACCCCACATTGCGAAAATCGTGGCATTATCGCCGGCCGAAGCCAGCCACCGACCCACAAAATAAGCTCGTTTCCGGCATGTTGCCGATTCCGAGTTGCCGGGCCAGGTAAGTTGTTTAAGCCGCAAACGGGGAGCCTGCATCGAGCCGAAGTCGGACAGCGTTACCATTTGGGCATTCATGGCAAAGATAATGGCTTCGCGCGTGTGACCTGAGACGGCCGCGCAACGTTCGCAGAAACCAATCCGGGCTTCCTGGTGCTCCTGCAACCAGGGATGCATCTTGGTTGCGATTGAACTGGGAAGCGATTCTCTGGTCGTTTTGTGCAGAACGATCGGAAGGAGGAGAAACACGAGGGGATGAGGCATTCCAGAAGGACTTACCTCGGCAAATCCCCGGACGGCCTCGCGTAGAAGCAGCGCGCAGAAGGCGGGGTTGAAAAGATGCGCGACCTCGGGTGGCCGCTCACTCCAGGGCTTCATGAGGTCACCTCCGGTTCTGTGAGAATCTCAGATACCCGTTCCAGAAACTTTGGGTGCCACCACACACTGGGTGCGGGTTTATTCGCAAGGATATGGAAGCTCCCCCGCATGACATAGGGTTCCGTCACGTTGGGACGAATTCTCAGGTCCGCGGTCTGCTCCATCCAATTGAAGATCTGGCGGCCAACCTTCTTCAACTCCATTTCACTTACGGTTGGCGGCAGTTCATCGCTGATCGCCGCCGCGAATCGCTCCCACTCGTCGATCAATCGGCGCTCGTAGGATTCCACTTCATCGCCAACCAGCAACTCCTCACGCGCCCATCGTGAACGCTGTTCAAAGGCCCGATAGTAATCGAGTATTGCCTTCTCGATTCGAGGTATTCCAACATCAATCACACGCAGCTGTTGGACAAACATCCGGCTGTCCGCCTGCGGATCGATGCTGTTCGGCTTTGCGTCCAGGTAATCGATCGGCAATGCGTTCGGCCCAAACTGCTCTGCTATGGCCCGCAGCTTGTCGTAGACCTCAAAGCCGGCAATCGGCAACAGACCGTTTGATCTCAGTTGTTCAACGACTTTTCCGAACCACCAGCCCTCCAGTCGTTCGTACAGTGCATCTCGGTTTTGCCGGTCTACGGCAGCACGAATCCGATCCCGGATAATGACGCCAATATCCGAGATGCCCGGTGAACTGTCCAAAATGTGAACTGCCTCAACCAACTGAAGTTGCTGTTCCTGCGTCAGATCGCTGAATGCGGCGAACGCAGTCTTGAGATCGTTGTTGCTCGAATTGGCTGCAATCTCCTTCAACTTATCGAGTGCAGTAGTGCAATCCCTTCCCAGACCCGGCCGCAGCGAATACGCGATCGACCCGGCCGGTGCTTCCGCAGTGGTGACGAGGGTTAGCGTCGTGGGCGGTACCTGAACGCGCCCGTCCCTGATGTGCGTGCTCCAGATGCGGACGGTCTTCCAGAGTTGTGGAGATGCGTCAGTCAGCCGCGCTGGAACGACATTATGTTTGGTCTGCAAGAGGTCGAGCGGCGTGCCATCCTGGCCAAGAACAATATCGTCCAGACCCTCGATGACAAGTTCCCGCTCTTCGGGACCGTCCAAGAGCAGCCAGAGAGCATACCGCGCTTGGTACAAGTAGCCAAGTCCCGACTCCTTCGCTGAAAAATCAGGCGACTGGGGCCCCGGGTTGTCGGATGGCAACTGCATGAGCCTCTCGTTCGGCTACAGTCCGGCCGAAGGGGCGCACAGCGCCGCTCAGCAAGTGTGCGACCAAAATCCTGGGCAGAATCCACGCCAACCACTCTGTTCCCTGGCATGGTTTACGCGCCGTAGCGCACGTGCTTTGAAATCGGAAACGAAGTGTATCACATTGACCCTTGGGTAGATAGAGTACGGCTGCGGGCGTACTGCGGGCGTTTAAGCGGGGATACCCAGCATCCTTCCGAAACGGTATTTGGAAGGCGCACATGAGAGCAATGATCGCCAAGCTCGCTGGAGAATTGCTGCATCCTCAGAGAGGGCGTCAGCCAAACAAAGGCTGAGCTTTCGGCTTCCTGGCTGGCTCGCTCTTTGATCCTGAGGATTCGCGGCCGGCTGTGCGCGACGAGTTTTGCTTTGGCGGCTTCGCAACGCCTCCCGGAAGCAGATGCGGCAGCGCTTGAACTGGCGGCCGTTAGGGCAGGCAGCTACGTCGTGTTGCATCATTTTCAGCGGACGGGAAATCTAGTGCATAAAACTGATCATCATCCTATAAATCAGTTGCTTGCAGAGCATGCCCCACATTTGTAACGGCAAGTCGGCCGGTCTTCGCCGATCTGCCTGGGCATGGTCCTGGGTTGACGATAGCCCGAGGCGCTCATTTAGCCCATATCGGGTTCAAATTGCGCGTTCCGGGCTGATCGTCCGATCCAGAAGTTCGCCAAATTCCAGCCCGCTATCGCACCTGAGCAGAAGTTCTTTCCCACACAACTCAAATTAATCGAGGTCACTTCATGAAACCATCGAAGCTCCATGAGGCGCTTCACGCGCTGATCAGCGAATGTGTGCCCCTGCACATCTGGGGCGCTTGCGGCGTCGGAAAGTCACAGATCGTTGCTCAGGTTGCCAACGATCTCGACTACGACTTTCTCGACGTGCGGGCCGTGCAGCTTGACCCGGTCGATCTTCGGGGTCTGCCGCGGATCGCCGCAGACCATACCGAATGGGTGCCGCCCAGGTTCCTTCCCACCACAGGTAAAGGCATTCTCTTTCTCGATGAACTGACCTCTGCGCCGCAGATGACCCAGGCGGGCTGCTATCAGTTGGTGCTTGATCGCAAGCTCGGCGAGTATGTGCTGCCCGACGGCTGGGTTGTCATCGCCGCCGGCAATCCGGCATCGGAGCGTGGCGTCCATTTCGCCATGCCGCGACCGTTGCGCAACCGATTCGTGCATTTGGACCTTGAACCGAATCTCGACGACTGGTGCCGTTGGGCGGTGAAGGCCCAAGTCCGCCCTGAAATCATTGCCTTCCTGCGCTTCAAGCCTGAGCTTCTGCATACGGCAGACGCGACGTCGGACGCTAACGCGTGGCCCACTCCGCGTTCATGGGAGATGGCCTCACAGGTGCTTTGCGGTATCGCCCGTCGTCAGAAGACGCAGTTTCTCTCGGGGGCCAGCGAGTTTGAGGCGCAGCTCCTGGATGGAACGGTGGGGCCGGCAGCGGCTTCGGAACTTGTCGCTTTCATTCGGCTGTTTCGCCAGTTGCCTTCGATCGACGAAATCCTTCTGAACCCCACGACGACGCCGCTTCCTACGGAGCCTTCTGCGCAAATCGCCATTGCTACCGCCCTGGGCAGGGCCTTGAGCGACACCTCGGTAGGGAGAGGAATCGCGTATCTCGAGCGGATGCCAACTGAGATGCGGGTGATGGCTATGCGCGATGCGGCGGCGCGGGACACCGCTATCACCCACACGCCGGAGTTTGTGCGCTTCGGAGTGGAATACCGGGAGGTCATCCAATGATTACGGAACGGGCAATGCTCGCTGCCGTCCACATCAGCATTTGGACGGCCGTCAAACACGACCGAAAGGTCAGCCGCGATGTCGCCGATCAACACGGTGCACACCAGGGCGCGGGACGCTACAACAAGCAACTGCTGCGTGGCGCAGACAAGCTGGATGAGCTGCGTACGCTCGCCGGACAGATCCGGCAGTACTTCTACAGGATCACGCTGCCCTGGTCGGATGAAGGGTTCCGTCTCCTCCCGGCGAATTTCTACTTCGATCTCATGGCGCGCATGCGTGAGTTCGAAGCGACTTTCGAACAGGGGGTTGAGAGTTTTCTTCGGGTTTATCCGCAATACATTGAGCAGGTGAAGCCAGAATTGAACGGCCTCTTCCGGGAGGAAGACTACCCGGTCGCCGAAAAGCTGCGGACGAAGTTTGGCTTGAAAGTGGAAATCCTACCCATCCCAACCGGCGCGGACTTCCGCGTTCAGATGTCGGCCGAAGAACATGCGCGGGTTTCGCGCGAGATTGATGCGAATGTCCGCGAGTCGCTGTCACGCGGGACCGAGGACTTGTGGAGGCGGGTTCGGGAAGCCGTCGCGCACATGGTCGACCGGCTGAACGAACCGGAATCGCGCTTTCACGGATCGCTGGTCACTAATGTGCTCGACATCGTGGAGATATTGCCCCGACTCAACGTCAATGGCGATGCTGACCTGAACCGCTTTGCGGACCAGATCAAAGAGCGGCTTTGCAACTACTCTGCGCAGGACCTCAAGAAACACGATCTCCTGCGCGTCACGACGGCGGCCGACGCCGCCAATATCGTTGCCCAGATGGACGACGTGTTGCGCGGCAGAGAAGGGTCGGAAACCGTTGTTGGCCCAACCGCCGATGACATCTTCACCCGGATGTCCGCGTTCATGGAGGCGCCCGCGACAGTATGAGAATTGAGACACCAACCTCGCGCCGTATTGAGAAGGCGCGCACCGCTCTGGTGCTCGACCACCCCTTCTTCGGCGCGCTCCTCTTTCGATTGAAGGATAGCGAGTGCCGGTCCATTCAGACGATGGCCACCGATGGCGAGTCCCTCTACTACAATCCTGATTTCGTTGAAACCCTCAATGCGGCGACCCTGGCCGGAACACTGGCTCATGAGGTCATGCATCCGGCACTGCACCATCACGTCCGGCGCTCGGGGCGCAATCCAAAACGATGGAATATGGCATGCGACTACGCCATCAACCCTTTGCTTATTGATGCCGGACTCAACCTGCCCGAGGGAGTCCTTCTCGACAACCGCTTTCGCGGAATGAGTGCGGAGCAGATCTATAACCTGCTTGAATCGGAGGCCTCGCAAGATTCTGGCAGTGATGACCAAGAGAGCGTGTCTGGAGGGGAGGGATCGAACGCTGAGCATCCGCTCACCTGCAAAGCGAATGAACCATCTGCTCCCATGACCGATGGCGGAATCGGCCAAGTTCTCGATGCGCCTGTGCTCGACAACAATACTCCCAGCATTGAGGAACAGGTCCGGGAGTGGAATATCGCTGTCAAACAGGCGGCGACGATTGCCAAACATGCGGGTAAGGTTCCAGCCGGTCTCAACCGGGCTCTGGAAGGAGCGGCAGAGGCCGCTATCGACTGGCGCGAACTGCTGCGCAGATCGTGGTCCGACACGATTCCAGCGGACTACAGATGGATGCGCCCCAACCGCCGCCACGTCTGGGCAGGCATCTATCTGCCGGGAGTGGTACGCGAGGGTGTAGGCGAGATCGCGATCGCCGTCGACTGCTCCGGCTCAGTCAGCGCGCGACAATTGCGGCTGTTTGAAGCCGAAGTGCGTTCGATTCTCGAAGGCCAACGGCCGGAGCGTGTTTACGTTCTCTACTTCGACGCAGTGGTTCAGAAAGTGGAGACCTACGAAGCGGGACAACGCATTAAACTCAACCCAGTCGGCGGAGGAGGTACGGAGTTTGGTCCGTGCTTCGAATGGCTCGAAGAGAGAAGCATCCGGCCGCAGCCCCTGGTCTTTTTGACTGACCTCTACGGATCATTCCCACCGTCCGCTCCACCCTATCCCGTCCTTTGGGCTTCGACAGGAAGCCACAAGGCGCCCTTCGGCGAAGTCATTGCTATGCAGGCTGCATAATCGCGAGGGCTTCGCCGCTCATTGCGTATAGCTATGTCAGCGGCCTTCGATTAACCCAAACATTCACGACAAATCCTCGCGCGACCGAAGTGAGGATCAGGAGGCCCTGTGTGAACCGGATATATCGCGTGTTTACGGATGGTTCCACAATCGGCAACCCCGGCCCTGGAGGATGGGGTGCCGTCTTGATGAACGGGAGTCGGCGATGGGAGATGTCCGGCGGATGTGACAGAACGACAGTATCAGAAATGGAACTTGTCGCTGCCATCGAGGCCCTTCGCTCGCTTCCGCTCGCTGTGCACATCGAGTTGCACTCGGATTCCCAATACCTGATCTACGGAATGAGCGGCTTCGTGCTCAAGTGGGAGCGGGAGGGTTGGCTAAACCGTCGAGGCAGCCGAATCCAGCACCGCCAATTGTGGACCGAACTCACCGTACTGAATGCGAAGCACGCAGTGCAGTGGGTGTGGCTCAAGGGCCACAACGGCCATCGCGACCAGACCCGAGCTGATTCACTCGCGTATCAAGCTGCACGCGCCCTTTGGTTGAGGGAGAAAGCCGCAGCGTGAACCGCGCAATAAACCAACGGAAACCAATAGAAGGAGTGGCGGACATGGCTTCGATTGCCGAAGCGAATTCGTTGTTCGAAATTGATACGGAATTGGACGGCCTCCTGGAGGAGATTGAGGGACAGATTGAGTCAGAAGGTGAGCCGTCCGAGGAATTGTTTGCACGCTTCCAGGAATTCTGCGCAGCGCATGGCGAGAAAGTGGATCGGATCGGCCGCTTTGTGCGCATGATGGAGGCGCGTGAACAGTTTTGCCGGAGCGAGGCCGCACGTCTGGGCGACCGGGCGCGCGCAGCGGCAGGCACGGTGGAGCGCACCAAGAATATGGTGCTCTATTACCTGCTTAGCCGGGATCTGAAGAAAATCGAGGGCCAGCAGTTTACCTTGCGCGCCCAGAAGAATAGCCAGGACTCCGTGCGGATCACCGACCAGGCCGCAGTGCCGAAGTGCTACTGCAGGATCGAAGCGCGCGTCGCCGGCGTGATCTGGGAAACGGTGCTGTCCCTGCTTCCTGAAGAACTTGCGAAGGCTCTCGAATCTTCGATCCAGGAGACTCGGCCGGACAACGACGCCATCAAGGCGGCAGTGGCTCAGAGTGAGATGGTGCCCGGGGCCGAAGTCAGGCGAGGAACACACCTGCGCGTTGCTTGAAGTCGGCGCCAGTAAGTCAAAGAAAATGCAGGGTTCTGGCCGGTCGAGATGTGTCCTGTTTCTACCTATGCAATATGCGATCGACCGGCGAACGAAGCGCGTCGTCCAAGCCGACCAGGTTCGGCGGACGGATCGAAACCGCGCGTATGAATGCCCGGTTTGCAAAGTCGAGGTCCATTATCGGCGTGCAATTGGTCTGTGCCCGGAGCCTGGGTTTGCCCACAATGCGCATGTGGCACGACAGGACTGCCACCTCTATCATCCCTCGCATATCTTTGGCCTTCCGTTCAGGGTCCTTCTTTGTCCATTCTCATATCGACCGGATGTCAGCGTGGAGTTCCCGAACCGTACTCGACCATCCGGAGCAGATAACTGGCTGCAAACAACAGTTCCATTGTTCCAATGCCTCGTCAGGTGTGAGATCGGGTACTCGATGTTTCTCATGGGTGTAGGCGTTCCGTATCTAGATGATTCCGAACGACATAATACCAATCAGGGAGGATTCGTAGGCCTGACGTTTGTTCGGCAATCCAAGCTTTCTGTACGGCATCTTCAGAATCTTGGCCTGAAATAACTTGGGCGCAATGTTCCTTCCTGATGTTCCGCGGACCGCCGGTTTACGAGATCGGTCGCGGAGTTCGTTCAGGCGATTCTCATAACGCTCAAAACGCGCAGCGACGGCTTCTTTTAGGCGATTTTCCTGAGGAATTGCCCGCTCTCTGTTCAAGCGGTTGAGGAAGAAGGCGCCAGATCGCGGTATTCGGGTGATTTCTCCGGCGGGCGAAGCCGTGAAGGATGGAGTGACGATCCAGTGGAAATATGACCCTGAGGCCGAACTGCTGGAGGTCGACTGCGTTCGCATACCCTTCTGGGGCGACGCAGCGCGTGTCAAGAGCAAGCTCAGTGAGGAGATACAGGCCGCCTTGGAAACGCGCAATGCCGCATGAGCTTCGCCGACACATCGCGATGCCGCCTCGGTGACGTTTTATGACCTCGTCGCTGCCCACAAGTCCAACCCGGCTCCGTTTCCTTGGCGAGGTTAGTCAATCCTCAATCACGCGGAGGACCTCACGCGCAGGAGGGCAGTTGGACGCTTTGCCCGAACAATTCAGCTTTCCTGCAGCGTCGAATGGAGCACACCGAACGCGAAGAGCGATCGACACGATTTAGGATTCGAATGCGTTTCCGCTCAAGGTTGGCTATTCATCGTCTAGCGTGGTGAAGCCTTGTCGGCCTTTCGGATTTACCGGACCAGATTCGTTTTGGCAAGATTGTCATCGTAAAGACCTCAGTCGTTTGAGCACCCTCTTCAGACGACCCAAGCGCCCGGTTCGACAAAAACGAATCAATGAGACAAGGAGGCCTCGCTGAAGCTCACACTGTGAGCTTGAAGAACACCCTTCACCCTCACCGCATGGATGACGACTCGATAACCAACTTTCAAGTCGGTTCGCGCGGCAGGTTTTCCAGCTCTTTCATAGGTCGTGGCATCGCTGAGAACGACCTCGACGGTCTTCTTGTCCGTGGTCTGGACGGTGGCAGATTTGTCTGTTAAGGCTGAAACGGTTCCCATGACATGGATCATGCCTTCATGCGCATTTGCCATCAGGGATACAGTGGAAACCAACAAAGCTGCGATCAGAACTCGACGATTCATGGCATTTCCTTTCCGTGGTGGTGCATAGGTTGTGGTTGCGAACGAGGGGGGCTCCCGTTCAGGAAATTCTCTTCTTCCTGCTCCTCTTCCATTTCCTGCGGCGACTTCGGGTTCATCTTTTCCATCTCCATCTGCTCGCTTTGAGAAAGCGAAGGAAGATGGCGAATGAAGGCGACCAGCTTCCAACTGTCCAGATCGTCATCGCCTGGAGCGCCGAATGCAGGCATTCCGCTCAGCCTCACGCCATTCTTGATGGTCCAGTACAGTTCGCCGTCGGACCTCTCCTGAGTCTCCGTTTTGCGCATGTCCGGCGGACGAGGGTACATGGTCCTTCCAAGCATGGTGTCGCCACTACCATTATTCGCATGGCAAGTGGCGCAGTGGTCGGCCCAATGCTCCATGCCATCATGGATGATGTCGGGAGTGACTGCTACAGGGTTTTTCATGGCCTTGTAGCGCGAAGGTACTGCTGCGTCCCGCATGGCGATCGCAAGCGAGGACTCTATGGCACCCGGCTGGTCTCTTGTACTGAATCCACGGTGGATCATGCGGCCCATCAGAAAGAGACAGGATAAGACCGCAAACAAGGCGATCGCAGAAAGCGAGATTTTGCGTCTCCGTCTCATCTCATTCACTCCTGTGCCCCGCCGGCATTGGGAAGGTTGATGGTTGTGCTTGGCGTGTCGCTCGATACCGGAGCATGGAGCCCGCCGCTCAGCATGTAGTTTTGGAGTGCAATTGCGTTATGCCATTCCTCATGCAGAGCCATGACATAGCTGACCCGCAATTGGAACAGCGTGCGCTGGGAGACAAGCACCTGAGGGTAGGCCTGCGCCATGCTCTGGTACTTTTTCAGATACAGTTCGTATGCCCTTGTGGCGCGCGGAATGAGCTGTGTCTTGTAGCGGTCCGCCTCGAACTTCGCGGATTCATACGATTGTGCTAGTGGAACTGCTTGTTGACGAAGCGAAAGCTGTTCGCGAGCAAGATCTTGTTCAGCGCGTTCGATTTCAGCCCTGGCCGCTTGTACGTTGCCCTGGTTGCGGTTCCACAGAGGAAGATTGATGCTGGCGCTTGCAAAACTCTGCGCTCCTGCCGGCTTGAACGGGTTTTCGCTGACCTGTTCTCCGTTGTACTGTTCGCCGGCCCGCAACTGCAGATCCGGAATGGACTCGCGTTTCGCGTCCTTGAGGCGCGCTTCGGCAACCACAATCTCCTGGCGGGTGCGTTTTATTGTGGGGCTTTCGGCAACGACCGATTCCACCATCTGTTCCGTATTAAGTTCGGGCGTCTTCTCCAGATCGCCCTCAAGCGGGCTAATGGGAAGATCACCTTTCCCTGCAAGTGTAGCCAGAACGTGGAAGGTCTCCAGATAGTGCCGCTGCGCCGTGCTGTAATCAACCTTCGCCTGCTCCGCCTCGACCTCCGTCTGAAGGATGTCCGGCGCATCTGCCTGCCCTACATTGGCCAGCTGATGAACAGTTTCTACCGCGTCGAGCGCCAGGCCAAGTAACTGCTGGCGTAGATGTACCGTGGTTAGCGCAGCCAGGGCATCGTAAAATGCCTGTTGCACGTCGCCATGGACCCGATAGGTTTGCTCTTCGACGCCGACCTGCTCGGATCGCATCTCCTGCTCGTGAATGTTGCGCCGGAGTCCCAGCTTGCCGCCCAGAACAATAGTCTGCTGAACGAAGCCGCCTTGCTCGCCGCCCCCATAAGAACCGCCACGGATCTGCTCCCCTTGATATCCAATTGAGGGATTCGGGTAAAGTCCAACCTGACGCGCCTTTTCCTGCGATCGGCGCACTAGAGCGGTGGCTTCTTTGAGGGTGGGGTTGTTCGCGTCGGCGAGTTCGAGAAAGTTCGCGAGAGACATCGCCGGCCGGGACGCGACGTCCTTCAGAAGTTCCGGCGCAGGGAGGTTAAATCCCGTCTTGTGCTCAGGTTCTTCTGGTTCCTGCAACGTCATGGCGTCATGAGTATCCGGACTCTGCGACTGCTGAGGCACGGTCATCTGCATATTGCCCATTTCATGCTGCTCCTGCTGCACGCCGGGCATAATCTGCTTCGAGTCTGGTTGCTGTTTCATGGTCGGCTGAGAGCATCCCGGCATGACCATGCCCTCCATGCAGTTGCTCTGCGGCGAGGGGGAAGATCCGGGGTTCTGCGCCAACGCTGTCGTGCCGAAAGCGATCACAATCGCAAGCGCCGATATGGGAATTGACATTCTCTGTCTGGGCATTAGGCACGCTCCAGAATGGCGGCATAGGGATCATGGGGCCGGTTGGCTTTCTTCATGCGCGAGATCACTTCGTCGTACTTTTCCGGCGGCAGCACTCGGACAAAGGTCATCATTCCCTGCATGAACCCGCTCCAGCCGGGGTTCAGGCCGTAATTCTCGGGCCGCTCAACGGCGTCATCCATCGCCATCATTGGCCCTTCCATGTACGCATCCTGGGGGAAGTTCGGGACATCATTGGCATTTCTCGCAATGTCACTCTGCATATTCCCCATCTCGTGCTGCATCCCCGGCATGGCTTCCATCGCTTTCTGTTGCGATAGAGGCCCATTGGTCGTCGAGGTGTCAGCGGTATTTCCAACACCGCCCAAGCCGCGGCCCAGCGTGGGGCCGTAGTCCTCACCGAGAGGAGCACCGGGCTCGCCCTGCAGCATACCCATGCCGGTATTCATGTCGCCTCCTGCGGGGATGCCCATGGTGCGTGTCATCTTTCCGGCAACAGAAGACATCTGGTTCATCATGTGGTGAGGCAAGTGACAGTGCAGCATCCAGTCGCCAGGATTGTTCGCGACAAACTCGACCGCTCGCGCCTGCGCCACACCGACGAGCACAGTGTTGCCGGGCCACCAAGCGCCTTCCGGAATTCGGCCTCCCTCCGTGCCTGTGACGTAAAACGTATGACCATGCAGGTGCATTGGATGGTGGTCCATGCCGAGGTTCACGAACCGGATGCGCACGCGGTCGCCCAATTTCACGATCAGGGGCGTGGTAGCCGGGCCGGCTTTTCCGTTAAACACCAACCAGTTGAACTCCATGTTCATGGTGTTGGGAACGGTATTGCTGGGAAGGACCGCGTATTCCTGCAAATGAATCAGGAAGTCCTTTTCGCAGTGCGGGCGGTAAGGCTCCCTGGGATGCATGATGAATCCCCCAAGCATACCTGCCATCTCTTGCATCGCCATATGCGAGTGGTAGAAGTAGGTGCCTTCCTGATGAATGTCGAATTCATAGACAAAGCGCCCGCCTGGCTTCACCGGTGGCTGGCTGATGACCGGCATTCCATCATTGGGGATTGTGTCCTCAAAGCCATGCCAATGAAGCGACGTGGGTTCGGGCAGATGATTCTCGAAGACAACGCGCACATGATCGCCCTGGTTCACTTGAATCGTCGGTCCAGGCGCACTGCCATTGAAGCCCCACACATTGATGGACTTCATCGGGTGGATTTGTTGTTTTATGACCTCGGCAACCAGCCGAAAGACTTTGGCGTCTCCGTCCATTGTGAACGGCAGATCGCCGATATCGGTGGTGACGACGGGTATGTTGAAGGCTGCTTCTCGATTTCGGTTGTTGGTCCGAGAGTTGCGCGAGACCGGCCGGCTCGACGGTTCGGCCGACAGCCTTGACATAGCAAATACACTGGCGCCAAGCCCAAGCGCCTTCTGGATGAAGGTACGGCGGCTGCTCATTGGAACTCCTCAATTGGCAGAAACGGTGGATACGCGGTGTCGGGGCGGATGAGAGCAAACCCGCCCAGAGAAATGCGCGATGAGGAGATTGAGCTAGATACGGAGGGAAGAGCCCGGACGCACGTCGAGTGGGGCGTTCCTTGCCTCTCGATGTACGCTCCACAGAGCGCTCATGCGAAAACTGGCACCGGTCCGCCCAGGGAGAGGCAGCGGCGCCGGAAGTGTTATCGCCGAAGGGTGGGACAGGGATTCTTCCGTGGCAGAGCTCTTCATAATTGCTACCAACTCCGCCTTGCAGAAAGTCGCTTCGCAGCGATTTCCACTCATCACTGCAGAGGCTTCATTGCCCGCGTGCATGGACATCCCGTGACAATGATCTATCTGTTCGTGCCCCATTGGCATCGCCGCATGTTGACCGCAACTACGGTTTCCTGAGGATTGCCCCATCAGCGCACAGCGCAGATCGCAATTCACCGCCAGCGTCTGGGTGATCGCCAGCGCGAACGAGACAGCGACGAGGATGGATCTCCGGAGCATCGGGTTGCGGGCCGCGGCAACTTGGGTGCAAGCTCGGGGAAGTGCCGGTCGACCTGTCCTATGTATAGCATTCCTTACTTATGTCGAACAAGGAGGACATCCGTAATTGACCCTGGCCCTCAACCTCGAAGTTCGGTTTCGCATCGCGCTGTCTGGTAGGTCTACCCAAAGCATTGCGGCTCATGATTGGCGAAGAAGGACAACAATCGATCGAGGATTCAGTCGACATGTGGAACTATCTATACGGGCCTCGGAGCCGGGATCGCAGAAATCCTCCGGTGCGGTCAGGCTCGTGTCGATCACGCGAAGCCATTCCTCTGGCCGGATATCCTGCACAACAAATTCGACTGGCTCGGAAGAACCGTTGATCATGACATAAATGTCCGCATCGTTGAGGGCCGCGCCTTCGAGAAGGAACGCCAGACAATGTGAAGCACGGGTGAGGTCGGGGTCCCCGATTGTTCCGTGCCATCGGATGTCATCACGCCAGAACCGGCTGCGTGAGATGGAGGGATGGTTCTTGCGGAAGGCGATCATATTCCTGAAAAAGCGGAAAGTATCGCTGTTCTGGTCAAGCAGATCCCAGTCCAGCCACGTGAGGTCATTGTCCTGGTTGTACGGATTATTGTTTCCCCGCTGCGTATTCATAAACTCGTCGCCGGCGCAGAACATGGGCGTCCCATTCGACAAGAAGAGCAACGTGCAGAAGTTCTTCACCTGTTGCTTTCGAAGCGCCAGCACCGATTCGGGAGCCGCCTCATCTCCCTCCCAGCCGCAATTCCAACTCCGGCTGTCATCGGCGCCGTCGTTGTTATCATGGCCATTCGCCTCGTTGTGCTTCCTGTTGTAGGAGACAAGATCGTACAGGCAGAAGCCATCATGACAGGTGACGAAATTTACGCTCTGGTAGGGCCGATAGGAGTTCGCGATATCGTCAGGAAAGAGATCGCAGCTTCCGTAGATGCGCGACATCAGTTTCGGAACCATATCTACGTCGCCGCGCACAAAGGCGCGTACATCGTCGCGGAACTGGCCGTTCCATTGCAACCATGAGATGCCGGGAAAACTTCGGCCCAGTTGATACGTCGCCGGATCCCACGCTTCCGCGATCAATCGCAGATTCTCTAATTCAGGAGCGGCGCCAATCTCCGCGATGACCGGCGGATCGGAGAGGTTGATCGACCCATCCTCGTTCCTCGTAAAAACTGACGCCAGATCAAAGCGGAATCCGTCGACATGCATCTCATCCCGCCAGAATCGCATGCTGTCGAGAATCATCTTGCGCACATAGGGGTTGGCGCAGTTCAAGGTGTTTCCTGTGCCGCTGTCATTACGATAGCGGCGACGCTCCGATTCGAGGAGGTAATAAGTTGTGTTGTCGATGCCGCGATAACTGTAGGTCGAGCCGCTCTCATTTCCCTCGGCGGTGTGGTTGTACACGACATCCAGCAGCACCTCAATTCCGGCCTCGTGCAGGGCTCGGACCATCGTGCGGAATTCGTTCAGAGCATCGAATGGCTTGCCTGCGCTGGCATATTCATGATGTGGAGAAAAGAAATTCAAGGGCATGTAGCCCCAGTAGCTTCCTTCCTCTGGATCCTGCTGCATAACCGGAAGCAACTCTACTGCCGTGATTCCCAGTTCCTTCAAATAGGGTATTTTTTCAATTAAGCCGAGAAATGTACCTCGGTGTGCTGTGGCCACTCCAGAGTTTGCTCTCCTGGTGAATCCTCGCACATGCAACTCGTAGATGACCAGATCAGAACCATGCAGGCGGATCTGGTCCGCTGCCCAACTGCTGTGCGGTTCGCAGGCGATGAGTCCAAGAGGAGCTCTTCCGGCGTTCGAACCTGGAGTGGATGCAGCCGTACGGCTGAACCGCGTCGGAAAACATACACATCGCGCATAGGGATCGAGCAGGATCTTTCGGGAGTCGAAGCGATGGCCCTCTTCTGGCTCCTTTGGGCCGGCAACCTGATAGGCGTAGTAGCGCGCGTCCGGAATGGAGTTCTTCCGCAACCGGCAATGCCAGATACGGCCCGACTTGTTGATGAGGGGATTGAGCCGGTGTTCGTACGTCGGAGTCGCGAGGTCGATCTCAGCATAGAGCAACAGCGTGACTGCGGTTGCATGCTTTGAATAAAGGGCAAAGTTGTATGCTGCCTCGTCCTCGACCCATGTAACGCCGAGAGGCGATGGCGATCCTTCGAGCGCAAACCAGTTGTGCATTCACACCTCTTGGCAACTGCGTCGTTCGCACCGAGCAGGGCACTTGCGCAATACTCGGGAGAGCGCAGAAATGCCACAGCGATTCCTGCGCATCACGCTACTTCTTCTGAAGCGTACGTATATAGGCAATCGCTTCCTTGATCTGGGCATCGGTCAGCTTCCCGTTGTATGCGGGCATCTTCCCTCTGCCACTCTTCGTCGCGGCGATGAGTTCGGCGTCCGACGCCTTCACCAATTCCACCGCCTTGAAGGACGGAACCTTCATAGCCTTTCCTACTGGACTTGATGCGAGGCCGTCTGCTCCGTGGCACGTGGCGCACTTGGCCTTGTAGGTGTCCGTGCCGCTCTGCGCAAAGGCAGGCGCCACGAGGGTTACAGCCAACAGGATCATCGACAGGTTTCCGATTCGAAGGTTCACAATTTCGCTCCTTTTGTATTTCTCGGACGACAGTCCGAAGCCTGCTATCCGAGATAAGCATTGGTGACATATTGCTGCACCATACGATGCGTATTGAAGTATGAGGCGTTCAACGCGATCGCATGGCGCATGACATCCATCCAGCGATCACGGTTGTAGTGAAATGCAGGTAGAATCACCGATTCGAGTTTGTTCAACAGATCCTCGGCATCTCCCTGAGGATCCGATGTCGCGGAGGAACCGATCGACCAGCCGGTCACGCCTTCAATGTGGCCTTCTATCCACCAGCCGTCCAGCGTGCTGAAGCTGGGCACTCCATTGTGCGCCGCCTTCATGCCCGAAGTCCCGGAAGCTTCCATGGGGCGCTCGGGTGTATTGAGCCACAAATCCGCGCCGGACACCAGCAGCTTTGCCATCGCCAGATCGTAGTTTTCGAGGTACACAACCGGAATGTCCTGCCCGATCTCGCGCGCGATCGCGATGATGTGTTCGATTTCCCGCTTGCCTCCCTTGTCCTGAGGATGCGCCTTTCCTGCAAAAACAAACTGTAACGGTCCGGCGGTTCTTGCGATTTGAACGAGACGTGCTGGATCGTAGAACACCAGGCCGGCACGCTTGTATGCCGTCGCTCTGCGGGCGAATCCAATTGTCAGCGCATCGTCAGACAGGGTGCGCCCTGTTTTCTCCTTCACGAGAGCAAACATCCTTGCCTTGGCCTCCGTGTGCGCGGCTGAGATTTCTTGGTTTGGAATGTTCAGCGCCTTTCTGAGCATGGCCGGATCTTTGCGCCAGTCAGGTATGTACTCGTCGTAGAGCCGCTGGAAGCTCTCGCAGGTCCATGTCGCGGAATGCACCCCGTTGGTGATGTGGTGGATGGGGTAGCCGGGAAACATTTCGCGCGACACCTCCTCGTGCCGTTGGGCAACGCCATTCACATACCGGCTGAGGTTGAGCCCGAGGAGAGTCATATTGAGCTTCTCCTGCCCACCCAGCATTCGGAATACGTCCGCCGAAACCGGCAGCCCCGCAACACGCTCAACCGATTCCCAGTCAAATTGGTCATGCCCGGCGGGAACGGGAGTGTGCGTCGTAAAGATGCACCGTTGCCGGACATCTTCGAAATCCCAATCGGTGGGTTCTGTTCCTCCCTGCCACTTCAGCAGTTCCAGAACCAGGAGGCTCGCGTGACCCTCGTTCATGTGGAAACGCTGGATTCCGCAATAACCGAGCGCTTGAAGCATTCTCACGCCGCCGATGCCAAGGATCGTTTCTTGCGCCAGCCGGTCGTTCTTATCACCGCCGTAAAGGTGGTCCGTATGGCTCCGGTCGTATTCGCTGTTCTGCTCTACGTCGGTGTCCAGCAGAATGACGGGGAGCCTGAAATCGCCATCTCCGAGATCGTACTGCCACGCACGAACGCACACAGTGCGGCCTTCGATCGAAACCTCCACATGCGGAGCGAGCGGCCGCAGCGGCCGTCCGGGTTTGAAATTGACCGGTAGCTCCCGTTGCCGCCCGTCTGGATCGATGACCTGCTCGAAGTATCCCTTGCGCCACAACATGCTGACTCCTACCGCGGGCACGTGGAGATCAGCGCACGCGCGCAGCATGTCTCCCGCCAGGACGCCGAGCCCGCCGGAGTACGTTGGGATGTCACGATCGAGGGCCACTTCCATCGTGAAATAGGCGATCCGGCGGCCTTCATTTGCGTCATCGTCGATGCGTTCCGTGGCGGCCAGATAACGTCTCGGGTTCTGTTTAAACCTATCCCGGCAGTATTCTGAGCAGAAGCGAATCGTCTGGCCCTCATACACAAGAGCCAAACTTGTGTCAGGCAATACCACCATGCCACAGACAGGGTCTTTGAGATTTGTGCTCATACCAGCCTTTCCTATGGTCGTGTCAATCGCTATTCCAAAACGGAAGCCAGGCGAAACAGTTCCGGATCGATCATTTTCTGGACACCGACTACCTGAATCAGAGGCGTCGTAGTCACCTGGCCCTGGTTCAGACCAACAAGAACCCCGTGCTCTCCACGCGCCAATGCCGCCACTGCTCCCGCACCGAGACGGGTGGCCAGTAATCGGTCAAAAGCGGTCGGCGTACCGCCGCGCTGTACATGCCCCAGAGTGGTGGTGCGCAGGTCGAAGCCAGTGCGTTCGGAATGTTCGCGGAACCAAGCGTTCAGTCCCTCGGCGTTGTAATGCGCGCCCTCCGCGACAACAGCCAACGCGTGCTTCTTGCCTCGCTCGTAGGCCGTGCGCAGCCGTCCGGCAATCTCCTCCGGCGATGTCTCCCTTTCCGGAATGATGACGATCTCGGCGCCTCCCGCGATCCCCGCCATTAAGGCCAGATATCCGCACTTGCGCCCCATGACCTCAATCAGGAACGCACGCTGATGAGAGGACGCGGTTGTTTTGAGTCGATCAATCGCTTCGAGCGCGATGTTCAACGCGGTATCCACGCCAATTGTGACCTCGCTGCCAGCGAGATCGTTGTCGATGGTCGATGCAACGCCCACAACAGGTACGCCCATCTGCGCCAAAGCCAACGCGCCAGCCTGAGATCCGTTGCCGCCGATTACTACCAGAGCATCGACTCGATTTTGCTGGAGCCGGTTCAGGGCCTCCCGGCGGGTGTCCTCGGTCTCAAACTCCGGACAGCGGGCACTGCCCAGGACAGTGCCCCCACGCTGCATGATATTGCTGGCGGAGCGGCCTGTGAGTGGTTCCACGGCTCCCTCAACCAGGCCTGCGTATCCACGCCGGACACCAAGAACATCCCAGTCCTGCGCCAGCGCGCAGCGGGTAACTGCCCGGATCGCTGCATTCATGCCCGGTGCATCTCCGCCGGAAGTAAGTACAGCGATCCGCTTTATGGCCCTCATATTGATCTCATCCAATCAGTCTCGATCTGCTCACTTCATCAACCAGCAACGCGAAAACATTACTCTACCGCCGCGTGTAAGGAGTCCACGCATCGCGATCGCGATGATTCAAATTCCCAACCTGACGTTCAGTAGTGGGTGCCTAGCCAGCGCTGATTTCCGCTTCTGCCTGAAGCCAGTCTTCAAGCTCGTGGCCGTCCTCCTGGCCGCGAGCCACGTACAAGTCATAAGCGCGCTGCCGGATCCGGTCCAATTGCTCAATCGCCAGATTGCCAGTAACCGGCTCTTCTGAAACTTCCACTTCTAATTCTTGATTCTTTGCCATGCCATCCTCTTTCCCGTTGAAATCAATTGTGTTGCTTTGGAACCTCTCGCTGGTTCACATTCGTCTGTAGATCCAACTGACCGTAATGCATGACCTTGACCGGGCGAGCCGGCCTCTTCGAGAGCTTCGATCCCAATCGCCATACTTGTCGCAGATCGCGCGTATCCGGCGCTTTCTCCATCGCGCCGAGAACCACTGTCCGGACAGGAGCATCAAGCCGATCTATGCCGCAGCGGAGCGCATGCTGTTGCCAACTTTCTTCGGCGTTTCCAGAGAACCTGTATCCTCCCGGCTTCTTGAGCGCCGCATTGCCTTCGTCTCCGTGTCTCCCGGTTATACCGTCCGAGGAGACGCCCTTGGCACCGCGGCGCATCCAGCGCCCGCGCCCGACTGCCAGCTGGCAGCGGAGATTTCCTTTCACTGGCCAGTTCACAGGAACGCCCATCCTTCTACTGCCTATACCTCCACGATAGAAATACTGCCGCAGCAACCGGAAGCCAGAGGACGGCGGAGAAGAAGAAACCACACATGACGCCACGAGCAGGGGCTAGCGCATCATCTTCATCTGTCTCTGCTTCGTTCCGGATCGGCACGACTTCGGCGATTCCTCGATGCCAGCGGCCTGAGCCGTCATAGCCCCAACCGCGCCGGATTTCCTCAACCATTCCGATCGATCTTCCGCAGGGAGGCACTTTTTCTTCTCCGAGCATCTTCCAAAAGCACGGGGCGTGCCAATTGCCCAACGCTTCCAGCATCGACGTTTTCTTGGGAAAACTCAGGATGAATGCACTCCTGGATACCATATAACCCGCTAGAAGTGCCGCAAATCCGGCACTCATTGGCGCATTTCGACCAGAGATCCGCATCAACCCGCTGCGATGTCTCGGGATCGCTTTTTTGAACAGGTTGTCTTGAGACTCGATAGCGCACAGGCCGAAGATGGGCCTGCAGCGCGACGGCTTACTTGTCGAATAAGGCTGTAGCGAAAACTGCATCCGCCAGAAGAGGCGAGATGCGTCAGATAAGAGAACTTCCCTCAGGACACTTCCTGACTCTCTTCTCCGACTCCCGGCCGAGAGGATGCCGGGGGAATAAGAGAGAACTTCTCCATCCTATAAATGAGAGTCTTCCTGCTGATGTTCAGGTAGCGCGCGGTCCGCGTCTGATTCCACTGGTGTTTCTCAAGAGCCTGCAACAGGATCTCCTTCTCCACTCCCTCAAGATCGATCCCCTCGTCGGGCAACTTGAGACTGATGGAACTGATCCGCGATGTCGCATTCCGCATGTGGGCTGGCAAATCTTCGACTCGAATCGTTTCCGAAGCGCCAAGCACAACCGCGTGCTCGACAACATTCTCCAACTCTCTGACGTTTCCCGGCCAGTCATAGCGGGACAAGATTTCGAGAACACCGTCGCTGACGGATGGCACAGCCAGTTGGTATCGTGTGCAGTGCTTCCTCAGAAAATGCGATAGCAAAAGAGGAATATCATCGCGGCGCTCCCGCAGCGGTGGGAGTTCCACCGTCACCACGCTCAATCGATAAAAAAGATCCTCTCGGAACTGACCGTCCTCAATGAGGGTGCGCAAGTCCCGGTTGGTTGCTGCGACGATGCGCACATTCACGGCGAGCGGTTTCGGAAAGCCGATCTTATCAATCTCGCGCTCCTGAATCACGCGCAGCAGCCGGACCTGAAGGTTAATGGGAAGCTCTCCCACTTCATCGAGAAAGACGGTGCCTTCATTTGCGGCTTCAAACTTTCCCACGCGATCGGAAAAAGCACCGGTGAAAGATCCCTTGCGGTGTCCGAAAAGCTCCGATTCAATCAGGTTCTCTGGAATGGCTCCGCAGTTCACTGTAATGAATGGCTTTGAAGCACGTAGGCTGTTCTGGTGAATCGCCTTCGCGATCAGTTCCTTGCCCGTTCCGGATTCTCCAGTGACGAGGACCGTTGAATCGCGGCGCGCAACCTGCGCCGCAAGGTTGAAGACGTCGCGCATCCTTCTTGAGCCAGCCACCAGGTTTTCAAACCGGAATGCCGTCTCGCTGAAGTCGCGGAGATAGCGGTTTTCATCAACCAACTGCCGGTGTTCCAGTGCGCGCTGAACGTTAACTTTGAGTTCTTCCGTGTTGAGCGGTTTGAGGACGTAGTCGGCCGCACCCAGTTTCATCGCATCCACGGCATCACTAACGGTTCCGAAGGCCGTGATCAGAATGACGGGCGTATCCGCGTTCAGGGCCTTGATGCGGCCAAGAAGATCGAGGCCGGTGAGACCTGGCATACGGATGTCTGCAATCACCAGTGCAGGCGTCTTCTCCGTAAACGTCTGGAGGCCAGACTGGCCATCCGACGCCGTCACGACAGAATACCCCTCCTCCTTCAGCCAGAACTCAACCAGCCGCCGCTGGCTAGCGTCATCATCGACCACGAGAATCAGTTCGTTCGCCATTTAACTCCTCGCGAGGACCGGTTCAGTATTTCCTGCTGCCAGAGGCAGCATTACCGTGAACGTCATACCGCGCTCTGGATTTCTCCTGGCGGCAATATGCCCCCCGTGCTGATTCACAATCTGGTAAGCAATCGAGAGGCCAAGTCCAGTTCCATTGTCGCGAGTCGTAAAGAACGGGTCGAATATCCGCTCCACGTCGTCGGCTGGGATACCAACACCCTCGTCTTCAACCTCAATACGAACAAATTCTCCGTCAGGAATCCCGCGTAGTCGAATCTCGCCGGCGTTCGGCATCGCCTGTACTGCATTGATGACGAGGTTCAACAGTACTTGCCTGATCTGTTCCGGATCGATCGACACCGATGGCAATGCCGCCGCTGTCTCAACCAGGATGTCGACCTGCGCCATCTTTCCTGTTTCGTTTGCCAGCTTTGCCACGGACTGAAGCAGAAGCTCAATGTCCGAGGCGACTATGCGGGGCTGCTGTGGCCGCGCGAATTCAAGGAAGTGAGTGAGCAGTCCCTTGAGCCGCACAACTTCGCGCGCGGCCATCTCTGCAAACTCCTGGCGCGTTTCCAACTCCAGATCGCGGCGTCCCAGGATTTGAACGGCGCCTTCGATAGACCCGAGCGGGTTCCGAACCTCGTGAGCGAGTCCTGCCGAAAGCTCTCCCAGCGCCGACAGTCTGTCAGCGCGACGGAGCTGCTCAAATGACTTTTGCAGTTGCGTATATACCTCGCTCAGTCTGCTGGCGGTTTCTTCCACCTTATGCCGCTGTGCGCGCTCGTGATCTGCGAGCACTCCCGTGAGAGCCGCGATCGCAAAAAACATTCCGATCTCGATGTATTGAGCAGCTTTATATTGTGGCTCGAAATTCCAAGCCATCATGATGTGCGGAATATAGGAAACCCCGGCCAGAGTGGCGGCAGCCAGGCCTCCCTTCCAGCCAAACCATAAGGCGGCAAGCAAAATCGGAATGTAATAAGCACGCTGCAACAGAGAGTGGACCCATACATAGCTGACGGGTGTGTTGTAGTGCAGCAACGCCACGGCGGCGATTGCCGCTGCCAGAATTGCTGCGCGCCGCCAGTTTTTCCCCGATACCCTCACGATCGCGATTTTAGCATCGGAGACGGTATCTCCTTCATGACGTCGATTACGTCACAAGGCCAATTCCCCAGATTTCTCAGTCCTTCGCATGAGTTGATCTCTCTGCAGCCTCTGCAGTGCGTCTGTTCCAAATGCGCAAGTGCGATGGCGGATTTGCGGCAGTATGGGCGATCGCGGGATCGTTCAAGAATAGGTGATTCCTCGATTTTCAAGAGTTATCTGTGTTTACCCTTTCGCGCTCAATTGGCACGGGAAGTGCACTCTCCGTCGGGGCTACTTGTCTGCACCGTGTTTTGGTTGCTGCTGATAGTAAGCGCGGTCTCGTGGTTGGCGGGAAAGTAGGAAGAACGAGCTATGCGTGGCAACTCCGTTTGTGACCGAGCGGCCAGCTGAGCGATCAGGCTCAATCCGCAGGGGAAGATCGCTTACACCTGGCTTTGAAAAGACTGCATGTTTGGGTCTCAGTCTCCTCAGCGGTCCGGAATCGTCGGTTTTTAATATCCGCGT
>JAKAJO010000075.1 GCA_021813745.1 Acidobacteriota bacterium
CCGCCGTGCTCGCCGCAGATACCAACTTTCAACGTAGGCCGTGTGTTGCGTCCTTTGGCCGTGGCCATCTTCACCAGCAGCCCCACGCCAGTCTGGTCGAGCGTGGCGAAGGGATCCTGTTTGAAGATGCCGTTCTTGAGATAGGCCGGCAGGAACTTGTTGATGTCGTCGCGCGAGATGCCGTAAGTGGTCTGCGTGAGGTCGTTGGTGCCGAAGCTGAAGAACTCTGCTTCTTCGGCAATCTGGTCAGCGGTCAGAGCAGCGCGGGGCAGTTCGATCATGGTACCCACCATGTAATCGACCTTCGTGTTCTTCTCTGCGAAGACCTTTTCGGCGACCTTGCGAATGATGCCGGCCTGGTGGCGCATCTCGTCGATGGAGCCGATGAGCGGGACCATGATTTCAAGGTGCGGTTCGCCACCGTGGTTCTTGACGTTGACCGCGGCCTCAAAGATGGCGCGCGCCTGCATCTCTGTAATCTCAGGAAAAGCGATGCCGAGACGGCAGCCACGCAGGCCGAGCATGGGGTTCATCTCATGCAGGTCCTGGACGCGGGCAAGCAGTGTGCGCAACTCTTTCAGCTTAGGTGAACGCGGCTTGAGGTCTTCCAGATGCGCAATCTCGACGAGCAGATCCTCGCGCTGGGGCAGAAACTCATGCAGAGGTGGGTCGAGCAGGCGGATGGTGACCGGCAGCGACTCCATCGCCTTGAAGAGGCCCACAAAGTCCTGGCGCTGCATGGGAAGCAGCTTCTTGAGGGCATCGCGACGATCCGCTTCATTGTCGGCCAGGATCATGGCGCGGACATGCTCGATGCGGCCTTCCGCAAAGAACATGTGCTCGGTGCGGCAGAGGCCGATGCCTTCAGCGCCGAAGGCGCGGGCCTGCTTGGCGTCGCGGGGCACGTCGGCATTGGCGCGGACCTTGAGCTTGCGCAGCGGGTCAGCCCAGCTCATGAACTTAACGAGATCCGGATCGTCGGGACGCGCGGGGATTGTTTTAAGGCGGCCCTCGATGACGCGGCCTGTGGTGCCGTCGAGGGAGATCCAGTCGCCATGGCGGAAGGTCTTGCCCTTGACGCGAAGTTCCTTGCGAGCTTCATCAACCTGGCAATCGCCTGCGCCGGCGACGCAGCACTTGCCCATGCCGCGGGTAACGACGGCGGCGTGCGAGGTCATGCCGCCGCGCGAAGTGAGAATGCCGGCTGCGACTTCCATGCCGCCGATATCCTCGGGCGTGGTTTCTCCGCGCACCAGGATGATGGAATGCATGTGGCCGTGCATGTGCGCCTTGACGGCTTCTTCAGCGGTGAAGACGATCTGGCCAACAGCCGCGCCGGGTGAAGCGGGCAGGCCGGTGGCGAGGACTTCGATTTTGGCGCCCTTTTCATCGAGGCGCGGCACAAGGAAGTCATAGAGCTGGTTGGGCTCCACGCGGAAGATGGCTTCCTCCTGCGTGATGAGGCCTTCGCGCACCATGTCAATCGCGACGCGCACAGCAGCCAGGCCGGTGCGCTTTCCATTGCGCGTCTGGAGCATGTAGAGCTTGCCATCCTGGATGGTGAACTCGAAGTCCTGCATGTCGCGATAGTGCTTTTCCATCTTGCGGGTGATATCGCGCAACTGCTCGTAGACCTTGGGCATGGTGCGCTCGAGCTCGCTGATGTGCTGGGGCGTGCGGACGCCAGAGACAACGTCTTCACCCTGCGCATTCATCAGGTACTCACCGAAGAACATATGCTCGCCGGTGGCGGGATTGCGCGTGAAGCCGACGCCGGTGCCGGAGTTGTCGCCCAGGTTGCCAAAGACCATGGCCTGCACGTTGACGGCGGTGCCGAGCCAGTCGTCGATGTGGTTGATGCGGCGATAGGTCTTGGCGCGCTCATTTTCCCAGCTGCGGAAAACGGCATCGCGGGCCTGGATGAGCTGCTCCATAGGATCCTGCGGGAAATCCTTGCCGGTTTCTTTCTTCACCAGTTTCTTGTATTCGGCGATGATCTCCTTGAGCGCGGCGGGCTGAAGCTCGTAATCGAACTTGGCTTTGACGCGCGCCTTGACGCCGTCGAAGATGTGCTCGAATTTCTTTTTGGGGATGTCGAGCACGACATCGCCAAACATCTGGATCAGGCGGCGATAGGAGTCATAGGCAAAGCGCGGGTTATTGCTGCGGACGGCGAGCGCTTCAACGGCTTTATCGTTGAGGCCGAGATTCAGAATGGTATCCATCATGCCGGGCATGGAGAACTTGGCGCCGGAGCGGACGGAGACGAGCAGCGGGTTATCGCCTGCGCCGAGCTTCTGGCCCTGTAGCTGCTCAAGGCGTTCAAGGGCGGCATGCATTTCGACGTCGATTTGCGGATTGAGTTTGCCGCGCATGTATTCGCGGCAGGCTTCAGTCTGAATGGTGAATCCAGGAGGAACCGGCAGGCCCGCATTGGTCATTTCAGCGAGGCCTGAGCCCTTTCCGCCGAGGACGTCCTTCATGCGGCCATTGCCATCGGCGTGGCCGTTGCCGAAGAAGTACACATACTTGGTTTGAGCTGGGGTTGACGTTGAGCCGGCCTTTTCAGCCGGCGCCTGCTCCAGGACGCCCTGCGACATGGAATAAAGCCTCCGCGTTTGGATTTCCGCAAGGCGGCATCCATGCGAGGGTGGCGGCAGGTTGGCTCAGCCCACAGCGGGAAGAACGGGCACGGGGCGGAGCGCGAGCAGTCATCCAGACACTTCGACTGCGCCTTACGGCGTGCGCGATTCGCAAGTACAAATAGCGCCGCAAGTATACACTTGCCTGTGCCGTTCATCACAGCCCCCGGGGCGAGTGGCGAAGGCATGCAGCTTAAGGTCATCGCAAACCGAAGCAAATGCGGCACAACGGTGTTGTGGCGGAACGGGAGGCGCGCCTCAGGCAGCGGAGCGTTTGAGGCGGGGCAGGTGGTCTGTCTCGCCGGGCGCGTCACTCTGCGGGCCATGCAGCGCGTCGTGCAGCGAGGACTCGGCTGCAGCGGAAATGGGGTCGTGAGCGAAGAGGATGGCATCCAGTCCGACGAGCGCGAGGATGGCCGCGACGCGGGGAGCCGCGTGCACAACGGTGAACTCGCGGCCGCAATCAATGGCCTTGCGGTAGAGGGAGATGAGGGCAGCGATCCCTGCGGCATCAATGCGCTCGACATGGTGCAGATCGAGGGTGACATTGTGGTGTGCCAGGACGGGCGCAACGCGTTCGAGAAGGCACTGTTCCTGCCCGCGGACCAGAGCGTGGGGTTCGCAAGGCGACAGCAAGATGGACTCCTGCGGACGAGCAAAGTTGTTGTTCATCGCCACACCTCCTGGAAGCGCCGCGCCATGCCGGTCGCCGAAGTTGCACGCCACGTGGGCGCTGGGGCCTTATTCTGTGAGACGGAAGTGCGGGCCAAGAGGTTGAAGGAAATTTGCCTTCATCGGCCTCCTGCGGAGCATGACCGGCTCGCGGAATCTGCACTTTGAGGTACGCAAAAGGCCCTGGCAGAAGTTCCATGGAGAGTCACGGACTGATTCCGAAGGAGCAAGGAGAGCGCGCGCGGCTGAACGCGCGTGAGGTGCGGGGTGCGGCTCTGGAGCAGGGCTTTGCCGATGCCGGCGTGGTGGCGCTGCCGCATGCGCACACGGAGCGGGATGCAGGCCGGTTCGATGCATGGATTGCCGCGGGCCGTGCCGGCTCGATGCGGTACCTGGAGCGCCGAACGGAAGCGGGCGAACTGACACGTGCACGCGTGGACAGGCCGTTTCCCTGGGCGCGCTCGGCAGTGGTGTGCTTTGCGGTATACCACTCCGCGCAGCCGCGTTCTACGGAGCCGGCTCCGGAGGGAGCAGGGTGGATTGCGCGGTATGCGTGGTCGAGCCGGAAGGATGCGCGCGGCGAGCGGAGACCCAGCGATTATCACAAAGTGCTGCTGAAGCGGATACGGGCGCTGGAGGAGCATTTCAAGGCGCGTTATGGCGCGTTCGAATCGCGCGTCTATGTGGACACGGGGCCGGTGGTGGAGCGTGCGCTGGCGGAAGCGGCAGGCCTTGGCTGGACGGGCAAGAATACGTGCCTGATTCATCCAAAGCTGGGATCGTATGGATTTCTGGCCGTGCTGCTAACGGATCTGGAAGCCGAGGATGCAGAAAGCATGCTGGGTGTGCCGGATCGATGCGGGAGCTGCACGCGCTGCCTGGAGGCGTGCCCGACGCATGCGCTGATCGCGCCTTACGCGATGGACGCGACGCGATGCATCTCGTATCTGACGATTGAACACAAGGGAGCGATCGCCCCTGAGCTGATGAAGGACATGGGGCGGCAGGTTTTTGGTTGCGACATTTGCCAGGATGTGTGCCCATGGAATCGCAAGGCGGTGGTGAGCACGGATGCGGAGCTGGAGGCGCGGGCGGAGTTAGTCAATCCTGCGCTGGAGTGGCTTGCTGCACTGGAGGAGCGGGATTTCGAAGGCGCATTCAACGGGTCGCCGGTGCGGCGTGCCGGCTTTGAGGGGCTGCGGCGCAATGTGGCAATCGCGATGGGCAACAGCGGCTGCAAGCGCTTTGCGGCGCAGCTTGAGGGATGGGCGCGCAGCGCGGAGGAGCCGTTGCGGTCTGCCGCGGCCTGGGCGCTGGGCAAGCTGGTATCCGCGAAGGATTAAGGTCCAGGGCAGGATGCAGGGGACGCATCCTGCCGCGATGGATTCCGGGATCTTGATGAGGCTGCGATCAGGCGACGCGCATGACGTTCGCAGCGCTGAGGCCTTTGGGCCCCTGCTGGCATTCGAATTCGACGGCTTCTCCCTCATTGAGGGTCTTGTAGCCGCTCTCCTGAATGGCGGAGAAATGCACGAAGACATCCTCTCCGCTGGACCTCTGGATGAATCCGTATCCCTTGGCTCCGTTAAACCACTTCACAACGCCCTGCTCTTTCATTCTTTGTCTCCTGACTGCCTGCTGCGATTACCGGCCCTTAAAACATCAAGAGCCGCCCAGGATCGTGGAGGGATCCTGCGGCAGCTCGATCCTTCAGATGAACCCAGTGAGCACTTTGCTGCAAACGACCCATTCAAAACAAACAGCCTTCCTGACATGAACTTACCGAAAGATTCATGCTGGCTTTGCATCATTTATGGCAGGAAAGCAATAAGGATGCAATAAGAAAATGACCGTGCTGTACCCGGAAGGAACCGGCCAGGGAGTGCAGAAAGTGCAGGATTGGGCTGCGTGCGCGGCGAGGAAGATGCGGAAGAGGCTATCCTGAAGAATGGAAGAAAGGCGATTGCAGCGATGCACTGCGCGGAGAGCGATCTGGACCAGGAGATAAAGACGAAAGTGCTGGAAGGGCTTCAAAGCGTGGGAACGGATGCAGACACTGGGACGGAGACGAATGCGCTGGCGACAGTGACGCCGCCCGCGACCGAATCGAAGTGGTACCTGTGGCGAAGGAATGGCACGGCGCTGGTGCGTTATCTGCTGGACAGCGAAGTGCACACGTACGCCTTCAGCGTGGCGGCGAATGCGATTCTGTCGTTTATCCCCTTTATCGTGCTGCTGTATACGATTGCGATTTCAGTGTTTCATTCGTCGGCCATGGCGGATGCGGTGAGCCAGATGGTGTTCTACTTCTTTCCTTCAAACCAGGACTGGATTGCGAAGAACCTGGTGCTGGCGGCGCCGCGGCACGGCGTGCAGCTTGTGTCGCTGCTGATGATTTTGATTTCATGCACGGGCATCTTTCTGCCGCTGGAAGTGGCGCTGAACCAGGCGTGGGGCGTGACGAAGAGCCGCAATTACCTGCTGAACCAGGTGGTAGCCTTCGGGCTGGCGATCCTGATGGTTTTGCTGGGACTTACGAGCGTAATGTTGAGCACGTGGCAGCGGCAACTGACGGCGCTTTTGTTCTTTCACCACACGGACAACTTTGTTTACAGCGGCGTGAGCTACCTGTGGCTGGCGCTGTGCACGGGCGTGGCCTGCATTCTGTTCTTCTTTTCGATCTATTGGCTGCTGCCAAACCGCAAGGTTCCACCCATGCCGGTGCTGCGGACGGCAATCCTGACTGGCCTGATCTGGCTGGGGGCGAAGTATCTGTTTGTGGCGGTGCTGCCGCACATGGATCTGAAGTCGATCTACGGGCCGTTCTATGTTTCGGTGGGACTGCTGTTCTGGGCATACATCTCTGGGCTGATTCTGTTTGCCGGCGCACAGTTCAGCGTGGCGCGGCTAAATGGTCACTCGCGCTCTCACTGAATTCCAAATTGTTGATTTCAAATATCTTGCCACATTGCTTCGATTCACAGAGCGAAGAGATGGCAAATCTTTGCCCGGATTCTTATGCAGGGGCTTTGTGGAAAAGTGCGAATCAATTCAGGGGGGGGGGGGTGGGTATTTATTTTTGTGAACCGGTATGAATCAGTCGGATGGCCGGCGCTCCGCAACGAAGCCTGAGTTGCAATTGTGGGGCGGATTGGCAGAGGCGTGGTCATGATTTGAGTATGCACGTTTCAAGGGAAATAACGTGCAAATGGAAGTCGTTGTTGTGATTGGAGTTGCAAGATTTATCTCTTGACAGGCTACTAGGAGCCAGTCTGCCGGAGGCGGGGAGAGGTTCGTGCTTTCCCACGTGTCAGAATCGAAACCTGAGGCACCCAGTCAGGTCCGAGAGTTGAAGCTTCCCTACATGCCGTTCGCTTCGCGCCCGTCGTGGCTGAGGCACCCATTTTCAGTAGCCAGATTCACTTCGCATTCCCGGCAACTGCTCCACCTGCCTGTTGGTTGGGCACGCCTGGATGTGGATGGCGGAGTGGGATTAAGGGAGCTTGAAGGCCTTGTCGGCGATGGCGTTGGGGGCGCGGCCTGCGGGGAGGAGAGTGAAGAGGGAGTGGTCGAAGGTGCGGACGGCGGCGACGTCGTTGGAGCGGGCATCGACGACGAAGAGGAGGTGGCTGTCTGCGGAAAACGCCATGGCGGCAGGGCCGTCGCCGACGTGAACAGCGCCGGCGCGCTTGCCGTCATCGATGGAGTAGATGGTGACCCACTGGGAACGGAGGTTGCCGACATAGAGGAGCGCATTGTCTGCGGTCACGACGCCGTAGACGGGTTCGGCGCCGATGAGGTAGGCACCGCCGACATCGTCGGTGCTGGTGACGACTTCAGAGATGGTGTCGGAGAGCGAGTTCATGGTGAAGAGCTCGCCGCCATCGGGTTTGAGGGCGAGTTGCACTGGACCGTGGCCGACGTCGAGGAGGGATTCGACGCGGTCAGGCAGCTGGTGCGGCGCATCGGGTGACTCTGTCGCGGAGTGGCCGGCGGAGTTTGCGGGGAAGCGGGCGAGGGCGATAGCCATGATCTGATGGCCGGCAGAGCATGCGGCGAAGGCCTTGGAGGAGTCAGGGAGAATGACGACATCGCTGGCGCCGGGACAGCCTGGGAAGACGGCGCGAACGGTGCGAGTGACAGGGTCAAGGATGGAGACGGAGTCACCGCGGCGATTGGCGACAACGAGGGATTTGCCGTCTGGGGCGACACGGAGAGCAGCGGGCTGGAGACTGACGGGGATGACGCCCACTTCGCGGCGAGCTTTGAGGTCGACGACAGAGATATTGTTGGAGGCGGAGTTGGCAACGTAGGCGAAGCTGCCTGCGGGGTCAAGCGCGATGGCAACTGGCTGGCGACGCACAGGGATCGTCGCAACAACGGCGTTGTGCTCAGCATCGAGGACGGAGACGGAGCCGGACGCGCCGGACTGGCCCTGGTTGACGATGTAGACCTCATTGCGTGTGGAGTTGGGTGCGACGGCGACGGGATGGACGCCGACGGCGAGCTCGCGATCGAGACGGAGGTTGACGACGTCGTAGATGGAGACGGTGCCGCTGTCTCCATTGGTGACGTAGACGTACTCGCGGTAGTTGGGCGGGTACTGCGGGAAGTCGTGGGGGCGGCAGGCGGTGAGGGCGAACAACGCGACAAAAGGAAGCTGACGCCATGCCTGCCGAGTGAGGAGGGCGGGAGCAAATCGAAGCTGGAGTGCGCGTCGGACCGCAGTGTGCATGATGGAGATCAGGAAGCGCGGGTTTCGACGTGGATGCCGCGCGGCAACGAGCGGTGCACGACGGGAGCGATCTGCTCAATCTCATCCATCATGGTGGCGAACTGGGCGGGGTAGATGGACTGGGGTCCATCGGAGAGCGCGATTTCCGGCTTGTGATGCACCTCAACGAGGACGCCATCTGCACCAACAGCGACCGCTGCGCGGGCCATGGGCAGGACCTTGTCACGCTTGCCGGTGCCGTGGCTGGGATCGACGAGGATGGGCAGGTGGCTGAGGCGCTGGACTGCCGGAACGATGCTGAGGTCGAGGGTATTGCGGGTGTGGTCTGCGAAGGTGCGGACGCCGCGCTCGCAGAGAATGACCTGGTAGTTGCCCTCGCTCATGATGTACTCGGCAGCCATGAGGAACTCGTCGAGGGTGGCGGACATGCCGCGCTTGAGAAGAACTGGCTTGCGGAGGCGGCCGGCGTGCTTGAGGAGCGAAAAGTTCTGCATGTTGCGGGCACCGATCTGAATGACGTCGGCCCATTCGGCGACGAGTTCGAGGGTCTCGTTGTCGATGGCCTCCGTGATGATGCGCATGCCGAATTTTTCTCTGATTTCGGACATGATCTTCAATGCGTCGAGGCCAAGGCCCTGAAAGGCGTAGGGCGAGGTGCGGGGCTTGTAGGCCCCGCCGCGGAAGAATTGGGCGCCGGAGGCTGCAACCTGTTCGGCAATGGCAAAGGCCTGCTCGCGACTCTCGATGGAGCACGGTCCGGCGACGATAGCGAGATTGCGGCCGCCGATGACGGCGTCCGTTCCAGGGAAGCGGATGAGAGTATCTTCCTCTTTGACGTCTCGGCTGGCGAGCTTGTAGGGTTTGCTGACGCGGATGACGTCGGCGACGCCGGAGAGATCTTCAAAGTTGCCGCGGTCGATTTCGCCGGGGTTGCCGGTGATACCGATGGCCGTGCGCTGGGCTCCGGGGAGGGGGTGGGCGCGAAAGCCCATCCGTTCAATGTGGTCGCAGACGGCCTGGATTTCTTCGGAGGTGGCCTGCGCTTTCATAACGACTAACATGTTGGCCTCTTGAATCCTCAGTGTAAGACAGAATGATGCGAGTGCGGGGCGGGATCAGCGATTCCTGCGGGCTGCTTTGGACTCCGAGCGCCAGCGGAAGCCGAGCCAGACGAGGTATCCGAGCTGGATCACCCAGGTGATGGTGTAGGCTGCTACGACGAACTGGTGATCGAGAATGGCTGCGGGGTCCATGGTTCTCCTTTGCCTGGAAGGGCGCGTTAGTCGTTTGCGGCGAGTGCCTGTTCGGCTTCAAAGGCGGCGTTGCGCTGGTGTTTGCGCTCGACGGCGAAACGGAGGATGAGGAGGAAGACGCCCCAGGCGAACCAGGCGAGGACGTTCCAGCCGAAGGCCGCCAGCATGTGCGGGTCCTTGATTCCGGAGTCGGCTCCTCCGCCGAAGACGGGCGAGGGGTGCTGGGTGCGCCACCACCTGTTGGACATATAGACGATGGGCACGTCGAGGGCTCCGAAGATGCCGAGGACGGCGGCGAGAGTCTGCACTTGCGGGCCGGCGGCGAAGCGGCGGAGGAGCAGGTAGCTGACGTAGATGAGCCAGAGGACGAGGGTGGTGGTGAGGCGGGCATCCCACGTCCACCAGATGCCCCAGGCACGACGGCCCCAAAGCGGGCCAGTGGTGAGCACGACAGAACAAAAGACGACGCCGACTTCAGCCCCGGCAAGGGCCCAGGCATCAGCAACCTGCGCGCGGTCAGGGTTGCTGCGGCGGTAGGCGAGATAACCGACGGACCCCACCAGGCTGACGGCGAAGAAGAGAAACGCCAGCATGGCGTTGGGCACATGGTAGTAGAAGATGTGCGAGATCTCGCCCTGCATGGCATCATTGGGCGCGACGTAGATGGCCTGATAGTAGCCCCAGAACATGAGCGCAACGGTGATGGCGGCGTAGAGGCCGATGAGCGTTCGTTTCATTGGTAGGTATCCGGTTCCTAACCCTCTAGTGTACGACGATTATGCCTGATCGTCGGTTCCGTCTGAGGGCGGAGAGCGGGGTCACGAGAGTGCAGGGGCGCTTGCCGGGCACAATCGCTGGACACTGCGCGGAGAAACTGGCTGAAGCCGTTGTCCGGGCCGAGAGTGGAGCCGCTAGAACTCGGAGGAGTTATCGAGCAACGCGCCGGCGCACTCGCGGAGATAAATGCGGGAGAGGCGGTTGTGCCAGCAGAGGTGGTCCTCGTCAAAGAGGGCCCAGGCAGCGCCAAGTCCGATGGGCAAGAGAGAGAGGAGCATGGCGGCGAGGCGGGTGCGCAACTGCGCGGTCGTGGGCACTTCATTTTCGAAGGTGCAGAGCGCGATGCCGGCGAACTTCATGCCGGGTGTGATGCCGGCAAGAGAGAAGCTGAGGGCGTTGTAAAGGACGGCGGTGAGGAAGATGGCTGCTGCGGCGGCGACCTCAGAAGCCCGGACTCCCGGCAAATGGTGCAGATAATGAGCGGCAAGGGCAGCGAAGCCGGTGACGATGCCAAGGACGAGCGCGAAGTCAACTATGTTCGCGATGAGGCGCAAAGAGAAGGGCGCGACTTCAAGGTGGAATCGCGGCAATGCGGGGAGGTCGAGGGCTTGTGCCGGTTCGACGGGCTGCTCGTCGAGCTGGATACCGGACCACTCCGGGCCGGCGGACCAATTGGACGCGGATGCCGGGAGGGTTGCAGCGGACTGCGGAGCGGGTGCGGGTGGGTCGATGGAGATGGTGCTGGGATCGACCTCAAAGATGCTGAGTTGTCCGTAGAGCTCTGCGCGAGCTTCACTTGTAGAGGCTCGGGGCCGGACGCGCCGAGTGGCGACGAGTTCTCGGGGAAACTCGATGAGGTTGGCGGGGATAGGCTGCGCGGGTTCCACTTCGCGAATGGCGTCTTCAAGGGATTCATCGAGGGGGGTGCCAAAGGGTTGCGGCTCCGCGCCAACGCGCTGGCTACGCATCTGTAGCTCGGGTGCGCGGGACGGAAGGGACGGGAGATCGGGTTCCCAGCGGACCTGGAGCGGCGGGCGCGTTGCGGAGTCGGCAGACATTGCGGGGTTGGGGGCTGGCTCCGCCTGCTGATAGGTTTCGATGGAATGAACGGTTGCCACAGGAGCGGGCCCATCGAAGAGGCTCTGATCTGGATGATTCTGAGTGAAGTTCTCGAAAGCGGCGTGGGCAGCGGCCTGGGCCTCAAGGGCGGCGATTGTGGCGGCTTCAGCAGCGCGCAGAGCGGCGCGGGCCTCGGCGGCCTGCATTTCGCTGTAGCTGGGGGCCTTGGCGTAGCGGGCCGCGACACGGGCGGCGGCCTGCGCGGCGCGGTCGCTTGCCACGGGTGACGGAGTGGGCCTGGAATCGGCAGTGCCGGAACGGCCGAGGCGCTTCTTATGCGCCGCGAGGCGCTGATTGACTTCTTCTTTCCACGATGGGACCGGCGCGGGCTGGCTCATCAGTGTGCTCAATTGTCCAGTTCCCCTTCTGCAGCCTGATCGGGCCATCGCAATGCGAGCCCGAGAAGTTTTTGTCTACGCGCGGTTGCCGGTGGGACAGCGGAGCGTCTTACCTTCAGCAGCTTTCCGCCTGCAAGCTGCACTTGCGGAGCATATGCGCCGACTGTCGCACAGCAAGACGGATTGTTTACCACCGCGCCCGAACCTCGCGTCGCGTGCAACGAGGACGGCGGCTCGCGTTTGCTATGCTGAGCTTGGTCCTCGGATGCATCCTCGTCATTTCGTGTTTATCACGCTGCTTGGCCTCTGTCATCTGCAACTTGCAGGACAAGTGTTAACGAATGCGTTACCCCCGGCAGCAGCCACGCAGACGCAATCGATCTCCGCTGAAGCAGGAGATGATTCCGGCAGTTTGCCGGAGGATCCGGATCAATATGCTCTGCCGGTCGCACGACCTGAGGCAGCGAAAACGGCGGGCGTGCCGGTACGCTGGGAAGCGCAGGAGCAGATGCGCGCCGGGGATGTGTGGACGCTGAAGGGCGCAGTGGTGGTGTACTACCAGGACTACGTCTTGCGCGCGGACAAGGTGGAGTATCACCAGTCGACGAGCGAGCTGGATGCAGACGGCCATCTGCAATTGACGGGAGGACCGCTGGATGCTTCGATCACGGCGAGCCACGGAAGCATCCTTTTGAATTCGCACACGGCGCGACTCTTTGATGTAAGCGGGACCCTTGGGGTGCAGAGGCGGGGCGGGACGGTGGTGTACACGACGCCGAATCCGTTTTTGTTTCGCGGGCGCGTGCTGATGGAAGATGGAGAGAACAACTACCGGATCATCGACGGTTCGATGACAAACTGTCGCCTTCCGCATCCAGACTGGGAGATTCTGGCGCACTCGATTCACGTGACGGACGAGAAGGCTTCAACGCAGAACTCCGTCTTCAAGCTCATCGGAGTGCCGATATTCTACCTGCCATACCTGAGCCATCCTGTGAGCGTGAGCGGCCGGTCGAGCGGATTGCTGATCCCGGTGGTGAGCAGCGGCTCATCGATTCGCGGATACACGTTTGGGGAGCAGGTGTACTGGGCCATCAATCGCAGCATGGATATGGTGGTGGGTGCGGAGTACTTCAGCAAGCGCGGGTTTGCGCCGAATGGAGATTTTCGCTACAAGGGCTCGGGGTTGAATCACCTGACGATGCGGTGGAATGCGCTGCTGGATCGTGGTGTGGAGCAGGAAGAAACAACGGGGCCGCTGGCGGGCACAAATGTGACGGTGAACCAGGGTGGAGTGGACATTCTGGGAGAGGGGCGCAAGGATCTTTCGCCGGAGACGCGGGTTGCGGGCAGCGTGGAATACCTTTCGAGCTACGTGTATCGACTGGTGTTTGCTGACGTGTACACGCAGGCGGTGAATTCGCAGGTGCTGAGCGATGTATCGATCACACATGCACACAAGGGGTTTGTGCCCTCGGGATCATTTGACCGATTCCAGACCTTTGCGAGCACGGCACCAGGAGACGAGGTCCGTGTTCTGCATCTGCCGAATCTTCGCTATGACGTGATTGACCAGCCAATTGGGGATGGGCGGGCGTATTGGGAGGCGAGCTCTTCATTGGGCTATATGAGCCGGGCGGAACCTGGATTTCACGTGCGAAACCTGGGACGGCTGGATCTGCATCCGAGTATTTCCCTGCCCTGGCACGCAGGCGGCTGGAGCGTGATTCCTATGGGGGGGCTGCGAGAGACCTTTTACAGCGAGCGGCAGTTCCGGAATCTGACAAGTGCAGGCAGCGGGATACCCACGGTGAGCCACGATCCGCTGAATCGATTTGACGCGGAGGCGGCGCTGGACGTGCGCCCTCCGGCAATCGGGCGGGATTTTGTGCTGACACGATGGAACCGGGAGATGCGACACGTGATTGAACCGGAGGTGAGCTACCGATTTGTGGGCGGAATCGGGACGCAGGCACTGACGGTTCCGCTGATGGACACGACGGATGTGGCAACGAACACGAATGAAGTGGGCTATACGGTAACGCAGAGACTCTTTCTGCGGCCCATTCACCCGAAGGCGTGTGCGGCGGAGGGATCGGATAAGGAATGCAGCACATCGCAGCGAGAGTGGGCGAGTTGGCGCATCTCGCAGAAGTACTTTCTCGATCCGAATTTTGGCGGGGCACTGACACCGAACCAGCGCAATGTGTTCGACACGACGCTGGATCTTTCCGGCGTGGCGTTTCTGACGTCGGCACGGAATTTATCTCCGGTCGTTTCGCGGATGCGATTTGAGGCGATTGACCGGCTGCGCATGGAGTGGGACCTGGACTACGACCCGAAGGCGGGACGGATCGAGGCGGACAATCTGTATGCCGGGTACTCCTGGGGCGACACGACGGTGGGCCTGGGGCACGCCATGCTGAATGCGGTGGACGAACAGGCAGGTACCGCATCGACGATCCAGAGCCAGCAGGTGCAACCATTTCTTTACATCGGGAGCCAAAGCCACGAGGGGTTCAACATGGCGGCAAATGGCGGCTACGACTTTGTGCAGCGGTCGCTTCAATTCGCCGGCGTTCAGGCGGTGTACAACTGGAACTGCTGCGGGCTGACAGTGGGGTACCGTCGCTTTCAACTGGGGACGCTGGGATCGGTGAGCCGCGATGAGACGGAGTGGCTGTACAGCTTTACGCTGGCGAACTTCGGGGCGGCTGGGGATATTCGTCGGGCGAATTCGGTGTTCCGCGATCCGACGCAGCCGCCTCCGTATTAAGAACTGGCGGGAGACGGAGAACGGAGCCACGGTACGGGGCTGAGCGGTGGCTGATCCGCGCAGACAAGGGGCGCGCTGGAGTATCCTAAGTGTTGGGAGATTTTTGACTTGCCGCGTCCTTTTCGAGTTATCTTTTTTTTCCTGCTCATTGCTGCCATCGGGTGCAAAGCCCAGACGTCCTCGAAAGCGGCGCTGGACCCTGCGCTGAAGCGCAGCGTTGAAGTCATTGTGCGATCACAGTTCAACGTGCCCGAGGATTACAACGTGACAGTGGGTGACCGCCAGCCGAGCAAGATCACGGGCTATGACACGGTTCCGGTGACACTGCAACGCGGCAGCAAATCGACCGTGGTGGATTTTCTTTTGTCGACTGATGGGAAGACGCTGGCGCGCCTGGACACCTTTGACCTGGCAAACAACCCGGCGATGAACATCGATGTGGCGGGTCGGCCTATCCGCGGGAATCCAAAGGCGAAGGTTACGGTGATCAACTTTGATGATCTTGAATGCCCTTTCTGCGCGCGGATGCACCAGACTCTTTTTCCTTCGACGATGGAACGGTACAAGGACCAGGTTCGCTTCATCTACAAGGACGATCCGTTGACCGAGTTGCACCCATGGGCGATGCACGCCGCAGTGGACGCGAATTGCCTGGCGGCCCAGAACCCGGATGCCTATTGGAGTTATGTGGACTACCTGCACTCGCACGGACAGGAGATCACCGGGCCGGATCGGAACTTGAAGAAGAGTTTTGAATTGCTGGACCGCATGGCGCGACAGGAAGGCGGACTGGCGAAGCTGGACGCACCGGCGCTGGATGCCTGCATCACCAAACAAGATGAGACCAAGGTGAGGGCGGAGGCGCAGGAAGCCGACAAGCTGGGTGTGGATGGAACGCCCGCCCTGTTTATTGAAGGCGAGCGGATCAACGGCGCAGTGCCCGAGGAGCAGCTTTGGACGGTGATTGACCGGGCTCTGAGGGCAGCTGGTGAGGAACCGCCTCCTGAGCCGGCAGCACCGGGCACGCCGGGCCCCGCCTCTGGCGGCCGGTGAGGACGCGAGCCGGGGATTCCGCGCTGGCACGGAGCGGTAGCCGGTTGGTGGATTTATCCTAAAAGCTGAGTTGGATCCGGCTCGGCAGGAGTGATTCATTTGCACGAGGTATCGTCTTTCTCCCATCGCACGCGCGTGACCGCAGTGAGCCTCTTGTGCGGCCTGCTTCTTTCCGCATCGACCGGGTGCCATCGTCCGCCTTCGCCGGACGTGATGGCGACGGTAAACGGCAAAGAAATCATGAAGGCTGATCTGGATAAGTACTACCAGGCGAGCCTCGGCGAGAATCCGGAACAGCCTTCTCCGCAGCAGGCCCAGATTGTACGGCTGAATATTCTGCGGCAGATGATTGAAGATGAGATTCTGCAACAGCGCGCAGCGAAGCTAAGCCTGGCGGCGACAGATGAAGACGTGAACGCCAAGCTGACCGAGATGAAGGCTCCATTTACCCAGGAGGAGTTTGACCGCCAACTGAAGCAGAGGAACCTGACTTTGGATGACCTGAGGCGGGATATTCGGCGGTCACTGACGAACGACAAACTGCTGAACAAGGAAATCTATTCGAAGATCAACATCACTGACGGGGATATCAGCGACTATTACAACGCGCACAAGGCGGAGTTCAATTTTATTGAACCGCAGTACCACCTGGCCGAGATTGCAGTGACGACGACGCCTCCGCAGCAGCCGGGCGCGATGCCGGCCAAGCCGAACGAAGCCGAGGCGCGGAAGCGGATTCAGGCACTGCTGAACCGGCTGCAGAGTGGCGAAGACTTTGGCGCGGTGGCCATGACCTCCTCGGACTTCACAAGCAATGCCTCCAATGGGGGCGATATGGGGTTTGTGGGCGAGACGGCTCTGCATAGCGACCCGGAGGCTTACAACGCTATTAGCGCCCTGAAGCCTGGGGAGATTACGGGCATCCTGCCGATCTTTGATGGGACAGGACCTGGGCGGCACGTGATGGCTTTCGCGATCTTCAAGCTGATTTCAAAGGAACCAGCGGGGCAGCGGGCGATGAACGATCCGCGGGTTCAACAGGCCATCCGGCAGCAGCTGCGCGATGCGCACGCGCAACTGCTGAAGAATGCGTATTTCGAGGTGCTGCATGACCAGGCCAAGGTGCGCAACTACTACGCCGAAGAGATCCTGAAGAATAACGGCCAGTAGCTCCCTATTCAATTCAGCTCACTAGACCATCAAGACCTTCTCGGCTGCGCAGATTTGCGTGTTGTGCGATCTGGCCGTGTTGCGCGCCGTAGACCCGTGTGCGGAACGCGCCGCTGGCGTGTTGTGCTGGCCCAGGCCGTGTGAGAGGCCGTCCGGCACTTTGACGGAATGGCTGGGTTTGGGCAGGGGCGTGGATGGCAACGTCTCAAGCCAGGGTGGCTGCGCATGGGTGCCGTGATTCAGATTGGTAAGCCTCGCGGATCGCGCGGCATGTCGGTCTCCACACTGCGTAACCGGTGATTTGCATTGACCAAGGTCACTGCGGAGATCCACGCAAAGCAGGCAAAAGCAGAGCCGGCGCCACGCGGGTTGCGTGACGCCGGCTCTGGTGAATCAGCCTGACGGGGTTCTGTGCCCCAGGCTACTTGAGGTTGCCGCTGGAGTCCATCGTAATGCCGCCAGGGCCCTTGTCCTTCTTCTCTTCATTCGCCTTGCGGGCACCCATCGCCTTCGCTGCCCAATCCTTTGCGGTGGCGATATCGGCTGCAACAGCCTTGGGATCGCCATAATCCATGTCGGCTTTATTGCGATAGATCAGGTTGAGATACTGCATGGCATCGTCATAATTGGGACGATTATTGACTGCCTGGGTCAAGTACTGAAGACCTTCTTCGATCAGAGCGCTATTTTCTTCCTTAAGCTGCGCCATGAGCTTTTTGGGGGCCTTGACGTTGCCTTCGCCGTCGTCATTGAGGCCAGCCGGAACGAGGAGCTGAAGCTTATTCTCGTGGGCTTTGGTCCAATCGATAACGCCGATGGTGTAGGCAGCTTCCGGATCCTTGGGATCAACGGCGAGGACTTTTTTCTGCCATTCCTTTGCTTCATCAAGCTTCTTGATGTTGAAGTAAATGCCAGCAATCTGCTTAATGCTGTTGACGTCCGTGGGATCCTTGGCAAGGATCTGCTGGAAGATGCTGATGGCCTGGTTGGCCGTCTTGAGATTCTCCACGGTGGTCAAGCCTGGAACGATGTTCTGCGAGAGGGCAGTGGCGAGGTAGCTTTTGGCCATCGGCAGGGAGGGATCGAGTTCTGTGGCCTTTTGGAAGTGGTTGATCGCTTCCTCATACTTGCCGGCCTTGTAGGAATCCACACCCTTGTTCAACTGGTCGCGCGCGGCCAGGCGGTTGCACCCGCTCATGGCAAGCACCATGCCGACCAAAGCAACCGCAAAAATCGAGAAACGTGCGGAGCGAGTCATGTGATTTTCTTCTCCTTAAAGGCCGAGTCTATCCGTCTGCAGCCTGGAAATGCTGAGATGACGGAGTGTCCGAACCGGACCGCCGGAGTGTGACGGGAGAACCCGTGAACGGCCGGCGGAACCGGGAGGACAGCTCCTGGAGGGCTTACTGCCCAGCCATAATCTTCGGCGTCATCAAACCGATGTGGTCTACGTTGGCGGAGCGCCCGATGTCAATGACGTCGGCAACGTAGCGCCAATCCACGTCGTCGTCGCCTCTGACGAACATGACGCGCTCGGCACGATTCTGGAAGATGTCGGTCAGCTTGGCGAGCAGCTCCGCATGGGCGACATCGGTGTCATTAATTTTGTAGGCCGGGGCCTGTCCGGCGCGATAGAGCACCTGCACGACAATGGTCCGGTCATTGGGCTGCTGTTGCTGCTGCTTGTTCTTCGGGGGCTGCGGAACGAGAGCATCCAGACCGTGGGGCGTGACCGGCACGATCACCATGAAGATGATGAGCAGCACGAGCAGAATGTCGATCATGGGCGTGACGTTGATATCAGACGAATACCCGCCGCCGCCGCCAGTTGTCATTGCCATGGTTTCAAACTCCTCGTTACATCAATCGATGAAAGGGTCAAGGGCGATAAGAGCTGGTTATTCGCCACCCGCGAGGTTGCCTTCTTTCCTCTGGGTGAGCATACCTACTTCGTCCACGCCAGCTGTACGCACGGCGTCAATAGCATCTTCCACTGTGCGGAACTGGGCGCGCGAATCGGCGCGGAAGTAGATGGTCTTGCCCGGTGTGTCGGCGAGACGGTTGGCGACCTGGGTGCCGAGATCGGTCAGTGTGACTTTGTTTTGCCCGAGGAACACGCCGCCGTCGCGCGTGATGGCGACTACGATCGCGTCTTCCTTATCCGCATCCGGCATTGCAATGGCGTTCTGCACCTTGACCATGTCAACAGCGACCTTCTGCTGGAGCATCGGGGTAATGACCATGAAGATGATCAACAGCACCAGCATGACGTCCACCATGGGGGTCACATTGATGTTGGAGTTGATCTTGTTGCCTTCGTTGCGAACTGAGATTGCCATCGTTAAGGCTCCATGCCTGTTTTGATTTTTTCATCCGGATGGCGTCCGGCTTCCTGTGCTGCTGGTTCGGAATCAGCTTGTTTTTAGGAGCCGGGGAGTGGAGGGAGGTTGAACTCTCTCGACTCCCCGAGATTCCCGCTCTCGCTGATCAATCACCGTTTAGCGCCGGCCGCTCTGCTTGATGAAGTAGTCGATGAGTTCGCTCGAGGAGTTGTCCATCTCCACGTCGAAGGCTTCGACACGACCGGTGAAATAGTTGAAGGCCATGACGGCCGGGATGGCCACGAGGAGGCCGAACGCGGTGGTCACCAGGGCTTCAGAGATACCACCTGCGACGGCGCCGATGCCCGAGGTCTTCTGGGTTGCGATCTGCTGGAAGGCGTTCAAGATACCGACGACCGTTCCGAACAGTCCGACGAAGGGAGCGGTGGAGCCGATGGTGGCGAGAACGCTGAGGCCTCTCTTCAGCTTGGCGTGCACGATGGCCTCGGCGCGCTCGAGGGCGCGCTGCGAGCTCTCGATGGTGCTTTCAGTGGCCGTACCGCCGGAAGCGCGAAACTCCTGGAGACCAGCGGTCACCACCTCAGCGAGATGCGACTTCTTGTTGCGGTCGGCAATCTTGATGGCTTCCTCGAGCTTGCTGTCCTTGAGGGCTCCTGCGACCTTGGGGGCGAATTCGCGGGACTGCTTTCGGGCCGCTGAGAAGTAGAGGTAGCGATCGATCATGACGGCCAGAGACCAGATCGACTCAATGAAGAGGATAACGGCGACTGCACGAGCAAGATTGCCCATGTGTTGCCAGAGGCCCATTGGGCTGAAGCTGACCGTCTGCTCATCCTGCAGGAATGCCAGACTGCTGACCGCGTGGGTTGCGAAATGTGTGAGCTGAGCGAGAATCACTGAATCGTTCCTCCTAAGGAGTATCTTGTGTACTGCGAGATTGGTGCACTTTCTGGGAATGCGGCAACAATTGAAATTCGCATTCGGGTCAACGTTTTAGCCCTCTCCTTGGACCGAGGAAAAGGCCCGGAGTGAGCCTCATCCACCTAGACTGAAGATCACGTTAATGGTGGTTTCAACCTCGACCGGCTCGTTGTTGAGCAGGTAGGGCCGATAGCGCCAGGTCTTGACGGCATCGAGGGCAGCTTCCTGCAACATGGCTGGGCCGGAGACGACACGCAAATTCTCGATCGTTCCCTGCTTGGAGATGGTTGCCTGCAGGATGACAGTTCCCTGCACGCGGGCAGCCTTTGCAATCGGGGGGTAGATCGGTTGGGTCTTCTGGATCAACATACCGACTGCAACGCCGGCGGAGATGTTGATCTTTTTGGGCGGAGCGGGTGTGACCTTGGGGGCACCGCCATTGCCGAACATGCTGCCCATCAAGCCATTCGCGTTGCCACCCATGGCATCCATGCCTGCGACGCCGAAGCCTGAGGGCGGTGCTTCCTTCTCCTGAACCATCACGATGTTATGAGGGATCTTGGTCGGCGCCTGGAGCTGATTGTTCATCATCTGCGACTGAATATGGACGACGTGGACTTCAGGCGGGGGCGGCGGGGGCGGAGGCGGCGGAGGTGGTGGTGGGGCAACCAGGAGGGTCTGCATCATTGCCTTGGGCAGAGCCTCGGGATAAATCAAGGGAAGCAGGATGAGCACAAGCAGAATGGAGCCGTTCAGGACGAAGGTGAACATCATCCAATATTTGCTTTTGCTCTTGATCCTGTTTCCTGATTCAAATGTGGAATCTTCAAACATGGCCAGCCTCGAATCGGGTGTTGGTTACCTCTACTTAGACACCGGAGAAATGTCAATTGTTCCCAGGCATCGAAACAGTACCACAAAAGTGTGCTCAACCTATATCAGAACTGCACCACAGTTGCCAAACGTGCCTCAAAACCGGTGCAGCATGCGGGTAAAAACCTCTATGCCTTTGCCCGCTTTGCCGGAGGCAGAACCGGGGTTTTGCCGTGGCGTGCGCGCCATTCCTGCCAGGCAACGAGCATGGGCGCAGCGACAGCGATGGATGAATACGTGCCGATGAGAATGCCGATGACGAGGGCGAATGAAAAGCCCTTGAGCACCTGACCACCGAAGACGTAAAGAGACAGAACAGTGAGGAAGGTGAGGCCAGAGGTGAGCACGGTCCGGCTCAGGGTCTGGTTGATGCTGCGATTGACAAGATCGGCGAGGGGCTCGCGGCGGGTGAGGCGCAGATTTTCGCGGATGCGGTCAAAGACGACGATCGTGTCGTTCATCGAGTAGCCGACCAGGGTGAGGATGGCCGCGATGACGGTAAGGCTCACTTCCTGATTGGTGAGAGCGAAGGCGCCGACAGTGATCAGCGTGTCATGAAAAACGGCGACGACGGCAGCAACGCCATAGATGAGCTGGAAACGGAACCAGAGGTAGATGAGCATGCCGAGCAGCGAATAGAGAGTCGCCAGACCGGCCTGCCGCTCAAGTTGGTGGCCGACGGTGGGGCCGACGACCTGAATGTTGCGGACCGTAAATGGATTTGCGTAGTGGGACTCGAGTGCGCTTTCAATCTGGACGCGGCCGGTGTCGAGGGAGGTCTCGTTGGTTTGCTCAGGAAGGCTGATGAGCACTTCGCGGTTGGAGGGCACATCGTAATTGACGATGCTGGCGCCCTTGATGCCGGCGGCCTCCACGGCGCTGCGAATCTGTTCCAGATTGGGAGTCTGCTGGAACTGGACCTGGAGTTGGGTTCCGCCGCGGAAATCGACGCCGAGGGGAACGGGGCTTCCGATGTGCGCCCAATGCAGGCCCATGGAGATGATGCCCGCGATGCTGAAGATGAGAGAGAAGCCGAGAAAGTACCACTTCTTGCCCAGCCAATCAACGTTAACGCCGTGAAACAGTTCCACTGGTTTTCTGCCTTCCTGGATGCCGGAACTTCTAGAGGCTCCGGTGTGCAATGTTCTTGCTGAACCGCGTGGCACAAGGCCGCGCGGGACTAAATCGAAACCATCTCGCCGGTCTTGAGGTTGTTGAGATGCGCCTCAAAGATGACACGGGAGACGTAGACCGCGGTGAAAAGGTTCGCCGCGAGACCGAAGGTGAGCGTGACGGCAAAGCCCTTCACGGGGCCGGTGCCGAAGAGAAACAGAATACCGGCCGAAACGATTGTCGTGACGTGGGTATCGAAGATCGTAGTCCAGGCGTGGGCGAAGCCTTGATCAACGGCGGCGGAAGCTGCCTTGCCCGCGCGAATCTCTTCGCGGATGCGCTCGAAGATCAGCACGTTGGAGTCAACGCCCATACCAATGGTCAGGATGACGCCGGCAATGCCGGGCAGGGTGAGTGTGGCGCCGGAGAAGCCCATGAAGCCGAGCAGGATCACGAGGTTGAGCAGCAGTGCGAGGTCAGCATTGATGCCCGAGCTCCGATAATAGACAAGCATGAAGGCCATGACGAGCAGGAAGCCGACGATGGCTGCGGTGATGCCTTCGCGAATCGAATCTGCGCCGAGAGATGCGCCGACCGTGCGGTCTTCGAGATAGTTCAGCGAGGCGGGGAGCGCGCCGGTGCGGAGCATCTTGGAGAGGATCTCCACTTCGTCAGCTGAGAAGCTTCCGGTGATTTCGCCGGAGTCGCGGATGGCGCTCTTGATGGTTGCGACCTCGCGGACGCGGTTTCCGAGGACGACAGCCATGCTGCGGCCGACGTTGGCGCTGGTGTAGTCGTAAAACTTGTCTCCGGCCTCATTGGTAAGAGTGAAGCGCACAGTGCGCTGGCCGGTGTTGGTGTCTGTGCCGGGATCGGCGGAGCGGAAGTCGCTGCCGGCGACGATGGAGACGCGCTGGAGGACGTAGACGCTGTCCGCATCAGAACCGGTGGCGAGGGCGCCGGAGCCGTGGACCATTTCCTCGTCAGGCGGCAATGCACCGCCGACACTGGCGAGGGCGGCCTGTTCGTCCGGATAGGGTCCGCCGACGACGGCATGAATCTCAAGCCGCGCCGTGGACTGGATGATGGTTTTCACGCGATCCAAATCGCTGATGCCGGGCAGCTCGACCAGAATCTCGTCCTTGCCGAGGCCATACTCCTGAATGACGGGCTCGCTGACGCCCAGGGAGTCAACGCGATCGCGAATCGTCTCGATGGCCTGTTGGACAGTCTTCTCTTCCAGTGCGGACTCGATGAGGGGCTTCATCGTGACGGTGAAGGTGCTGTCTCCGCCGCCACCGGAGACGTCGTATTCGGTGGAATACTTGCTGTCAAGCAGGTTGCGGACGGCGCTGGCCTGGTTGGGATTGATGCCTTGAATGCTGATGACTTCAGGCTTTTTCGGATCGGGCTTGTAGATCTGGGAGAACGAGAGGTTTGCGGTCTTCAGATCCTGCTGGATGCGGGCCACGGTGTTGTCAGTCTCGGCGCTGACCGCCTCAGGAACCACAACCTGGAGGATGAGGTGGGCGCCGCCGCGCAGGTCAAGGCCGAGGTGAATCCGTTTGGTCATCGACTCCAGGAGCGCCTTGCCGGAGATTCCGGAGGGGATTCCAAAGATGCCGTAAATGAAAATGACCAGGACTCCGATAATTGCCGCAATCTTGTTCTTCAGATTCTTCTTCATGATCCTGCTTCTCTCGCGCGACGCGCCGCTGCGCGGTCTCTTTGGCCCGGAGGCCCTTTGATGCCTTCAAAACGATCTCGCGCACAGTCCCTATCGTAATTTCTCGCGGGGCGCGGAGACCAGACGAAAACGTCAGTCGTTGCTCGACTCCTGGGTCGTCACGGAGGCGATTGCGTTCTTGGCCACTTCCAGCTTCAGGTTATCCGGAGCGACACGAATAACGATGGCGTCATCCTTGATCGACAGGATGGTGCCGCGGATGCCTCCTGCGGTGGTAACGCGGTCGCCGGTCTTGATTTTCTGCAGCATGTCCTGCCACTGCTTTTGGCGCTTCTGCTGGGGCCGGATCATGACGAGATAGAGAACCGGGATCAACAGCAGCGGCAGGAGCATGGGAAGGCTGCTTCCGCCCGCGGGGGCTGCGGCCCAGATTGCCAGACTTGTTGCCACAATCATCCTTTTCTTGCCCTGCAGAATGCACTCTGCGCGTGGGCTAAGGCCGGAGCGGCACGAGGCCGCCCGCCTTTAGAGAAATTTGTCTCCGGGAACGGTCCCGACGGCCGGATGATGCCGGCGTGGGCTCGGAAAGGAGGGTTCGGTTGGAGCGCGGAGCGTGCAGCCCTCGCGCAGAACCGGGAGCCCTGCTACCGTCTGCTTCCTGTTCGACAAGGCAGTCTTCCAGAGCCCGGCCCCACCTGATGAAAAGAGGCAGCGCCTGCTGCTTGTGCCGGAACCCCAAAAAGAATACCTAGCAAGATAAGAAACGCGCAGCCCATGGCGTGTCAAGGCGCGGGGAACGAGCCGGCGGTCGATCGAGGTTGGAACCAAATCCTTATGAATCCGCGCGTCGGTTGGCCGGGCGGTCCATTCTTTTGGAGGGGCGCATGTTGACGTTGGCAGCATTCCCAGTGCCGGTCAAGACGAGGTGGCCAGTGGGAGGCTGGCATGGTGCATGTTTCCTTGATCGACCCGACTTTGAGCATTGCCATCGCGCTGGAGTGCCTATTTGCATGGGTTGAACTGGCGCTTGGCGCGGGCGGGTCGGCGCCAGGCGTGGTACAGATCGTGACGGACGATTTCAAGAAGAAATGCTGGGTCATCGCATGGGGAAAGCCTGGGCAGCAAATTCCGTGACGGTGAGGGTTTACAAGCTAATTGGATTTGTCGGCAGGAGCAGCTTCCTGTTCGTCGCCCGAGTCTTCCACCAAGGCCGCGGAGCCGGGCACGATGTCGAAGGTAACGGGGTCTTTGGCGGCGGGATGAAACGAGACGCGGAGCGGGTCGCGCTGCCACTCGACAGGGGAGCAGGCTGTGGCAGGGTCCGACTGCGGCTGAAAGGCAGCGAGTTTTTTGGCGAGGACGGGACGGCGCACTGCAAGCTGGGCGACCACGGCGTAGAGGCTCTTGCCGCTGGCGGTGACACCGCAGTAGGCCGCGTAATCGCGAAACCAGGCGACCTGGCTGACACCGGGATGGTAATCGGGCAACTTGAGAGGGGCTACATGGCCGGTCGCGCGGTCGATGAGGAGCCATGGACCCCGCTGCCAGACCCAGTTGCCCTGCTTGTCACCTGGAAGGGTGTCGTTGACTTTGAGTGCGCGACGGACGACAAAGCTGCGGTCGGTGACATCGTGGGCGTCGCCCGTGGTCCACTCTTTCAACTGACCATCGACGACGAGGGCACGCAGCTTGAGGAAGGTCTCATCGGGACGGGCTCCGGCCGGATCGCCGGACTGGGAATAGGGAACCTTTTTCACCGCGCCGAGGAAGACCGTGTGATGTTTTGGGCCTGCGGCGCGGGATGGGAGCGGTGCGGCCACCAGCAGTGCCAGGCAGGCCGCGATGATCGACGAGGTGCCGGGATACCGCATCATTTGCCCTGGGACGCTTCCACCGCGCGCGCGACGCGAAAGGCTGTGGACTCCTGCAGGTGTGCAGCAAGGACCTGCATACCGACGGGAAGGCCGGAGGCCGTTGCGCCGCAGGGGACACTGACGCCACAGATGCCGGCGAGACTGGCCGTGACCGTGTCGATGTCAGCAAGATACATGGCGAGTGGGTCGCCGGATTTCTCACCCAGCTTAAAAGGCGGAATGGGCGATGTGGGCGTGACGATGGCGTCGACATCTGCAAAGGCGCGCAGAAACTCTTCGGCGAGCAAGCGCCGGACCTGCTGCGCCTTGAGGTAATACGCATCGTAGTAGCCCGCGCTGAGGGCGTAGGTGCCGAGGAGGATGCGCCGCTTGACCTCCGCGCCGAAGCCCTCGTCGCGGGTGTGGCGATACATGTCAGACAGCGTGGCCGAGGCGGGAGAGCGATAGCCGTAGCGGACGCCGTCGAAGCGGGCGAGGTTGGCGCTGGCCTCCGCGGTAGCGACGAGATAGTAGGCCGGAATGGCGTATTTGGTGGTGGGCAGCGAGATGGGCTGGATGATGCAGCCCGCAGCTCTGAGCGCGTCGATGCCGGATTCAACGGCCGCGCGAACCTCGGGATCGAGGCCTTCACCAAAATACTCAGCCGGAACGCCGATGCGAAGGCCGGCGACCGGTTTGTCACTCTCCGTGGCATAGTCTGGGACGGGTGCGGGCGAGCTGGTTGCGTCGTGGGGATCGTGGCCTGCGATGACGCCGAGAAGCGTAGCAGCGTCGCGCACATTGGCGGCAAAGGGGCCGATGCGGTCCAGTGAGGAGGCAAAGGCGATGAGGCCGTAACGCGAGACGCGTCCGTAGGTGGGCAGCACGCCGACCACACCGCAGAAGCTGGCCGGCTGACGAATGGAGCCGCCGGTATCAGTGCCCAGCGTGGCAACGGCCATATTGGCCGCAACCGCTGCGGCCGATCCGCCGCTGGAGCCGCCGGGGACGCGGTCAGGGGCAACGGGATTGCGCACCGGGCCATAGGCGGAGTTCTCATTTGACGAGCCCATGGCAAACTCATCGCAGTTGATCTTACCCAGCAGCACGGCGCCGGCAGCTTCAAGCCGGATTACAGCGGTGGCGTCGTAGGGTGGCTGGTAGCCCTGAAGGATTCTGGAGCCGGCCGTGGCGGGAGCGCCCTGCATAACCAGCACATCCTTGATGCCGAGCGGGATGCCGGCGAGCGGACCGAGTGGATCACCTTTGGCTGCAGCAGCGTCGACGCGGGCAGCCTGGGCCAGCGCGCGCTCCTTCGTCAGGCTCAGATACACATTCAATCGCGGGTTCTTCTGCTGGATGCGCTGGTAGTACTCCGCGGTGAGTTCTGTCGCCTTCAACCTGCCTGACGCAATGGCGGAACGCAGCTCGGCCAGCGTTTTGGGTGTCTCAACAAAACTCTCAGTCGTCTGTGCGTCAGTCTGCAAGTCGAGTCTTCCTCTCTGCCATGCGGGCCACGGCTGCCTGGAAATCGCGCGAAGCAGCGCTCCGCAAAGATCTTCTAGCGCTCAATCACTTTGGGGACCTTAAAGAATGCCTGGTCAGTTTCGGGCGCCTGCTGCATGACCTGGCTGCGATCGAGCGAACCAGCGTGCTCGTCGGCGCGGAGCAGGCTGACGCCGCCGGCGCCCGGCAGTTCGCCAATCTGGGCCAGCGGAGCTATGCCCGCCGTGTCGAGCTCATTGAGCTGCGCCACGTAGTCCAGGATGGCGTTCAGATCGTGCAGCATGTGGCCGGACTCCTCCGGGGTGAGCTCGAGGTTGGCCAGCTCTGCCACGCGCTTTACATCGTCAACCGTAACTCTGGCTGTCATGCCTGACTCTTCCCTGCTTCCTGCTGGTATTCGATTCGGATCTTTCGGCCCATGCCTTGAACCTCAAGTATAGTCGGTCTGCGATGGGGCTCAGTCCACAGTGAGCGTGAGCGTGGTGTTGTGCGAGAGGCCCGCGGCCGTCGCCGTGACCACCACTGAATAATTTCCCGGCGGTGTCGCGCCAGCTGGAGTGATGGGGGGCGAAAAGCTGGTGCCGCCACCGGCACCGGAGCAACTGGAGAGGCCAAGAATCAGGCCGAATGACAGCAGCAGACCTGCGAGGGACAACCACAGCTTCCGCCGCCGCTTCCATGCGAGCGGCACCAGCACGGCGCTCCAAGCAATGGGCCAGCCACCCGATGGTCCGCGAGGCGGCAGACCCGGTCCATCTTTGTGCGATGTGGCTGCGCCCTGTCCTGTGGCGATCTGGACGGTGACCGTGCTGGTTGAGTTCGCGGCAACGCTGTCCGTTGCCGGGTTGAAGCTGCAGGCTGCGTTCGCCGGAAGAGTGCCGCACTGAAAGGTAAAAGTGGTGGTGGAGCCGCCTTTGGGAGCGAGAGCGATCGAAAAGCTGGCGGTCTGTCCGCTGGCCACGGTGAAGCTGGATTGGCCGCTGACGGTGGCGGCAAAGTCAAATCCGTTGCCGCTGAGCGGAACTTGCGCGTTGGTAGCCATGGCGCTGCTGGAGACGGTCAATGTGCCCGTCTGGGGCCCGGTCTGGTTGGGCGCGAAGATGACGCCGACTGTGCAGCTGGCGCCGGGGGGAAGGCTGGCAGGACATGCGTTGCCGGCAAGCTGGAATCCACTGGAAACGCTAAGCGCGAGGCTTGCGAGCGGGATGGCGCCGCTGTTTGTGAGAGTGACCGACTGTGGAGCGCTGGCGGTAGTGACGCCGGTGGTGGCGAAGGTGAGCAGACCAGGCGCGATCTGGACAGTGCCGGCGAGGCCGCCCACACCGGATAAGAGGATCGTGACCGGTGCAAAGACGGACGAACTGGCCGTGAGCGCGCCTGTGACGGCGCCGTTGGTGGAGGGTGTGAAGATCACGGCGGCGGTGCAACTGGCACCCGCGGCAAGGCTTGTGCCGCAGGAATTCTGCGCCAGGGTGAAGGGTGCGGCGGTGGCCAGAGCCAATCCGGTGGCAGCAACCGTTCCGGTGTTCGATACGGTAATGGTTTGCGCGGGGCTGGACTGGCCCAGCGCGGCCTCAACAAAGGTGAGCTGTGCAGGGTTGACGTTGAGGCCGGCCGGAGCGAAGCCGGTTCCAGTGAGTGCGACAGTTGCCGGCTTGACGCCCAGCGTGGAAGAGGTGAGGGTCAAGGTGGCGCTGCTGGCGCCCGCCGTGGACGGCGTGAAGAGAATCTGAAGGGTGCAAGTGCTTCCATTGGCGAGCGCGGCGCCGCAGGTGGTGGCTCCGACCGCAAAGCTGGCCGCGCCGGGGCCGGTGATCTGGAAACCGAGGTTGGCCATGGACGCGCCGCCGGTGTTGCTGACGGTAAGAGTTTGCGGTGTGGAGGCAACACCGAGCGACTGAGAGGAGAAAGTGAGGCTTGCGGGAGTGACAGCGAAGACCGGCGGCTGTAAGCCGGTGCCGGTAAGCGCGACCGTCTGCGATTTAAGGCTGTCTGTAACGGTGAGTGACCCCGCCTGCGTGCCGGCGGCTGTGGGAACGAACGTGACGCTCAGTGAGCAGGTTGAGCCGGCGGCGAGCTGCGTACCGCAATTGCTGGCCACCTGATAAGGTCCGCTGGCGACAGAGGTGATGGACGTAAGCGGGACGCCACCGCTGTTGGTTAACTGCACGGTTTGCGCAGCAGAGGATTGCCCGATGATGGTCCCGGAAAATGTAAGAGACGCGGGCGAGAGCGCATCCGTGGGCGGTGCTGCGCCTGTGCCGGTGAGCGCGACGCTCTGTGTGCCACCGGCGGTGACGAGCGTGAGCGCGCCGGTGGCGGGACCGGATTGCGCCGGCGTAAAGGTGACGGTGAGCTGGCAGGCGTTGCCTGCGGCAATGGACCCACCACAGGCGTTGCTGACCAGAGCAAACGGGGCAGAGACATTGACGCTGGTGATGGAAACGGCGCTGGCGCTGCTGTTCTGTAACGTAACCTGCAACGCACTGGATGTGGTTCCCACTTCAATCGAGCCGAAGTTGATGGATGACGGTGAAAGCTGGACAGAACCAGCCAAAGCGCCAGTGCCAGTGAGGGCCACAGACAACTGCCCGCCAGCGACGTTGGCGCTGACGGTTAGCAGACCGGTGCGGGCGCCGGTCTGCGTGGGCGTGAATGTCACCTGCGCCGTGCAACTGGCGCCTGCGTTGATGGTCTGCTTGAGACAGTTATCTGTCTCAGCGAAGTCGCCTGTGACGGCGAGTGCTGTCGGAACGAGGGCGATGCTGCCGGTGTTGGTCAGGGTCACAGATTGTGCGGCGCTAGTGGATGCTTCGGCCTGGCTGGCAAAGACAAGCGAGGTTGGATTGAGCGTTGCGGTGGTGAGTTGCGTGCCCGCAGTCCAGAGGGGGATTTGCCAGATACCGCGGCCATAGGTGGCCGCCACCAGCACGTTGGGCGAAACCGAGGGTTGCGCCGCGCGGAGCGCCACGACAGGAGCCTGCGGCAGACCCACTCCAAAGGGCGCCCAGCAGTTGGACGGAGTCGCGGCGCAGGTGGCGATTTGTCTTGTGGAGAAAACGCCTGCGTCCGTCGCGAGGTAGACAGTGTTCGCATCAAGAGGGTCGACGACGACGCTGCTTGCGGGTGTCTCGGGAAGATTCGAGGATAGGGTCTGCCAATGCGCGCCACCGTCGGTGGAGCGATAGACCACGCGCACGGCCTGCTGCGGGTTGCCCATGCCCTCAACAGTCGCGTAAACGGTGTTGCCGGTGGTGTCATGCGGATCGATCGAGATGCTGGAGATATCGAAGCCGTAGAGGTTGAATCCCAGGGTATCGTTCGAGACGGGATTCAGCGTGAGGTCCTGCCAGACGGGTGCGGTGCCGCTGGCCGGATTGAAGAGCGCGCTGAAGATGTGGCCGGCCTTGTTTGCGCCGCCGTCGAGCGAGCCTGCCATCCCCACATAGATGACCTCGCTGCCGCCGGAGAGTGGCATGGCGGCAAGTGAGCGCACGAGTGCATTGCCGTTGCAGTAGGCCTGGCCGGTGATGCCGTCGAGGAAGGGACTGATGGCGTTGGTGCCGCTCCATCCGCCGGTGGCGGGACCGCGCCAGATGCGGCAGGTCGCGACGAGAAGCTGCGACGGATCGAGGGGATCAACGAGGAAAGGTGCGGGCGTGGTCATCGTCTGGCCATCGCCGCTGACGTCAGCGTCCGAAATGACAGGCGAAGCGCCGAAGTCTGACGGCGTGCAGGGGCCACTCTGCGCGCAGAGATAAATTGCGACGCCGGCCTGGTTGTTGACATACCAGTTGTTAGCGTTCGTGGGATCGACGGCGACGGGTCCGCCTTCGCCGGAGAGGATTCGTGGCCAATCAGAGGTGGCGCCGGCCGTGCTCTTGACACCCGCAGTGCCATTAACGCCGAGACCCGCCATCATCGTGTACGGCGAGACGGGAATCTCAGAGACGCTTTCGACCTCTGCCAGGGAACCGAGGCCCGCATTCAGATTCTGAAAGTGGGTGGCGTCTGTCGCGTTGCAAACAGAACCGGTCTCCGCTACATCGTCCAAAGAGCGCCAGAGGCCGCTGTCATTGCCGATGAGGATCTCAAGGGGATTGGCGGCGCTCCACGCGAGCGCATGTTGATAGGGACCGACCTGAGCGCTCATGCATGTTGCGGAGTTGGTGGTGTTGCGCCAGGAGCAGCCCATGGCGAGACTGCACTTCCACAGGTCATTGGCGCCAGCGAAGAGCAGCGTGTCCTGGCCGGAGGGTACGGCCGCGAGGGAGAAGTTGTAATCGCCATTGAGCACGGTGGATGCGCCCATCAGTGGGACGTTCGCGTCGAGGGCCGCGGTAGACCACTGCGTGGCGAAGCTGGGCGTTGGAATGCCGCACACGCCTGCGCTGATTTTGCAGGTATCCTGCCAGAGACCCTGATCCTGATTGAACGCATCGACGGTCCACGCGAAGGTATCGCCGGTGAGCGGATTGACGGCGAGCGCGCCACGGAAGATGGGGCAGGCGGTGGATCCGATGGTACCGATATTCGTGGGGCACATTGAAGTTGTCAGGCCAGTACCGGGCTGCGAGGCGATTCGCGTCCAGTGGATGCCATCAGAGGATTGGTAGTAGCCGTGATAGCGGATGGCGGCGAAGAAGAGCTGGCGGACGGGATTCCAGACGACGGCAGTGGCAGCGTTGCCATGCGGGTTCGCATAGGCGTCTGTCGGGCCTTCCACGTCCGCTCCGCTGGGATCGGTAATGGTCGCCAGATGCCAGGAAGCGCCGCTGTCACTGGAGAAGTAGAGCCCTTCGTAGCTGATGCTGGGGCGCTCGGCATCGACGAGCGTACCCTCATACGCCTGTGAAACGGCAGCGACGACAAGTTGCGGCGTCACAGTGCTCCAGGCAAAGCCTGCGAAGCCCTCGCCGAGGAAGGTGTAGTCCTGGATGCCGAGGCCCTGCTCGACATCGCTAGTCTGCTGGATGAGGCTCCAGGTGTTGCCTCCATCGGTGGAGCGGAGGATGCCGGCGCCGTAGTAGGAATCGAGCGCATCGTTGGGGTCGCCGGTGCCAGCGAGCACGATGCCGGTGCCGCCCGGCTGCACGCTGACGGCCCCAATACTGATGGAGGCATCGAGCGCATTGCTCATGGCTGCGGTGCTGTCGGTCATCGGCGTGAAGACAACATTTGAAGCACTGGCTGTGGCGGCATTCTGGGCGAGCCAGACGCCGCCGCCCGTGGTGCCGAGGTAGACACGATTGCCGGTGGGGTCAGAGGGATCCAGCGCGATGGAGGTGATGCGGCCAGAGACCGAGCCATAGCTGGACGTGATGACAGCCATGGGACCGAGGGGCTGCCAGGTGGCCACGGTGCCGGTGGACTGGGCGCGCGGGTGCGCGGTGGCGGGCCGCGTGCGCGCTGCGGCAGAGACGGCGGGGTGTCCGCTCCAGCCGCGCTGAGCCAGGAAAAGCTGCGCGGCGGTAGCGCGCGGCGGCAAGCTGCGCTGAGGAGGAGGCAGTTGCTGTGCCGCGGCGAGGAAGTCGAGGACGAGCAACAGAGCAGCGCTGAAAGAGGCAACACGAGATTTGCTGCGAAGACCGGACACCGACACGACAAGCAGTCGCGTGCAGGTCCTGCATCCCAAGGCAATCAAAAACAGTAAAAGAGCAATATCTAGAGTTTTCACACGCGCCCGGCGTCCGGTATCCGCCTCCCCTCTCGCATTGTCCGAGGGGGACTTGAGCGGAATCCAATGGATTGCGCAACGTGAAACACACAGTTTCCGGGTCTGAAATTGATTCCCATTATAGAACCGCTTGTGCGGATGTCTAAATGGGGTAACGTGACCTTAGCGTCCCGGCGGCTTCAGAAGCGCAGCGTGGAAGACGGCCCGGTGTTCTGACGGATGTAGGCGACTGCATCGATCTTCTTTGCGATGGAGGCTCCGCTCATGGGCCGGATGACGCCGAAGATGGGCCGGTCAAACCAGGGTCTGTCGTGCTTTCCGACGATTGCCCACGCGATGCCAGCGTAGCCGTTGGGATCGCGGCCGTCGAGTTCGTAGCGATCATTCAACGTGACCGCCCAGTCGTAGGCGCGGGCCGGATCGGGGGCCCATTCGAGAATTTTCTTGGCCCAGTACATGCGCATGTAGTTGTGCATCCAGCCGGTATGGACCATCTCGCGCTGCGCCGCGTTCCAGAGGTCGTCGTGTGTTTCGGCACGCTCCAACTGCTCGAAGGTGTAGCGATGATCGCGCGGGTCGCCTGCGTGTTCGATGAGCGTCTTGCGGGCCCATGGTTCTGCACATTCCCACGAATCGTAGGTGGGCGTATGGCGGACGAAGAGCACGGCGAGTTCGCGCCAGCCGATGAGCTCATCGAGGAATTTTTCGCAGGCGGCGGCCGAGGCTTTGCCGCGTTGCACAGCATCCTGCGCGGCGAGGGCGATGGTGATGGGGCTGATGTTGCCGAAGTGGAGATAGGGTGAGAGGCGGCTGGTGCCTTTTACTTCAGGATGATTTCTCGTCTCTTCATAGCGCAGTAGGTCATGGTCAACAAACACGCGGAGTCGCTGGAGCGCAGCGTGCGTACCGCCGGTGAAGGTTTCGACGGGACCGACGCTGCGATCGAGCCTGGCGAAGCCTGCGGTGATGTCGCCTGCGAGATCGAAGGCGGGGATGCTTTTCCAGGGGCGAAAGGCATGCAGCGGCTGGATGGGCCGCTCCGCCAGAAGGAACTTTGGCAGCTGCGCTTTGAGATGGGGGCGGAAGTGATGCAGCAGGAAGTAGCTGCGGTTGAAGAGCGCGGAGGGCACGACAACGTCGGCATCCACTGTCCAGAAGGGCAACTTGAGGCGGCCGGCGAGCACGTTGCGCCAGCGCTCCGGTTCGCGGCAGGGATTTTCATCACCGATGACGAGGGCTGCTTCGACTTCTTCGAGAAAGGCTTCGAGCGAATTGTCGGGATGACGGCGGACGATGAAGCCAACGCCACGTTGGGCTGCGTCCTCGGCTACATCGCGCAGGCCTTGAGCGAGGAAATGATAATGGCGCAGGTTGGCGTTGGGGTAGTTGGGAATCACGGAAAAGAAGATGACGACGGGAAGGCCGAGGAGATTGCCGGCGCGGATGGCCACGTCCAGCGCGGGATTGTCGACGACGCGCATGGCGCGCTGCATCCAGTAGACGACACAGCGGGCGCCGCTACGCGGTGGCCCACCGCGGCGGACGAGGATGCGGGGATTTGAGGCGAGGGATTGCAAGGCTTGCGGGGTATCGAGCACGCTCACGGACTGGGTCTCCTGCATCAGGCTACAGGAAGTCGGGAGTCAGAAAAGCAACAGGCCGTCCCGCAGGACGGCCCGTTGCAATGGGATGAAACCGGGTCTACCAGCGGCCCCATGCGCGAGTGATGTAGTCGCAGAGTGTCATGCCGACGAGGACGATGAAGGTGAAGAGGCCAGCGCCGACGGTGAGCTTGGTGAGCTTGGTGCTGTACTTGACGTGCATGAAGAAGAGCACGACGAGGGTGGCCTTGATGACGGCGATGGCGAGCGCGACAACGGCGTTGAAGACTCCCATTTCAAGATAGGAAGCTGCTACCGTAAGGCCCGTCAGGATGAGAAGCGCAGCGAAGATCGCGACGTAGACTTTAGGGCTGACGATGTGGTGTTCGTGTTCGCTGTGTTCGCTCATGTCAGTCCTCCTTTATTGGTGCCTGCTGATGAGATAGAGAAGCGGGAAGAGGAAGATCCAGATGATATCGACGAAGTGCCAGTAGAGGCCGAAGTTCTCGACAAATGTGACGTGGCCCGATGTATAAGCTCCGGCTCGGGCGCGGACGATCATAAAGGCCAAGATTGCGATTCCGATGATCATGTGCAGGGCGTGCATGCCGGTCATGGCGAAGTAGAGGAAGAAGTAGAGCTCGGTCTTCCGCGCCATGTCCATGGGCAGAGCCTTGTCGCCGTATTCCTGCGCGACGGGATCCGACGAGGGGTTGATGAAGGACTGGAGGCTGTAATGGAAGCCTGGGACGTGATGTTTCTCCCACTTCTCGTGGTACTCGATGCCTTTGATGCCAAGGAAGACCAGGCCGAGGACAAAGGTTGCGACGAGCGCGAGGACGAGACCGCTTTTGCGGCGGGTCTCTGCACACCAGACGCCCATAGCCATGGTGAAGCTGGAGGTAATGAGCACGCCGGTGTTGGTGGTGCCCCAGAAGATGCTGAGCTGGTGGGAGGCCGCGACAAAGGCGGGGTAGTACCAGTTCCGCAAAATGAGGTAGGCGGTAAAGAGACCGCCGAAGAACATGACCTCAGTCAGCAGGAAGACCCACATGGCAAAGTTTGTGGCATCTGCCTGCTGATCGACCGTCTCAAAGTGATGGCGCTGATAGGGAGGATGCGCGTGTTCGGCAGCCTCTAGCGCGCCTTGAGTCATCACAGGGCTATCCGACACTGGCGACCTCTTTTTCTTTCTGGCGCTCAAGCCATTCGTAGTCGTACGCTTCGTGGTCCATGATGGGAATCTCGCGGAAGTTTTCAGTCAGTGGTGGAGACTGCATCTGCCATTCAAGGCCGGTGGCCTGCCACGGGTTGTCGCCTGCGATTTCACCGTACTTCAAGGACCAGGTGAGGTAAAGGACCGGCAGCAGGTATCCGACGCCAAGGATTGTGGCGCCGGCAGTGGAGAAGACGTTCAGGACCTGAAACTCCGGCGGATAGGATGCATAGCGGCGCGGCATGCCGAGGGTTCCGAGGATGAACTGGGGGAAGAACGTAAGGTTGAACCCGATGAAGGTGACCAGCGCAGCGAGCTGCGAGATTTTTTCCGGATACATGCGGCCTGTCATTTTGGGCCACCAGAAGTGGAGACCGGCGAGGAACGCCATGAGCATGCCGCCGACCATCACGAAGTGGAAGTGGGCAACGATGAAGTAGGTTTCGGTGAGGTGAATGTCCGTGCCCGACGTTCCGAGAAAGATGCCCGTCATGCCGCCGATGGTGAAGAGGCCCATGAAGCCGAAGGCGTAGAGCATGGGGGTTTCAAAAGTAATGGAGCCCTTGTAGAGGGTGAAGGCCCAGTTGAAGATCTTGATGGCCGAGGGCACCGCAACCAGCATGGTGAGGAGCGAGAAGATGAGCACCGAGTAGTTCGAGATGCCCATGATGAACATGTGGTGCGCCCAGACGAAGAATCCGAAGACGGCGATGGCGACCGACGAGAAGGCAACGGCGGTGTAACCGAAGACGCGCTTCCGGCTGAAGGTCGAGATGACCTCGCTAATAACGGCCATCCCGGGCAGGATCATGATGTAGACGGCGGGGTGCGAGTAGAACCAGAACAAATGCTGGAAGAGCAGCGGATCGCCGCCTTTTGCGGGGTCAAATACGCCGATGCCCACAGTACGCTCCAGAATCACGAGCACCAGGGCGATGGCCAGGACCGGAGTTCCAAGAACCATCAGAATGCTGGTGGCATAGTGGCCCCAGACGAAGAGGGGCATGCGGAACCAGGTCATGCCCGGGCAGCGCATCTTGTGGATGGTGACAATGAAGTTCAGACCGGTAAAGATGGAGCTGAATCCGGCAATGAAGATCGCGATGCCTGTGGTGATGACGTTTGTATTGACGTAGTGGGTGGAGAGGGGCGTAGTGAATGTCCAGCCGGTGTCGACCCCGCCGGTAATCATGGCGTAGATGGCAAGGATGCCGGCACCGACGTACAGATACCAACTGAGGAGATTGATTTTGGGCAAGGCGAGATCTTTGGCGCCAATCATCAGCGGGATGAGGAAGTTGCCCAGGGTGGCCGGCACGGACGGCACCAGGAAGAAGAAGATCATAATGATGCCGTGCATGCTGAAGACCTTGTTATAGGTATCAGTGGCCAGCAGATCTGACTGGGGCGTGAGCAATTCCAAGCGGATGAGGCCCGCGAGTGCGCCGCCGATGAAGAAGAAGAAGCTGATCGAGATCAGATAGAGGATCGCGATTCGCTTGTGGTCTCCAGTGAGGAGCCAGCTGAGCAGGCCGTTTTCCTTGCTCAGATAATTCATTTTGGGAATTCTGGCTGTCGACTGGTCGGGAAGATTCACGATTGTCGCGCTGCTCATTGGTTCACCATCCCTGTTCTTGCGGGGTTGAGTCCGGCTGTTTTGGAGCCGGAGGATACCGCCTTGCCTTCACTCTCTGGGAGCAGATCGGTGGTTGTGGTGGTCTGCTGAATGCGATAGTCGGACTTGAGGTTTTTGATGTATTCGACGAGTGCGATGACACCCTCTTCGCTGACCTGGCCCTGATAGGTGGGCATAATCGGTGCGAAACCCTGTGTGACGTGCTGTGAGGGATCGAGGATGGCCTCGCGCAGGTAGGCATCATTGGCAATGATGGATTCACCATTGGAGAGGCGCAACCTGGATCCGTAAACATTGACCAGGCTGGGGCCACGGGCATCGGGACGCGCATTGTGGCAGGCAGTGCAGCTGAGGCTGGCGAAGAGCCGCTCGCCATTCTGAGCAAGTGAAGCGCCGCTGGTGGAACTGGCCAGCCACTTTCTGTAGTCCTCAGGCGTCATGGCATACACTTCGCCAATCATGTGGGAGTGTTCAGTGCCGCAGTATTGCGTGCAGAAGATGTGGTAGGTACCAGGCGTGGTGGCTTCGAACCAGACTGAGTTGTAGCGGCCCGGAATGGCTTCGCGCTTCACGCGGAAGGCAGGAATGGAGAAGCTGTGAAAGACATCCTGCGAGATGAGCGTGAGCTGAATGGGCTGATTGATGGGGATATGCAGCGCATTGATCTCATGCTGACCGCCGGGGTGCTCAGCCTTCCACATCCACTGCTTGCCGACCACATAGATATTCATAGCGTTGGCCGGAGGGGTATACACGCGGAAGTAGATGAGCGCGCCCCAGACAAACATGACCAGGAACAATCCGAGAGGGATGATGGTCCAGGTGGCTTCAAGCAGGGTTGAGCCTTCAATCTGCACAGCGACTGGATGGCGCTTTTTGCTGTACAGGATAGAGAAGCCGAGGACGAGCAGGATGACGATGGTCAGGCCCACGAGACTGACAAGGACGATGAAGAAATAGAGCGCGTCCATCTGTGGCGCAATCTTCGAAGCTTCCGGTGGGAAGAGCGCGAAGTGCGTGAGCCACTTAACGAGGAACTGCCAAAGAACTGGACTGATATGAGACATTCCGTTATCCGTTCACCTTTGGTTCGTGCACATTTGTTGCGGGCGTCGACTGATGAGCCTGCCGGTAATCCTTGCGAAGCATGAGGAACATAAAGCCGCCGAGCATCACGACCGTGACGAATCCCCCGAGCTGCACGATGCGCGCAATGATGAGCGAGTGCGTGTTGGTCTGGGGATCGTAGTGGTAGCAATAGGTCAGAATATTTTCGACCGGCGAACCGATGCGATTCGATGAAGCCTCGTCGAGCCCGAGGATCATGTCTTTGGGCGAGTATTCAACACCCATGTAGTACTGCGCCAGTTTCCCGTCCGTGGTCACGATTTCGATGGAGCTGGCATGCGCGAACTGGGTCAGCTTGCCATCGGGGCCCGGAATCCTCGTGTAGCGAAAGCCGACGGCTTGCGCGAGGGCATCAATATTGGACTGCGTTCCGGTGAGGAAGTGCCAGCCGTCCGCAGTATCCGGATGACCGTACCGCTTCAGGTAGCTGCGTTTTTTGGCTGCGGCCAGGTCAGGTCCCTCGGAGGGATCGATGCTGACGACGATGATGTTGAAGTCCTTACCGGGTACAAAGTTCACCATCTGAAGCGCGCTGGTGAGGCCATCAAGCTCCTCTGAGCAGAGCATGGGACAGCGGTAATAGACGAGCGCGAGGATGGCGGGGATCTTGCCGAAGTAGTCGCTGAGCTGGACTTGTTTGCCTTGATCGTCGATGAAGGTCAGATTGAGTGGCAGCTGTTCGTTCAAGTGTTGCGCAATGCCAACCTTACTCAAGATGGACGGCATAGTGTTCGCCGGCCCCATGGATTTCTCGTCGACTTGTTTGCGCATATTGGAGTAGTTCGACATGCCCTCGGCGACAGAGGGCGCAGGAGCAGGCTGCTGTGCAGCCGTAACCTGCCATGCGAGGCACACTCCAAGGGCGACAGCAGCGGCCCTTGCTCCGTTGCGCGACGTGCTCCGGATTTTGAATGTGTCCTGCATGCTACGACTCCTTCGGGGTCTTGCTACTTGGTTAAGCTTCGCGGCTGGGTCCCCGTACAAGTTGTGTTCCAGCCGGAAGTGCGTTACTGCTTCTCCTGCTCCTGTGCGTGCTCCGCGTCAGCCTGTTCCTGCTCGTAGCCTGTGGGCGCAAAGCCATTCGTGAGCGGCGCGGTGACGGTTGGAACGGAGTCACCCGCCATTAAGGGTTGTTGTTGTGCAGACGGCGCAACGGGCAGGCCCTGCTGCGCGATGATCTCCATGGCTCGTTCAATGGGAATGCGAACCTTGCCTTGCGACGGGTCCACCCAGGTGTAGTGGCTGAGCAGCAAATCCTCACGCTGATGCAAGTCGGCCACATCCTGATTGCCGTCGTCCAACTGAACGCGCGGTGTGGGGAACTGCTGAGTGAGTTCGGCGACCTTCGCCTGCATCTGCGGGTTGTTTGGCAGATTTCCAAGCTGGCGGATATTGACGGTGGTGGCCCACTTGCTGGTGGGTCCATCCTCCCTGTCGAGTTGGGCATTGATGAGCTTTCCCACGCCGTAGACGAGGATGCCGGCAACGCCGACGAAGACGAGGAGGGCCACCAGAAAAACGACGATGCCCGTTACGCGAATATCGGACTGTTCAAAGCCCTTCGAAGCGTCGATTTCTTCCGGACCGTGATTGCCGGTCGCGTGCGGATTATGCATGGACATGCTCTGGCTCCAGAATCTCCGCCAAATGCGGATCGTTCGTTTGCACGAGTGGGCGGGTTTTCAGCCGCGTGCAGAAGAATGCTACCCAGAATGCGGTCATGGCGATTGGCACAGCCGTGTATTCAAGGATGCCCCAGCTGAAGTGAAGATTCCGGGCCGCATCCTTATAGTTGGGTTCAATCAGCCAGAAAAGGTCGAAGGCCTTGGCAAAGATCATCCACTGGCAGACGCGGATGAGGCGCTTCTTGTTGCGCTTGATATCGCGCGAGAGCAGCAGCGAGAACGGAATCACCCAGTGGAAGATGAAGTCCAGCGTGATAATGATGCCCCAGTGCCCGCGAATGCGGTCGAGATACCACGGGATTTCATCCGGGAGATTACCGGACCAGATGATGAGGAATTGACCGAAGGCGATGTAAATGTTCAGCATCACAAATGCGAACGTGAACTTGCCCAGGTCGTGCTGCTCCGTTTGACGAAGCAAGGTCTTGAATGGCTCATTCTTTGAGAGGCTCAGGGCAACGATGATGGAAAACGCCAGCACCTGATAGCCCTGGCCAACGAGGAACAGGAACCCATAGACGGATGAGTACCAGGTTGGGTCCATCGACATGACCCAGTAAATAGCTCCGGCCGTCATAGTAAGCGAGTAGACGACGATACCGGGACCGCTGATGTTTTCAAGCTTCTTGATCCAGACGGGTGTGTTGGCGGGAGAGTCAGAGTCGCGCTGGATGCCGAGGGAGTTCAAACGCCATGTATAGAAAGCCCAAATCGCGAAGCAGAGCAGGCTGACCCATACGTAGGTGACGGGATTCAGCATGGGCCGCTTGAAGTCGAGGCAGTGGGCCTGTATTTCGTTAATCAGGCCAGCTTTCAGCGCCGCGGTGGTGTCGCTCGCTGTGGGGTAAAGCGCCCACAGGTAGAGCTTCTTCATAAAAATGGCACTGACCACCCAATAGACAAAGACCAGCGGAAGGGTGCGACTCATGGCTTCGAGTGGTCGACGGAGGAGCAGGCCCCACTTGCCGCCGGAGACGTACTGAACCATGAGGAGGGCGAGGCCACCAACGGCAAAGCCGAAGGTGAGCATGAGCCCGAGGACCCAGGCGCGGAGGAAATGGTCGATGGAGCCATCCGCAAAGGCGAGCAAAGCTGCAATCACGGAGAAAATAACGCCGACAAGGACGGCACGGGTCTTCCAACTGTCCACGAAGGACGGCGCACCGAGATCGGCGGGGAGCGTTCTGGCGTGTGTTGCGGCGTGTGTTTCGTGAGCCATTCCGTCAGTCCTTACTTCGCGGCCGCAGGAGCCGGTTTGCTTGCTGGAATGTTGATTTTGGGATCAGCGGGGCGCGCCGGGGCCATAGCGGGCGTTCCTTCCTTGGAGTTATTGGGATAAGCCGACACGTTGGTCGCCTCAGGCAGTGCCCAAGGTTGCGCATACGAGGGCGGTAGATTTTCTTCCGCGGCAACTTCCTGCAGCTTTTTGACCTGAACACCTGCAGGCACATCCTGCAGTGGGGCGTTCTGGCTGAGCTGGAGGGCACGAATGTAAGCGGCTACGCACCAGCGATCCACGGGAGTGAGCTGCGCGGAGTAGTCGGGCATGGCGCCATAGCCGTGTGTCATCACGAAGAAGTAGTGCGAGATGGGCTGGGCGCGGCGCACCTGGTCATGCAGGTTGGCGGCAGGCTTGTAGCCGCGCTCCACGATTTCGCCGAGTCCGTTGCCCACGCGCGAGTGGCAGGGTGTGCAATAGACGTTGAACCGCTCCTGGCCGCGACGCAACACGGTCATTGTGACGGGGAATGGCATGAGGTCCCGCTCTTCGCGGTAGCCATTAGCGCCTTCAACTACACCGGTATAGAAGTAGCTGTCAGCATGGAGCTGGCCACGGGCGACAGTATTCAGCACCTGAGGTCTGGCACCCCGATGATCGGCGAACATTTCAGAGCCGCGCTGGGGAATCATCTTTGGTTCGTTTTGCATGTCCTGACGGCAGCCGGCAACGAGAAGAAGCCCGGCGAAGCCTGCGAACAGGACAGCTTTGTTGACTCGCATGAGGCGGTTCGCTTCCATCAGTACTCCACCTCCACCACCGATACCGGCGCGAAGCTCTGCAGATATTGCTTTGTTTCCAGGAGGTCGAATTTGGGATCGAGGGCCTCGAGGCACAGGAAGAACTTGTCGGTTGTGGCGCCGTCACGGAAGTTGGGCGCATTGAAGAGCGGATGGTACAGGGCCGGGAGGCGATTGAGGGCGAGCATGCCGAAAGCGGCGGAAAGGCCTGCCCAAAGAATCGTCCACTCATACGCCGGAACCACAAACGCGGGCCACGAGTAGGTAGGACGTCCGGCAATGTTCAAGGGGTATGCAACCACAGAGATCCAGGTTTCCATGGCGAACATCGCAGCTCCGCCCATGAGTCCACCGATCAGTGTGACGAGGGGGACCTTGTTACGGTGGAAGCCGATTGCCTCTGCGGCTTCTTCCACTGGATAGGGCGTATAGCAATCGAGGCGGCGCCAACCGTCTTGATGTGCCTTGCGCGCGGCGCGCACCAGATCGCTGGGGGTATCAAATTCGGCCAGCAGGCCGTAGGTTCCTTCGCGTGCGGGCATCAGTTACCAGCCTCCACTGCCGCCTTGGGCTTGATTTTTGCGCCGGGGAGCAACATGCGAACCTCATTCATGGGAATCATGGGCAGGAAGCGCACAAACAAGAGGAAGAGCGCCGTGAAGAGCCCGAGCGTTCCAATGAAGGTCATGTAATCCCACTTGGTCGCGCGGTAGGTACCCCACGCAGATGGGAGGAAGTCGCGGTAGAGGCTCGTGACGACAATGACGAAGCGCTCAAACCACATGCCCGTGTTGACCACCAGCGAGATAAAAAACATAAACGGGATGTTGGTGCGCAGCTTGCGCGACCATAGCGTTGTGAGCGGAATTGCAAGGTTGCAGGTAATGAGCACCCAATAGGACCAGCCCATAGGCCCGAACATGCGATTCCAGAACATGAAGGCTTCCCAGTGTGAGGCCGAGTACCAAGCCATAAAGGCCTCCATGCCGTAGCCATACGCAACAATGAAGCCCGTTGCCAACATGACTTTGCCCATGTTGTCGATGTGGCGCTCGGTCACCATCGATTCCAGGTGATAGAACTTACGCAGCGGAATCGCGAGAGTGAGGACCATGGCGAATCCGGAGTATATGGCGCCGGCCACAAAGTAGGGCGGGAAGATGGTCGTGTGCCAACCCGGCAGCACCGCGACGGCAAAGTCGAAGCTGATGACGGTGTGCACGCTGAGCACCAGCGGCGTAGCCAGGCCCGCCAGCAGCAGAGAGGCCGTTTCATAGCGCATCCAATGGCGCACCGAGCCGCGCCAACCCCACGAGAGCATGCCGTAGATGTACTGGCCCATCTTGGACTGCGAGCGATCGCGGAAGGTGCCGAAGTCGGGAATCATGCCGACATACCAGAACACGACTGAGATGGTGGCGTAGGTAGAAACGGCGAATACGTCCCACAGCAGCGGTGAACGGAACTGCGGCCACACATTCATCGTGAAGGGCAGCGGAAAGAGCCAGTACCCCAGCCATGGGCGGCCGACGTGAATCAGCGGGAACATGCCAGCACAGACCACGGCGAAGATCGTCATCGCCTCGGCAAAGCGGCTGATCGAGTTCCGCCAGCTCTGCTTGAAGAGCAACAGAATTGCAGAGATCAGAGTGCCAGCGTGGCCGATGCCGATCCACCAGACAAAGTTGATAATTGCGAAGCCCCACGCAACGGGCTGAGTAATGGCCCAGATGCCGACGCCTTTGAGGAAGAGCCAGGTGACAGCCACCAGCAGCAGCGTGGCTCCGCCGCCGGCGATGCCGAAGATTGCCAGCCAGCCCAGCGGTGTGTGCGGGGTCAGCACAATGTGCGAAATCTTGTCGGTCACCGACCGGAAGGTCAGTTCAGGCGCGACAACCCTGAATTCTCCGGTTGCCGGATCGATGCCCGGATCTTTGATCTTTATCTCACTGGTCGCCATCGTGGCTTCAAGCCTCTCAACCATTAGCCGGTGCGTGTTCCACCGGCGTTTCTTCCAGCTCAGGGTTCGGGTTCAGGACCTCGGCGAGATAGGTCGTCCGGGGTCGCGTGTTCTGATCGGCGAGCACCTGGTAGCTACGCTTGTTTGCGCGCAACTTCGCCACCCGGCTCGATTTGTCGTTGATGTTGCCAAAAGTGATGGCGGAAGCGGGGCAAGCCTGCTGGCACGCCGTCACAATCTCTCCGTCGCGAATGGCGCGGTTTTCCTTGTCTGCCGTGATCTTTGCTTCCTGAATACGCTGCACGCAGTAGCTGCACTTCTCCATCACGCCACGCGAGCGCACCGTGACATCGGGATTGCGCATCAGCTTGAGGCTCTCGGTCTCGTAATCAGAGAAGAGCAGGAAGTTGAAGCGGCGCACCTTGTAGGGGCAGTTGTTGGAACAGTAGCGCGTTCCCACACAACGGTTGTAGACCATCGTGTTGAGGCCTTCCGGCGTGTGCACGGTGGCTCCAACCGGGCAGACCTGCTCACAGGGAGCATTCTCGCAATGCTGGCAGGCCATGGGCTGAAAGTGAGCACGTGGTGCGGAGAGGTCGCCCTCGAAGTACGAATCGATGCGCAGCCACTGCATGTTACGGCCGATGCGCACCTGCTGCTTGCCGACCACCGCAATATTGTTCTCGGCGTAACAGCTGACGATGCAGGCATTGCAGCCGACGCAGCTGTTCATGTCAATCGACATTCCCCAGGCGTTGTTGTTGTAGACCCAGTTGGGAAAGAGCGACTCATCATACGCTGGCGTGTCGTGTCCTTCGCCCTCGTGCGCAAAGTTGGGGTTGCTCTTGAATTCCTCGAGGGTTGCGTAACGGATAATGCCGCGCGGACCGAGCGCCTCATCAGCCTCGAGCGAGTTGTTCCCCTCGCCCTGCTGGCCAAACCGAGCGCCCCGATGGTCCTGATAGTGGCTCTTCGTAATCGCGATACCCCACTTGCCATCAAGCTTCTTCAGCGATCCGGTTGCGTACAGGGGAGCTGCCGTGGTGCGAATCAGATAGGCATTGAAGCCCGCGCCCGATCCGACGCGCCCGGCAAACTCGCGACCGTAACCGAGATAGACGGTGACCGAGTTATCCGGATGACCGGGAGCCACGATGACGGGCGCCTTGACCTTATTGCCAGCCACGCTTAACTCGACAATGTCGTCTTCTTCAAGGCCCAACTTTGTCAGGGTCGCTCCAGAAACGATTGCGGCATTGTCCCAGCTAAGGCTCGTAATCGGCTTAGGCAACTCCTGCAGCCAACCGACATTGGACCAGCGACCGTCGTAGATATTCGGGTCAGGCCGGAAGATAATCTCCAGCGCATCCTTGGGAGATGGCGCCGGAACCTGCGGGAGGGATGCCTGTGGCTTTCCTGTCCTGCTGAACGCAGTGTCGGCAATCCATCCATCATGCAGGGCCTTGCGCCAGCCTGTCTCAAAGTCTCCCTTGATGACCGGCTTCCAGGTGGCCCTGACCGCTTCATAAGCGCTGAGCATGGGTTCATCAAGAAGCGCCTGCAAAACATCATGAGCGGAGCGGCCGCCATAGAGCGGGTCGATCATGGGTTGCACAATCGAGACGGTGCCGTCGTAGGCACGAACATCGGACCAGGATTCGAGATAGTGCGCTGCGGGGATATGCCAGTGGGAGATCTGACCAGTCTCATCCAGGTGTGAGCCGAGATGGACGACCGTGTTGACCTTGTTGAAAGCCTCAGAGAAGCCAAGATCTGCAGGCGCGTTGTAGATTGGATTGCCATTGAGAATCACCAGCCAATCCACCTTGCCCGCGTTCATGTCTGCGACGAGAGCCTTGATGCCAGCCATCTGATCGCTGGGGATAGGATTCAAAGGCTGCTCATTCACAAAGACCGTCTTGCCGATGTTACCGAGGGTGTTGTTGATGGCCAGCGCGAGGGCAGCCACCGAAGGATCCTGATAGAGACCGGGAATCACAACACTCTTGCCGGCATTGGCTTTCAGATCGGCAGCCAGGACGGCAAGATATTTCTGCTGCTCAGCGGTCCAGGAATACGCCGGAGGATTCACGCCTGCAACACCAACCGCTTTTGCCAGTTCCGCCGTGAATGCCGGAATCTCACTGGCACGCAGGCCGAGGCGATGCTCAGCCTTCATACCCGTGGTGGTAGGTGTGCTTTCAACGGCGTAAAGGCGGTTCATGCCATTTTCAGGCTGCTTGCGGCGCACTGCATAGTCGCGGACAAGCTTATGGAACCCAGGATAGGCGGCGCCGGAAAGAAAATCCGCATCGAGCGAGACCAGGATGTCTGCCCCGCTCGCGTCATATTGCGTGTCGATTCCCTGCTCTGCTGTCGAGCCTGCAATCGCGGGGTCATACTGCACAAGGGTTGCCTTGGGCCACGCGGCCTGAACAGCCTTCCACTGCCGCGCCAGCGTAGGAGAGGTGATGGTTTCGGACAGGAAATAAATGCCGGAGCCATCCTTGGAGGCGGCAAGCTTCAGACGAAAAGCCTCCGCAAACTCCGCCCATTCGTGGTTTTCCCCGCGAAAGAGGACATGCTGCGAGCGGTCGGGGTCGTAGAGACCGAGCAACGTGCCCTGCGAAAAAGGATCCGAGCTGCCCCGATTGTAGGCATGGTCAGGATTTCCGTCGACCTTGATCGGCCGGAACTCATCACTCTTGATCAGCAGCGGTACCGCACCGGTGACAAAGGGATGAGCGGTGGCAAAATACATCGGCTTGCCGAGAACGAGATCCTCCGGCGCCTTGACGTAGGGGTAGATCGGCTCATCGGGCTGCTTGGTGCAGCCGGCGAGGCCGGCAAGCGCCATGGAAGCACTCATGAGCTTGAGGAAGCCGCGGCGCGAAACCGGGTCGACCCACTCCTGCGCCGCGGCGGGAAACTCACGCTCAACGGCGGCCTGAAACTCAGGCGTATTGGCCAGCTCGTCGATCGAGCGCCAAAGACGCTTGCCCTTGACATCCTTCAGTTCTGAACGAACTGCGGCAAGCGACATAGGTTGGCCGGAAGCGGGCTGGATTGTCGAATCGGAATTGTTCCCCACCGTACTCCCCGTTTCATTCGTGGTTGGCTTCATTGCGTCGCGACTCATCGGTGGCAGACCTCGCAACTGGATAGCTCGCGCGGGGTGCGAATCTTGTAGTGCTTCACGAGATAGAGCCCCAGCTGCTCCTGGCTTGTGAATTTCTGATAGACCGGCATGGCGGGCATTGTGGCAGAGGTCATATCGGCCGTCACAAGATGCGCGGCACCCGCGGACGGTAGCTCCAGCGAAGCCATTTGAGGTCCAGCGGTCGTCGGGTCCTTGGTGACGCAGTTGACACTTTGCGCGGTCGGAACACCACTTTCACTTGGAGCGGCATTACACCAGACAGGGCGCGAATCGGAGGGCGCTTCCCAGGCCATGTTGTAGATCTGACTGGTGGGGCGCAGGTTCTTGGCCGGGTTACGGTGACAGTTCAGGCACCACTCCATCTGCAGCGTGTTCTGCGCGTACATCAGCGGCATCTGATCCACGCGGCCGTGGCAGCTTGCGCAACCGATGCCCTTATTCACATGAATGGAGTGGTTAAAGTAGACGTAATCCGGCAGGTCATGCACCTTGGTCCAGACCAGTGACTGCCCCGTCGCCCAACTGTCGCGGACAGGCTGCAGCAATTGCGCGTTGGTCCAGATCTGCGCGTGGCAGTTGATGCAGGTCTTGGTCGGGGGAATACCGGCGTAGCTGGACTTCTCGACGGTGACGTGACAGTACTGACACTGGAGGCCCAGTCCCTGCACGTGATGCTTGTGGCTGAACGGCACCGGCTGGTCCGGACGCTGGCCCTGGCGGGTAACCCAGGGCGAGCGTTGCAATTGGTCCAGCGTGACTCCCAATGCGATCACAATCAGCCCCGTCAGAACCAGGCTCGCCCGAGCCAAAGCATTGGAGCTGCGATCAAATATCTGCGCCATGAATGCTTTCCTGCTTCGTGTTTGTCGCTTCCGTTGCGTACCGCGATGTGCGCGCTGTGCTGACGATCACATACGTTACGGTTATCTTCTGTTTTAATGCGGAAAAAGGCTCTCTTTTTTACCGACCTCGAAGAAATCTATACAGCAGCCGAGTCTCGTCGCGCAACCCTTCCGGCACCTCAGAACATGAAAATGTTTTATTCCGCGCAACTTTTGTAAGCCACACAAAAGAATAGAGTTTTGTGATGTAGAGGATTGCGGGGAACACAAAGCCCGATCCCCGGAGACGCGCTGCCAAGGGATTCTTCAGGCGGATCAAATGTAACACGTCGCATGCACCACGAGCCACCTGCGAGGCGGGACGTCTTGCATTCTGCAACGGAACGCGGCCAAAGAACCACGAGATGGGACATTAGGCTGTTGCGACGAGCCTTGTGGAGCTCCGACTGGAGATTGTTGAGGCACGCGAAATATGACCGAGAAGCGGTGGCCTGCGATGGCAACGCGATGCATTAGAATGCGGGCAAGACCTGTTCGGCTCGTTGCCATCTCTTGCATGCTCAAGGCTTCCGAAGGGTATGCCAGAGATTCGGCGCAACTCCACACAACTTTACGTTGCACAAGGAAAGGCCATGAAAAACGCCGGGCTGCTGGTGATGCCAGCAGGATTTTTCCTCGTTGTGGCTGCCATTTCGCTGTTTGATGGAATCGCAATGCGCAGCATCTTTGTCCTATGTGGCCTGGCTGTCGAGGGCATGGGGCTGTTTCTGGCGGTGCGCGGCCACATGGCCATGAGAGGAGAGCACTGAGAATGGATCCGTACGCAGCACTTCCTTTGCCACAGTCGGCTTTTGTGCTGGCGCTCAGCCTTGTCCTGGTCTCTCCTCTGGCGCTGGCAGGGGTGGCCCTGATGAACGCCGGCCTTGGTCGATCGCGCTCGGCAGCCCAATCGATGCTGGGCACGCTGGCGCTGATTGCGGTGGCCGTGATTGTGTTTGCTCTTATCGGAGCGATGTTTGCTTACGGCGACACCGGGTACACGTTCACGGTAGCGGGCAGGCCCTGGAACTGGATTGGAGCGGGAAGCTTTGCCCTGCGCGGCTTCAGCGCGGAGACGGTGCAGACACAATTGGGCACGCTGTTTCAATTCATTGCGGTTGCGTTTGTGGTGCTGATCGCATGGGGTTCCGGGGCAGACCGCTTGCGGGTGGCCGCGGGGTTGGCCGCTGCGGCAATCCTGGCAGCGCTGATTTTTCCGATGCTGTCTTACTGGGCGTGGGGAACCGGTTGGCTGACGCAACTTGGCCTTAACTTCTCACTGGGTGAGGGTTTTCTGGACCCGGGCGCGGCCACGGTACATGTTCTGGGCGGGCTGAGTGCGTTGGCCATTGTATGGATCGCAGGGCCGCGCCGCGGAAAATTTCCCAAAGAGGGTCTTTCCACGGCAATGCCCGGCCACAACGCCGTGTATGTGCTCTTCGGCGGGCTGCTGGCGCTGGTGGGATTCCTGGCATGGAACATGGCGGGGGCGCTGATGTGGGCCGATCTGCCCCCGACGGAGTTGGTAGTCACTGCGGTCAACACCTTGCTGGAAGCAGCCTGCGCACTTGCGGCTACCTTTGCTGTGACGCGCATCCGCTTTGGGAAGCCGGACGCGAGTCTCTGCGCAAATGGCTGGATGGCCGGTCTGGTGACCTCGACCGCGTGCGCGGCGGTTGCCAGCCCACTGGAAGCGCTGCTGGCGGGTCTTGTAGCGGGGCTCATCACACCTTTGCTGGTGGAGTTGCTGGAGCTCTTCCTATCGATTGACGATCCCTCGGGCGCCATCACGGTACATGGAGTCTGCGGGTTGTGGGGACTCTTTGCTGCGGGATTGTTTGCCTCGCAGCAGGGACAAGTGCTGGCGCAGTTGGTTGGAATCGCAGCGCTCCTCGGCGTGATTTTTCCGCTGGTATATTTCCTCTTTTGGGCCGTCAACCTAGTGCTTCCCTTCCGGGTGGACCCAGACGGCGAGCGCATTGGCATGGATCTGCATGAGCTGGGTGGCAGCGCCTATCCGGAGTTTGTGGTGCACCGGGACGATTCTTATCGCTGAGGCAAGCGGCGGAAGGTTCCCTGCGAATCGCCTGAAGGAAAGGCCCGAAGCGATGGCTTCGGGCCTTTCCTGTTGATCGATTTGAGACGGAATTACTCCGCAGCGGTTTCGATGGCCTTGGTCTGCGCAACGGTCCAATCCGGCGCACCGACCTTGAAGCGCGCGAAGCGCCGCACGGTGATGTTCTCGCCGAGCTTGCCGACCTTCTGCGCAATCAGTTCCTTGATGCTGATGGCCTGGTCCTTGATGAACGGCTGTTCGAGCAGGCAAACCTCTTCGTAGAACTTGGCCATCTTGCCATCCACGATCTTCTCGATGACCGGCGCCGGCTTGCCTGTGGCGGCAGCCTGCGCGCGATAGATTTCCTTCTCACGCTCCAGATCCTCAGGAGTCACATCCTCGGGTTTTACATAGCGCGGATCGCTGGCCGCAATGTGCATCGCGATGTCCTTGAGCAGATCCTGGAAGTCCTCCGTCCGGGCCACGAAGTCGCTCTCGCAGTTGACCTCAATCAACACGCCAATCTTGCCACCCGCGTGAATGTAGGTACCCACCGTGCCCTCATTGGTGGAGCGTGCCGCCTTCTTCTGCGCGGAGGCCATGCCGCGCTTGCGCAGCACGACAAATGCATCCTCGATATTGCCTTTAGCCTCCTGCAGAGCCTTGAGGCAGTCGCCCATCGGCGCGCCCGACTTCTCACGGAGGTCCTTCACCAGCTTTGCATCAATCTTCTCGCTCACAGTTGTCATCTCGCTTCCCTTGTCTCCATGTCCCCTAAGACAGTTGTTGTCCGCCGCTGCTTTCGCGGCAAACGAAAAGCGTGGCGCTCGTGATCGCGGCCACGCTTTTCAATCCCTGCGCTCTTGTCCGCGGTTGAATTTACAGTGCGCCCTCGGCCACTTCAGTATCGTCCAGCACTGCTACGGCAGAAGGTGCCTTGCGGATGCCACCGCCCAGAGCTGCGTCGAAGTCGACGTCTTCTTCAGCCACTGGCGCCCCAGCCACTTCGCCTTCAGGCGTGGCTTCGGCGGGCACTTCCTCGGCAAAGGCCTTGTCGCCCACCAGATTCACGCCCTCGGCGGCCGAGTCCGCAATCTTGGAAGTGAACAGGCGAATGGCGCGCAGCGCGTCATCGTTGCCCGGAATCACGTAGTCCACCACCGTCGGATCGCAGTTGGTGTCGACTACGGCGACAACGGGAATGCCCAGCTTGCGCGCTTCCTTCACGGCAATCGCCTCGTTGTTGGAGTCAACGACGAAGATCGCGTCAGGCAGGCGCTTCATATTCTTGATGCCGGCCAAGTTGGCCTGCAGGTGCTTGCGCTCCCGCTCCAGGCGAATCACTTCCTTCTTGGTCAGAAGGTCGTACCGGCCATCCACAGCCATCTCATCCAGTTCCTGAAGGCGCTTCACCGACTTCTGCACCGTCACCCAGTTTGTCAGTAGCCCGCCCAGCCAGCGCTGGTTGATGTAGGGCATACCCGCGCGGCCTGCCTCTTCGGCAATCGCATCCTGCGCCTGGCGTTTGGTGCCGACAAACAGAATTGTCTTGCCGCTCGCGCAAAGATCCGTCACAAACTTCGACGCATCCTTGAAGAGCTTGAGGGTCTTCTGCAGGTCGATGATGTAAATCCCGTTGCGCTCACCGAAGATGTACTCCTTCATCTTTGGATTCCAACGCTTGGTCTGATGCCCGAAGTGAACACCCGCTTCGAGCAGCTCCTTCATTGTGATCGTGGCCATTGGCCTCCTTCGTGGATTGCATCCGGGCTGGACCTTCGCCTTGCCCGGATTGAACCCGCTTAAGCGGGAGATTGAACAACAGTTATCAGTCGCCAGTGATCAGTACGTCTGCGGCGTAACCGCCCTTTTGCTGAACACTGTTCACTGAACCCTTCGAAGCGCCTAGCGCTTCGAGAACTGGAAGCGCTTGCGGGCGCCCTTCTGACCGTACTTCTTGCGCTCTTTCACGCGCGCATCGCGGGTCAGGAGGCCCTCAGCCTTCAACGCCTTGCGCAGTTCCGCATTGAACTGGATCAGTGCACGGGCAACGCCCATCTTCACGGCATCGGCCTGTGCGGCAACTCCGCCGGAAGAGACCGTGGTCACGACGTCAAAACTCGAAGCCAGCTCGACCACCGCAAGCGACCGCTTGGCGGAAATTCGCTGCTGCTCAGTGACGAAGTACTCGTCGAATGCCTTGCCGTTGACCTTCCACTCGCCCGTTCCGGGGCGCAGAAAGACGCGGGCAATCGCCGACTTGCGGCGGCCCGTCCCGTAGTATTGAACCAGATCTGCCATGCTTTTTTGACTCTCTCCGCCGGCTCACTCAGAAGCCGGACAAAAAATCCAGTTATGCAACGTCCATTGCCACCGGCTGCTGCGCCGCGTGGGGATGCTTGTCGCCGCGATACACCTTCAGTTTGGAACCCATGGAACGGCCCAGCTTCGTCTTGGGCAGCATGCCCTTGATCGCCTCTTCCAGAATCTTCTCCGGCTTACGGCTGAGCAGACGCGTGAATGACTCTTCGCGCAGTCCGCCCGGAAAGCCCGTGTACCGGCGATAGAGCTTGGTCTGGCTCTTCAGGCCAGTCAGCCGCACCTTTTCCGCGTTAATCACGATGACGTGATCGCCCATATCCATATAAGGCACGTACTGCGGATTCAGCTTGCCGCTCAAGACACTGGCCGCTTTGGTCGCCAGCCTGCCCAGAGTCTCGCCGTTTGCATCCAGCACAAACCACTTGCGGTCAATATCCTTACTGCTCGGAACAAAGGTACCCATTTCTCTCCTGCCTTCACTCAACGCCGTGCGGCCCGATGCGCTCAATCAACCCCTGGCCCACGGCGCTTCCAAGTTCCTAAATCTACGGCGCAAACCGCCGAGACCCGTGCTCGCAGCAACGGGCAATTCTTCCACCCACGACCCAACAAACCTGTTCGGGTGAGGATTGCGAGGGCTGGCTCACTGCCGGAAGCTTTGGCATGAACGGCTCAGCACCCCTGCCATCTCTTCCGGTCGCCGTTGCCCTCCACCGGGACGGCCCGCTACTCAGGCCACCAGTCAGGTCCGGGTGCAGACACACAGACCCAAGGCGCAACACCGCGCAAGGACTCCAGAATACGTGATTCCCGGGGCAGAGTCAACGATAAGACCGGGCACTTTTCCGAACGCTCCACCTTTCCACCTGCCGCCTTGCTGGCTACAATACGCCCAAGAGGATTTGCTGATGAATCGTTGGATCACTTCCCGCTGGACCCTTGCTCTGCTCGCTGTCACTCTTACCGCCGCCAGCTACGCCCAGTGGTCCGATCCGGCCGGTGACGTTCCGGCCTACCACCCCTCGGCACCGCTGCATGTCAGCACCCTGCCGGCTATCCTCTCAGGAGCAAAACTGACGGGTCCCAACTTCCAGTACCCGTGGCAGGTGCACGTCTACCAGAAGGCGGCGAAGGTCGGGAATGTACTCTACCAGCTTCCATGTAACTGTCGCTGTGACAGGGCCTTAGGCCACACCAGCCTGCGCAGCTGTTTTGAAGGCCTGCATGGTGCGGAGTGCTCCACCTGCGCCAAGGAGGGCTTCTACGCCTACCAGCAGACGCGGCTCGGCAAGACGCCGGCGCAGATCCGGGCGGGCATCGCCCGGCACGACTACGAGAGCATCGACCTCGAACTGCAATAGCTCAAACAACGGTCGTGAGCGCAGATGCCGCAATCCGCGTAGAATGGAGGTAGCAGCACGAGCCAGTTGGCCCGGCTCGCACCTTCCGGCTCTGTACGATCATCTAATGATGAGAGCCAAAAGGGGGGCGTCACGGTTTCGACGGGATCGATTGCGGCTTAGGAGGCATGTCAGGGTGTGGGCACCTGGAATCGCCTGCAAAACAAAAGTTGCCAACGATAATCTGGCACTTGCAGCTTAATTAGATAAGCTGCCGTCTTCCACGGCTTTGCCTATGGGCTGTGAGCAGACGTCATACAGTGGGCTGGCGTGAGCGGCTCGGTCCGTGTTGCTCGCGTGAGATCATCGGACTAGTTTCCGGCGCATCTTGTCCGTTCTGAGTTCCGGGGACGAAACCAAAAGGAAGCGGACAAAGCATGAACTCTCCTGGCTGACAACGATTTCGGACGCGGGTTCGACTCCCGCCGCCTCCACCATGATTCTAAGAAACTTGTGCGGATCAATGGGAAACGTACATTAGCGCCATCGAGCCAATTATGAGGCGGGGCCCGTTTCCCTTGCGGGACGCCTACCTGATGTTCTCCATCTAAACTTGGCACGACTTCTCCGTGCATGAAAACGAACCTGGTCCGGCGCCCATGGAAGTGCCCAAGTAAATCCAAGAAACGCTGGATAACGGGGGATCTATCTGTCGAGGTGCGAAGACGGGTAGTTAGGCAAAGGCACAGAAACAGGTCAACGAGATCAACAATGCCGATCGGGCAAGAAACAACTGCACCTCCCGCTCCGATCATTCGACGACTGAAGCCAACCACCAACCGCTTTGCCATTTCGACAGCTGTCGAAAAACTGCTCGACGACGGCAAATCTTGCGGGTTAACGGACTCGACTCGTGGAAAGCTGAAAACCCTCTGTGAGCGCCAGCTACTGAAATGGGTCAAGAAGGAATCGCTCATTCAACTTGATGAACTCGCGACCGCGAATCTCACGGGTTTTCGGAGTGGCTGGAAGGACGGCGCTCTTCCAGAGAAACGTGAGCGCCTGATGGATCTCTTTGGATTCGCGCTCATCGCCGTGTGACTTATGCCTTAGAAATCGAAGCAGCCGGTCAGTCTCGATAGGTCAGCATGGCGACGGGATCCGTTGATTGAACACTCTACATTGGTTTCAGTCGTAAGAGGCGTTTCTGAGGACTTGAGCAGAACTGTCGGGCTCAAATGTGGTCGCAATCCCGAAAGCCATGCTGGAGGCGCGGATCAGATGCGTCGTGCTGACGCCAGACGAGATGCAGTTAACAATCGCACGGCCACAGCAACAAGAAGTAGCCCTGCCATCCATGGGAACCACGTGCCATATCGATCGAAGACCGTCTGGTCGTGACGCATCGGCACATCCACAAGCAGCGAGACGAACGGTCCGCTGTTGGTTCTTACCTCGCCGAGGATGCGGCCCCGATCGTCCGTCACCGTGAGGTTGCCATCCTTCGCAGTGTGCGCGATTGCATATCCGCCCTCAACGCCGCGCATGATGGCGATGTGCCCGTGCCAGGTACGATCTACGTTGAAGTCCCAGGCAGGATCGAGGAGCAGGTCAATGCCGCTACGTCCGTAGTCGAGCGCTGGGTGAATGAAGTCCATGTCTTTACAGATCGCAACACCGATCGGAAGCGCTGGTTTTGAAAGCAGCGCGAGCGAGGTTCCCGGTGTCAGCTTTGATTCAAACGGCGGCAGCATATGCTGCTTGTCGTACGTGGCGATGGGCCGATCCGGTGTATAGATGCGGGCTTCGTTGAAAGAATCTCGTGCGACCACATGCAACACACCGATGACGAGAGTCGCGCCTGTGCGGTCGGCCACAGACTGCAGCACGGGGTCCATGATCTTCGTGTCGCTGTCGAGCAGCAGGCCTGTCTTCTCGGGCATTAGATCAATCTTCGCCCCTTGACGTGCAAGCCTCTCAGCCTGCTCGGCATAACTTTTGATGAGCTCCTGCATCTCGGGGGCTTCGTCGGCGAACACCACCGTGTCCGTATCCAGCAGTCCCACCTTGATGCTCTGCTGCGAGTTCGGTGTCGCCAGCCGGATTGCACCGAACAAGACGGCCCCGGCGAGAACAGCGAACGCCAATCCGACGACGCGCACTGCCTGCGGGAGCCTCCTTCGCCGGAGATACAGTCCGCTGACAACTGCCGATGGAAACAGCAACAGCAGGAAGGTGATGCCCCACGGGCCAGTGAGTGAAGCGACCTGCAAGATAGGCAGAAAGCGCTCTTGCGTGTAGGCAAGGCTGCCGGCTGTGCCGTTCGCTGGTGCAAAGCTGGCCAGATATTCGCAGACTGACCAGAACGCAGGTAGCGCGATCATAGCGCTGAAGGCTGCCCCACGATGGAGGAGACCACGGAACAGAAGGACACCCATAGCGAAGAGCAGCGAGGCGATCGAAAACGGGATCAGCCAGGCCGTCACAGGGAGATGCAGTGCGAAATACAGGTAGTACAGCATCGGGAGACTGCCCAAGAGCATGGAGAGTGCCGTGGCTCCGGCTGCGACCCACCACGAGGTCGTCTCTGCAGCCAGCAGCAGAACTGGGATCGGCGCGACCCACATCACGGGCCAAAGTGGGTTCATGCCGTTCCCAAAAAGAAACAGCGCGGCCGTGGAAAGAACAGCGAGGACCGCAAAGAGCGCAGGATGTTTATCGACGAAGGCCATCGAGGTATCTCCTGAACGAGCGCCTGTGAAGCGCACGAAACTGCTTTTCACTCTGGGCCACACGGCCACCCAGGTAGAGCACGATCAATCCATGCGAAAGCGCGCTGAGCTCGAAGGCAATCTCAATTGGATCGTCAGGCCGCAATTCGCCGGTACGCATCGCCTCTTCAAGGATGCTTACGGTCGGACTGAACGTAGGTGAGCGACCCGCTTTGAAGTCCCGGGGATAAACCCGCGCCCCTTTACGGGGCACGAGAAACATAAGCTCGTAGAGGTTCGGGAACTGCAGCGCGGCGTCAAGAAATACGTCACCCACCTGCATCAAGCGGTGTTCCACACCGCCCTTCAGCCGAAGTGTCTGCACCCGCGCCGCGAGCTCATGGAAGCCCTCGTCGGCAACCGCATTCAGCAGGCTTGCCCGGTCCGCATAGTGGCGATAGATGGCCATGGGCGTAATGCCGACACGTTCCGCGACGGGCCTCATTGCGACTGCCGCAAGGCCGTCTCTGTCAAGAAGTTCTCGCGCAGCCACGAGGATAGAAGCGGCTGTGCTTGTCTCTGGTGGAGCAGGCTTGGCAGGTCGATTCATTGGTCTACGATGTATACATGATTATGTATACATCGTAGACTCGATGCTTGCAAGCGGGATCTCTTGGTCCGAGATCGAGTAAGCTACGCTTCGCCGTATCGCCTGCAAAGCGCTTTTCAGCCATGAGTCCTGATAAGTCGGCAAGGCTTCAGGCATCCGGCAGAATGCCCGGTCATGGAAAAAACATGATGCTGTCCCGTTTCCCAGGATCAATTCCAAACAATCGCCAACGTGCATCTCGTGTCCGAGAATTTAGTGCGCCCGAGCCTTGCCCGCGGACTCGATGTTCACGGTCAGCGACAAAGGACATTGTCACTGATAAATGCCTTGCGATGAGCGCCGGTCGTACTCCAAGGCTTTCGGTTTCTTGAAAGAAGTCCGACTCGATGAGCGCATTTGTGTGAAACGAGCCGCAGAGATGGTCACCATCCGAAATCGGCGGTCCTTGCTTCGAGTCGAACATGGCCCCGCGTCAACCGCAAGCGCGTGCGCCGGCAGATCGAGATCTTCCGTTCAATATGGCCGTTGGCCCTCGGTCTTGGTGGGCCATGTATCAGTCCGGAATGGAACTGCCGGCAGACCAGCACCATTAAAGAGTGTCGCCGCAGGGTTGGACTGCCACGCGTAGCGAACCTGAGTGGGATCAGGAACGGATGGCGAGGAGACCACGATGGTATCTCCCTCGATGCGTGCGTCGGCCCAGAACCACTTGCGGTCTTTTCCAGCTATTGAGAACTCTTCGAGCTTTGGGCCCTTCACCATAAGCCCGCCGTCCGTGTGCGCGAAGTGGAGGCGAATGGCACCCGGGACTCGCTCTACCGATCGGAGCGTTGGGCCGGCATAGACGACGTTTTTGCCATAGTATTCCGCCAACGCACATCGGGCGAGACGATCGCCGACAGGCTCCTTTTCCTTGGAGTGGATGCTATCGGGATCTCCGGTGTCGATGGTGACAGCCAGACACGAATTGGGAACGGTGGCTGCGACGATTGCCTGCGACTCGCGAGTCTCAGCCCATTCGTCTCCATCAACAGGAACCGGACTGCGCTGCATGAAAGCGGGCAGGCTGACGATGTAGAACGGAAAATTGCCTTGCCCGAAGAGAGCACGCCAATTGGCGATCATGGCAGGAAGGATCTTTCGGTATTGATAGCCGCGTGGCGAATTCTGCTCGCCTTGGTACCAGATTGCACCCGTGATGGAGAGCGGTGCAATCGGCGCCAGCATGCCATCATAGAGAACCGTCGGCATCACGGGCCAGTTCTCGTATGCGATGGGTAAAGGCTGCGGCGGCCGGCCGTCGACGCTGAGCTTTGCTTTCCATTGCCCTGCAAGAGGAATACTGGTCTGATCGCCGAGTGTGAGGTGCAGGTCTGAAGGTTTGGCGAGGAAGCCGCCATCGGGCTTCGTTTTGAATACGCGAATGGCAATCACATTTGGGCCAGGCTGAAGCGCGCTACCCACGAAGTAAAGGCATGGATTTTCAACCCAGGCGCTGCCACCAACAAACTTACCGTTGATGTAGACGGTGTCCATGCGCTCAATCTCGCCGAGGGAGAGCATGGCGCGGCCTGGAGGAAGCGGATCAGGCAGGTTGATGACCTTGCGAAACCAGACAACTGCCGGAGCAGTGGGTACGCCGAGTTCCGCGAAGCCACCTGGAACTGGAACTTGCTTCCAACCAGAGTCGTTCAATTGGGGAGCGGCCCAGTTTTCTTTCAGGCCGATGTCGTACCGGTCGTACCAGTGCATCACGTAGTTGCCGTATGGGGGCGCTCCTTCGGCTCTTAGCTGGTCAAGCTCAGCAAGCGGAACATCGAAGTCGTGCAAAGGGCGCAGAGCAGCCTCGCTGGCCCATGCCTCGGCTGGGCTACCGCCGACAGCGTCGATGACCAGACCGATCGGAACGTGAATCTCCTGATGAACCTTCCGCGCGAAGTAGTATCCAACTGCGGAGATCCAACTGGCCGTATCGGATGATACGACGCGCCAATCTCCCTGGATCACATTCACCGGGCGATACGCAGGGTCACCTCGTACCGTGAAAAAACGAATCTCAGGATAATTTGCCGATTTGATTTCTTCATCGGCGTTCTTTGTGAACCGGAGCGGCAGTCCCATGTTGGATTGACCGCCACAGAGCCAGACGTCGCCAACAAGCACATTGTGGAGTTCAACACTCTGATCGCCCGAGATCTTTACGGTGTACGGTCCGCCAGGTGCAGGCGGTTGAATCCTGACCTGCCAGCGATGATCGGCCCCGGCAGTTCCGGTAGCGGCCTTGTCGCCAATCTGCACTCGGACTGTATCGCCTGGAGTGGACCAGCCCCAGATCGTGTCGAGCTTGCCGCGCTGCAGCACCATGTTATCGCCAAAGATAGGGCTGACGAATGGCAAGGTTTGAGTCGCCCCGCCCGGCATCGATTCTCCAGGTCCGGGCTGTGCAAATACGACAAGTTCCGCAGCCATCAGGAGTGCCGAAGCAACCGCGGCGACACAGATGGGTCTAGAGATCATGAGTTCGAACCTCTCGTGTGGAATGGTCGGGTTTATTGGCACCGGAAGTTCCGCGCATTCTGTGTATCACCGGCTCCTGTATATTGCGCGTGCTTTGGATACGCACACAAGGGCCGGCTGCGTCCAGGGAACGCCTTTCCGGTAGCGATTACGGAATCAGGAGCTTTTTCCTTCTCAACCCAATCGACGACTGCGGTCAGCATGTCGAAGTGATCCAGAGATGGTCCGCCGCCACAGTGAGCCATGCCTGGAACCAGAAAGAGACGGCTCCATGTGGCGACTTTCTCGGCGCCGCCGTTGGCTGTGGCGAGTGACTTGTAATAACGCAGTGTATCGAGAGGCGAGAACCACGGATCGCTGTCGCCGTGGAAGAAGATAAGTTTTCCGCCGTTAAGCACAAATGTGGAAAGGTTCGTTGATGCCGGTTCCACAAGCGGATCGGAGGCATGCAGCGCTGCTTTGTCCACGTCGAGTTCAGTCGCAGTGGTGTAGGGTCCGAACAGGCCGTTCTTTCCGAGCGCCAGCAGACCGGGCACAGTGCCCTTTATGGCAATACCGCTGTCATAGAGAAAGCCGGGATAGACTTGCGTGCCATAGGCGTTCTTGGGGCCGGCGAATGCCTTCCTGATGGCGGCGATTTTTGCCGGGGCGATGCAGGCATTTGTCTGGCCGGGTTTGCAGGCGAGAACCGCCGGATCGAAGCTGCAGCCGAGAGGGTCGAAGATCATACCGTCCGCCACACCATCGCGGGCGTCGCATTGCTTCATCAGCGAATCCATGAAGAGCTTGCGATCGCTGTCTGTGAGGAAGTTGTCGATCTGCGGCTTGCCCGCTGCATCTTTCGGCGAAGCTTGGTTGTAGGCCACCGGAATCCATTCCCCAATCGCAAGGTTCGAAAGGCCGGTGCGCATGGCAGGATCGCCTGAGACGATCCCGTTGAAAACCGCTGGATACCGCTGCGAGAGGATCATGCCCTCTCGGCCGCCCGTCGAACAGCCGACGAAATAGGAATAGGCTGCGGGCTTTGCGTAGTAGCGCGTGATGATCTGCTTGGCAACGTCGGCGACTTCAGCATTGGCAAGGAATGCGAAGTCGAGATACGCTTGTTGGTCGCTCATGAAGGAAAAATCGAATGCTCCGGTCTTTGCTTGATGCCCTGTATCAGTGCTCGCTACGGCGAATCCGCGGGAGAGCGCTGGTTGATCACCCGCGTAGTTTGCGCCGGCTGGATAAGCGACGATGCCATTGCCTCCTCCGCCGCCCTGCATCACGAAGTCGCCGTTCCACGCATCCGGCACTGGAAGCGCCAGTGCGAATCCGATAGCAAACTCTTGCCCATCAACGCCCTTCCGGCGGTTGATCATACCGTGGATCAGGCAATGCGCAGGAAGTGGACCGATCCCCGGAGCACCGGGATATGGCGGCGCAATCGTCGTGCCCGCGGGCACCCGGTCAGCCTTCGTGATCTCTACGTGATCCAGCTTGAGGGCGAAAAGATCGGAACAAGATTTCGGCGACTGAGCAGAAGCCGAAACAAGGAGTACAGCAGACGATACCACTGCAAGCCATACCACATTGATGGAACGGATCATTGATGTGCCGTTCGGTTTGCGGTAGCCAGAAATAGAGCGACTCCGGTAAACATCAGAATCTGACATGTCATACAGACCTTACCTTCCCCAAAAGTTCTTGATACGGGTGGTGCCTACTCGCGGCATTCATGCAGCACATCCGTTCTTGCAAAGCCTTCCGGGGTTGCGTTGGTCAAGCGTGCCGGTCAAGAGGTATCCCAGCCGGGAAGAATATCCAGTGAACAGGTGAATTCTCGGAAGGCATTCACCAGGATACTGATCATAGAGCATATGTACATCAACCCGTCGATTTTTGCACCTCGCGATCCGCACCGTTCGGCTTTCAGGTTCATACTCGGCCTTGCTTTGCGGGATCGAGTGAACATGCGTGGAGAAGCTATTTGACATTGTCTCCAATTGGAAGTCGAGTGTTATGGTGTTTAGGATTCGTCCGAACAGGGGGATTTGGCGGTTCAAATCCAAAGGGAGATACTCATGCATCCGATCGGAAGATCAAAATTCAATGTTGCGCTTACGATTCTGTCCCTGATGATCTGTTCTGCCACTGGATTGGAGGCCGCCTCAGTAACACAGCCGAACAAGCGCCAGACAGTCGGGACAGCTGCGTCAGAGCGCAACTGGTGGAAGAATGCCGTCATCTACGAGGTCTATCCACGCAGCTTTCAGGACACGAATGGCGACGGCATCGGCGATCTGAACGGGATCACCGAACATCTTGACTACTTGCAGAAGCTAGGGGTTGATGCAATCTGGCTGACCCCGATCTACCCGTCGCCGAATGCGGACTTTGGCTACGACGTCGCAGACTATCGCGACATCAGCCCGGAATACGGGTCGCTAGATGATTTCAACCGCATGGTGGCCGAAGCGAAGAAGCGCCACATCCGCGTCATCATGGACATGGTGATGAACCATACTTCCGATGAGAACGCCTGGTTCGTCCAATCGCGGTCATCGCGCACAGATCCGTATCGAAACTGGTATGTGTGGCACGACGGCAAAGGAGAGACTGCCAGCAGCCAAGGTGCGCCGCCGAACAATTGGGGAGCATTCGGCCGTTCATCCTGGGAGTGGGACGCGGAGACGCGCCAATACTACTACCATCATTTCTCTGTGCACCAGCCTGACTTGAATTGGTATAACCCCGCGATCGAACAGGAATTCAAGGAGATCGTGAGCTACTGGTTGAACCTTGGCGTCGGCGGATTTCGCTTCGACGCAATTGAAACACTCTTTGAAGATCCCAATCTCCAGAACGAAGCGCCACTTCTCGACAAAAACGGAAAGCCTGTCCTTGATCCGTCTGGTCACCCGCGGCTGCAGCGCACGAAAGAGGGAGATTTTCCGCAGGTTCACACTGTGATGCGGCAGATGCGCGCGCATGTCGATGCATTCGATGCGAACCAATTTCCCGGCACGCGTGTGCTGATCGGCGAACTCTTCGCGCGCGACACGAGTGACCTCTTAAAGTGGTACGGCCCGCCGCAAACGCCCGAGTTCGAGCTGCCGATGGACATGCCCGTGGCGTTCATCAACAAGCTTGATGTTGCAACATTCCGAGAGCGGATTGCCGAATCGGAAACGAAGCTTGGGGGCAACGTTCCATTGCTGGTGTTTGACAACCACGATCAGCCGCGCATGGACGTGCGCTACGGCGATGGCGTTCATGATGTCGCCATCCAGCGCGTGCTCTCCACCATCTTATTGGCAAGCGGCGGCGCATCGTTGATGTACTACGGCGACGAGATCGGAATGAAGACTACGCCGCCAACACGCAAAGAGGACGTAAAGGACAGAATGGGAGGTCTCGCCAACTGGCCGAGATTCAAAGGTCGTGATGGGGAGCGCACTCCGATGCAGTGGACGGACGGCTCCAATGCGGGCTTCACGACGGGCTCGCCATGGTTACCCGTCCCGTCGACCGCCGCGTCTGTGAATGTGAAAGCAGAGGAAGGAGATCCCGGCTCACTTCTCACCTGGTATCGCACGCTGATCCACCTCAAGAAGACCATTCCTGCACTGGAGCAGGGCAGAAATACCATGCTCGATACCCAAAATACCAAGGTCTTGAGTTGGATGCGCCGGGCACCGGGCATCCCGGTGGTTCTCATCAGCGTGAACTTCACCGCCGAACCGCAGACGGTCGATCTGGCGGGGCCTCCGGCTCCCGCAAATGGGGCACTAAAAACGCTGCTCAAATCACCGGGCGAATCTTCGCCAAGCCGGTTGGAACACATTGAATTAGAGCCATTCGGCGTTTACATCGGCCAGGTGCAATAACGCTACTCTGCCCCAATTTGATTCCGAGTTGAAACGGAGATTTCGGCTACCCTGCGGCGCACTTTCCGTCAGGGACTTTTTTCACAGCGGTGGCGGTATGTGCGTTGTCGTCTACACGTCCTGGAGGGCATCTCCGCACACAATAAAGATCTTGCGCTAATCGAGTTGCAAGGAGGCGGGTCTTCAGGATGCTGGCCCGGATGTGCGGAACTGAAGTCCATGCCGATTGCAAGCCTTGGGCGCATCAAGGTCATTCCGGTGGACTACAGGTGCGGCCCTGACCACAAATCTCCTGTAGCGAGTGAAGACGAATCAGCCGTCTATCGGCAAGTGCTGAAAACCCACCGTCCGCAGAACGTTGGCCTCTATGGATGCTCGGCGGAAGGAATGCTGACGGCAATGTCTGTTGCCTGGTTCCATGGGCACAATCTTTCGGGACCGAGATGAGTCGGCATCACGTGCTCTGGAATGCATCTGGCGCTAAGGCCTCTCTGAAGCACGATTCTCGTCGGCTGCGGATCAACGTGCGGCCGAACGCAGCTGAGCCTCGTCTAACCTTGTCCTGATTTCTCAGTACCCGAATAAACCGATTTATTCACTTGTCGTCGACATTGAACTCTCGGTAGTATTGGGAGTTCCCGCGACGAGGCTTCAAGATCAGGCATGAAATGCTCTATGTTCACGGATTGTTATAGCTCTAGAGCATTGCGGTTTTAAACAACACTATGTCCTCTCTGCGGTTGAATGTCCGAGGGAGAGGTGGAACGACGGAGGCACACAAGGTCGATGAACTTACGCGTTGCAGCCCTGACGATGGCATTTTGCGGTGGATGTGCGGCAGCTGCGCAGAACAGCTTGTCACCCACGCCGCAGATGATTTCGGCGAATATTGAGGTGACGCAAACTGCGCCGCCCATTTCGAAATATGTGTTTGGCATGTTCATCGAGCACATCGGCAAGACGATGTACGGTCCTCTCTGGGCCGAAATGCTCGATGACCGAAAGTTCTACTTTCCAATCAACTCCAGCGAAGCGGAACCGAAACAACAGCGGCGTGGGTTTCCGGGCATGGAGATGCGCAAGTGGCGTCCTGTAGGTCCTGATGCGGATATTGTTATGGACGGCGAGAATCCATTTTCCGGCGACCACAGCCCGCGAGTTCAGCTTGACCCCACATCTCAGCATGGTATTCGGCAGTCAGGCTTGGCCCTGGTCAAGGGCAAACAGTATGTGGGCCACATCTGGCTGCGCGGAACGCCAGGCAGCAAGCTCAAGGTTGTGTTGATATGGGGCGCGGATGGCAACGATCGCCAGACTGTTGCGATTCCGGCTGTCAGCCCTGCTTATCGAAAATACGCCCTCCATTTCACTGCTCAGGTAGATGCCAGCGATGCCGCACTCGAGATCGTCGGCACGGGCAGCGGTAGCTTCAATATCGGCGCAGTCTCATTGATGCCGGCCGATAACATCGATGGCTTTCGGCCGGACACGATCGCACTGCTGCGCCAGATCAAGTCGGGCTTCTGGAGGTTCGGCGGGAACTACACGTCCAACTACTCATGGTATGACGCCGTTGGCGATCGCGACCGGCGCCCTTCGGACTGGGACTACGCGTGGAACCAGATGCAGACCAACGATATCGGTCCGGACGAGTTCGCAGAGTTCTGCAAGCTAATTGGCGTGGAACCTTACATCAGCGTCAACGCGGGCCTTGGTGATTCGCATTCTGCGGCGCAGGAAGTGGAATACATGAATGGTGCAGAGAGCACTCCAATGGGAGCATTGCGAGCAAAGAACGGCCATCCTGCACCGTATCACGTCCGGTACTGGAACATTGGCAATGAGCCGTGGGGAGAATGGCAGATCGGCCGCACTGATCTGAAGTACTTCATGCTCAAACACAATGAATTTGCCAAGGCGATGCGCAAGGTCGATCCCTCCATTATTCTGATTGCCTCTGGCGAGATGCTGGAGGATGGACAGGTGCCGGGTGCGCTGCGGTCGAAATACGTTGGCAATCTCGCTGGCGCCTATGGCAGCGATTTCGACTGGACTGGCAGATTCCTGAAGGACTGCTGGGGCAACTTCGACGGTATCGCTGAGCACTGGTATGCGCGGCCGGGTCAACGCTACAACGTCGAGAAGGCAAAGAACCTGCCGGCTGACAAACCAAACGATGATGCCTTCGACAAGATTGACCAGACAACGCTGGAGTACGCGCGCTATACCGCGAACATCGTGCGGTCCAAAGCTGAAGAGTGGGAGGGCTATCAGCAGCGCTTCCCGGCGATGCTGCAAAAAAAGATCTTCCTCTCCATTGACGAGTACGCGTACTTCGGCGGCAACTTTGGCCGCTCGGCCGATCTAAAGCAGGCTCTGGCATATGGGATGCTGTTCAACGAGATGCTGCGACATTCTGACTTCCTCACCATGGCGGCGCACACCATGGGCACATCGACTCTCGACTTCAACAGCACCTCATCCACATTGAACACGCTGGGGCTCGTGTTCAAGATGTACAGCAACAGCTTTCCGGCATCGGTCCCTATTGAAGTGAATGGGAACTCGCCCCAGCCCGCACCAAAGTATCCTCCGGCGCCCGATCAGCCCAAGGTCAGTTCCGGCAGCCCTACCTACCCGCTCGACGTGTTTGCGGCGTTGTCTCCAGATCGTAAGTTTCTCTCCGTTGCCGTCGTGAATGCCACGGATGCGCAACAGACGCTCGATCTGAAGGTCACGGGTGTGCGTTTCGCGGGACCTTCGATCTTGTGGCAGTTAACTGGAAAGAGCCTCGATGCCGTGGACCGGGTTGGCCAGGCTCCGGAGGTCAATATCCAGCAAACCACGATCGACAATGCCCCACACGCACTGTCGATCGCTCCCATCAGCGTCAACATCTACAGGTTTCCCGTCACCACAACAGCGCAGTAGAGGCGTCGCGGTCTCCTAATAGGCCCCGACTCGATCACGACCAATCGAAGCTGCTTTCGAAACCGCAAAGGAAATCGCAATGTCCAAATCGAACACCGAGAATCGCGTTCTTCTGAGTCGACGCGAAGCATTGAAGCTCTCTGCCACCGCGGGGGTTGCCGCTGCGATTGCGACTCCGTCTCACGCTTCCGATAGCATCAAGACCGGAGTGCACCAGCAACAGCCTCCCTTCTGTTCTACCCCGCAGTCAGCAGTCGCCAACACAAAATACGGCAAGGTGCGCGGCTTCGTGTCGGGCGATGTCTTCACTTTCAAGGGCATTCCGTACGGCCAGGATACCAGCGGGGAAAACCGCTGGCTGCCGGCCAAGCCGCCTGTGCCCTGGGAGGGTGAATACCCTGCGCTCATCTATGGCGCCAACTGTCCGCAGCGCCTGCACGACTGGCACAGCCAGGAGCAGGTGTTTCTGCAGGACTGGGACGACGGCTGGCAAAGCGAGGACATGCTCAAGCTGAATATCTGGACGCCGTCGCTGAGCGGGAGCCGGCCCGTCATGTTTTACATCCACGGAGGAGGATTCGAATTCGGGTCTTCGTATGAGTTGCCCTCGCACGAGGGTGCCAACATGGCTCGCTACCACGACGTGGTTCAGGTTTCGGTCAACCATCGGCTGAATGCATTGGGCTTCCTCGATCTCTCCGAGATTGGAGGCTCCGCATACGAGGATTCCTCGAATGTTGGCATGACCGACCTGGTGGCGGCCTTGAAATGGGTGCAGGAGAACATTGCCAACTTCGGCGGCGACCCCAATCGCGTGATGATCTACGGGCAGTCCGGCGGCGGGGGCAAGGTGGCCACGCTCATGGGTATGCCCTCCGCTCAGGGACTCTTTCACTGCGCGGCTATCCAGTCGGGCGGCAGCTTTTTCGGGTCAGCAGATGAAGCGAAGGAACTGACGCGGCAGATGGTCAAGGATCTGGGCCTTGCTCCGAACGACCTCGGCGCGCTGCAGAAGATGGATTGGAAGGACCTGATGGCGGCCGCGGATGCGGCGCAGGGCAAGTTGCCGGCAAATCCTCACATGCCATTCCGGATGCATGGACCGCCACGGCGCTTCTGGATGCCGATTCTCGATGGTCGCGTGATTCCGACGGGACCTTTTCAGGATGCCGCGCCAGAGATATCAAAGAACATTCCCTTGATGGTCGGCTCGGTGAGCGAAGAAGGGAACTCCATGGCGTCGCGTCCCACTGAAGAAGAATGGCGCGCCAACCTCATCAAGGCCTACGGTGAGGAGAAAGGCAAAGCTCTTGCCGACGCCATGCGGAAAGCTTATCCGCAGAAGGCTGTGCGCACGTTGTCGTATATGTGCGGCGGTGGAGGCTTCCTGAACGGGCTCTCCATGCGCAACGGCGTGGTCCGCATGGCGAAGCTGAAGTACGATTTGCATGCGGCGCCGGTGTATACCTACTACTTCACCTGGCAGACCAAGATGCTGGACGGAGTGCCCGGTGCCTGGCACACATCAGACCTGCAGTTCTGTTTCGACAATACTCTTCGCTGTGAGCAGGGCACGGGAAACACGCCGGAAGCACAGGCGCTGGCGAAAAAGATGGCCACTGCCTGGGCAAACTTTGCGCGCACGGGCAATCCGAGTCAGCCAGGGCTCACCTGGGAACCCTCCGACCCGGACACGAACAAGACGATGGTCTGGGACAACGAGCCGCGCATGGTCAACGACCCGGACGGTGAACTGCGGAAACTGATCCTCTGATTGGGTGGTACCTTCACCCATTCAAGCGAAATATCACGGGCCTAACTGAGATTTGTATTGCAGGCAGGCCCGTGACACCTCAAAGTGCCAGATCACTGAAACCGGTTGACTTGTCGCGAAAGTATCACGGAAATTGTGCGTAAGCTTCGGCTTGAGCGGCTTGCTGGACGCTCCAAATTGTAGTTGTCAATCGAAAGGGCGCATCACCCAGTTGCCTACAATTGCGCACCGCACCGTCTGCTCACGCATCGCGTTATGCGCTCGCTGCATCCCCCAACAGCTTCTCTGCCTCAAGAAGGCTCAGAACACGCTTCTTGATCTCTTCCCGGGTCCGGCGAACCGCCTCAATGTCCTGCCCTTTCGGATCAGGCAGCGGCCAGTCGTCTCGACGGAGGCCAGGGATATAGGGGCACTCTTCACCGCAACCCATGGTGATGAGCATGTCCGCTCCCTGAGCGAGCTCGGGGGTTAGCTTCTGTGGTTTAGCAGAACTCAGGTCAACTCCAATCTCGCGCATCGCATCGAGGACCACAGGGTGCACATGATCCGCGGGCTGGGTACCTGCAGAGATCGCTTGAGCCTTGCTTGGATCGACGTATTGGTTGAACAGAGCTGCCGACATCTGCGATCTTCCCGCGTTATGAATGCAGGCAAAAATAAACTTACGCATAAAAACGTCCCCGTCTTATTGTTGCGGGCGCGGAGAGAGCCTCTCTCGGCCAATTTCGTCGATATTACGTTGAATCGCCATAGAATCCAATGAGGACAGCGGCAGACAAAGGAACAGGCTGATTCGCCGCTCAAGAATCGAAAATGCTTGACGGAATGCACGCTGAATCTCCTCTGGCGATCCCACGACAGAGGCTGGATCGGGAACACCCCAATGAGCGGTCATCGGTTGCCCAGGCCAGATCGGGCACACTTCTTTGGCGGCATTGTCACAGACGGTAAACACGAAATCCAGGGGCGGGGCATCAGGGAGCGAGAACTCTTCCCAGGATTTACTGCGCAGTTCGCTCGTGTTCAATCCAGAAAGATCAAGTTGGCGAATGGCTTCGGGATGCACACGTCCAGCAGGATGGCTGCCCGCGCTGAAGGCACGGAATGTGGGAAAGCCCTTTCGATTCATGAGGGCCTCAGCCATGATCGATCGTGCTGAATTCCCAGTACACAGGAAGAGCACGTTGTAATTGGACTTCATCGTTACCTTTCGTGGCACTGCCGACCAATCAGGACAGCAGGTGTGATGGGAGTCACAACATCAAGCACAGTATATGTTAGGATATGTTTATTCGTCTAGGCGAATAAACACTTCATGGCAATGGGCATGCAACAGATCGGATTGAATTGAATCAACCGAGCTGTTCCCTCTTTAAGCATGACCAAAGCTTGTTTCAGGAGTTTAAGAATGGCAACGATGCAGGTTTTCGATCCCGCGATGTGCTGCTCAACAGGCGTGTGTGGGCCCAGTGTTGACCCAACGTTGACGCGATTTGCCGCGGACCTTGAGTGGCTGAAGAGCAAGGGTGTTGAGGTGGAGCGCTTCAATCTCGCTCAACAGCTCGGTGCCTTCACAGCCAATGAAAGAGTGAAACAAGCTTTGCATTCGCAGGGTACCAAGAGCCTGCCGATGATTCTTCTCGACGGTCACGTGGTTGCAAGTGGTGGGTACCCAAGCCGGGCGGACCTGGCCAGGTTCGTGGGCATCGAATTCGAACCTGCCTCTGCCGTGAATAGCACGCAGGATCTGGTCGGCATCTCGCTCAAGAGGAGCTAATTATGTTTGAAGTTGGCAAAATGACGCGAAATTCCCTGTTTACCGGGAAGGGCGGTGTCGGAAAAACATCCATCGCCTGTGCGACCGCTCTAACCTTGGCAGATGCCGGCAAGCGTGTGCTGTTGGTGAGCACAGATCCAGCGTCCAATCTCGACGAGGTACTTGAAACCGAGATAGGCATGGTTCCGACCCCGATTCTTGGAGTTCCATTGCTAATGGCTGTCAACGTGGATCCAGAGAAGGCCGCTCGAAATTACCGGGAGAGGATCGTCGGCCCGTATCGGGAATTGCTTCCGAAGGAAGCACTCAACAGCATCGAAGAGCAGCTCTCCGGGGCCTGCACCATTGAGATTGCTGCATTCGATGAATTCGCAAAGCTTCTGGGTGATCCCGGAACCACTGCCAATTTCGACCACATTATTTTCGATACTGCGCCGACAGGGCATACGCTTCGTCTGCTGCAACTGCCGGCAGCATGGACGAACTTCATCCAAACAAACAGTTCAGGGACCTCCTGCCTGGGACCGCTTGCCGGACTAGCGGCTCAACGGGAACTATACGCCAGAACCGTGGACACCCTTCGAGATGCAACGAAGACCACAGTGTACCTTGTAAGCCGACCGGAGAAGTCAGCGCTTGCAGAAGCCGACCGAACGCGAGGAGAGCTTGATGCCATCGGACTGGAGAACCAGCAGTTGATCATCAATTGCGTTTTCCGCGCTACTGCATCAGGGGATCCGGTTTCCGATGCGCTTGCAAAGCGCGGCAAGGATGCTCTGGATGGATTGCCGGATGGCTTGCGCCTCCTTGCCTGCCTGCAAATTCCCCTTGTGGATCATGCACTGATTGGCATTGAAGCTCTGCGCCGTTTCGGCGCGGAACGCCAAAGCGATTCGAGTCGCTCCGCAATCAGGTTTGACGGTGCACTCCCATCGCCTCTGGCCGCGCTCGTTCCCGATCTGGCGCGTCGCGGCAAAGGGGTGATCATGACCATGGGAAAGGGTGGCGTGGGTAAGACCTCGATTGCTGCCGAGATCGCAACGACCCTGGCTTCCATGGGCCACTCTGCTCACCTGACGACGACTGATCCGGCAGCGCATGTTCGAGACGCAGTCGGCCGAACAGTACATAATTTGCGTATCACTCACATTGACCCGGCCAAGGAAGTCTCCGAATACAGAGCCGAAGTCATCGCCGAAGCGGGGAAGGATCTGGATGAGAGCGGTCAGGCTCTTCTGGCAGAGGATTTGCGCTCCCCCTGTACTGAAGAAATCGCCGTGTTCCGCGCGTTCGCTCGGGCTGTGGACCAGGGCAATCACGAATTCGTAGTGATCGACACCGCCCCAACGGGACATACGCTGTTGCTGCTGGACGCCGCGAAAGCATACCACCGCGACGTTGAACGGAACTTGAACCATATCCCTGAATCTGTGAAGCGATTGCTGCCGCAGTTGCGAGACCCTGAATTCACGAAGATTCTTATCATCACCCTGGCAGAGGCCACCCCTGTCCATGAAGCGGCGCAACTCCAGCAGGATCTTGCCCGCGCGCAGATTCGGCCTTTTGCGTGGATCATTAACCAGAGTCTTCTTGCCACCGGCACAAAGGACCCCACTCTCGCTCGGCGTGCTCAGATTGAAGCAAAGTACGTAGAAGAGGTTCAGCATAAGCACGCAATCCGGGTCGCGCTGGTTCCCTGGGAATCTGCCGACCGGAATAACACTGGCACTCCAACAGAACTTGCAGGTGCAGGAGCCACACGATGAACGAACTCGAGAGATTCTCCAAGGGATTGGCGGACATCAACCGCCTTCGCATACTGAACCTGCTATTGCGGGGAGAGTTGTGCGGCTGCGACATCCAGTATGTTCTTGAAGCCTCTCAGCCGAATGTGTCGAGGCACCTGCAGTACCTGAAGAATTCCGGGCTGGTCCAGGATCGCCGCGAAGGCTGTCGCGTTTTCTACCGGTTGACTGATACTCGAACTGGCACGCGCAAATTATTGTTCGAATTCCTTCAACTCGCATTCAAGAACGAAGAACCTTTCCGCAGTGACGCCAAGAAACTGAAGGAAGCCGTGAATGATGGAGCTTGTACCCTGAGCGAAATCACAGACATCACCGTGTCGAGCACCTCGCGATCAACACAACCAGTGAGGACATAGATCTCGTACTCGTATGACGACACGCACGGAGGAAAGAGAATGGCTTCTGGTCCAAAGCGTCTGAATGTGTTTGAGAGGTATCTGACCGTCTGGGTCGGGCTCTGTATGCTGGGAGGGCTTCTGATCGGCAAGATGCTTCCCGGGTTAGTGAACCAACTTCGGAGTATGGAGTTCGGTAAAGGAAGCCAGGTGAATGTTCCAATCGCTGTTCTGATCTGGCTGATGATCATCCCGATGATGATGAAGGTCGACTTTGGGGCGGTTCGTAACGTCGGGCAAAAGCCCAAAGGCTTGTTGATAACAATGTTCGTTAACTGGTTGGTGAAGCCTTTCTCGATGGCGTTGATTGCCTGGCTTTTTTTCCGCCACTTCTTCGCTCCGTGGATCAATCCCGCCGACGCGAACCAGTACATTGCTGGCTGCATCATCCTCGCGGCTGCCCCCTGTACGGCCATGGTTTTCGTTTGGAGCTACCTGACCGATGGGGATCCCGCGTACACGCTGGTGCAAGTGTCAGCGAACGACCTCATTATGCTTTTCCTATTCGCACCGATTGTGCGCTATCTCGTAAGCGGCGCCTCTTCGCTGGAAGTCCCGTTTATGGTTCTTCTCTATTCCGTGATCGCGTTCATCGTGATTCCACTCACGGTTGGCATGGCCCTCCGCCTGTGGCTCACGCACTCCCGTGGAAGACAGTGGTTCAACGAAGTCTTCCTGCCCAAGTTCAGCCCGGTGACCATGCTGGCGCTCCTGGCCACTCTGGTGCTGATCTTTGGTTTCCAGTCAGAAAACATTCGTGGTCGCTATTTCCATGTAATTCTCATCGCGATTCCGATCCTGATCCAGGTCTATTTCAATTCTTCCCTGACGTATGGCCTTATGCGGTGGCTGAAAGTGGAGCACTCAGTTGCTGCTCCCGGTGCATTGATTGGAGCCAGCAATTTCTTTGAACTCGCTGTGGCAACAGCGATCGCGTTGTTTGGACCTGGCTCCGGCGCTGCGCTGGCAACTGTCGTCGGAGTGCTGGTTGAAGTACCGGTCATGCTTTCTGTTTGCAATGCTTGCAACCGAACCCGGCACTGGTTTCCAGAACCGCAGGCTATTCGCATCCAGGAATAGCTGAAGGGAAACTCCATCAAATGCTTCGAATGCCCGCAATCGGGATTTACACGCGAGGCGAAGGCTCTGTGTCATCGCTGCTCCGCAGCGCTTTACGCGGACCACATCCTTGCTGTAGACAACCCGTTAACCCTTCGTCACTTCATGACGCCTCGCTTGGTTCTTCTCAAGCGAGCACGCATCTTGCTTGTGCTGCATGCAAAGCCGCGTTGGAACAGCCCTCGGAAGATGGGGCGCAGTTTGAACACACCTCTCAGTGATCAGAACGCAGGAGAAGGTCGTTTGCCGCATGGAGCAGGCTCATTAGGCATGTGTCGATCAGAGATTCAATCCGATATGGGCACTCGCATCTACTTCCGGCATTTCTGAGGTGAACGGGAAGCCTAAACGATGCGAGCCTTCGAGTTCAATTACGGCTCACAGGCTCTACAAGAATCACTCCGGCTGAGCTGGTACATAGCCTCGCTTCAATACCCAGGGACCAACCTATTTTCGTCTACAGAAGAATTGTCTGACTCCTTGGTTGCTGATTTCCTAATTCCAGCAAAGCCTGCGCACATCCGCGTTGCTGCACAGACAATGTACTCGCCAGCGAGCGCAACATGACCGTATTGTCATTCTCCAATCGCTCACATGCCGAGATCCAAGCGTGTTCGATTCCCTTCACCGGTAGTCAGCGTTCCCAAGAACGGCTCAAACGCGATCGAAATCGCTCTGCCTCATTTTGCGGAGATTCATGACCTCTTCAACTGCGGCTCGCTGTTGTGCTGCGACTGACGATCACTGCCACCTCACCAATATTGCACACTCCTCTTCGGCTGCGATTAGCGTCCCTCTGCACCACAACATGTCGGTCCGCAACACGAGCTCACCGTTGGCTTAATGGCGAACACCTTCACACTCGCAGCCATGGCATTTAGGTCAAAGTCGGAAAGTAACCTGTCGAGATCCTGATGCACACTCCCGGACGCCGAACCGCAACACGAGGACGCACGTTTCGCGCTCAACTGCCTAAGCTCGTCCTTTGGTGTGGAACAGCAACTTGATTGGCTCTGCACGTTTTTGTACGCATTCAGATCCTTGCCGTCATCCACGACCTCAACGTACTGGAATCCCGCTTCAAGCAGGCCGTTACAATACTGTTCGACTTTGATCGCCCCGGCAATGCAACCCGTATAGGCAGCGATGCTGCTGGCGAGCTCCTCAGGAAGATCCTTCCTCAAAGCAATATCGCTTATTGCCAATCTTCCACCCGGCCTCAGGATTCTGAAGATCTCGCGAAAAACCGCCGGTTTGTCCGGAGCCAGGTTGATGACACAGTTGCTGATTACGCAATCGACCGATGAATCAGAGAGTGGAATCCTATCGATCGTCGACTGATGGAACTCGACATTCTTATAGCCAGCGGCTTCGGCGTTTGTGCGCGCTCGCGCGATCATCTCCTGCGTCATATCAATTCCAATCACGCGACCGGTCGATCCGACCTTTTGCGCTGCAAGAAAAACGTCAAGACCGCCTCCCGATCCCAGGTCAACGACGACCTCGCCAGGCTTCAGGTGCGCGATGGCTGTCGGGTTTCCGCAGGAGAGACCCATGTTCGCTTCGGCAGGAATCGAGGCCAGTTCCTCGGGCGTGTATCCGAATGCTTCCGCCACAGCTTTGACTCCAGCGTGCTCACCTGAAAGCGTACTGCCGGCGATTGCTCCGTATTTCGCCTTGACTGAATCCAGCAACTGCTCAGACATCAATTCCTCCGATATGCTTCCTATCTGCTAAAACGAATATATGCTTGACTGACGCATACGTCAATGCAAATATATAGAGGTGGCGAAGAAACTCCAATTTGACCTCGAACGGTTCTTTCAGGCGCTTGGGGACGAAACTCGGCTCAGGATTCTGAACCTGATGGGAAACCAGGAGCTTTGCGTCTGCTATTTTGTCGAAGTGATCGGCTGCCCTCAGCCGAAGGTCTCGCGCCATCTTGCCTACCTACGGAGGGCCGGGATCGTTTCGGTTCGCCGCGACGGCAAGTGGATGCACTACCGCATTACCTTGCCTCCGCATGATGGCGCGGCAGAAATTCTTCAACAAACGCTCAAAGCGCTCAAAAGCGAGAAAATGATGCAGGCTGATCGACTTCGGTTGGCGCGCGCCTGCTGTGCGCCTGCAAATTTCGTCACGCTGCACGGTGCTCCGCCACCAACCCCAATCAGTTTGACGAGGATGTCTCAGCTTTAGTGGAAAGTTGAGCGGCGGTTCAACCCGATTCTGGGAGAATCGGGTTGCCAACCTTTTACGAGGATAACCACCGTGAAGCGAGCTTACCGCACCATCCGCAAGCAAGGAAAAGCCAACAAGAACTGACCAACTTTCTGGTCAAGAACGAGCAGGGACTGCTGCCGATGGTGCATCTGATCAAGTATTGTCGGGTGGTCTACGACCGGCTGATCGAGATGACCGGCCGCACTGCCATCAACGCCGTGTTCGGCTCAAACCAGAAGGTACAACGATGCTGCGCCCACAAGCTGCGCAATGTGCTCGATTATCTTCCCAAGGACGACAAGCCGAAGGTCAAGAGCCGGCTCCGCGCAACCTGGAAACTGGAGGCCGACAAAGACATTGCGCGGATCAAACAACTGGCCGTGTGGTTAGATGAGAAGTATCTCCAGGCGGCGGCCTGCTAACTGGAAGGCCTGGAGGAGTGCTTCACCATCAGACGGTTGGACATCCCGCCCTGCACCGCTGCCTGGTCACTACCCACATCATCGAAAGCCCGCACGCCGGAGTGTGCATCCAGACCCGGCGGGTCACCCACTGACAGAATGGCAAGATGGTTTTGCGCTGGATGGCTTCGGCTTTCCTCAGAACAGAGAAACGCTTCAAGCGGATCATGGGGCACAAAGACCTGTGGGCGCTGGAAGCCACCCTCAACCCCACTGGAACTGTGAGCAAGAAAGTCGCGTAGTAACATCGACCTAACCGCCGCCCGCTACTTTCAACTAGCTGCGAGACATGCTCGTGGCGCTCTTCTTCTTTCCCAATTTCCGACGGACAAGCGGCTCAAGTTGAGTGTTCCGCCTGAAACTTTCAGGTATCGCAAGAGTGAAGATGTGGGTCCATCCGAACCCAATCTACCTGTATCAATCTGTTCTTTTGCTCACAGTAAAGTAGGGTTGGTTGGACAGGTCTTTGTTGAAACCTGGATAGATCCACGTCGTTCTACTATCGTCTTCTAGTTCGAAGTAATATTCGAGTGCGAACTCGCTGTGGGTATACTCTGCCGGAATTGTCGCGGTGTAAACGCCACCATGACCATGCGCGTCCAGGGTATTCCAACGCTCCGCCTGATTGACGTGCCGATAGCAAAGCCGCACGCCGTGAACTGCATGGAAACCGTCTCCACTGGAGATTGCGAGTCTGAGCACAAGGGGCTCTCCTGGATTGAACTCCTCAGGAGGAGTGTGGTGACTTCTTACCATGCTGGCAGACTGACTTGCCAACGAGCTTTCCGCAATCTTCGTTGCAGTCCGAGGCAAGGTTATGTCCGATTTGCTCTGCTCAATCTTTGCCGACATCGCGGCGACATCGGCATCAATCCCGGGCAACCTGTCGAGCCAGTGGCCGCTGCGCTTGGGAATACTGCCATACGAAATGTTCGCGCGATAGACGCCTTTCGCGCGCTCCGCCATCGCCGACCACGCATCTCTCGCCTTCCGATAATGATCGAGGGCCTCGATCCCAATGGTGGCGTCTTTGGAGGACTGAAAAGATTCATACAGCACGGCACTGCGTAATTTGTGCGCGAAAAAGGTGCCCAACCCGATTTGGATACGGACATCCTCCTCAATTCTTCGAAATGCACTTCCGTTACGAGCCTTTGCCAAACGCGCGGCCGTTTTCAGCCAATCACTGGCCTGATCAACGCACTGCTCGATCCATTGCGCCACGTCGATGGGTGAGTATTTTGCGGATGTCTCCTGCCGGCCGAGTGACTGCGCATATTCCTTTACGGTTGAAAATAGGTGCGGATCGAGCGGACTGACGGTACCGAATATTTTTGGGGTGGGTGTATCTCCATACGGCGACGGCTCGCTGCCCTCGATGATCGGCATATTGGTCGGCAGTTCGTACCACAAATCATGATTGCTCGCTGAAGGTAGATGAGCGGATGTAAGAAGTGGGAGAATGCGAGACGCGTGCGTGAGGGATCTCTCCGTCGGTTCGCTCCCGTCTCCGAGGTCCGCGCGCATGAATCTGCGCCAGGTCTCTGGATCGACATCGGGGTCGTATAACTTTCGGCCCCAGACACGATAGTAGAGATCGTATTTCTGCCAATCCTTGGGAGGATTGAGAGATGTATCCGAGTAGGCGCACCGGCCTCCAGGCTGGCCGGAGCCCTCCCGTCCTTTGAATGTCAGCGGCTCCATTAAGTCAAGGCCTGTCGCCCCGCAGAAGCTCGCGCTTCGCGCGTACGCGCCGGCCATCTCAGGGTCTACTGAGAGAAGATGGCGTTGCGTGCCCGGCCACAGCCGGAACCAAAGTTTGTAACGCGCTCCTTCGCGCAGGAAATCCGCATAGCCGTATCGTGTGAAGCTTCTGGATCCGCTGCTGAGCCGGAAGAGCGATTCGTCGGTCCGGGACAGGGCGCCGTGAGGAATCTCCAGCGGACGAATGTCCGCCTGCTGATAACCGAGGCTCTGGTGCTCAGCCGAGTATTTGGCTCCCAGCCTCACCGGCATGCCAGTAGCTACTGCGATGTCGATCATCCTTTCGTCAACGCCTTTCGCGTGCATGTCGATCTCGATCGTCCGTCCTGCCTTGGCAATTGCCTCAAAAACCGTCTGCCAGAACTCGTAGCTCCCTTCTGGGATGCCGCTTTCGCCATGCACACGCAAGGTGATGCCCTGAATTTCCGGGCATGTCTTCAGAATGATTGCGAGAGCATCGCGGCAATAGCGCGCGTGGTTATCGTGAGTCAGCCCTTCAATGCGGTGATATGCATTGGGGCTGTCTGTCCATTGATATGCGTGCGTCCAGATGCCCAGTTGAAATTGCAGACCTCTCGCAGCTGCTTCAGTTGCAACAAAGCGGAGCATCTCAAGATTCTTCAAACGCTCTGCGGTACTGAGCGGCTTGGGAACCGCCAACCTGGTGCCGTCTGCCGCGGCGAGTTGCAATGCACGGACTTGCGGATAGCCAGGTACTTCGACCAGATAGGGGTAGACAAAATGGAAGTAGTCGTCGGTCACTCCGCGGGGAAAATCATATTCCAGGCCAAACGCCATCGTGAAGCGGTTGAAGCGGCTCGCCACCAGACGATCAAGGTATCCATTCCAGAACTCCTTGTCGTAGTACCATGGCTTATCTTCCAACTCACTGCAGAAATAGCGGCTCACACTGCGCAGTTCGTTCGCGGGTCTTTCTTCTATTGCATTGTTCAACTGCAACGACTTCAGCGGATCGTCGCCGAACTGTACCCGCTCAGCCAACTCAAGTAATGCGTAGACGTAGCCCCGCGCATCGTTCGCGGAGACAAGAAGCCCGGGAACCCGACCGATTCCTCCGGGCGCCATCCGCAGACTTTCGGCTGCGGCATTCGGTCGTCCATGAGCAAACCCTTGGGCCAGGTGCGACTCCGAAGCCGCCAGAACAATGCAAAATTCGGCACCTTCGATTGCTTCTGTCGAATGAACGATTGAATGCCTGACATTTCTGGAGCCGAGCGCCCGACACAGTTGAGCAACCGCTCTCATCGAAGGCACGCTTGATGCGATGGCATCATCTGGATCGACAATCAGGCAGATGGACGCAGCACCCGTTGCAGAACTCGCGGATGAGAGCCGACACAGCCCTGCCGCGCCGGCGAGTTTGAGAAATTCCCTGCGAGGCATATCGCGGACTACATCGGGCTTCATTCGTCGAAAACTCCCAAAAGACCTTGAGGCGCTGCTGATGACGCCGGTGACTCTGGCTCATCGTGGATCGATCTGGCGCACCCCTGCCGATGTGAATATATTCGCGAACGGTCCTGGCATCCGATCGCCTGGCACCCTGTGACCGAAGTAGTCGGAATCGATTCCCTTGAAAGGCGCGGCAGGTTGTACGTCGCCCTTCACGGTGAGGGTGAGTGTCAGTGCATCGGGGTCCAAACTGGCCGTGATATCAGCCATAGCACCCTTCTTATCCCAGCCACGCTGCTCGCGCCAAGATGCCAGATTGTCCCACTCTGCCGGCTCGGGAAACTTGACACGAAGGAACGGCTGCATAAAAAACGAACTACCAGATGTTCCGTAGACGTTGCCGTCAGCATCGTTCTTGCCGTTGTTGAATTCGATGGCCGAACGCCCCATCCCGGCAAAGACGTTGTCGTACACCATCAGGTTGTGAACATCGTTGGTATGACCCATGATGGGCCGCGGTCCGTCAATGCCTGAGACCGTATCCACACACACCTCTGCACAATCCAGGAACAGGTTGTACGCGATGATCACGTTATTGGTGTCGCGAATGAGAATTCCTCCGGTAAGGTGGTAAAAGATGTTGTTATCGATCTGGTTAAGGGCGTCGCTACCCTCGATGTGCACCGCGTGCGGATTGACTTCGCCGGGGATATCGGCGAACAAGTTGCCAGTGATTCGGTCATTGGCGTTCCCAATATCGAGCCAAAGGCCGTTCGCATGGCGGATATGCCGCACCACATTATTGCGGAACAGAAGGTTGTGAGCCACGTGCATCTTGGTGCCGGCGGACTCAGACATCATGGCTGCATCCTGCCAGCCGATCCACTCGAAGAGGTTTTTCTCAACCAGGGTGTTCTGTGGACCACCCGTTCCGCCCAGTCCCTCAATACCGCAATAGCGGAATACATTATGCCGCACGATGTCGTCGCCTACGGGCTGGGGAGGCCGCGCCGCCGCCCAGTCCTCGTTGCCGATGTCGAGCCCCACACTGTTGGCCCACTCGAAGGTATTGTCCTCAAAGATGAAGTGGTTGCCGCGATTAACGCTAACCATGCCTCGCTGCGGCACTGGAAACCCATTGCCCACCTGCATAAAGGTGATGCCCTTGACGCGGATATAGGCCTGGTAACGGTTTGCCGGAACAAACACCTGCTCGCGCGTGGTGATCTCGATCGTGTGCTTCACGGGGTCGTCATCGTTCGCCAAGCGGATGTGCAGTGTGAGCCCATTCATCTCGACCCATACTTTGCCCACTTCCGGCTGAAACTCTTTGAAAAGAGGCGTCCAGAAGACCTTGGTGAAGTAGTTCATCGAACGGGACGATGGGCCTGCCAACTCGCGTGCTGTCTCCACTGGCTCCAGTGGGTGACCGTCAACGAACACCAGGCCGCGCCGACGAAAGTACGTGATCATGTTGTCCTGGGCGTAGCGCAGCCATGTTTTGTCGCCGAGGACATTGTCCACCTCAAACGGGTTGTACCCGTCGGGGAACATCTGAGGCGTAAGCTTCAGCTCCCACACTTTCACAGGCTTGTGAGTCACCGGATCGGTACCGAAGTTCCACCCTTCACTCGGTTGCCAGCCCGTCACCACCTCAGAGCCCTTCACGATTACCTTTGCGCCCGGAGCCGCTTCGTAGCTGATCATGGCATCCGGACCAGTCCCGCCGCGAGCCGGACGAATCGCCTCGCGATAAACACCGCCTGCAATCACCACACGCTCGCCCGGCTGCAGCACCTGGGCTGCGTGATTGATTGTCTTAAACGGATGTTCCTTTGTCCCGGGCCCGCTGTCATCGGCGTTCCTGGCTTGCCCATCCACATAGTAGGTCCTGGCAAAGTGCAGGGGCTTCTCCCACAGCGGAAATTGTGTCCCGTCGGGCATGGTGCCGCTATCGCCAAAGGCGATGGCAGGAATCGTCATCAGAAGTAAAACAAAGAAAGCCGTGCGTTTCATGGACTCGCCCCTTCGCGTCTGCGAGCTCGCATTCGCCGAAGGAATGCGTCAAGTGAGGCCATGCTAAATCGTTTTTCTGCATCCTGTCGAGTTGGTTTCTCGATGTTCCGCTTTCGATTTTGTGATTCAGGTATATCCAAGATGTCCGGTGCGCAACATGGTGGTGACGTTCATCCGAATCCTGAAAGCAGAATGTACCTTCCTTGCTGGCTGGTACATTGATCCGCTGAGAACCTCGCCCATATCTTGAATGGCCCCTTACTGTTGACCGACAAGGGGGATAAAGTGCCACCCTGTTCCGCTCCGGAGAATCCACCCAAAGGGAAGCCATAGCAAAGGTTGCATGAGCCTGCCCTTCAAGACAATTGGGAGCCAGTGCATGTGAGCGGAGTGATATCGTTCGGCATCATTCCGAAGCCGGAAGCCGTCGCCGGCTCCTACATGCGAAGAATCCGAATTCCGATGAATCCTAAAAATGAACCACCTCCCGAATCTCGTGACCGGATGCTGGCGCCTTCTCTCTGTCGAGAATCCGACGTCGGAGCACCGATCCTTCTCAGAAAGTCTGTCAGGTGTTATGACGCACCCACGGTTATGAGCGGCCTGTGATTCGACCGTAACCACTCACATTCGCTGAGTGGAAAGCACCTGGACAGAAATGACGCTCTGCTCAAGCTGGAGCATCAGGATCTCCGGCTTGGAGGACTTACTATCGCTGAAATCAAGCTCGCATGATTCTTGAAAACAGCCATCGCTTTCGATGGCGATAAGACTGCTCAAAAATCAAAACATTTTGCCCGATGTTGCGGGCGTCCGCTTTACTTATGCAATGTGTACCGCAGGTTCCAGATTGTCGAATAGAAATGAGCCGTGGGAAGGCAATTTCACGCGTAGCTATTTGCTCACGCCCGCCACATACTCAGTTGGGAACAATGCATATATTGTCCTGGCGGGTGTAGTTGCTTTCGGAAAGCGGCCTAGTTGCGTCGACCGTTCGAGTTCGGAGCTCCATCCTCGCTCTTCTGGCCGAAGCGCGCAGTGCAGATCGTCCATCGATTCCGAAGAAGAAGCGATACGGGATGGATCCCGGCCCGATTGCCTTTTGGTAACCATCGCCGGGACAACGCGTCCTTATGAATTAGCAATGTCTGTGTAAAATCAGGATTAAGTGGTGCGGATTCATTTCGGAAGGGGTCGATTCGGATGAAAAGGGCACTAGTGAATGGCGCGGGCGGATTTATTGGGAGCCATCTGGTTCGCCGCCTGCGGCGTGAAGGCTATTGGGTGCGGGGCGTGGACGTAAAGCACCCGGAATTCTCAGAGAGTACGGCCCAAGAGTTTCTCGTTGGTGATCTGCGCGATCCCAAGGTAGCGGAGGCCGCCGTCGACGGCATCGACGATGTTTACCAGCTTGCGGCCGATATGGGCGGTGCGGGCTACATCTTCACCGGCGAGCATGATGCATGCGTGATGCATAACTCAGCCACGATCAATCTGAATACAGTTGAGGCGGGTCGCAACGCAGGTGTAAAGCGCTTCTTCTATTCCTCCTCGGCGTGTATTTATCCGGAACGGAATCAGATGGACCCCGACAATCCCAATTGCGTGGAAGAATCCGCGTATCCCGCCGCGCCCGACAGCGAGTACGGATGGGAAAAGCTGTTTAGTGAGCGGCTTTACATGGCGTATGCACGCAACTACGGACTGGAAGTTCATATTGCGAGGTTCCATAACATCTTTGGGCCGCAGGGCACTTGGAGAGGTGGTCGCGAAAAGGCTCCGGCGGCGATCTGCCGCAAAGTAGCCGAGGCTCCGGACGGCGGCGAAATTGAGATTTGGGGCGATGGCCGCCAGACGCGCTCTTTCCTATATATAGATGAGTGCCTGGAGGGCGTGCGCAGACTGATGGAATCGAAGTTCCAGGGCCCGGTGAACATCGGTTCCGAGGAAATGGTGACCATCAATCAGTTGGCGGAGATGGCCATGCGCATCGCAGGCAAACAGCTTCGCCTCCGTCATATTCCCGGTCCGCTGGGCGTGCGCGGCCGGAATTCAGATAACCGCCTGATCCGCAAGGAACTGGGCTGGGCTCCGACGGCGCCGCTTGAAGATGGTCTTCGCAGCACCTATGAGTGGGTGAATCTCCAGGTTCACACAAAGGATGCAGCAGTCGCAGGTACTGTGAAATAGAACCCAGTCGATCGCGGACTCCACATGCGAGCCGCAACCTTGCGGGGAAAAGCCGAGTGCATGCACGCTGGGCTCCTGGCTCTATCCCTCTTGCGATTGCACTTCAGGCTCATCCAGTTTCCGGCCAGGGGAGTTGGCGCTGAGGAACCGCGTTGTGGACACTCCCTGGACAAGCGGAACAATGCGGACCTGGCCGCCCCACGACGCAACGTCTTCCGCGCCGACAATGGTCTCCGACGTGTAGTCGCCTCCTTTGATCAGCAGATCGGGACGGATGGCACGGATCAGACGCAACGGAGTCGCCTCGTCGAAGAAAATCACCGCATCAACGGTAGGAAGAGAGGCCAGCACCTGAGCGCGGCTCTGCTCCGGATTCACGGGCCTGCCCATCCCTTTGAGGCCATGCACCGACGAGTCGCTGTTCAGACCAACGATGAGACGATCGGCCATCGCGCGGGCCTTCTCCAGAAGTGTAAGATGTCCGACGTGTAGCAGATCAAAGCAGCCATTGGTGAAGGCAACCCTTTCGCCGTTCTCTCGCCATCGCGCCAGTTGTACCAGCGCAGTCTCCAACGAGAGCACCTTTTGCTGCACGGCGAAGAAAGCCTCGCTGGCAAGCTCACTGAGCAACTCAGCTTGACTCACCGGCGCAGCTCCGTGCTTGCCGACCACGATCCCCGCTGCAAGGTTTGCGAGGCGAATGGCAACTTCGGGGGCAACGCCGCAGGAAATACAAAGTGCGAGAACTGCGATTACGGTATCACCAGCGCCGGAAACATCGAAGACCGGGCGGGGTGCGGCAGGCGCGATCACGTGGCCAGCTGGGCGGATCAGCGCAATTCCGCGTTCGCTAAGCGTAGCCGTCAGAAACTCAAGCTGGAGCGGCTCGACCATCGACTGCGCATGGATCAGGAGCCGCTCAAGGCAATGCCGGTCCTCGTTCAAGGCAGAAGCTAACTCCGCCAGGTTGGGACACACTGTGGTAGCACCGGCGTAGCGGTTAAAGTCCTTGCTCTTTGGATCGACGACAATCGGCACTCCGCGCTCGCGCGCTGCCGCGATGAGGTCGTGGCAAACCTGTGCGCTCAGCGCGCCTTTGGCATAGTCGGAAAGCACGAGGGCGTCACAGGAGGGCAAGAGATCAAATGCTCGGCTGAGCAATTGATGATACTCCCGGCTGGAACGCGGGCCAGTCTGCTCAGAGTCAACGCGCAGCATCTGCTGCCCGCCCCCAAGAATGCGCAGTTTGGTGGTGGTGGGAAGGCCGTCACACAAGACCAGCGACGACGGAATCCCCTCCGTGCGAATTGATTCGGCGAGTATCCGGCCCGGCTCATCATCTCCTACAAAGCCGCAGACGTGGGTAGTGGCTCCAAGCCGGGTTAGGTTCATGGCGACGTTGGCTGCACCACCTGGCTGACTCGTCTCGCGTGAGGCCAGCACGACTGGCACGGGAGCCTCAGGAGAAATGCGATTCACCTCGCCCCAGAGATAGCGGTCAAGCATGACATCGCCGACGACGAGGATGCTTTTGTGCGGCCAATCACTCTCGATGAGGTGCGCCAGGCGTTCGCGATGCTCTATCACAGCGCGCCGTCCTCCATTGCTGGATCCGTACAGCTCAGTCGCTGCCTTTCAACGATCAGGAGTGGTCTTTCCCGTCGCCAGTGTGAAGCTGCGGCACTGTGGTCTCAGTGGGCATCGTGAGAAGACCGCTATGCGCGTAGGTCAGGAGCTTTTCGCGCGTGTCTGTGATGTCGAGAGTGCGCATGGTAAGCTGGCCGATGCGGTCGCGGGGCGAGAAAGTAGATTCGCCCTTCTCCATCGTCAGCCGCTCCGGCTTGAACGTCAGATTGGGTGACTCGGTGTTCAGGATCGAGTAATCATTGCCGCGGCGCAGCTCAAGCGTGACTTCGCCGGTCACGGGATTTGCCACCCAGCGCTGCGCGCTCTCCCGCAGCATGATGGACTGCGGATCAAACCAACGGCCCTGATAGAGAAGGCGGCCCAACTTGCGGCCATTTTCGCGATATTGTTCGATCGTATCTTCGTTGTGAATGCCGGTGATCAGACGCTCATACGTGATGTAAAGAAGTGCAAGACCTGGCGCTTCATAGATGCCGCGGCTCTTGGCCTCGATGATGCGGTTTTCAATCTGATCGCTCATGCCGAGCCCATGACGGCCACCGATACGATTGGCTTCAAGCATGAGATCAACAGGATCCGGAATCTCTACGCCATTCAGCGCAACTGGCCAGCCTTCCTGGAAGCGCACGGTGACTTGCTCTGGCTTGATGGCGAGATCCTCGCGCCAAAACGCGGTTCCCATGATGGGCACGACAATCTTCATGCTGGTGCTCAGGTGCTCCAGATCCTTGGCTTCATGGGTCGCGCCAAGGATGTTGGAGTCCGTCGAGTAAGCCTTCTCAGCCGACATTTTGTACTCGAAGCCGGACTTCCGCATGAACTCGGACATCTCCGCGCGGCCACCTAGCTCTTCGATAAAGGCTTCATCGAGCCATGGCTTGTAGACCTTCAGATCAGGATTCACGAGCAGGCCATAGCGATAGAATCGCTCGATGTCATTGCCTTTGAAGGTGCTGCCATCGCCCCAGATGCTGACCTCATCCTCCTTCATCGCGCTCACCAGCATGGTGCCGGTCACCGCGCGACCGATAGGCGTGGTATTGAAGTAAGTGACTCCAGCGGTCGAGATATGGAAAGCTCCACTTTGCAGCGCCGCCAGCCCCTCACGCACAAGCTGAGCACGGCAGTCGATGAGACGCGCTTTGACGGCGCCGTACTCAAGTGCCTTTTGCGGAATCAGCTCGTAGTCTGACTCATCCGGCTGGCCGAGGTTCGCTGTGTAGGCATAAGGCAGTGCGCCCTTCAGCTTCATCCAGTGCAATGCGGCGCTCGTGTCCAGGCCGCCAGAGAAGGCAATGCCAACCTTCTGCCCGACCGGAAGATGTTCCAGAATATTTGACATGATGAAGCAGTCCCCACAGAGAATATCGACGTTGCAGAGGCAAGCAGGTCTGCGTATAGCGCAATTCTGCCCGCACAAGTTCTGTCTGAGCCTCTCTTATTCTACTGGAGCTTTCCAGTAATTCTGAATCACAGTGCCAGCCGCCTGGCTGCAGCAGAGGATACCTGCGGCAATTTGATTCCGTTAAAGAATCGGCAGGCTCATTGCCGGATGTCCATTGCCTTCACGGTGGCAATCGTCCTCGATGGCAGTTGCCGTCGCTGGAGAGGGGTCTACGTCCATGCTGCGCCGTTTGGTGGCAACCTTGCTGGCTCTGCTCCTGCTGACCGGCCTTAGCCTCTCCGCCTTGCCTGATGTAAGCCAGTGGTGCACTGCAAGCGCGTATTTTATGATGGCCGGAATTGAGGAGGGACCGCGTATGGAACCCACTAAAAAGGCAACAAGCAAAAGCACGCTAAAAGCTAGAGCCCGGACGAAGAAGCCCGATGGGGAAGGCGAAGTGTTGGCTAATCTTGCCGGGTTGCCGACGCAGGATCGCCGCATTGGCGAACGGCTCCACGCCATCGTTCGTGCGACTGCGCCGGAACTGGTTCCGAGGCTGTGGTACGGGATGCCTGCTTATGGCAGGAACGGAAAGATTGTCTGTTTCTTTCAAAGTGCTCAACGATTCAAGACGCGCTATGCAACATTCGGCTTTATGCATGAAGCGAACCTGGACGACGGCGCGATGTGGCCGACTGCTTATGCTCTGAAGGAGATCACTGAGGCCGAAGAAGAGAGAATTGCGGCTCTGGTAAAGCAGGCGGTGCGCTGAGCTACTCAGGAACCGCATCGGCATGGATTTGACGCCTACTCGTCCAGTTCACTCAAAAGAGAGCCAGCTCACAAATTCACGTGACAGTTGGCACATCCGGGGTAGAGTGATGGATGTAGCGTTACTTCGAAGATCGATGGACGTTGAAAGACCACTGTGCATCCCCGGCAGGTAAGGGAAGTTTGTAAGCTCCGACGATCACATCAGCAAATCCCACTCGATCACAATTCCATGAGGTTGTAGGTTATTCAGAAGATTCCCAGGGTCCAACTGCCGGGAGAAAATGTGAGCCGGCACGTGCATTCTGGATTCCTACCCTCGGGGGCAAACCGATGCGACGTGTTCCTTTTATCCTAATGAGTGCCGTATTCCTTATTGCTGCCGCCTGTTTCCCAACCTACTCCATTTCTGAAAGTCCATCGAAGGACTTACGGCCCGTGCCTAGGTCATTGCGGATCGCGGGGGCCACGCCGATCGGCTCCGATACCTGTGCGAGCTGCCATGCCGATGTCGCCAAAAGCTTCCAGCACGCCTTCCATCAACAGCAGGGCGTGACCTGCGAGGAATGCCACGGCAACGGCAGTCTGCATGTGGAGGGCGGCGGAGACGTGACCAAGATCATCTCTCCTTTCAAGCGACCTGCCGCCGAGGCCAACGCGGTCTGCCTGAACTGCCATGCACAGGATGCGATGACGCGTCATTGGTCAACCGGCATTCATGCGGCCAATGGCGTACGCTGCATCGATTGTCACCAGGTTCACGCGTCCTCTGGGCAATCCACCCGCTTGGTCCCCGCACGATTCGACACAGCGACGCATGGCGCGCAGCGAGCGAATCTTGTCTCGCCGGAGACGAATGCAATTGTCGAAGCGCGTGCGGCTTCGACCGAGGCATGCCTGCGCTGCCATCGGACTGAGGGAGCGCAACTCAGCATGCCCTACCATCACCCGCTGCGTGAAGGAAAGATGAGCTGCGCAGATTGCCACGACCCCCACGGTGGTTCGGCAGGCCGGAACCTCCGGGTATCAAACGTCAACGAGCTTTGCCTGCGGTGCCACGCGCAGTATCGTGGACCGTTCGCCTATCAGCATCCACCTGTTTCAGAGGATTGCCTGAACTGCCACACGCCGCACGGGTCACCGAACACAAATCTCTTGACTGTCAGCGAGCCTGCGCTTTGTCTGCAATGCCACAGCGGCCATCACAACGGAGCGTCGTTGCCGCTGGCTGATCGATGCACCAATTGCCATGCGACGATTCATGGAACCGATGTGGCAACGCCCAGTGGCGGCAGCCGGTTCATCGACAAGGGGCAGTGGGGCGTGCCTTCGGAGCCTACCGCTCAGATGGTCAACACGGTGTCGCAGTCGACGTATGCACCTCGCGCCTCTTCAAGTGCAGCGACAAGCGTGGCAGCCGCAGCAACTGCCCTGGGCAGCGCCGCGGCGTTGCTGGGTCCGAAGCTGAGACCTTTTCCCGGCGTCGCTGCAGTCGTCGACCAAGGCGACTCTTCAGGGGATGATCCGGGCGATGGCTGGTCCGCATCCTCCGCCGCCTACCGGTTCCTGCACATCTCAGGCTTTGCTAGCCGAGTTGGTGAGTACGACAGCCTGCAGCAGTCGGGAGGCACCAACATGTCTGTCGCATACGTAAACCCGGCAAAGCATCTCACTGCGGTTTCGCGCGGTGTTGTACTCACGGGCACGGATTATTCGGTTCGCTCGCAAGTCACCGTGGGGGATCGCCTGCAGGCTGGACTCGACCTGCGCAGCTTGGTGCAGGAGCAGGACCATTACGTCTCATACCTCGCGCAGTTGTCTCCTTCGGATTTTGGCTTGCCCGGCGCGGTGACGGATTCAATCCCCGCCAATGCAGTCTTCGCGGTAACGCAACGGCTCGGCAACGGCTACCTGCGCTTTAGGCCTTCCTCGCTTCCGATTCATCTGTTTGTGAAGGGCGAGATGCAGGCCAGGACAGGGGAAACACAGTTGACCTATCTCGACGAAAATTCCACCCCCGCAGTCTATGTTGGCGGCGTCAACACGACCTGTGGCGCACAATGCCACCAGGCTTCGCAGTTCCAGCCGATCAACTACACCACGCGCAATATCGCAGGCGGCGCCGATTTTGCGGTGCACCATCTGATGCACTTCCTCTACGAGCACAAATTCAGCAGCTTCAATGACCGTCTCATCTTCCCGACGGTCACATACACCGGGCCATTTACTCCGGAAGATGAAGGATTCTCGACGGTAAATCCGCCACCTTCAGGTCCGGCTCCGCAGGACGTTCCAGTGGGGAGCTATTACTATGACATTCCCTCGCCAAGCCAGTACTCCGCCGATACGGTAAAGATGAACCTGACTGCCGCAGAAACATTTCTGGTGAATGGACAGGTGACCTATACTCGCGTTCGAAATACCTTTACACATAATCCGCAGAGATGGTTCGACACCGACGACACCGCCAGCTGGGCACCTGAGAAGCGCCTGCGCTTGAGCGCCGATTTTCATCAGCAGAATATGATCAACGGCTTCACACCCTACTACTCGCTCTATGGCGATGTCTCATGGCACCGCCATTGGGCGGGCTTGCAGGCGGAGTATGAACTTCCTGCTGGGCTGAGCCTGGAGATGAAGTACAAACGCAGCGGAATTACGCGCTCAAACGCTGCCCTGTGGCCACAAGTGTATTCAATGGACAACACTGATCTGCAAACCGTCATTCCATCGACAACCAGCAATGAAGCGGGCCTGGCCCTGCGCTATCGGAGCACGCTGTGGAATGCACGCGCTGGCTACGACTGGACAGGGACGCATCATCCCGGCTATCTGATTATTCCAGGAAGTGACAACCGCATCTTTGCGAGTATCTGGCTCACGCCAAAGCCATGGCTGACGTTCCAAAACGACGCCAGATTCGATGTTCAAAACGCCTTTCCTTCACCAGCATTGCCCAATACGCCTACAGAAGCGCAAGGATTTGGCGGCGATATTGCAGGATTGCCCTCAAACTTCCAGCGGCGCAATCGGATCTACACCGAGACTGCGAGTGCGGAGATTCGCCCCTTGGCGCCATGGAACCTGAGCCTCGGCTACTCATACCAGCAGGACAACCTGCAAACTTACATGGCCTTTCAGAATGACAGCTCAACAAACTATGTGGTCGACGAACCGCTGGTGCCCTACAAACAGCTCAGCCAGGTCGTTTGGGGCGACTCAACCTATACAGTGAAGGATCGGGTTGGCATCGACCTGCGCTTTACTCACAACGCATCAAACAGCGGATATCGACCGGATTTGAATCCGAACGATGCGGCTTCGCTTGGCAATGCGGCTTTGATTCAACAGGGAGTCTTCGATCCCGGGATGTTCCAATCTGCACTTGGAAACCTGGCGCTCAGCTCAACCCAGATTTCGGAAGTCCGCGTGCCCCAGTGGCTGGGTGATGCCAAAGCATATTACATCCTGCCGCGAAAGGTTGAGGTGGGTGCCGTGTTTCAATACGGCAGTTATGGAGACTACTGGAATCCGAACCTGAATGGCGCTCTGCGAGTCATCGATGTGTATATCGGACGCAGTTGGTAATGAAGTGTCGCCGGAAGGTCATCCGAGGGTCCGTTGAAATTGCACGACGCCTGCAAATTCAGCGGACCTGAAAAGCCATCTGCACTGGCATGCCCTCGATGTGCAGCGTCCGCTCCAGCGGTTTCACAGTTGGTCTATCTCAACGTTGAGGTGCGAAGTGGCTCTCCCTTCGGGAAAAGCCTCCCGCAAAAGATGGCTAAAATGGCGACGAGTCCCGCGGAAGCGCTCTAGATGTCGAGGTTCTTTACATCCAGCGCGTTGTCTTCGATGAACTTGCGGCGCGACTCCACATCCTCCCCCATCAACGTGGTAAAAATCGTTTCCGTTTCTGCAATGTCTTCGAGCTTGACGGAAAGAAGCGTGCGGCGTTCGGGATCCATCGTTGTCTCCCAGAGCTGCGAGGATGTCATCTCGCCCAGACCCTTGTAACGCTGCACCTGGTAGTCCTTCTTTCCCTGCTCGACGATGTAGCTGAAGAGCTCACGCGCGGTCTGTTTTTCCACTGGCTCGCGCGGGATGCGCGCAGCACGACGTGCCGGCTTGGCTTCCGACTGCTGCGCTGCACCTTCTTCAGTCTCTTCTTCATCTGCAGCGGCCGACGGGGCCTTGGCGGCAAACTCGATGAGGAACGGTGGCTCCAAATACTTCTTGATGAGGGCATATTTCGCCATCATCTGACGGAACTCAGGACTGGACGCCAGCGTCCAATCAATCCGACGTTCGGCACCCTGCGCATCGATGAGGCTGATGGACCACGTGTGATGCTCCTCATCCTCCACGGGCTTGCTGAGCTTGAATTGATACTCAACAGCCCACTCTGCCAGTTGCGCATGCAAGGCAGCCAGCTTTGAGGGCACCTCCCCCTCGGTCTTCGATGAAAAGTCGGAGCGCTGTGTTAACTCCGCGCGCGCCAGCATCTCCGTGAGCGCCTCGTTGCGGATGCGCTTGTCTACCTTCTCGACAAACCCGAGATAGTCATTGAGCGTACTCATGAAGCGCGTCAGATCTGCGCCTTCAATTTTGCTCGCAGCCTCGCCGTGGCGCACCACCATGCCCTCGGACGCGCGGTTGACCATGACCTTTACAAACTCGCGGTCATCCTTGATGTACTGCTCGAATCGTCCCTTCTTGATTTTGTAAAGGGGTGGCTGGGCAATGTAAACATTGTCCCGCTTGATCAGTTCCGTCATGTGGCGGAAGAAGAACGTGAGCAGCAGCGTGCGAATGTGAGAGCCGTCCACATCCGCGTCCGTCATTAGGATGATCTTGCCGTAGCGGATCTTGGCCGGGTCAAAGTCATCCTTGCCAATGCCGCAACCAAGAGCGGTAATCATTGCACGGATTTCTTCGTGCCCGAGCATCTTGTCATAACGGGCCTTTTCGACGTTTAGGATTTTGCCCTTCAGCGGCAGAATCGCTTGGAAACGTCGGTCTCGACCCTGCTTTGCCGTGCCACCTGCGCTTTCACCCTCTACCAGATAAAGCTCGCAGCGCTCGGGGTTGCGTTCGCTGCAGTCGGCCAGCTTACCCGGCAGGCCACCCCCATCCAGCGCGCCCTTGCGCCGGGTCAGGTCGCGGGCCTTGCGCGCGGCTTCGCGTGCGCGCGCAGCTTCAATCGCCTTGTTGATGATGCGCTTGGCAACAGGCGGATTCTGCTCGAGGAACATACCTAAACGCTCGTTCACAAAAGCCTGCACAATGCCAGCAATATCTGAGTTCAGTTTGCCCTTGGTTTGGCCCTCAAACTGAGGCTGGGGTAACTTGACGCTGACCACCGCCACCAGGCCCTCACGGACATCGTCGCCGCTAAGATTCTCCTTCATGTCCTTGAAGAGTCCGAGCGACTGGCCAATCGCGTTGATGGTCCGGGTCAACGCCGTGCGGAAACCAGAGAGATGCGTCCCTCCGTCGACCGTGTTGATGTTGTTCGCAAAACTGAAGACAGTCTCCGAGTAGCTGTCGTTGTACTGCAGTGCAATTTCGATCTCGACCCCGTCGCGCGCAGCTTCGATCATGATCGGCTTGTCGTGCAGGACCTGTTTTCCGCGGTTGAGGTGCTTTACGAACTCGGCAATGCCGCCTGCGTACCGGAACTCCGCGTGGCGCGCCTCGCCTGTCTTGGGGTCGGCATTACGCTCATCCGTCAGCGTAATCTCAAGGCCCTTGTTCAAGAAAGCAAGCTCGCGCAGACGCTGGGCCAGGGTGTCATAGTTGTACTCGGTCGTCGCGAAGATCGACTTGTCCGGGAGGAAGTGCACCTTGGTGCCACGCTTCTTTGTCTTGCCCGTTTGCCGCAACTCACTGACCGGGATGCCGCAACTGTAGTCTTGCTCCCAGGTGTGATCGTCGCGCCAGATTTCGACATTGAACTCCTGGCTCAGCGCATTCACGCAGCTCACGCCCACGCCATGCAATCCGCCAGACACCTTGTAGGTGGAGCTGTCGAACTTGCCTCCAGCATGCAGCTTGGTCAGCACCACCTGCACCGCAGGCATCTGCTCGCCATTGGGCAGGGTCTTCATGTCCACCGGAATTCCGCGGCCGTCGTCAATCACCGTAATGGAATTGTCAACGTGAATGATGATGTCAATCTTCTTGGCGAATCCCGCCAGTGCCTCATCGACGGAATTGTCGACGACCTCGTAGACGAGGTGGTGCAGGCCCATCTCGCCAGTCGAGCCGATGTACATGGCCGGGCGAAGCCGGACGGCTTCAAGGCCCTCAAGGACCTTGATGTTCTCGCTTGTGTAGCTGCCGTTGTTGCCCTGTTCGGCGGGAAGTGCAGTCTGATCCGGTGCCTGAGTCGCCATAGATATCCAATCGCAGAAGTTGGGCTCAATGCCCTTGCAAGTGCAAGACCGAAGGAAGGTTGTCAGTCCTTACCAGAGGGGAGTAACCGATTGAAAGGCGAGGGCTTTGAGCAATTTTTTGCTGTCTCGATTTTACCACGCCGACGGGGAATCTAGGGGGTGGCTAGAACAATTGGCGGACGGCCTCAAATGACTACCACATAGGGGTTAGGTGACTTCAGTAACCAATCATATAATTCTCGAGAAAGTAAAGAATTCAGTAGACTTAGATTCGGATCGGGGGTAGCATCAACGTGTTAGTTCGATGTGACTTTTGAGTCACGCAATTTTCAGATCCGAGGTTACGAACGATGAAACTCGCAGTCCGCATCTTTGCTTTTGCTGTTGTCGTTGCCGGTTTCGCTGCTGCCGCCACCACCAGTTCCAGCTCCCACGCAGTCGCCAATCACCTTTCGGCCACTTCATCACTGCCTGTCCCGACTTGCAGCGTCTATTGCAAATAGACAAAGCTTCGCGTAGCACGAAAGTGGTAAGGCACTAGCTTCATTTCATTTTGAGGCTCGGTCTGTCACGCGCTATCCTGAGTGGGCTCTCGGGAGGGCGCTGGGCTCTATGCCGTTGAACCTCGCAATGTCCATCATGACTGCGGCCGAATTTCTATTGTGGGCCGTTGCTGGATTTACCTTCTGGAAGAAAGGCCTCCATCACCGTTTCCCGGCGATGAGCAAGTACTTGGCCCTCCGGCTCGGCTCGATGCCGATTCTACTCGCAATTCTTTATGCCATGGCGCAACCATGGGCTCCCGGTCACATCTTCCGCCCGCTCTATTTCTACGGCTACTGGAGCGTCTATGGCGCGAGCGCGGTATGCCTATTTTTCGTCTGCCTCGAAGTCTTCAGTGCCGTACTGGCAACGCTCTCCGGGCTCAAAATGTTGGGCACTGTCGCGTTTAGATGGGTGGCCTTAGTTTCTCTATTGGTGAGCTTCGGTAGCCTGTCGCTGATGCAAGGACGTTCAGGGGATCCGCTGATCTGCAGCGGTGCAATCGCCATGATGCGTGTTGTTGGCATCATGGGTCTTTGCCTTCTTGCATTCCTCTGCCTCAGCATGAATGCCTTTCGCTCCTCGATGCGCGATTTGACGGTTGGGCTCAGCCTGGGATTGGGCCTGATGGCGGCGAATGATTTTGTGACGTCCAGCCTGATCTCGCACTTTGAGTCGCTTACCTCGCCTCTGCAGTTTGTCAACGAGGCCGTCATCCTGCTCTCGCTGGGCATCTGGATTGCCTACTTTGTTCTGCCTGAGCCGGTGCGGATGCCGCTAGTGATGCCTGCCGATTCCACGGTGTATCGGTGGAATGAGATTGCCTCGGCATTGGGCCACGGAACAAAGGTTGCAGTTGCTCCACCTTCGCCAGGGTTTTTCCTGTCCGACGTCGAAAAGGTTGTCGACAAGGTGATCTCACGGAATTTGCAGAGTAGCGAAACAAAGTCCTGAAGAAGTCGCCTGATTCTCGAATCGAAAGGCCGGACCTGCTCGGGTCCGGCCTTTTCTGTTGATTTCACTGACTACTATCCAAAGCAAGCAAGGGCCGGAGCAGTGCTCCGGCCCTTGCCAATCAAAATCGATGATTCTTCTGTTTAGACTATTCCGCAGCGATTGGTTCCACGGAAGCGAATCGTCCGCGGTTGCCGTGATCGGAGAACTTTACGCGACCCGTCACCTTGGCGAAAAGCGTGTCATCTGAGCCGATACCCACGTTTGCGCCCGGTTTGATTCGAGTACCGCGCTGCCGCATGATGATCGAGCCGCCCGTAACGAGCTGGCCCGCAAAGGCTTTCACGCCCAGTCGCTGCGCATTGGAATCACGTCCGTTTGTTGAGCTTCCGCCACCCTTTTTATGTGCCATTGCCGAATCCCTCTCTCAGTGAATCTGCCGCGCCTACTTCGCTGCGGTGTAGGTCTTGCCATCGGCCTCGATGGCCTTGATGCGGACCTCAGTAAAGTTCTGCCGGTGTCCCTGCAGCTTCTTGTACTGCTTCTTGCGCTTCAGGTGGAAGACAAGGATTTTGTCGCCACGGCCTTCGCCGAGCACCTCAGCCGTGACCTTGGCCTTGGAGGGCTTGGCGACTGAACCCTGCTCGCCTGAAACGGCCAGCACATCGCTGAACTCCACAGTCTGGTCCTTCGACGCGACAGTTTCAATCTTCAGCACGTCGCCAGGGGCGACCCGATATTGCTTTCCACCGGTACGAATGACCGCGTACATACATCCTCCAGCGCGGCGCCGGCTTTGCCGATTGCGCTCGCAACAAATCAAAAAACCAGCTCGGGCGGATACTTCTGTGCCGCGGAACGCTCAAGCCTTCAGAACTACTCGGCGAGCGTCTGGCTCCACGACAACAGGCAGGAATCGCCAAACTAGAGTAGTGTACCGGCTTTTGCCGGACAGGTCAATGGATCTCCCGGGGCAGGCCAGCAGGTTGGCAAATGGTCTTTTCGGCAACTAACAGTTCGCTTCTGCCACTTCACAGCGGGCGACGGTATACACTTTCCAGTGATGGAAACGACAGGTTGCGGCACTGCGATTGTCACGCCGTTTCGGGCGGATGGCAGAGACTCAATCGACGAGAGCGCCTTGCGTGCGCTCGTCAACTGGCAAATCGATTCAGGCATCGATTTTCTTGTGGCCTGCGGGTCCACAGGGGAAGCAGCGACGCTGGATGAGGAGGAGTGGCTCCATACTATCCACATCATCATGGACGCCGCCGGTGGACGGGTGCCCGTGTGGGCAGGCTGTACACACAACTGCACTCGGACCTTGTTGCGCCAGGCCCGGCTCTTGTCGCAGGTGCGCGGCATCAGCGCCATCCTCTCCGCAAATCCCTACTACAACAAGCCTACCCAGGAGGGGCAGTACCAGCACTTCCTCGCCCTTGCCCAAGCGGTTGATCCCGTGCCCGTGGTTTTGTACAACGTGCCCGGTCGCACCGCCGCCAACCTGGAGCCGCAAACCGTTGTGCGCCTTGCCGAGGCTGCGCCGAACATTCAGGCCATCAAGGAAGCGAGCGGCAAGCTGACGCAGATTTCAGAGCTTGTTCATTCCCTGCCCCGCGGCTTCAAGGTCTTCTCCGGAGACGACAATTTAGCCCTCGCGGCGATTGGCATCGGTGCACACGGACTGATCAGCGTAGCCTCGAACGAAGCCCCAGCTGAAGTGAGCCGCATGATTCGTGCCGCACTGCACAATGACTGGCAGGCAGCTCGGGAGTTGGAGCGGCAGTATGGGCGCTTGTTTGAAGCCAATTTTTGGGAATCGAATCCCGCGCCTGTAAAGACGATTCTCAGCCTGATGGGACGGACCACGGATGTCGTCCGGCTTCCGCTCGTTCCACCCACGGCGGCGACACGCGCGCGGCTGGAGCGGCTCGCCGGTGAATTGGGTTTGCTGAAACACGCGCCAATTCCTGAGGGCTATATCGGACTCTTCTAGAGGAATGGACAATGCAGAACGCGCAACTGCGATCTTGGCGGCTCCTGGGCGCTGCTGCCGTGCTCTGCGTGGCGATGGTGAGCGAACTGACGCAGATGCATGCACAGGCGCAACCGGGAAGCAATCCCGAACCCGATCGTGCCTCTCTGATCAAGATCCCTCCCGACATTGTTGGATTGAGGAATGGGAAATTCATCGAGCCCGACCCGATGGATTTTGCCAATCACACCGGATTCACTTCTATCTTCGATGGAAAGACCCTGCAGGGCTGGGATGGCATGCCGGGAGTGTGGTCGGTCCAGGATGGGGCGATTGTCGGTATATCGACGAGGGCCCACAATGCCGGCAATACTTTCCTCGTCTATCACGAAGAGCAGGCGCACGATTTTGATCTCAAGCTCGAAATCAAGGTGGAGTGGGGCGGCGGCAGCGGCATTCAATACCGAAGCAGCACAGGCATCCCTCCCGGCCGCGTCGCTGGCAAAGGCGAGCCGCCGCTCAACCCGCGCTGGGTCATGATTGGACCACAGGCTGACTTCTGGTATCCCGTAAGCCCGCAGGCCAGGGAATATAGCGGCCAGCTCTACTCGCAAAACACCGCACGCGGCATTCTTGTATGGCGCGGCCAGGTGGTGCAGACCCTCCCCGGTAAGATTCCCCAACTGATCGGCATCATTGGCGACCGTAACTCGCTCGGAACGTATGTCAAAGACGGTGCGTGGAATCAGTACACGATCATCGCGCGCGGCGGTGTCATTCTGCATATTCTCAACGGACAGTTGATGGCCGTGCTGATTGATGATGATCCTGCGTCGTCAAACAACGTGTCCGGCCTAATTGGTTTGCAGATTGAGGGTACGCCCTGCAAGGTTTCCTTCCGCAATCTCTGGTTGCGGAAGATCAACTGATCTCAGTCGATCATCCAATCCCTTCAGTTCGTAAAAATTCTCGTCACCCGCGCAACTTTTGCATGGACCAGCGGGTTCATCGCTAGTAACGGCACCCGCATGGTTCTGCGTGATCTCTTCTGTGCCGTGATGAAACCAAATGAGCGACGTTACCTTGGAGGCCTCTTGGAACGCGCAAAAGGAGTTGTGCCTGAAATGAGACTGAGCGCGAACTACAAGATCACTCTTTCATCCTTCGCCGTGATGACCGCTGGCATGCTACTGACGGCGGGCTGCGGCAACGGATCAACTGCCACTTCCACCACCCCGGCCAACACCCCCACAGGCCCGGCATTTGTTATTGGCACGGATGCGCCGATGGCCGCAGTCACCTCTTTCGTTGCGCAGTTGCAGAGTGTTACCGCGACTGACGCAAGTGGCAACAGCGTGTCTCTTGTGAGTGGTTCACCCACTGTGGACTTTGCACGCTACAACGGGCTGCAGACGTTGCTTGACCTGAACAGCGTCCCGGCGGGCACATACACCAGCGTGCAAATCACGCTGGGACCAACCGCGAAGATGAGCTATTTGAATATTCCTGCAAGCGGTGCGCCGACAATTGCCACGCAGGATGCAACCCTCACCACACAGAATGCGACGGTCACACTGACTAATCCTCTGGTCGTTTCCGCAAATGGAGCGCCTGTCGGTCTGCGCGTCGACTTCCAACTCGGAAAGTCCATTCAGGTGGACTCCAACGGACAGATCACTGGGCAGGTGACGCCAACTTTCAAGATTGACAGTGTCGGTGTGGACGATCCGATGGCTTATGTCGATGAGTACACCGCCGGGGTACTTAGCGTGAATGCGAGCGTCCAGTCCTTTGTTGTGCAGGGACCGCACGGCTCACAGCTAACGGTCAACGTCAACGGACAGACCGAATGGGATGGAGATGCAAGCCTCAGCAGCCTGACGACAAACTCCATCGTGCAGATCTCCGGCAAGCTCGACAAAGCCACTGGCACTTTGGATGCGGACGAGGTTGAAATCCTGTCCCAACAAGGCTTCTACGCCAGTGGTCAAGTTACCTACGTGACGCCAGCCTCAGGCACCGCATCCAGCTTTGACCTGTATGTGCGCAGCTTGCTCCCCAGCACGACAGGGCTTACGCTTGGTCAAATCGCAACCGTCAATCTCACGGGCAGTGAAAAGTACTCTGTCTACTGGATGCACGACGCCTTGGCGCAATTCCTATTCAATGCGGATGGATTGCTGCCCGGACAGGACGTTGCGGTAGGTGGACCGGCATCAGGAGCCTCCAATCCGCAGAGTGTCTCGGTGCATCGCGTGGTTCTGCGCAACTGGGGTTTCAATGGCACGGTGGTGCCAGGTAGCGAAGACACGAGCAACCATACCTTCCAGATCCAGGTGAATGGCTTCGCGGGCCTGCTCGTCCCACAGACCGTCACTGTCTATGTGGGAGGTGATGCCGACTACCGGGATGGATTCAACGGAATCAGCGACATTACGGATAACGCAAAGGTTCGTGTCGTGGGCGTTCTGCTGAAGGATCCTCTCAGCGGCAATACCGTGCTTGTTGGCCACTACATCGATTCGCAAAATTGAGCGTCGCAACTGGCGATTCTCGCAAGCGCCGGGGCCGGAATATGGGCCTCGGCGTTCTTTTCTTGGCGGGTGCCTGAGGCTGGCGGAACTGCATCGCACTTTTCGTGCGCGCTATGCTGTCTGGTACTTCCTGCCAATGAGGTTTGCCGCGATCATGCCCGACTGATAGATCGTGGGCAAGCCGCTGCCTGGATGCGTTCCGCCGCCGACCAGGTAGCAGTTGTCCAGCTCTTCAAACTTGTTATGCGGACGGAAATAGAGCATCTGCGTCATCGTGTGTGCCAAATTGAAGGTCGCTCCATGAAAGACTCCGGAATGCTCCCAATCGGCGGGCGTGATGATTCGCTCGGCTTCGATGTAGGGTCGCAAATCCCCCATGGCTGTGCGTGCCGCAATCTGATCCAGCACCATTTCGCGGAAACGCATCATTTCGCTCGCCCAGTCGGTTCCGCTCATCGTGTTGGGTACGGGAACCAGAATATACAGAGCCGATTTTCCCACCGGCGCGATGTCAGGATCAGTGACGCTTGCGTTGCGAATGTAAAACGAGATGTCATCCGACAGATCCAACGTTTCGAAAATATCCTCTGTGTTCTTGTGATAGTCGCGCGCAAAAACGATACTGTGATGCGGCATCTCTGGAAATGTCTTGCTGAGGCCGAGATAGAGCATGAAAGTGGAACAGGAAAACTGCTTCTTCTCGAGCTTTGCTGGAGTATACTTCCGCAGCACGCCTTCTGGAATCAGGGTCCGCATCGCATGAGCGAAATCGGCATTCAGGATGGTTTCGTCGGCGCGCACAGACGATCCGTCTTCCAACACCACGCCCTGCACGCTGCGCTTCTCCACGAGAAGTTGCTTCACGGGAGTGCTAAGGTGCAGGACCGCACCATTCTGCTCGGCCACCCGCGCCATGGCCTTTGAGATCTCCGACAGGCCACCCTGCACGTGAAAGATGCCAAAGGCATGCTCCACGTAGGGCAAAATTACAAATAATCCAGGACATTCCCAAGGCGACATGCCTAGATATTTCGACTGAAATGTGAAGCAGAGACGCAACTTCTCAGGGCCGAAGTAACGACCCAGGTAATCGAAAATGGACCGACCAAATGGAATATGCGGAATCGCCTTGAGAAAATCGAGGGTGAAGAACTGACGGATGGTGGAATAGTCCTTTTCCAGGCAACCGTAGATGTGCTTGAATCGTTCCGTCTCGCGCGCGAAAAAGCGATCAAGTCCATTTTCTTCTCCCGGGAAGACACGGGCAATCTGCTGTCGCATTCGCTCACGATCCTCGGTTACGTCCACAGTGAAATCCGGAAAGATTAACCGATACATTGGATCTAGGCGTTTGAATCGAAGCACGTCTTCACTGTGCACCCCGGCCTCTTCAAAAGCCTTGTCAAGCACGAACTTCATCATCAGGAAAGTCGGACCTACGTCAAAGCGAAAGTCGCCCATGACAATTTCCGCATTGCGGCCACCCACCACGGGCGCCTTCTCAAAGACCTCAACCTGGAACCCGCGCCGGGCCAGCACCATCGCCGCAGTCAGTCCGCCGGGACCTGCTCCCACAATCACAATCTTTTTGCGTTCGTTTTGACTCTTCAAAGTCCCGCTTCGCTTTCTAGATTTCCCCGCCTGCTGGACATGCGCACCCCGCACACCTGGAGCCAGCCGCACGCACAAAGTGCAGTCGTGTGATGAGCGCCCTTCTTTCTCACGCTTTCGGTGGATTGATCACTCGGGCTGATTCACGTCCAGAGGTACATCCATGGAGCTCACTCTGCACCAACCCTCACACAGCTTCAACTCCGGAAGTCCCCTATTGGATGTTTGGGTCTTTGCCGCGAAGCGACAGGCATCTCGCATATTCCAGCAGCGCAAAAAATTTCAGCGCAATGTTTCTTCTTACCAAAAGAGTTTGTCTCTCTGCTGCCGATGAGGCTGCTTGCGGATGAGCCACGCTTGCTAGCCTGCGAGCGCGCTCTTCACCGCCTCGCTCACGAGCCTGCCTTCGGCGCGCAGTCCTGAAGCCTGCAGCTGGGCCTGCACAGCCTTGATGATGAGCCCCATATCCTTCGGCGTCGGCTTCTGGCCAGACGCTGATGCGTGCTGCTCAATGGTGTGCGCCACCAGCGCACGCAGTTCGGATTCGTCCAATGCTTTCGGGAGAAATTCTTCGATCACCGTAATCTCGGTCGCTTCCTTGGCCGCGAGCTCAGGCCGATTCCCCTTGGTGAACTGCTCAATCGAGTCGCGACGCTGTTTAATCATTGTCGCCAGTGTCTGCTGTTCTTCAGCAGGCGTCAGTGAACCGCGCTTCTCGATGGCCTTGTTCTTCAATGCTGTCTTGATTAAGCGCAACGTCCCGGTGCGCTCCGCATCACGGGCCTTCATCGCCGCCACAATCAACTGATTGATCTGTGCTTCCAGTGCGCCTGCTTCGTTCATCGCTTCCCTTCCTCCCCCAATTCTATCGGAACCAGACATTCCCTTCGAATGGTGGATCGGCCTGCGGATGCAATGACTCGAGGAAGGTTGTCCGCTCTTCGGCGTATTGACTTTTACCGCGCACAACCCGCGATCTCACACTGTGATTAAGGAGCAGAACTTTTTCCCGCGAAACGCATTGATATGTTCAGAGGTGCAAATCGATGAAGTTCCACACCATCTCGCTGCTGATGCTCGGAGTTGGAATTCTCGGTGCGCCGGCGCTGATTGCGCAACAAGTGGGTCCCGGCATGCTCAATTACGTCGAGGGTTCCGTTGCGCTTGAAGGACAGCCCCTCAACGGCAAAAGCGTGGGCAACGTTACGCTGAATCCCGGCGAGACCCTGACCACTCAGACAGGGAGAGCAGAGATTCTTCTCACTCCAGGCGTGTTCCTGCGAGTGGATCACAATAGTGCTGTCCGAATGATTTCTCCCAGCTTGACTGAAACCCAAATGGAACTGGTCCATGGAAGGGCCGGTGTGGAAGTGGATGAAATCAGCAAAGAGAACGACCTGGAAATCATCGACAGCGGCGTCGTTACCCAGCTCGTCAGACCGGGCTTTTACGAGTTCGATGCCAATCAGCCCAGGGTCCTGGTGTTTGATGGAAAGGCAGCCGTTGAAGTGCGCGACGACAAGTACAAGGTCGTGACGTCCCACCACATGATGAACCTGGCCCCCGCACCCGGTCAGCGCCCTCTGGCCAAAGAAAAAGCGGTGAACTTCAATCCACGCGATGCGCAGGACAGTCTTTACCGCTGGAATAGTCTCCGCTCGCAATATCTCGCGCAGGACAACAATGAACTTGCCGGTGAATATCAACCCACAGGCGCGGACCCTGGCTGGTTCTGGGATCCCTACGCAATGGACTACACCTTCATCGGTATGGATCCATTCTGGAGCCCCTTTGGGTGGGGCTTCTATCCCTTTGGCTGGGGATGGGGAGGCATGGGCTGGGGCGGATTATACGGCGGCGGCTATTATGGTGGCGGCTTCTACGGGGGTGGTGGCTACGGCTACCATCGCTATGGCAATAATGTTGCCGGCATCGGAAACCGGCCCATCGGCGGACCCATCCGGGGGCACGGCTTCCAAAGGGTCGGCGGATTCCATGGAGGCGGCGGGTTCCACAGCGGTAGCTTCGGCGGCGGCGGATTCGGCGGTGGAGGATTCCGTGGAGGAGGCGGGTTCGGTGGCGGCCGGCGCTAAACCCTGGTACATTGCATCGGACAGGGCCAGAGCTCTCGCTCTGGCCTTCTCTTTGTGTCCTTCCCTGCTATTGATCCTTTTATCATTCTTGTTTTGTTTCACTTTTCCCGGAACGCATCGGAGGGTACTCCGAGGCTGAAAGCGCCACGCCTTCAGCCACTTCTCCTCATCAGCGCGAATTTAATTCACATAAATCACAAAAGTGTGTATTATGTGATTATTCGCCCGGCCATTTAGTTCATACTTCGCCGGCCCGACTCGAGGAGATGCCCATGATTCGCAAGACCCGCCTTTTTACGCCCGGACCGACCCCGCTGCTTCCGGCGGCCCAGTTTGCCATGGCCGCAGCCGACATGCACCATCGCACACCGGAGTTCCGCGCCCTCTACCAAAAGGTCCTCGCCCAGCTCAAGGTCTTCGTCGGCACCAAGAACGATGTGCTTTTGCTCTCCTCGTCCGGCACCGGAGCCATGGAGGCTGCAGTTTCGAATCTGACATCGCCCGGCGACCGCGTTCTCGTCCTCACCGCCGGCAAATTCGGCGAACGCTGGGTGGACCTGGCCAGGGCCTTCGGCTGCCAGGTGGATGTGCTCAAGGCACCCTATGGCCAGACCTTCGACCTCGCCGAAGTCCGCAAGGCGCTCAAGCCCGAACATCGCGCGCTCTTTGTGCAGGCCACGGAGACCTCCACTGCCGTGCGGCACGACGTGGAAGCTCTCGCCCGGCTGATCAAAGAAGCCAGCCCGCAGACGCTGCTCGTTGTGGACGGCATCACCGGCCTCGGCACCACGCACTTCGATGTGGACGGGTGGGGCATCGACATCCTCATCGGCGGCTCGCAAAAGGCCGTCATGATTCCTCCCGGCCTGGCCTACTTGAGCGTGAGCGACAAGGCGTGGGCGGCGATGGAGACGTCGAAGAATCCCCGCTACTACTTTGATCTGCGCAAGGAGCGCAAGAACGCCGTGAAGGGCGAAAGCGCCTACACGCCCGCCGTCGCCCTCATCGCCGGCCTTGGCGCTGCGCTCGACTACATCGCCGGACAGGCCGGAGGCGACCTCGAAAAAGGCCGCACCGCACTGGTCAACAACGCACAGGTCAACGCCGCCGCCACGCGCGCAGGTCTTGTTGCGCTGGGCTTCACGCTCTTCGCGCCCACGGCTCCGGCCGCTGCGGCCACCGCGGTCGCCGTACCTGAAGGCATGGATTCGAGTGAAGTGGTCAAGGCGCTCAAGACGCGCTTCGCTTCGGTCATCGCCAATGGCCAGGGCGAAATGAAAGGCAAACTCTTCCGCGTCGCGCATCTTGGGTACTTTGACTTCCTTGACACCATTGCTCTGCTTGGCGCCATGGAGCACATCGCCAAGGACACGCTCAAGCTGCCCGTGCAATACGGCCAGGCTGTCGCGGCTGCGCAGCAGGTCTACGCCGACGCGGTAAAGAACTAGGAGCTGCCTCGATGCCCGAACTCACCTTTGGAGAAAAGCTGATCATCGCCCGCAAGCAGCTTGACCTCTACCAATATCAAATGGCCGAGCGGCTCGGCGTGCATCCCAACTCGCTTACCAAGTACGAGCGCGGCGAGGGCAAGCCGCACGCCGCCGTGGTGCGGATGTTCGACCTCCTCTGCGAGCAGGAGGGCATCCGCTTTGACGATTACAAATCCGCATTAGAGGGCAAGGGAGAAGCCATGAAGATCGTACTGGCAGAGAAGGTGTCTCCGGCAACGCTGGCCGTGTTCGCGGCCGAGCCGGGATGGGAAGTCCTCACGCACGACAAGCTGCCCGATGGCCTGCCGGCAGCGCTGGCAGAGGCTGATGCGCTCGTCGTGCGCTCGGCTGTGCAGGTGGATGATGCGCTGATGGAGCATGCGCCGAAGCTTCGTGTCATTGGACGCGCCGGCGTGGGCGTGGACAACATCGACGCCGAAGCCGCCACGCGCCGCGGCATTGTTGTGATGAACACTCCGGGCGCCAACGCCATCGCCGTGGCTGAACTCACGCTCTGCCTCATGATCGCGCTCGCCCGCAAAGTCCCCGCAGCCAACGCGTCCATGCACGCCGGCAAGTGGGAGAAGAAGTCACTGCAGGGCAGCGAGCTGCGCGGCAAAACGCTCGGCATCCTTGGCCTGGGCCGCATCGGTCTTGAGGTTGCGAAGCGTGCCAGGGGCTTTGGCCTCGAAATTATCGGCAGCGATCCGTTTGTCTCTGCCGCAGTGGCACGCGAGAACGGCATCAAGCTGGTCTCGCTCGAAGAGCTGATCGCCGGGTCGGATTACCTTACGTTGCATGTGGGCCTCACGCCGCAGACCGCGGGCATCATCAACGCGAAGAACATTGCCGCGATGAAGAAGGGCGTGCGCATCATCAACTGTGCCCGCGGCGAACTCGTCGATGAAATGGCGCTTGCCGAAGCCTTGAAGAGCGGCCATGTTGCCGGCGCCGCGCTCGACGTGCTGACGGAAGAGCCCCCGAAGAACTCACCCTTCTTCGGACTGGACAACGTGATTCTCACGCCCCACATCGCCGGTTCCACCGCGGAAGCGCAGGAAGCCGTCGGTGTGCAGATCGCCATGCAGGTCCGCGAGTACCTCAAGCTCGGCGTGGTGCAGAATGCCGTCAACCTGCCGTCGCTCAGTCACGAGGAATACGTCGAGCTCGCGCCCTACATCGATCTCGCCGGCCGTCTCGGCTCCTTCCTCGCGCAGACGGGCAAGGGCGGCATCGAGGCCATTCAGATCATCTACGGCGGCGCACTCGCCGAGGCCAAGACTGACCTCGTCCGCAACGCCGCCATTCAGGGCCTGCTACAGGGATCAGAAAACGTGAACCGCATCAATGCTGCCGCCGTTGCACAGGAGCGCGGCATCCGCGTGCATGAGGAGAAGCAGGCCAGCCACCGCGGCGGCACAGCGACCGTCCTGACCATCGAGCTGCACTCGGCCGCAGGCAAATCAGCGGCCAGCGCAACCGTCATTCACGGCGAGCAGCCTCGCCTGCTGGAGTTCGACGGCATCGACATTGAAGCACCGCTTGAGGGCAATCTGCTGGTCTGCCGCAACCTCGACGTCCCCGGAGTCATCGGCAAAATTGGAACCATCCTCGGCCAGCACAACGTCAACATCGCCAACTTTGCGCTGGGACGCGAGCGCTCCGGAACCAAGCCAGTGAAGGCTCTGGCCGCGGTGCAGGTGGATGCGCCGGTATCGAAGGAAGTGCTTGAAGCGCTCGGAACGATTGAGGCGCTGATTGAGGCGAAGCTCGTGCAGCTGGCCTAATTCAAGCTGAGCTCATTTGCAGATCAATGCGCGCTCTGTCTTTCTCTCGGCAGGGCGCGCGCTTTTTGCGAAGTCTCTTATGGCTGGCCGTTCGCGCCGCTGGGCACGTGGCTTGTGATGCCCTTCAGCACGAACTCCCGCACCAGATTCGATGCGGCATCCGCACCGGTTTCTGCAAGTCCGTTCAGGAGTGTCAACGAAAACCCGCGATCCGAAGCAGGATAGTATGCATTCGAGATCGCGCCCGCCGAGAAGTTGCCGAGTACGTTCGCATAGTTCGGAACCCAGCGGCCGCTATCGCTGCGCGCCATCACCGCGGTAGACATCGCATAAAAAGCGCGCGACATGATACTCCCCTTGCCTTTGTAGAAATACCGCGGATCCTCGTGGAACAGCGCGGGATACACGGCACGGCTCAGCAGCGTGCCCGAGACGTGATTCGCAAACGCCGCACCGTAGCGCTTGCCATATCCTTCCAACCCTGATCCGTATGCAGGAAAGACATTCTGATACTGCTCCGCCCCCGCAACGCCTGCCACGGCGACAAACGAGACCGGATCAAGAATTGACCGCAGACTCAATACATACTTCTGCTTTGCCAGCATTGGCGGTGCGTTCCAGTCGTACGAACTGTAGAAATTCGGAATGACGCCGGCAATACGCTGCTGCACAGCAATCCGCACCTGCTCCTGCGACAGGACTTCCGGATCGCCCACAACGGTCACGCTTGTGACGCCGCCTGTAACCGCAAGCTTGATCGCAGGTACAATCAGGTTTTCACCGCTCTTGAGGCCAATCTCGCCTGAAGTGTACGGACTCATATCCGGGCCCGTCACACGCAGCCGATACACACCCGCAGCAACGTGCTCAAAGGCAAACTGGCCATCGCTACCCGACTGGACTGACTGCGGTGGCTCATTGCTCATGCTCATCAGTTCCACGCGCGCACCCTGGACCACATCACCATTCACGTCCAGCACGGTGCCGGACAGGATGCCCGTGCTGACCACGCCTGTAGCCCCGTCCGTGAGCCCCGCACTACTGCTCTCTGCCGCTAACGCAGCGACTTGCGCCCCGGCTGACACTTCCTGGGCACTCCCAGACAAAGCAGCTACACTGCATACCGTCCATGCAAAGAGAAACGCTGCCCTTCCGGGCTGAATCATTCGATACAACTGTCCGACCTCGCTGAACAAAAGGCAGAAACACCTTAGTCCGTAGACGCGACGGTCGGTGCTTCGTCATGCTGTGCGACGAATGAATTCTCTGTCATCTCAACCACATGGAAACTGGCGCCCACCATCAGCCATGCCGTTGACCTTGTGATAACAAAAGGGTTCCTTTCGACCTGCAATCCGATCAACACTTGAACAAGCTCAAATCCAATGCCTGTGCCCCTCAGCCAAAGATGCTTGGATGACCAAGCCATCCGCGCAGATAGGCAAGCTGACCCAGATGGTAGGTCTCATGCCATGCGAGCACGCCGATGAAACCACTCACCTTGCCGTCCTGGCTCGGAGGACCCGGAGGCGCAGGTGCGGCCAGCGTCTCTTCCTTCACAGTTTCCAGCGTCTTCTCAAGCTTTGCCGATGCCTCCCGCCATGCAGTCAGCAGTGACTCTGGTGTCATATATGCCACGTCCGGTTCAATCTTCGCGCTACGGGCATAGATCTCGAGTCCTGCATGCTCCCACGTTGCTCCAAGCTGCCCCAGCAGCGCCTGACGCGCCCAGAGCATATGGCCTGCAATCCACGCAATATGATTCGAGTGATCACCTGGCCGGCTGAGCCACTGATCTGCGGGAATTCCGGCTACCACCTTTTCCAGTAGTCCTGAATTTCGATGAAACTCGCCGGCTGCAGTAGCGAGAATGGCAGGAACTGGCATGAAAACCTCCGTGGAATCTGGGATCGTTCTTTCCGATGTTCGATGGATATCCTGCCGGGCTTACAACGGTCAAACACGCCTCGTTGGCAACAAAAACACGCCGGGGAACTTGCCCCGGCGTTGTGTTTTCGATTGACAGCGCTTCGTTATGCGCGGCTCAGATATGCGCCTTCGCTCGTATCGACCCGAATCTTTTCACCCTCGTTGATGAAGGGCGGCACCTGCACCACCAGTCCGGTTTCGGTCTTTGCGGGCTTGGTTACGCTCGACGCCGTGGCCGATTTCAACCCGGGCTCAGTCTCGACAACCGTGAGTTCCACTGTGCCTGGCAGTTCGATACCCACGGCCTGTCCGTCAAAGTAGCTCACCTTGATCTGCAGGTTCGGCGTCAGGTACTCCACCGCATCGCCCAGCGTCGTATGCTTCAGCACCGTTTGCTCGTAGTTCTCCGGGTTCATGAAGTAGTAATCATCGCCGTCGTTGTAGAGGAACTCCATCGGCACTTCGTCCACCACCACGCGCTCAATCGCGTCGGCAGAGCGGAAGCGGTGCTCAAACATGGCGCCCGACTTCAGGTTGCGCAGCTTGGCCTGGATGAAGGCGCGCAAGTTGCCGGGCGTACGATGCTCCACCTTGAAGACCAGGTGCAACTGGTCGTTGTGCTTGATGATCATGCCCGGACGCATTTGGGTGGCGGGAATCGCCATAACAGAAAAACTCCTTGCTCAGTTTTGCGTGATATACGCGAAAAGATTTGTTCTTAGTCCAATTTTCATTGTAGCGTAGGGGCGGGATGCTCCGCACCACACGCGCATCATTGGCCGTCTTCCTTCTGCTTTGCCTGCTTGGGTCGCTCGGCCCCCTGCGTGGCGAACTCGCACCCAGTCCAGCGACCTCTGCGTTCCCTCCCTGGCTGCTTCCGGCCTGGCCTTACCTGCTGATTGCTGTGCTTGCTCTTGCCTGCACTGTGCTTCGCCGCCAGCGCTGGCTGCCCGCGAAGCTTCTCACTTCTGCCATCTTTGTTGGCCTCGGGCTGTTCGTAGTCCCCAACGTCGCGCTGCGAGTTGTCGAGTCCTGGGTTGACCCTTTCACACAGGTCATCTTGCTGGCACTCACTCCCGTCTTCACCGTCGTACTGGAACCCCACATCGCAGGATCTTCCACGCAGCCGCGCTACGCGCTCGCCGCGGTGACCACAGCAGCTTCGGGCCTGCTTCTTATTTTTCCGTTCAGCCTGCCCCGCTCCGCTTTCGATGCCGCTGGTTGGCTCATACTCTTGCTGGCGGCAGGCGTTATTGCCACTGCTTACTGCACCGTCGCTCGTCTCGCTTCACAACATTCGCGGCAATCCGGCACATCGCTGGTGGCGATTATCTCTTCGACATCTGCATTGTCATTCCTCTTCATCAGCATCCTCGCATCCACGTTGCATCTGCGATTTGCCGCTCAGCAAACGAGCCTCATCTGGTCCACACTGATCGAAGCATCCAGCCTGCTACTGCTCTTCTGGCTCCTGCCCCGATTGAGTGCCTCGCGCCTCACCACACGTTTTATTCTCTCGCCGCTTTTCAGCAGTCTGGTTTCACTCATCCTTCTGAGGCCCACTGTCACCGCGCGCGACGTCGGAGGTCTGCTGCTGGCCGCGGCCGGCAGCGCGTGGTTGCTTTTCGCTCCCCTCACAAAGTGTGATGCACCCGTCTCACCGCTGAACCTCGGCAACAATCCTCTCCTTTAATCAATCGTTTCAGTTGTGATCTGCAACGCTCATCCTGTACCATGGCCCGCGGATTTGAAATCGCTCTTTTTCTGGAGTCCTGCCAATGCGCCACACTCCTACTTTCCCGTTTATCTCTACCTTGCTCGTTGCCTTCACCGCTTCCGTCGTAGTCATCGCGCAGTCGACCGTGCCTGCTTCGGCCCCGTACAAGGATGCCTCGCAACCAGTGGAGAAGCGCGTTGCCGACTTAGTGAGCCGTATGACTCTCGAAGAGAAAGCCACCATGCTATCTGGCTCCGGATGGATGGAATCAGCCTCCATCCCACGCCTTGGCATTCCTTCAATCAAAATGGCCGACGGCCCGATGGGCGTGCGCGCCTGGAGTGGTCCATCGGCACAGACCAGTGCCCCAGGTTATGCGCAGAAAGTCGAGTCCACCGCCTTTCCCTCCGGCATTGATATGGCCGCCACGTGGGATACGGATCTGGTCAACCGCGAGGGGCACGCCATCGGCCAGGAGGTCAAAGCTCTTGGCCGCGACATGATCCTCGGACCGACGGTCAACATCAATCGCGTACCGCTGTGGGGTCGCAACTTCGAAGCCTACGGCGAAGATCCCTATCTCTCCGGCCAACTTGCTGTGGCCTACGTCAAGGGAGTGCAGGCAGAGGGCGTCATTCCATCGGTCAAGCACTTCGACGCCAACAACGAAGAGTTCGAACGCCATCGCATTGACGCTCATGTGGACGAGCGCACCCTGCACGAAATTTATCTGCCGGCATTTAAGGCTGCGGTCCAGCAGGGCGGCGCGTGGAACGTAATGTCCGCGTACAACAAAGTCAATGGCATCCACTGCGGCGAAAATGCCTACCTCCTGACCGACATCCTGAGAAAGGAATTTGGCTTTAAAGGTTTCGTCGTATCAGACTGGGCAAGCACGTATTCCACCGCACCCACCGTTAACGCCGGTATGAACCTCGAGATGCCGGGGGGCCCGCAGATGGTGGCCATGACCAAGTCCGAGCGCTTCATTAAAGGTGGCAGTGGTGCCGGGTGGCTCGCAGCGGATAAAGTTCTTGCTGCTGTAAAAGCAGGTGAGATCTCAGAGGCCACGCTCGACAGAAATGTGAGCGACATCCTTCGTGTAATCTTCCTCAGCGGCCAGTTCGACCATCCACACACGGGTACCGGCATTGTTGACACCCCCGAACAGCGCGCGGTTGCCTTGCAGGGAGCCACCGAAGGCATCGTGCTGCTCAAGAACCTTGGATCGCTGCTCCCCCTTGACCCTGCAAAAGTTCATTCGATTGCTGTCATTGGGCCAAACGCGGCGGTCGCCCGCACCGGAGGCGGGGGCAGCTCGATGGTACGTCCCAAGTCCGCCATTGCGCCGCTGGAAGCCATCCGCAATCGCGCCGGCAGCGGTGTTCGGGTCAACTACGCTCTCGGCGTTGGCATGGAAGGCGAAGACCCCGCGCACGACACATCGGATGCACGAGCGAAAGACCTTGCGCAGGCCGTCGACGCAGCTTCGCACGCCGATGTTGCCGTCGTTGTCGTCGGCCGCTACAACAAGCTTGAGTCCGAAGGACACGACGTAGCGACGATGGATTTGCCTGCCGGGCAGGATGCACTGATTCAAGCCGTCGAAAAGGCCAACCCGCACACCATCGTCGTCCTCAACACAGGCGATCCCGTCACTATGACGAAGTGGATCGACTCCACGCCTGCACTCCTTGACATGTGGTATGGCGGTGAAGAGGGTGGGCAGGCTCTCGCCAACATCCTCTTCGGTGACGCCAATCCTTCTGGCAAACTGCCCGTCACGCTGCCCAAGCGCTACGAGGATTCACCCGCTGCCCCCAACTACCCAGGCAGCAATCTTGTAGCAAACTATGCCGAGGGCATCTACGTCGGCTATCGCTACTACGACACGAAACACGTCGATCCGCAGTTCCCGTTTGGCTATGGCCTCAGCTACACCACATTCGCTTACAGCGATCTCAAAGTCACGCCGGGCAAAGTCGCCGGCAATCAACCTGTGCAGGTCAGCTTCAACGTGCGCAACACCGGCAGCCGCGCCGGAGCCGAAGTCGTGCAGCTCTACGTGCACGACGGCCATTCCAAAATCGACCGCCCCGAGCACGAGCTCAAAGGCTTCTCCCGCGTTGAGTTGAAACCCGGCGAAACGAAAGCGGTCCAACTCACTCTGAACCGCTCAGCACTTTCTTACTGGAATCCAGCGACCAAAGACTGGCAGGCTGATGCGGGAACATTTGACATTCAGATTGGCGCATCGTCGCGGGACATCCGCCTGCACGCGTCACTGACACTTGCGCAGTGAGCGCGGCTTCGAGCCCTACTTCTGCGGCGTTTGGTAGGGCTCAACACTCAGCATTTTAGAAAGGATGCCACGTTCTTCCGGACTGAAGGCGCGCTGATACTGCCCTGAATCCAGCACCATCGAACGCTGGTCAGGAGGTACCGAACGCAGATTCCGGAAGGCGTTTCGCATCGCCGTTTGCCGATCGGCTGGCAACTGCGTCCATTGCCGTCCTGCCTCCTGTACCTGTGCGCGCTGCTGTGGGCTCAACCGCTCCAAATTCTCCGTCCGTGCCAACCTCCGGTCACGCTGTGCCTGAGGCATCTGCTCAACATTGTGCAATTGCTGCATCAACCGTTGCTGAGTGTTCTGCGGAAGGCGGTTGAAACTCGGATCCTTTCGCAGAAGTTGCTCCTGCTGTTGAAGCGGGAGGTCGCGATGTTGATTCAGCCACGAACCCAGATGGCCCGGTCGCGCATAAGATGATGACGCACCCGATCCGTTATAGGGTGCGCGAAAATTACTCCCTCCGTTTGCGGGGCCGGCTGAGCGCGGTGCATAGCCCTGTCCTCGATACTGCATCGCTTGCCCTGCGCCTCCCTGGAAGCCGGATTGCGGCGCGGCGCGTTGGCCCCAGGATCCTGCCGTACCTTGTCCACTCGGGCGCGGAGCCTGGGGCATTGCACTCCCGTACTGCCTTTGCTGGTAACCCTGCTGCGGCCGCACATTCTGCGCGCGCGGAGCCTGATAATGCGGACGCGCCCCTGGTGCGGCGTGCTGCTGTGCACCATGCTGACCGCGTCCCCACGCCATCGGAAGACACAATGCCAGCGACGCAGCGGCCAAAGCCACGCGACAGAGCATGCCCGCTCTCCTCTTCGCCTGCATCATGTCGATTTCAACCCCTGCCGCGGACTTGTCGCCACGGTCAGCGCTTCTTCAATTCTCGTTGCCGGAGATCGCATCCAACTGGTCCAGAAGCTGTGCATTGTTGTCCAGCAACTGCAGATCCTGAACCACCGCTGCCTGTCCCGGCTTCGCCGGCGTCGGCTGATCCCAATTTGAAATTCCCAGATAGGCGCCGCCCCCCAACAGCAGCACCATCGTCAATGCCATTGCAGCCACCGGCCGCACATGCATCTGGGGCCCATACAACATCCTCGCACGCAGCCGCTCCAGCAAGCCTGCGCGAGGCTCCTGTCGCACTTCATCCAGTTGCGCATTCATCCGGGTCATGAAGTACGGGCTTGGCTCCGGTGCTGTCCAGGCGTCCATGAGCGCCATCGTCGCGCGCAGTTCGTCCAGCTTCTGCCTGCACGCATCGCACTCGGCTACATGCGTCTTCACCTTGGCATTTGCAGTCTCGGGCGCAAGCAGCATGTCAGCCAGCTTGCTTTCCATTCCAGCGCATTCCGTCAATCCAGTTGCCATCTTCATCACCCCCAACATGCCGCCGGTCTGATCCGGCTGTTTCCACTCTTGCTATACGAATTCCTTCAACTTCTCCCGGAGAGTTTGATAAGCGCGGAAAAGCAGCGACTTGGTTGCAGACTCGCTCAGCTTCAAGACTTCGCCAATCTGCCGGTAATCCATTCCCTGGTACTTGTGCATCAGCACAGCCATCCGCTGCCGCTCCGGCAACGCCATCACGTGCTGCCGGATTGCCGCCATCCGCTCATCGCGCAGCAATTTCTGCTCGATTGATGGCTCGTCGTCGGCCACATCCGGTGTCGTCCCGGTCTCTTCGTCCGGCGCGTCCAGATACACATTCTGCGCCGCTCGTTCGTGCCGCGTGTCGCGTGCGTGGTTCACCGCCAGGTTCGTCGCAATCCGGTACAGCCACGTCGTAAACTTGGCTTCCGCGCGGTAACTCTCGCGCGAACGGTACACCCGGAGAAACACTTCCTGCGTCAATTCCTCGGCAACCGCCTGGTTATGCACCATACGAAAGAGGAAATGAATCATCGGCCGATGATACTTTTCCACCAGGTAGTTGAACCCGGAATCATCCCCCGCTGCAACCCGCAGCATAATAGCCGCGTCGCTCGACTCATCCGCCGCAGCATTCCCGCTGCGATAGCCACCCGGTCGTGATGCCGAGTTCGCTCCCAGGGCCGGGTTGTCCAGGACCATGGTTGCCATATCGTCTGAAACCCCATAGCCTCCGGAAGGTTGCGCCAGATTTTCAGAATTTCCGGTTGAAGATGGTTCCTCGTCACGTCCCGGCGCGCCCTCGCCGCCCTCGCCACCGATGCGCCGCGCAAACCCGATCCCCGCACTCAGTGTGGCCTCTGGCCCACATCCGGGATGCCCGGCCAACTCAATATTCTGCATCCACTTAGCTTCGGGTAAAGCACACAGATTCTCGAGAGCAGTCAGACCCCGCTCAAAGGACCGTGCCAGGGTCCGAACCCTGCAGAATGGATTGTCGATCCTGAGCATGCGTCGCGCTTTGCCGCGGCTGTGGGCCCCGTCGCCCATAACCGGCGGCGGTTTGGCCGCAAAGCCCCGCTGGTGTTACTCTAACCCAAGCGATGTGTAGCTGGCATCGCTTTCCTCACACCCCTCACGGGGGCGGTTAGCTCAGCTGGTTAGAGCGCCTGCTTCACACGCAGGAGGTCCGGGGTTCGAGTCCCTGACCGCCCACCATGCCTAGAATCAACGACTTAGCGGAATCCTCCCGGATGCCGAAAGTATCAAGCAGGCGGTCATTTTCGTCAAGCGTTTTCGCGCGGGTTACCCGCGTTACCGCCTTTTCGCTCTATACCCCCGACCCCTTACTTATTTTTGAGCAAAGGGTCAGGGTGATAGTGTAAAAAGTGGTAACCCGGTAACCGTAGCCGGGGCGTGCTAGGCTGCCTCTGCCGCCACGGAATGCAGGCGCACCCCGCAGAATGCTTTGACAGCTTTCCCACCTATCTTGCATGTGGCGTACTTCACGCCCCGTAGCCTTTTCAAGTCCGCAATCACTCTTTGGATTACGTCTCCGTCTAGCTCACTCTCACGCACCCACACGATCACGGCACGCACCATGTCCGCGTAGCTCACCTTGCCATCCGGGGAAGCATCCAGGCAGGCAGCCTTGAATTGCGCTGCCACGTCCAGCTCAGTGAATAGTTCGTCCGTTGAGTCCTTCACCGCCGCTGGTTTTCCTAGCCCGTCCTGAATGACTGACGGACACAGCGCAATCAGCTCGGCAAGAATCCCCGGCAACTCACCGTGCAGCGTTGCGTCAATGGTTGTCTCCGGCGCTTCACTGAAGTCCGCACGGAATGGCACCAGATGCACCCTCCCCCGGAATGCAGCATCAGCCGGAAAGACGGGCTGCTCGTTGGTAGTGAGAAACAGCTTCCACGTTGGCTTAATCTGCCGTGCATTCTCTCGCATGGCCGCCGCGCTCACCGTATCCCCACCGCTTAGAACCTTAAGCAGCGGAAAGTCCAGGTTGTCTGTTTTGGCCTCTTGGACGCACACCAGCCGCGCACCCTCCAGTGTTGAAAGAGTCCGCTTGTTGGATTCATCCGCGAACTTGCTCTCTGCCAGCTCACGCGGACGCAGCAGCACCGATGAACCGCCAAGGATACCTTCAAGGACGCGAATGAAACTGCCTTTGCCATTCCTGCCTGAGCCGTAGAGCGCAAAAATCGCGTGCTCCGGGTGAGCAGTCAAGCACAATGCGCACAGCCGCCGCAGATACTCCGCAAGGTCACGATCACCGCAAGCAATTTCCAAGAGGAAACGTGTCCAGCGCGGTGTGGGATGGCTTGCGTCTGGTGCCACGGTCAAACACCGTGAGACGTAATCCTCCCGCTGCGCTGGACGCACCTTTCCTGTGCGTAGTTCGGCCACCGTGCCATCCGGCAAGCCCAAGAGGTACTCATCGCTGTCAAACTGCTCACGGCGCGTCTCCGGCAAGTCCAGCCACGCAAGGGACGCCACACCGCCCACCGTATCGCTAGCCTTGAGCATTCCCCGCCTGTCACGCCCCTCCGCTGGTGGCGGGTACAGAGCATACAGCCACTTCAAGTGGGCATTCACAGCCTTACTCAGCAACCGCCTATCCGGGCGCATCTCCCACGCTTTGCCTGTCCAGGCCGCAAGCACCGGCGGGTTGACGTCCGTGACAAGGGCAAAGTCTTGGTTGTCTCTGAGAAAATCGTCAGCCAAGTCAGCTTGCAGCAGCGGCGGCAATGGCCGCGTTCTCCTGCCCGTCCCCGTCCCTAGCACCGCCTCTGCATCCCGTCCCGGCTCAGGCAAGTATGGGATTGGGTTGCGCCGTGCCATCTCAGCTTTGAACACAGCCGTATTCCTCTCTGCCTTTTCGCAGGTGTTGTGGGAACACTTGAAGGCCAAGCGGCCATTGATGACTTGCAGCACCGTGCTTGTTTCTCCGGCTTCATCGTGTGGATGTGCGTCCGTCTCTGTCAGCGGGCAGTAGATGCCGATTTTCCAGCCGCCTGTGACGCGCCGTGCGTCTGTCCGCGCCGCAAGATCATAGTGCTCCACGTAGCCGAGCAACCACTCCCGCGCAGCCTTGGCCTCATCGCTGGCAATCTCTTCTGGTGGCCCGTAATCGCGTCCAGTGGCGCTTTGTGGCGTCCTCTCGCGCAGTTGAGCATCTGATACCACATCATTGCTGCCAGCCTCCAGAAGCACGCTCTGGCGGTGTGGCCGCGCCGGGCGGTGTTCACCTTTGCGTGACCACGTGCCGGGCAGCTTTGCCACCCGCGCCGCATTGTGGTTGGTCACGTCCAGCATGGCGTACCGCCCGGCAAGTGAACGGAGCACTGAGCGCACCAGTTCGTGCGCGGCTGCATCGTTCGGCAGGTCGATGCGATAGCGCAAGTGGTAGCCGTTGCCGGAGTCAATCACAGCAGGTGCGGGCCAGCCTGCCGCAGATAGTTCATCGCGGCACTGTTTCGTTTGCTCAAAGGCGGCTGCTTTCTCTGCATCCGTGCTGTTTGTTCCGGTTGGGCGCGGAGGATCAAAGTCCAAGAGCAGCCATTCACGACGGGCAATGTGCTCGTCCGCAGCACTGTGATATGTCCGCACCAGCTCAGTGGGATTCAACACGGTGTCTGGTGTCAACGCATCCGGGCGGAGCGGGTTGAGTGTAGCCCACGCCGCTTTGTAATCGCCCAACTGCTCCACAGCGGACAAGGCAGCCGCTTCGCTGTCAAAGTACCCAGCGAAGATGTCCCCCGCCGGAGTTAAGACGCGCACTTCATGCTTGCCTGTGAAAAGCATTAGGCGGCCTCCCCGTTGAAGAGCGCGCCTTGCACTGAAACGGGCAGGGCGGGTTTTTTCTGTGCTGGTGCTGCCTCCGTGAGTGGCCGCCCGTCGCACCATTCCAGCCGCCGCGCATAGTCGCCTGGCTGTTTCTTCAGTGAGACGCGCATCCCCAGCAGTTCATCAAGCGGGCGCGGCGTCAGTTTCACCATCCCGTTCAAATCTGGATGCACGTACAGCACGGCCCGTGACAGCAAGGGCGCAAGGTCATTGCTCATGTGAATGTGAATGTCCCAACGCAACCGCTCAAAGCACTCATGTACCGATGCGGCGCGGTTGCCTGTAAGACGGGATTGCACCAGTGCGGCCAACCGCTCAAACAGTTCGGGGTGATCGTGCGTTAGCTGGCTGAAGTCGCGCAGCAACCGCGCATCTTTTGCAGTGGTGGGTTGTGCCATGCGGATGATGTCATCCGCTCTACGTGACGTAGTGTGCATTTTGGATTGTCCTGAGTAGATTCCGGGTGAGGCGGGATGTTACCCCGCCACACTGCGCCCCGGTTGCACGGTCATGCGGTCATCTTCGTGCCGTGGACAATCCAAGTCCGGCCCGTCCCGCAGCATGACAAGCGGGAAAGCACTCAATTTTTCACCCTTCGGGGACATTTGCCCCTACACTATATAGCTCACTTGAAAAAAACCCGTTTGTTTTCTGTGGGCTACAGAGGGTGTTGAATTGCCCCTCATTAAGTAGCCTCACTACGCTGCAAACCGTTGAAAATAAGAGACCGCTACGAAGAATCAACAGCTTACGGCAATTCAGACAGGCGAAATTGTCCCTACATATATATTGCACGGGGATGCAAACGTCTCATTTATGTGACTTTACGGAAGGGCAATGTCTCGGTGCGCAATTGTCCCTACATATACGTACCACGGGGCGGCAAACCGTTGAAAATAAAGGACTGCTACGAAGAATCAACAACTTGGCGACTTCGATGCAGCTAAGCCTATCTGAATGAATAAGATAGACGGGGTGGGGTAAATCTTGCAACACATCCCTAAATAGAGCGCCGCAATCCTCAAATTTACACAAACAAAAATAAATCTCAAATAGTAAATCGGTTTATCTTGCCAAGAGGCTGATTCGCTGGTGGACCGCCTGAAGATCGCTTGTGTCCAGGTTGCTATACCGCCGTGTCATCTCAAGCGTGGTGTGGCCGAGCGATTTTTGAAGGTGGAAGGTGCTGCCACCGCGCCGCAGATAGTTCACCGCAAAGGTGTGCCGGAAGGCGTGCAGGGCACGGGCTGGTGCGGCAAACCCTAGCCGCTTGCAGAGGCGTTTGACTGCCCGGCGCGCATTATTGCGGTCCATCGGAAACAGCAAATCGTCAGCCGTGCTGTCAGTCTCCACGACGTAGCGATAGAAGGCGCGGCGCAACTCAGCACTGATTGGCACACGGCGCTGCTTCCTGCCCTTGCCTGTCAGTGTCACAAGCAGGTTATCCGCATCCACGTCTGCAACCCGGATGCTAATGGCCTCTGTAATGCGGCAGCCCGTGTCCAGCAGCACCAGCACCAGCAGATGCAGCCGCCGCTGTGTGGGCGACTCAGGTCGCCAGCGCAACAGCGCCTTAATCTGCGGCTCGCTGAATGTCGGCATGATGCGCTGCTCTTCCGTCAGGCGTGGCACTTTGGGGTGTTTGCAAGCGGGCGAGCACTTCACATCTGCGCCTGCATTCAGCCAGTGGCAGTACGCATTCAGGACGCGGCACAGGGAGTTGACCCCGGTGGGTTTCAATCCCTTTTCACGCATTCGGATCACGGCGTCTGTCAAATCGTCTTGAGTGGGCGTCTCAGTGGGCAACCAACGAAACGCACACCGATACCACTCCAGTGTCCGTGGGCTGACATTGGCGATAAATTGGCGCTCTCGGATGAAGCGGGCGAAGCACATAGAAACCCTCCAGGCAGGCGGTCATTTTCCGTGAGGATTTCTCTATGTCGTTTATTTTCTGTATCTTGCAAAGGCTGGTTAGAGCGCCTGCTTCACACGCAGGAGGTCCGGGGTTCGAGTCCCTGACCGCCCACCATAAATTCATACAAATCAGTATTTTCCGGTCAGTTCAAGTTGTATCCTACCGCCTCGGCTCGGTCCACTGGCCCGTGCTCGCCGACTCGAAGACGGCTTCGATCACACCCATGTTCAGGATGGCTTCCTCAAGCGGCACCGGCACCTGCCCGCCCTCCATCACCGCCCGCGAGAAATCATCCCCCTGCCGCGTGTACTGGTCGCACGCCGGGAAGGTCTCAGTGGTGACCCCGCTCCCGCTGAAGTCGCCGGTCGCGTCGATAAAGATCCGCATCGCCTGGTCCGGAGGCGCGTTGAACGGAATCTCCACCTCGATCCGCCCGCGCGTGCCCAGGTACTGCACCTTCTGGTACGGCACCATCTGCGTACTACAGGTGAAGATTGCGTGCCCGCTTGGAAACTCCATCACCGCTGAGGTCAGCCGGTCGGTCTTCATCTCCGGATCGCGGTTGATGGCTGCCACCACCCGCATCGGCTCCTCGCCATATCCGTACCGCGCCGTGTGAATCAGATAGCAGCCAATATCCAGCAGCGCTCCGCCTCCGCACTCCACCTGGTTGCGGATATTCGCCGCATCCACGTTGTAGTAGCTGAAGCATCCCACGACAGCGCGCAACTCGCCGATCCTGCCCTGTCCCAGCAGCTCGCGCACCCTCTGCCACTGCGGATGGCTGCGAATCATGAACGCCTCGCCGATCTGCACGCCCGTCCGCGCGCGCACCTCGAGCAGCGTCTCCGCTTCGGCAACCGTCAGGCTCAGCGGCTTCTCGCACAGCACGTGCTTGCCCGCCTCTGCAGCCTTGATCGTCCACGGCACATGCAGCTGATTGGGCAGCGGATTATAGATTGCATCAATCTCCGGATCGGCTAGCAGCTCCTCATACGATCCATAAGCCCGCGCAATGCCCAGCGCACTCGCCACTGCCCGCGCGCGGCTCAGGTCCCGCGACGCAATCGCATCCACAGTCGTGTAGTCGCCCTGCTGCATCGCGGGCAACACCTTCCGCGTCCCGATTGCAGCCGTACTTAAAACACCCCAGCGAAGTTTCTTGCTCATAGCGGTCATCATAGCGCGGGCCTCCAGCGTCAGTCCTCATCCCCGCTCGCCGGCATCTCAGTCGGCTGCAGCGCGAGGTCAATCTCCTTGAGTTGCCGCTCGCGCAGCGTGCGATTCACCGAAGGAATTTGTGCATTCTTCAGTGGCTCCCACTTCGCCTGCACCTCATGCCACTCCGCCGCCAGATGCTTCCGTGCTGCCTCCTGCGCCTGCGTAGGCGCTGCATCCGCCTGCCCCACCTGCGTATAGAGCCCCTGCGCTTCGCCTGCCAGGTCGTCCAGGCCCGGCGCTTCCTTTGCGCCATCCGCGCCTTCCTTGCCGTTCAGCAGCGCGTTGAGCGCGTCGTCCAGACTTTGCAACGGCTTCTTCACTTCGGCGGCCGCGCCCGGCATCCGCTTCTCCACCTGCTCGCGCGCGGAGTGCGCCTCCAGCGCTGCCTTCGCGCTCGCGGTCATCAGCTCCGCCAGCTCCGTCTCCGCCTCATGCTCCGCCGCCAGATCTGCAGGCGTCGCTGTCACACGGGGATCCATCTTCACCGTCAGCGGCGCCATCAACGTCTTTCCATCCACCGTCAGCCGCACGGTGTACTGCCCCGGCAGTGCCAGCACGCCCTGCGGCACGCGCGGCGTCGCATGTGGCACCGCCGAAATCGGATACTCATAGTGCGTCGCCGTCGGCTGTGTCTCGTGCAGGTCCCACACCCACCGATGCATCCCCGGTGTTCCGGGCAGCGTGGCCGGCATGCGCAACCAGTAAAGAGGAATCAGCTGCTTCGCCAGCTCTGCCTCCGTCGCCTCGGGCACGTCGTCGCTCGCATACCGCCGCACCACGTTGTTTTGCGCATCCAGAATCTCCAGCACCACCGGCCCCTTCACACTCGCAGGCAGCGTGTAATCAATCGCAGCACCATCCGGCGGATTCTGTCCCATCGGCTCATCCGGCGGCATCGGTGTGTCGGTGTATGTGCTCCGCCGCACGCGAACCGCCGCACCCGGAGTGAAGAGATACGGCCCCGCCTGCGCCGCCTGCTTGTCCATCTGGCGCAGCGGAGTGACGTCATCCAGCACCCAGAACGACCGCCCATGCGTGGCCACAATCAGGTCGTCGTCGTGCACCATCAAGTCGCGCATCGACGTGTGCGGCAGGTTGTACTCGATCGATTGCCACGTGTTCCCATCGTCGAGCGAGACCCACACACCTGTCTCTGTACCCGCGTAGAGCATGCCTTTGCGCACCGGATCCTCACGCACCACGTTCACCGGCGCATTCTCCGGCAGTCCCGTCGCAATCGCCTGCCACGTCGCACCGCCATCGTGCGTCCGATAGATGTACGGATGCAGATCATCCACACGGAACCGGCTCACCGAGATGTACGCCGTATTCTCGTCAAAGCGCGACGCGCTGATCTGCGTCACCTTGCTCCACGGCGTCAGCGCGGGTGGCGTGATGTTCTTCCACGTCTTGCCCAGATCGTGAGTCACCCAGACCAGCCCGTCATCGGTTCCCGCCCAGATTGTGTTCACATCCTTGAACGACGGCGCCACGGAGTAAATCGCTCCGCGCCGCTTCTCCTGTTCCTTTTCGGGCAACGACTGTAGCGACGCCGGCTGGCCCGCCTGCTCCCGTGACAGATCCGGACTGATCGCCTGCCACGTCTTTCCGTAATCCCTCGTCAGAAAGAGCCGGTTCGCCGCATAGAACAGCATGTGCGGATCGACGGGCGAAAACAGAATCGGCTCTGTGCGGTCGGCGCGAATACCGCCCTCATGCACCGGCGCAGGCGTCACATTCTGCGTCTGCCCCGTCCGCATGTCGAAGCGCGATACCTCCGTCCGCCCCGCGCCGTACACAATCTCCGGATGCAGCGGATCCGGCGCAGCATAGCCGTACTCGATGATCCCCACCGGGTGCCACTCGCGCATCGTGATCTCGCCATCGTTCCCGCGGCTTGCGATGCACACCGAACCACTCTCCTGCTGCCCAGCGCAAATCTGGTACGGGAACGTGTTCGTCACCGCCACGTGATACAGCTGCGCCGTCGGCTGGTTGTACCACGAGCTCCACGTCTGCCCGCCATTCACCGTCACCAGCGCGCCCTGGTCGGCCACCAGCAGAATGATCCGCGGATCATTCGGGTTGATCCACAAATTCTGGTAGTCATCGCCACCCGGCGCGCCGCGCAACCCGCTCCACGTCTTGCCGCCGTCGGTCGAGCGCACCGTCACAATGCTCGCGCTGTACACCACATCAGGATTCTTCGGGTCCACCATCGGCACCGGCAGATCGCCGCCGCCAATCTTCATCGCAGGCCGCGCATCCTCTGTCACCCGGTACCAGCTCTCGCCCGCATCATCCGACCGGAAGAAGCCCAATCCCTCGTCGCTCTCGTAGCCGCCTTCGCGCGTGGTGGACACCGTGGCATACAGCCGGCTCGATTGGCTTGCCGCAATCGCTACGTTGATCTGCACCAGGTCTGCCGGCAGTCCCTGCGTCAGCGCATGCCATGTATCTCCACCATCGGTCGACTTGAACAGGCCACCATGCGTGCCGTCATACTCGTTGCCGTCTTCCCACGGACCCAGCCGCGACTCCCACAACGACGCATACACGACATTCGGATGCGCGGGGTCAATCACCACATCCGAGCCGCCCGTGTTCTCGTCCTTATAGAGCACGCGCTTCCACGTCTGACCGCCATCCGTCGAGCGATAAATCCCGCGCTCCTGATTCGGACCATACGGATGCCCCAGCACCGCAGCGAATAGCCGGTTCGCATCGTGTGGGTCCACGGCCAGCGCCGGAATCTGCTCGCCTTCCCGCAGGCCCAGGTGCTCCCACGTCTTGCCTGCATCCTTCGAGCGATAAATCCCATCGCCCACCGACAGGTCGGGCCGGTGCAATCCTTCGCCGCTCGCCACGTACACCACGCTCGGATCCGACGGAGCCACCGCAATCGCGCCGACGGACTGCGTCCCCTCCTTGTCAAAGACGGGTTGCCACGTGCGCCCGTAGTCCGTGCTCTTCCACACGCCGCCGTCCACCTGGCCCACGTAGAACACATTCGGTTCGCTCGCCACGCCGCATGCCGCTCGCGTTCGCCCTCCGCGGAACGGCCCCACCAGCCGCCAGTGCAAATCGGGCACCGCCGTCTGCTGCGCTGCCAGCACGCACGGTGAGACAACACACGCGACCATTGCAATCATGGATGCAACATTTTGGAATGAAACACGGCGGCTCATCAGCAACACAATCCTCCAGCACAACGCAACGTCATTCTAAAGCGCCGTCGCGGTGTGCCGCTCACCCGCTCATCGCCTGAACCAGCCGCTCCATCGCCGCCTCCTGCTTCTCCATGGAAGCCAGCAGCGCAAACTGGGTTCGGCAGCGGTCAAGGTTGTGCCCGTCACGCTCCACCCGGTAGTAGCGGTCCCCGGCCAGATGATCTGTCAAGAACCTGATCCCTTGTTCGTAGGTGATCACCTTTCCTGCAGCGCTCAGCAGTGGTTTCTCAGCGGCGGTCAGAAAACCGCCCGCCGCGCTCACGTATCCATGCAACAGCGCCTCAAAGAGCGGCATCTGCATTGCCACCTTCTTCAGGTCGCGCTCATCCTCTGCGGCGCTGCACGTCGCCGTGCGCACCAAGTCGCCAAAATCACACGGCGCCAGTCCCGGCATCACCGTGTCCAGATCGATCACACAGAGGGCACCTCCGCTCACTTCGTCAAAGAGAACGTTGTTCAGCTTGGTATCGTTGTGCACAATGCGCTCCGGCAGTCCCGCCGCCACCAGCACGCCGGCAAGCCCGCGCCGGGCTAGCGCAAACTCAATCTCCGCCTGCGCGTCTGTCACGCGTCCCGCCACATTGTCTCGAATCGCCTGCTCCAGCGCAGCCAGCCGCTTCGGCGTGTTGTGAAAATCCGGAATCGTCTCTGCCAGCCGCGGTGGTGGCAGGTCTGCGAGCTGAGCCTGAAACTCGCCGAACGCTCGCGCCGCTGCAAACGCCTGCTCGGGCGACTCCACCGCCTCATAGCTCCGCGCACGCTCAATCATGCGATAAGCCCGCCAGCACGCTCCATCCGGCCCCTCATGCCACAGCCACCCATCCTGCGTTGCAACCAGCCGCAGCACACGCCGCTCCGCATCCGGTTGCCCCTGCACGCGCTGCGAAACATGCTCCGTCACCCGGCGGATATTCTCCATCAGCGCCGGCACGTCATGAAACACCGCTCGATTCACGCGCTGCACCAGATACCGCCGCCGCACGCTACCCTCGCGGCAGGCCACGCAATACGATTCCTGAATGTGCCCGCTGCCCCAGCGCTCGGCGCTTGCAAACTCCCCGGCAAAAGCAAACCGGCGTGCGACCGCTGCGATTCGCTCTGACTCCATCATCCCCACAGCCGCTCCGGATACTTCCCCGCTTCAATCAGCTGCCGCACGCTCGCCACCACCTCCGGCTTGTCTTCCTGATAGGTCACGCCAAACCACGCCTCCGGTGTCGGCAGCACGCGCACCGCAGCCTTGCCTGCGCCAATCAGCTCATTCACCGTCGCGGGCAGGTAGCACTCCGATTTCAACTCTGCCCCACGCTCCCGAAGAAATGCAGTGAACCTCTCCCGCAGCAGCGGAAAGACCTCCGCATGCAGTCCCCACAGATTCATCGACACCAGCTCGTCGCCTGTCAGCTCCGTCACCGTGCCATCCGCCGCCGTGTTCCGGATGTGCGCGCCCACACGCTCAATCTGCGTCATTTCCGTCACGCCACGCAACTGCCCCGCCGCATCCACCTGGCACACGCCGCGCGCCACCGCACCATACTCTGACAGCGTCCGCCGCAGCACGTACCCCACCAGCGCGTGTTCCTCCCTGTCGCTGCTCAAATGCTCCGCCAGCAGCCTGTAGCTCTCCGCACCATAAAAATCATCCGCGTTAATCACCGCAAACGGCCCGTCGATCGCGCCTTCGGCCGCCAGCACCGCATGCGTCGTGCCCCATGGCTTCGTTCGCCCCGCAGGCACATGAAATCCCTTCGGCAATTGCTCGGTGTCCTGCAGGACGTAACCCACATCGACCATGTGCTCGAACCGCGCGCCCACCTTCTGCCGGAACTCCGCCTCAATTTCTTTGCGCAACACAAACACCACGCGCCGGAATCCCGCCCGCAGCGCATCGTAGATCGAGTAGTCCACAATCGCTTCGCCGCCGGGTCCCACGGCATCCATCTGCTTCAGCCCGCCGTAGCGCGAACCCATGCCGGCAGCCAGAACCAGCAGCGCAGGCCCGCTCATCGCGCCGCTCCCGGCACAGGCGTCATCTCCATCGTCCGCACTTCAAACGGCGCCAGCGTGAAGCGATGCTCTTCGCCCGCATGCATCGTCTCCGCCGGCTTGCCGGTATCTTCCTTCCATGGGCTGCGTGCTGTGTACTCTCGTGCAGCATCCTGCGGCAGCTCAAAGGCATCCGCAAGGCGCAGCGTGATGGTCTGCGGCTTGTCACTCGGGTTGCGCAGCACCAGAATCCCCTTACGCGGCGTCCACGAGGCCCACCCATACGCCTCAAGCCAGCCCGGATCGCCACCCACCCAGTGCGTATCCTTCAGCACATCCGCGTTCGCACGCGACCAGTTCGCCGCCTCCGCCAGGTCATCCCAGTTCGTCTGCGTCAGCAGCGACGGCGTGATGTACATCTCCTGCAGCTGCGTTCCCGTGCCGAAGTAGGACCGCACCTCGTTGCGAAAATCATTTCCCGGATCGCTGTCCAGACCCTTCTGATAGCGCGCATAAATGATGCCGTGCAGCATCAGCGAGTTCAGCGGATACAGCGGCCCGTTCTGCACCACGCGCCGGTACGTGTCCGCGTCGCGATAGGTTATCCACCGCTCGCGATACGTTCCTACACCTTGCGTTGAGCTGTCTTCGCCGCCCCGCCAGATTGAGTCCGCATACAGCACCCAGAACGGCGAGGGCCACGTACCCGTCGTCAGATTGATGTAGACGTCCGGCCTGGCCGCGCGCAGCTCGCCAATCAAATGCATCATTGCCGCAAAATCGCTGTCGAACCGGCTCCCGGGAAACACGGAATTCACATTCCCCGTCCCGTCAAACTTGAACTGGTTCACCCCATACGTGCGAATCATCTTCAGGCATACATCACGAAACGCATCGTAGTAGCGCGGCCCCGAAAGCGCGTACCCGCCTGCAACCACCTCGTAGCCCTGCGATTTGCCAAACGCAATCCGCTCCTGCTTCGGAGTTGCATAGCCGCCCCACGGCGACATCCACACGCCCGGCTCCGCGCCGGCCTGCTCAGCCGCCTTCCGCACCGCTGTGAATCCATCCGGAAAACCGCTGTTGAACTGCCACAGCGAGTGATGGTCGTCCCACCCATCGTCAAACAGAAACGACTCCATCTTCACGCCCCGCTTTTGGACGAGCTCGCGATCAAACGCACGAATGCGGTCCAGCGCCTCCGCCTCGTTGTAAGGCGTAAACAGGCCCAGGTCGAGCCATGAGTTGTAGTGCAGAAAGGTCCGGTAGGGATGCGCTCGCTCGCGCTCCAGATAGGCCAGAAAATCCCGACGCATCTGTCCTTCGCGCGCCACGCCAATCACGGCAGAGTAGCTCACCTGCTGCCCGGCGCGCAGCGGCAGCTCGCGATCCACCCACGCCGTCGCCCGCGCCTGCGTCACGCTGCTTTCCGTCACTCTGCTCGTGGACATCGGATCCTCAATGCCCAGGAACCAGTTGCCCGCCACAATCGGCGAGCCCGCCACCACGCCGCTCACATGCGCGCCCGGCAGTTCTGCGTCGATCAGCTTCACGCTGCGAATCGCCACATCATCGGCCACCGCCGTCAGCGTCAGCCGCTCGCGCACGGTGTTCGCCCCGTCGCGCAAGATCACCGACCACTCAACCCGCAGCGCGTGATCCGCACTCTCCAGCGGAACGTCGAACTCCTCGCCGTGCAAGCGATCGGCAAGGCGGGCGGCATCTGGCCGAGGAGTCCGCTCCTTCCGTAATACCTTGCCGGCGATGCGCAGGTTGTCTGCACCGTAGAGGGTTCCGTCTTTCAGCTCAATGGCAAAGGGGGCCTCGAAGCGAATCGTGGCGCGGTGCACGAGGTCCGTGAGGATGAAGTCCGAAACCTTGTTGGCATCCGTACTGCATGTCGCTTCAATCGTTCCGTTGGCAAGACGCAAGGTACTGCTCGTCTCGGTCTCCGTCGCAATGTTGTTCGCCGATTGCGGAACAGCGCCTGCCGCAGCACCCAAGCAGGACAGTGCTGCCAGCAGGAGGACGAAGCGAATGGTCGCAGTCCAAAATCTTCCCGGATCAAGCATGGGCCCTCTGTCTCCTTCCATCGAAGCCACAGAAGTTGTCAGTGTAACCCAGCACTCCGGCCTCGTTGTTGGAAGAGCTTTGCGCAGGCAGCGTCGGCGATGATTTGGCAACATCCATGCGGAATGGTTGTGTGCAGGAATGGGTGCGTTGAGAAATCGGTTAGGCTTCGTCACACGAAAAGAGATGCGGGAAAGTTGCCTTCGCAGGCAAGCAGGAACATGCGAAACGGATTCGATTCGCCATCAGGCGGCGGTCGCCACGGCCTGCGCGCGCTCAATGGTCACGACCGTAATGTCATCCTGCTGGCCGAACTGCTTCGCTGCTTCAACAATGGCCGCCGCGGGCTGGGTGGAGTGCTCGCGCCCGCGCTCAAAGCCGAATAGCTCGCCCGTCTGGCTTTGTGCCTCGACTACGCCATCGGAGTAGAAGGTCAACCGGCTGCCAGGAGCAAGTCGAAACTGCGTCGTCTCATAGCTCGCTCCGCTCTGCACCCCCAGAGGCAGCGTGCCCGGCAACTCAACCTCGTTGCCGTCGAGATAGGGCGAAAGATGGCCGGCATTGGCGACGGTCACGCGTCCATCCGCGGCAATATGAGCCACCAGCGCCGTGGAGAATCCTCCACCCCCTCGGCCCACAAGACGTTCATTCAGATTGGCCAACAGCTCGGCGGGATTCTCCGTGTAGTCGGCCACGCCGCGAATGGCCCCTACCAACACAGAGACCAGCATGGCCGCCGGCAATCCCTTCCCCGCCACATCGCCCACCACCAGCAGCAGCCCTCCCTCGCCTGCCGGCAGGATCTGAAAGAAGTCTCCGCCTACCTGCTGCGCAGGCTCGTAGATGCTCTCCACCTTGAACCCAGGAACGGCCTCCACCCGCTCAGGAAGAATCACCTGCTGCACTTCGCGGGCTGCGGCCACCTCCCCTTCCAGGAGTGCCTGCTGGCGGCTGATGCGTGTCGAGCGCAGAATCATGATGATGGCCAGCGCCAGCCAAGCCAAAGCCTGGAGCAGGTCAACTAAAGCAACGGAAAGCGGACCGGCGGTGAGGATAAGGATGCGCTGAATGAGGTGCAAAATTCGGACGCGCAACGCGGGGATCTGCCCGAGCAGAAAGAGCACAAGTTGCAAATACACATAGGCGCTGGCAAGCAGCGCGGGAACCAGCAGGATACCGGCCTCCCGGTTACCCCGGCGGAAATGTACGAAAAGCAGAAATGGCACCACTCCAAACTGCACAAACCAAACCAACACAAGGGATGCCATATAAATCTGCGATGTGACCCAGCTCAGATCCAGACCGACCGAGCAGATATAGAGTGCCGTGAGAGCCAACACCAGATAGACACGCAGCCATCGGGGCATCTTCAGGCGAATAAAGGCTAAAAACGCCAAAATGGAGAAAACAGACCCACCCCAGTCGAACAGACGCGTCACCACTGCCCACAGAGCAGGCCAGTTCGCGGTAAGGCGGAAGGCCGAAGTAAGAGCAGCGGCTGCTCCGCACAGCCCCCACAGGAAGATCCACACATACTCCGTCTGCTGACGCTGGGCGGTGAAGAGCACAAGCGCCACCAGGCCCACGCAAAGACCAAAGAATGCAGTCACGCAGGGGAACGTGAGCTGGCCGAGCAGCTCGAGCCAGATGTGGTCATGCAGCGCAGCCTCCCTGCCAAGGAGCAGATTGCCGGGGTAGAGCCCGGGGAATCCCACTGACCATTCGACACGGGAGATGTGGACCCGCAGGGCCAGCACCAGTGAGCCGGTGGCCACGGCCTTTGGGGGCAGCGGCACAAGGATGCGTGCGTTAAACGTCCACGGCGCAAACGGCGCGAGATGGCCATTCTTGAGAATCCGCTCGCCATTCACGTAGATTTCAAAGGCGGAGGAAAGGCCCCATTCCTCCAGCCCCAGCCCTTGTTCATTCGGAGCAACCTTGATGTGCAGCCGGTACCAGACGATCTCCGGGCGCTGGCCGGGGAAGTAGTCGAGCAAGCTCCGGCTGGTGTCCACGCGTACCCACTTTGAGTCGTCGTAGTCCGGCCGGGCGTAGGCGGGGTCGTCGCCGGACATTGCCAGCCAGGTTACATTCAGCGGATCAGGCTGACGCAGGTTGGTCGCGTCAAAGCTCTGCGCGTGGAGCAGCGGCGCAGAAGCACGGCACCAAAGTACAACCAGGGCGATGACGGCAAAGATCGGCCGGGGCAGGCGCGGGGAAAGGCGGCAAGCCATAGGTCGCGAGGCCTCCAGGAATGCCCCTCAACCGTACCACCGCGTTGCGTGGAAGCGAAGCGGAAAAAACCACTCGCGGTTGGCGAATCCGGGCCTAGCGAGTCTCACCCGTCCGCAGCGCCGCCCACTTCAAACTGTGCATTACTTCTCCATGCGCCGTCGGACGGCGGCCCAGCACCGAGTTCAGAATCTCCGGCAGCTTCTAGTTCACCACAATCGTCACCGTTCCCGTCGCCGTCGTGGATCCTGAGGTCGCCGTGATCGTGGCGGTATACGTTCCGGCCGTGGTCCCTTGTGTACTGGTCGTCGTGCAGCCCGTCGTGTTGCCTCCTCCGCCTCCGCACGCCAGAGCGCCGCCAGCCAGCGCCACCAGCAGCAGCGTCATTCCCAGCATTGCCCTCCATCTCCTGCGCTTTTCCGGTGCCCAGAAAAGGAAGAGACATGCCAGCACTGCTCCTCCAGGCGCATACCACGGCATGTGGTGCTGCTCCTCATTGGACGCTGTGCATGTCCCGCTGCTCGCCGCAGTCGTCGTCACCGTCAACGTCGCTGTTGCCGCGCTCGTTCCCGAGATGGTCACCGGACTTGTGCTTCCAAAGCTCAACGTCGGCGCGTTCACTGCGCCGGTCGGGCTGCCGGTGATTGCGGCGCTCAGCGTCACAGAGCCCGTAAAACCGCCCGCCGGCGTCACGGTCACCGTCGACGTATTCCCTGTGGTGGCGCCAGCCGTCACCGTCACCGCTGTGCCCGTCGCCGTGAAGCCTGGCGGAATCGGCGCAGTCACCGTCACCGGATCCTGAGCGGTGCCCGATGCGTAGTTCGTGTCGCCGCTGTAATTCGCCGTGACATAGTCCACTCCCTGCGCCAACGTGTTTGCAGGAATCGTGAAGCTCGCTGCTCCCGAGACCATCGTCACAGGTCCTGAGTCGAAGCTTCCGCTCGTCAGCGTGATCGTCCCAGTCGGCGCGGGCAGGCCGGCTACGGTCGCAATCGTGACCGTCAGATTCAACGCCTGGTTCGCGGCTGTGGTCGCAGAATTGGGCGCAAACGTGAAGTAAGGAATGGCCTGCACGAACACGCTTCCCGTTGCATTGGCGCTTGTGTACGTCGAGTCGCCATAATACTGCGCGCTGATTAGATCCTTACCCACCGGAGGCGCTGGCGTATACAGAACCGACGCACTTCCATTCGTCAGCGGAAAAAGCCCGCTGATTCCCGAGATGCTCACCGATCCCGTTGGAGTGGGGCTACCTGATGGTCCACTGACCGTGACACCGACAGGGAACGGTCCGGAGACTGGTCCGGTAGGCAACGTCAGCGTCATCGTTGGCGTCGTTGTGCCCGTCGCATCCACCACTACGCTACTCGGCGCAGTGCTTGAATGATAGTAGGAATCCCCACTGTAGTTCGCTGCAATGTACAACGTGCCGGGCGGAAGCGTATTGGCGGGAATCGTGATCGTGACCGCGCCATTCACTACCGTCGCAGCAGGCGAGGAGTAAACAACTTGACCGCCTAACGAAGCTAGCGCGGAAAAGATCAGCGTAACGGTTCCCGTCGGTGCAGGGAGAGTCCCAAACGCTGGCATACTGACATTCACCGCCAGCGGCTGATTGGACTTGATCGTGCTCGGCGTCGGAGTCACCGTCATGGCAGTCGTTGCGCACAAGATGGTTAAATTCGCTGCGGAAGACTGGGCCGATGGCGCGTAGTTCGCGTCTCCGCCATAGGTCGCCGTAATTGATGCATTACCGCAAGGGATCAAAGAACTGGTCAGGCTAGCGCTGCCCGTGGCAAGGGCGGTCGAAGTGCCAGGTGTCCCGCTCACCGTCGCCGTACCAAGTGCTGTCGTCCCATTCATGAACGTGATCGTGCCCGTGGGCGCCACGCCCGCGCTGTCCAAAACGCTTTTCCCAGCGCTATCAACGAAGCTTGCCGTCAACGTCATCGGGTTGCCTGTGATAAACGGTCCGGCGCCTGCCGTGACCTGCACCGCCGTTGGCGCCGGCTGCACGGTCAAGCTGACGGGGGCACTCGTGCTCGCCTGGAAACTTGCATCGCCAGGAAAAGACGCCGTCAGCGAATTGGCTCCGGACGGCAGGAGCGACGTCTGGAGTTCCGCAGTTCCGCTGCTCGTCAGGCTGGCAGTCCCCAGCGTTGCTGTACCCGCCTTGTACGTCACCGTGCCCGTTGCAATCCCATTCGGGCTCGACGCGGAAGCGCTGTTCCCGTAAGGCTGCGCATCCAGCAGGAAGATTGAACCGTAATAAGGTGCTGCCGCCGCCTTCCCACTCAGCGGATTGAGGTACCCGGCCACCTTCAGCGAGGTCGTACTGCTCTCCGGCGCCACCGAGACCGAGATGGCGTTGGAATCGCTCTCTGCGAAAGTGGTGTCTCCGCTGTAGTGCGTCGAAACCTGGTAGGTTCCACCCGGCAATGAAACCGTTGTGCCGCTAGCCGCACCACTGGCCAGCGCATAGGTCGCAATCGCACCTGCGTTGGGTAGTGTCGCCGGACTCAGCGTATCCACTAACCCCACTTCGCCTGTCGGCGCCCCACCTGCGCCCGTCACGGTTGTGCTCACCGTCACGCTTTGCCCGTGGGTGATGCTCAAAGGCGTGTTCGCTCCGTTCAGCAGCAAGGCTGAAGTCGTTGCCGTTCGCGTCACTGAGGCCCAGGCATTCGCCAGCTTGGTCGCATCCAGACTTCCCAATCCGCTTGCCGTGTCATATCCCGTTGTCGCGTTGTAGCCAGTCAGAAAATTGTACGTGGGGTTCAATGCGCAATTCGGTGTGCCTGAGACACAAACCACCGAGTTGTCCCCCGTCGTCACATCGTGAAAGACCGTGCCGTATTGCGTCTTCGCCAGCTGGTACAGCACATCGTTTGCCTGTCCCAGCCGCGATCCCACCTTCTGTTCCACCAGAGCCAGCATGCCCGCAAATGCCGGTGCAGCGGCCGACGTGCCGCCCACGCCCGACAGGTTGAAGTTGTTGCCCGTCGCTCCAGCCGCACAATCGGCTCCTGCCGGATCCACATTGGTGCAGATGCCCCATGAAGCACCATAAAAGCCGTTCCCCGCCAGGAACGAGATATCCGGCACGTTGCGCATCGTCCCGCTCGCAAAGCCGCTCTGCCACACCGGCGCCGGATACACCGTACTCAGACCACCCCCACCGGCCACAATGTTGTTGTCGCTGGAGCTTCCCGTCGTGACTGAGTACGGCACATTCTTTGCGATGGATTGGTTGGGAAGAGTTGAGTCGTTCCACGGCTCCTCGGGAATGTACGAAAGAGCGCTGCGATGGTTGGGCAGCGTGTTCGTCACGTCCACATAATTCAGGAAGCTCGCCGGAAATGTGCCCGTATAAAGCGCGTCAAAGTCTGTGCCGCCGACCGCGATGTTGTAAGGCGTCGACGCAATGCCATTCACCGCCAGTCCCATTGTGGCCGCATTTTCCGTGTTGGGATCGTCGCAGCCCGCCGAGCCGCTGTCGCCCGATGACACCGTTACTGCAATCCCCTGCGCCGCCGCCTGCTCCCAAAGGCTCGATACATATTGGTTGCCCGCCGCGCCCAAGGCCTGCTCGCATGCGCCAAAACTCACGTTGAGGATATCGGCTTGATTGTCGTCCAGCGCGCGTTGAATCGCGAGGAACAACCCCGATTGGAAGCTCGTATCTGCCGCCGTGTACAAGATCACATTTGCATTGGGCGCAATCCCGCCTGCCACCTGCGTATCGAGATATGCCTCGACTTCATCACTGTTCTGCCCAGGATCCGTGCCATCCAAAACCACCGTCGTGGCCTTGGCCGGCAAGCCAAAGGTCGCGCGATAATTCGCGTTCTGCGTCACGTCTATGTTTGAGTCACCCGCAATCCCGATCGTCACGCCCGTGCCATCGAGGGCTGTACCCGAAAGATGCGGATTCAATACCGTCGGCGTGTCATAGATTGTCGCCGCATCCGCCGGTCCCAGAAAAATGTAGTACCCATTTGTAGAGTTCCCGGTCGTGTAAGTCGGCGTGATCGTATGCGTCTTCGCGTCGTACACGCCACTCGGTCCGCGAATCACCTGAGGCTTAGGCTTGATGCTGTTCAACGAGGCAAGGCCTGCCACCACCGGCGCAAGCGCCTCGGGAATCTGCGGATCACTTTCATTCGCCCAGAACTGCTGGTCCGAAACCATATAACGATGCACTGACGTTTGGAAGGCAGCCTCCACCTGGCCCACACTCCCCGTGATCTCAATCGCCATGCGGCTCTTTGCCGTCTTCTTCACTTGCAGGCCATGGCTCTCCAGCCACGACTGCACCTGCGCCAGATCCGCATCGCCCACCCCAAAGCGCTGCCCAAAGGCATCCGGCGTAAGAAACTTGTGAAAATTGGCCGAAGCCGGATTTTGGACTTCTTGTAAGTAGGTTTGCAAGTCGGCTTCCTGCTGAGCACTTCGTCGCAAAACCAGGATCATCCGTCCGGCAGGCATCGACGCCGGAGCCGGCCCCTGGTCAAAACGGACCTGCGCGATTGGAAGTGTGTTGCCCTTGAGCGTCACCCGCTGTGAATCGTCAATCGACTCCACAATCCGTTGCTGCGCAATCGGTGCCGCTCCCTGCCCCCACGCACGCATCCCCGGCATCAGAACACAAGCCATCACGGCACACGCTTCGAGCGCGCGCAAGCTACCGCGAACCGGACTTCTCATTGGTCTTCCCCTGCTGAGTCTTTTCGCTTCGTCAGGACATTGCACGCAGCGAGCAAAAAGATGGCTCTTTGTGGAACTTGCCCGGAGACTATCACACACCCACGCGGATTGACTCCCCCAAAACTGGAAAACTTCTTCAGGAATGGGACTTCGGCCGTGGCTTTGGAAATGCGGCATTTCCACCCCTGCCGTCCATCGGCCACGACACGAAACTCAAGTCCATTTTTCCTGCTGCAATTGAGCCTTCTGGGGTCGCTAGTGGCTCTGATGTGTGAGCGGGCGCGCCGACACCTTCTTGTTGTAGCGGCCCAGAAGAGCATTCCACCGGATAATGGCCAGTTCCTCCAACATCTTCATTCCGTCCTTCAGGTAGCTCATCCGTGTGCGCTCGTCGTGGGCCCAGCTGACCGGTACTTCCACCACTTTGAAGCCCCGCTTGATTGCAATAAACAGGATCTCCGGGTCAAAGCCCCACCGCTCGATCGTCTGGAGCTGAAACACCGTCAGCGCGGCGTTCCGAGTGAAGGCCTTGAATCCGCATTGCGTATCGGCAAACGGCAAATTCATCACCATGCGCGTTACCAGATTGAAGCAGCGCCCGAAGAACTGCCGGTAGAGTGGCTGGCGGTGCGTCTGGCGCCCACTCTCCAGCCAGCGCGAGCCGATCGCGATATCCGCGCCCTTTTCAATCGCCGCAAACAGCCGCTCCGCCTCTTCAATCGGCGCCTAAAGGTCGGAGTCCGTGAACATGACCACGTCGCCCTGCGCTTCCATCATGCCGTGGCGCACACTATAGCCCTTACCCCGGTTTCCCGGGTTCTCAATCAGACGCACCTCCGGCGACTGCGCGGAAATCTTCCTGACCACCTGGGCAGTATCGTCTTTGGAACCGTCGTTGACGACAATGACTTCGGCAGCCCAGCCATGCGTGCGAATGCACTGCACCACCGACTCCAGCGTCTTGGGAATCCGGCCGCTTTCGTTATAGGCTGGAATGACAAAACTGTAATGTTTATGCTCGTTCGGCATCATTGGCCCGCTTCAAGCCCCGCTCTTTTCACCCTTCGAAAAGCTGACGCAATCATATATGGTTCGACCCGAACGGCAATCCCCCATCTAGGTCTCGCAGACCCCTCCTCCGTCAATTCGCAGACCCCTCCTCCGTCAATTCGTTGATGTTAAAGGCGAAAATCTCCCTTCCAGCCTTGATTTTTTACGGCCTGACCAGCCACAATCGGTTTATATTCTGGGAGCGGAGGCCTGTACGATATGACAAAAGCTGACCTGGTCGAGAAGGTGACCCGCCTTGGTGACCTCACCCGCCGCGACGGTGAAGTGATCGTTGAGACCGTCTTCGAGTCTGTCATTTCCGCCCTGCAAAGCGGTGACAAGATCGAGATCCGCGGCTTCGGTTCTTTCCGAATTCGCCAGCGTAACCCCCGCATTGGTCGCAACCCAAAGACCGGCGAACGAGTCGAGGTCCCCGCAAAGCGTGTTCCTTACTTTAAGCCGTCCAAGGAGTTACGCGACCTCGTGAACCCCGGCGAGGCCGCCAAAGCTTCCAGCAGCACGCCCAGTGCCTCCTGATTCCTTGCACTTTTCTATGCGGTCCGGGTGCCCATCCCAGCATCCGGGCCAACGCTGAAGCACTACTCCCGCATCCTCCCTCGCTCTTGCATTCGGCTGTTTGCCGCCTCTCCCCGCGCGCGCTCACGCGTCGCGCCTGCCGATCTGGGTTCAGTCCCCATCCATCCGTCCACATCCCTGCGCCGCCGGGCGCCCCAAGAGCAAATCCTCCCCTGGGCTGAAAGTGGTGGAGCCCATATCATGCCTTCGCCCGGAGCGAAAGGCGCTGGCATTGGACTCCGCAGCCCTCGGGAACTTCAACCCTGTGGGGAATCACGAAGTTTCGCCGATTTCTCCCGAATCGATTTGGAATCGCCCCTTTGCTTTCCCAACTCGTCACCTGACGGATGTCATCCAAACACATTGCAAGGGATTCTCACGCGGCGCTGCCAACACTTCGGTACAATACTTCCTAACGTCGTCTCGCATGCAGATAACGGCAGGAGCCAATGGCATCAGAAGTCTCCCTACCTGAGCTGAAAGAGCAAGCACCAGGCTCTCGACTCGCGCACTCAAGCACAAGGTTCCCGCAAGATGATGAGATCTCTCTGCTCGACCTGATTATTGTGCTGGCAGAGCGAAAGCGGATCATTCTCACAATCACGATCGCATTTGCCCTGATTGCGGTGATCATTTCGCTTCTTCTTCCCACGAAGTACACCGCCACAGTGACTCTGCTGCCCCCACAGCAGGGATCTTCCATGAGCGCTGCCCTTGCCTCGCAGTTGGGCAGCCTGGGCGGAATGGCCGCCCTCGCTGGCGGTAGCCTTGGTCTCAAGAATCCCAATGACATGTACGTGGCCATGCTGAAGTCCAACACCGTTGAAGATGCCATGATTCAGCACTACGGCCTCATGCAGGAATACAAGAAAAAATACCTTTCTGATGCGCGTAAGGCTTTTGAAAAGTATGCGACCGTGGATGGCAGTGGAAAAGACGGGCTCATTCACATCTCCGTTGAGGATCGCGATCCGCGCAGGGCTGCAGAAATGGCCAACGGGTATGTCGACCAGTTCCGTCATCTTTCTGAGAACCTCGCCATCACCGAAGCCGGCCAGCGCAGGCTCTTCTTCCAGCAGCAACTCGAGCAGGCCAAGGACAATCTGGAGACCGCGGAAGAAAACCTGAAGGTGACCGAGCAAAAAACCGGACTGATTCAGGTGAACAGCCAGGCAACGGCGCTAATTGAAGCCGCAGCCTCCTTACGCGCCCAGATCACAGCCAAGGAAGTGCAGATCCAGGCTATGCAGACCTACGCCACCGGCCAGAATGCCGAACTTGTGCAGGCGCAACAGGAGCTGGACAGCTTGCGCGCGCAGTTGGCTCGCCTCGGCGGCTCTGAGGAAGCTGCCGGTGGACTCATCGTGCCCAAAGGTAAGATTCCCGAAGCTGGGCTCGAATACATGCGCAAAATGCGTGATGTCCAGTACTACGAGACCATCTTCAACATCCTGGCCCGCCAATTCGAGCTCGCCAAACTGGACGAAGCCAAAGAAGGCGCATTGATTCAGGTGGTCGATCCGGCGCTGCCGCCCGATCGGCGATCTTCTCCCAAGCGCACTTTGATCGTTCTCATGGCTATCGTGCTTGGACTATTCGTCGGAATCTTTGTCGCGCTGTGGCAGGCGGCCGTAGCGCGCATGAAGGCCGACCCGGAGATTGCCTCCAAACTCTCACTTTTGCGTCGGCTTATCTCCTTCAAGCGCGCGTACACAGCCCAAGGGCCCGTCGGGACCTCCACTTCCACTGCTGCTCGATAAAAGTGCCCCATCGAGCAGCCTCCTTGCCTCGTGCACGCGCTGCGGACTCTTGAGCATTTCCGATTCACCCATGGATGCCTCAGGCATCGCACAGAGTGGCCGCTTCGTGAGGGAATCGCCGCTCGTCACCGCACATTGATTCAGGAGCAGCATCGACCGCACCGCAGGGCGGCGCTGGCACCCAACACTCTGCCTTGAGATTACTTTGAGTGGGGTCGAATTCCGATCACGCTCATCATCCGGCCCGTGAAACCTTGCGACCCACGGTGCGAGAAGAACAAGTCGCGATGGCAGCTCGTGCATCCACCCACCACGCGAATCGCTTCTGCCTTCACACCCGCGTCCACCAGTTGCCGCCGGTTGGCCTCGGTCAAATCCACGTGGAGCTGCGGCCCAATCGGAGAGTGGCCCGGCGCTCGCTGCGTCAAGAACAGCATTGGGTACCTGATTCGCACCGGATCCGAGTCATAGACCTCGCAAAACAGTTCCCTCGCGTACGCAAACTGGGACTCAAAAGCGGACATGACTTCATCGCCCACCCCATAGCAGCAGGCACCAATTCCCGGCCCAATCGCGGCCACCAGGTCTTCCGGCCGGCATCCGTACTCCAGCCGCATCCGCCCCACACCGGTCTCCACAATGCGCTTCACCGTTCCACGCCATCCCGCATGGAATGCCGCCACCACGTGCCTCTTTGTGTCCGCCACCAGAACAGGAATGCAATCGGCAGTCTGCACCGCAAGCAACAGGCCCGGCTCGTCTGTCATCAGGCCATCGCCTCTGCGAGGTGCACGCAGGTCCACGTCCGCCTTGGATAAGCGCACAACCAGATTCGAGTGCACCTGCCTGAGCGTCACCAGCGGTGTCTCGGCGCTGCCGGTGATAGCCCCCGCCAGCAACCGCCGGTTCTCGGTCACAACAGACCGGTCATCTGCTGAAGTCAATCCCAGGTTCAACTCGCCCAGAGTTCCTTCAGCACAATAAGCGCGGCTGCCTCCGCCACGACGCGTGCTAAAGCCGTGCCACAGCCACTTCATCCTGCCCCAGCCCTGCACTGCAATCCACTCCACTCCATTCGCGGCGATGCGCGTCTCCTGTGCCGGAAGGGTCAGTTCCTGCGGCATCGCACGCTCCAGCCGCAGAACCCGTGTAATCCCCGCAGGCGTACCCCGGCGACTGCGCACCAGACCTGCATGCGCAAAAAGTCCGTCCAGCTCCTGAACTTCCTCCTGCAACGGGTCGTTATTGGATGGAAATGAGTTCCGCTTCACTCTTCGATTGTAGCGAGAAAGAGCGTGTGGGCCTGCCTTCCGGCAGGCCCGCTCGAGAGGCGTTGATTTGAGGAGGGAAACCTGGTGGGGTCTTGGGGAAGGATCCGTTGCCGGACCCTTAATGTGGAATGGACACCTTCATTGGATAGGTCGACATTCGGGGAAAGCCTCTGCTTGTTAATGGATCAGATGCGCCCCTGCAAAAAAGGTTGCACAGCGCTAAAGTTCTCCAGGTCACTCTCGCCCAATTTCAGCACCGCGCGCCCATCCCGTCCAGAATCATCTCAGCGGCCGGGCTCTTTCTCCTGCGTCACCACCAGCTCTTCGACCAGAAATAGCCAGTTCGTGTCCAACAGGATCTCCTTTTCGCCTTGCGCCTTTGGAACGCGGTCAACCCTCAGATTCTCAAAACCATGCACGCCGGCTGTGCCTGCGGTGAAAAGTATCCGTCCGGGCAAGCACATCTTTTCTCGCAGCTGATCGCGTGTTGAACTCGGAGCATGGGTGAGATTGGTACGAGTACAACGAGGCGTCGTCGGAGCAGGGCCGAGGCAGAGCGGCTGGTGCG